>JAYTWR010000027.1:0-2032 GCA_043743335.1 Burkholderiales bacterium
AACCTGTACGCGCCGAACGACTGGATGCAGGATCACAACACCGGCGCAGATGGAACAGTCAAACTGCCATTGCCGTGGCGCGGCCAGTACGTGCTCGAAGTGATTCAGAAAGAAGAAGTGCCAGGCGAGTTCGACGGTAGAAAATTCGACGCCTACCGGCATCGCGCCACGCTGACCGTTTTCAAGCGTGATGGCTTGTCGTTCAAAGGCACCGGCGGCGGCGCATCGTGGGGTGATCAATATAACGGCGGTGCCACGGCGCAACCCGCCAAGGCCGCACCGGTGGCAGCGGGCCGATAAGATGTCGGCGATTCTTCCCGCATCGGGCGCGGCAGCGCCATCCCCCGGCGCTGCCGTGCCGCGTGGACAAGGCCGCCGCATGCGCTTCATGACGCTGCTGCGCACCGCGCACGGCTGGATCGGTCTGTGGGGCGCGGTGCTCGGGTTTCTGTTCGGCGCCACCGGCATCGTCCTGACGCATCGCTCGGTGCTCAAGCTGCCGGTCAGCAAGGGTGAGCAAAGCATGGTTCAGTTCAAGCTCGCGCAGCGGCCCGCCGCGCCGGCCGAACTGGCCGCGCTGATCTCGACGGAGTTCAACTATGCCGGCCGCGAAGCGCGTGTGAAAGTCGAAAAAGCGCGCAAGGCGACATGGAACGGCGTGGAGGTCGAACAGCCGGAGCGCTGGGAATTGAACTTCGCTCATCCGCAACGCAATGCGCGCGTCGAATATCTGGCCGGCAACCATTTCGCCAAGGTGGAGAAGTACGACGCCACCGTGATCGGCACGATGACGCGCCTGCACATGTCCACCGGGGTGGACGCGTTCTGGGCGTTGCTGATGGACACCATCGCGGCCAGCCTGATGCTGTTGTCCTTGAGCGACACGATTTTGTGGACGCAAATGCGGCGCGGGCGCATCGCGTTTGCTGCGGTGCTGATGGGCGCGCCGCTGCTCGCCGTCGTGTGGCTCGGGTTGATGATGTGATTGTCGGTCGGAGGGTGTGTCGTGGCAGGAACCTGCAAAAATAACAGTATGGCAATGTCCGGAAACCCTTGGTGGATGCGGTTCCTGGCGTATCGATGGCCGTGAAGGTGCATCCACCAACGATCTCCGGGTTTTCCCTGTTTTAAACGATCAATGCCGGAACGACCATCCGGCGCACCGCTTCGCACCAGCCAGCCACTCGCCAGCCCGTGCATCTCCAACACCACCCTCCCGGTGAGTTACGAGAAGACCTACGATCGCCGCACGGCCGACCGTGGCATACCCTCGAGGTTTGGCTTGCCCTACGACACCGCCTCCAGCACTTTTTTCGGCAATGCCGGGCAGAGCTATTCCGCGATCAGGGTTGACGCTTTCTCGGCAGTCCTCGATCACGAGTTCAACAATGGCTGGCACTTGAAGAACACCTTGCGCACCATGCGCTACGACAAGTTCTACCAAAACAGCTATCCGGGCAGCGCTGTGGCAGTCAACAACCCCCGACCTTGAGCGCCTACAACAATCTACAACCAGCGCCAGAACATCTTCAACCAGACCGACCTGTCGATTTTCGCCGGCGGCATGCTCGGCATCGTGCTGGCCGCGCTGCTGGCGCTGGCCTGGGCGCGCATTGGCAAGCGCGTCAACCTCACGCACTTCTTTCAGGTGACGGCGGTGTTCATGGTGCTGTTCTCGATCCAGCTTTTCATTTATGCCTTCCATGAATTCACCGAAGCCAATGTGATTCCCGGCCTCGACAACGAGTGGTGGCATGTCGCCACCGAACCCTATGGGCCGGAAGGGCAGTACGGCGCCTGGCTGTCCTACAGCCTGGTGCTGATGCCGTTGGCGTTTTTGATCTTCACCGCGTTGCGCGAGCGTGTCGGCGCGAATGGCAAGGTGGCCCCAAACCGTTGGTGGATGCGCTCTTGGCCTATTCTCCCTGCGCCGCTAGGGTGGCGTGGCGCGCATCAGCGCGGCATTGGCTTCAATCGCCGCTTCAATCGCGGGATAGACGCCGGACTGCTCCGTGCCGGCTCCGGAACGCGG
>JAYTWR010000028.1:0-65709 GCA_043743335.1 Burkholderiales bacterium
CACTTCTTGTCTATCTTCGTGGTCGCTTTCGCCTTCGAACATGCCCCCGCTGCGAGGGGAAATCGGCTCTTGATAGGGTTTTCGGTCAGGCACTAGTTAGAACGTAGGACTTTTGAACTCGCCGCCCATCGCTACCAGCCCCCACGTGGGCAATTGCACATCCATGCTGAAGTGAATGTGCCCCGCCGCTGCATGCGCATCGCGAAAACGCCGTTGTATCGGCGCGCTGTCGTAGATGCCGTTGGCGCCCGCCATTTCGTGCAGGATGTCCACCGCCTCGGTCGCCATTTTTGCCGCCATGGCGCTGTTGCGGCGAAAGCGCAGCTTGGTCAGCGTATCAAACGTGCCACCCGCTTCGGCCAGCGCTTGCGCTTCAATGCAATCACCGCGCAGCCATTGGTACGCCGCGTCGATTTTGCCGGCGGCCATCGCTACGCGATTTTGCACCGCCTGAAAATCGCGCATGTTCGCACCGGTGTATGCGGTGCTGCGCGATTTGACGTGCTCGATCATCCCATCCAACGCGCCTTGGGCGTTGCCGATCATGGTGCCGCCAATGCCATAGCCGCCAAATCCGCCGAGCGGGATTTTATAAATCGGGCTGGTATTCACCGCCCAGCCGGGAAAGGTATGCCCCGGTTTCGCCACCTGCATCGAACACACGCGATGCGCCGGCACAAACACATTTTTGCATTGTACCGACCGGCTGCCGGTACCACGCATGCCCAGCGTTTGCCAATCGTCGATGATTTCATAATCGGCGCGCGGCACCATGCTCATCACCCAATCAACCGGCTTGTCGCCGTCGTACACGACACACGCCAGCATGTTCCATTGGCTGACATCCACACCAGACGAAAACCCCCACTTGCCGGAAAGCTCCAACCCGCCATCCACGCGTTTGCCGCGCCCCTGAAAATACGCAATGCCAGACGCGATGCCCATGTCGGGATTCTCACCCCAGATTTCCTCCTGCGCCTGCTCGCCCCACAGCGACAGCAGGCGGTGATGCCCCGCGAGATTGGTAAACGTCCAGGCCGACGAGGCATCGCCTTGTCCCAGCAAATAGGTCAGCTCCACCATCGACACATAGGGCAACTCCATGCCGCCCCAGCGCTTGGGCTGCATGTAGCGCAACAAGCCGTTCTCGTGAAACGCTTGCAGCACGTCGTGGGTCATGTGCGTGGTTTGTTCCTGCGCCGCCGCGCGTTCCTTCAGAAAAGGAATCATCTCGCGCGCGCGGCGCAGGGCTTCCGGGTAATCGACATCGGCGAACGAACGGCGCGTGCTCGCAACCGTCGATTTAGGTGTAAGCGTGGTGGAATCAGGCATGGTCAACCTTGAACAATAGGTAGTGCATAGGTAGTGCTACAAAGGAAAAATCAATCGGCACGCTTGATGAAGACATATTAAAACGCTTCAGTCCCAAGGTACGTCGGGCGCTTCGGCAAAAATACGTCTAAGCCCCGTAGTCCAATAGCGCCCGATCTCTGCAATGTAGTTATCGCCTTCGGCAAAGCGATGCCGTAGGCTGACTTGCGCCGAGTCTTTTTCGTAGGCCAGCAAATCGATGGGCGGACCAACCGACAAGTTGCTGCGCATGGTGGAACTAAACGAAACCAACAAACACTTCGCCACATCCTTGAGCGACGTGTCGAATTTCACCACGCGATCAATAATCGGCTTGCCGTATTTGGTCTCACCAATCTGAAAATAATTGGTGTCGCGGCTGGACTCGATAAAATTGCCCTGTGGGTAAATCAGAAACAAACGTTGTGCCTTACCCCGAATTTGCCCACCGAGAATAAACGTGCATCCGGGATCAATGTTCTGCTGCGTCAGCACCGTGCCATCACGGGTGACCACTTCCCGCATGGTATCGCCCACCAGTGCCGCCACATCGTAAAGGCTGCTCAGCCCCAGTAAACCCGCAGGGTTAATCATACCGTCGTCGCTCTTCATGCGCAGTTTCAGCAGACTAATCACGCTCTGCGTAGAGGCAAGGTTCCCCGCAGAAAGCAGGACAATCACGCGGTCACCCGGCACGTTGATCACCGTCATTTTGCTGAAAATACCCAACTGATCCACGCCCGCATTGGTGCGTGAATCAGAGGCAAAAACGATGCCGCCTTCGGTCGCGGCAGCCACGCAATAGGTCATGAAAACAACTCACTCAATGAAACCCGTATTGTACCGCACCGGGTCAGCGACCTCGCTGATGGCCCGCCGCCACTGTGGCCAGTATTCAAACCCGATCCATGCCAGCGTCGCCCGAAATCGCGTCCAATGACCCGTCTAAATACTACTGGTCGCGCACCATACTGAGGTGTATCGTCCAAAGTGGTGCATTGCAACGATGCATGGCAACCCGTGCATGGCAACCCGTTTTACCCAATGCCCTTCAACAATAGCGCAAGATTCTCAAATAAAACAAATACTTACAGACCACCTCCTATTTTTACATTGAGCGATGGCACACAGATTGCTGACACCAGACCCAACAGATTACTTAGCACCCAGTCGGATCAACGCAATGAACAAGCCGCGTGTCTACAACGAAATGCATCAGGCGGATGGCACGCTGCGCCCGCACTACGAGCCCTACGCGCAGTGGCTGACGACCAAACCGCTTGAATTCGTGAAACAAAAGCAGCGCGAAGCCGATGCGCTGTTTACGCGCATGGGCATTACCTTCGCTGTGTACGGCGACGAAGGCGGCGTAGAGCGATCCATACCCTTCGATATCATTCCGCGCATCGTCCCGGCCGCTGCTTGGAAAACCATTTCCGACGGCGCTTGCCAGCGCGTGCGCGCGTTGAATGCGTTTCTGAAAGATATTTACCATGGGCAAGAGATCCTCAAAGCTGGTGTGATTCCCGCTCAACAGGTATTGGGCAACAAACTCTACCGTCCTGAAATGCATGGTTTTAATGTGCCCGGCGATGTTTACATTCATGTGGCGGGTATCGACGTCGTTAAAACCGACGACGACTTTTACGTACTTGAAGACAATCTGCGCACGCCGTCTGGCGTGTCGTATATGCTGGAAAACCGCAAGATGATGATGCGCTTGTTTCCGGAATTATTCTCGCGCATGCCGGTAGCCCCGGTGGAGCACTACACCGACGTGTTGCTCGACAATCTGCGCGCGGTTTCGCCAGCGGGCGTCGCCAGCCCCACCGTGGTAGTGCTCACGCCGGGTTCGTACAACAGTGCCTACTTTGAGCATGCGTTTCTGGCGCAGCAAATGGGCGTGGAACTGGTCGAAGGTCAGGATCTGATGGTTGTCGACCATTGCGTCTACATGCGCACCACGCGCGGGCCCAAACGCGTCGATGTGATCTATCGTCGCATTGACGACGATTTTCTGGATCCGCTCGCGTTTCGCGCAGATTCGGCGCTGGGCGTGCCCGGCCTGTTTGCGGCTTACAAGGCAGGTACCGTCACACTCGCCAATGCCATCGGCACCGGCGTCGCTGACGACAAGTCAACCTATGTTTATGTACCGGAAATGATCCGCTTCTATCTCGGAGAAGAACCCATTATTGCCAATGTACCCACATGGCGGCTGGATCGTGCCGATGATCTGAATTACGCGCTCGCGCACCTGCCGGAATTAGTGGTTAAGGAGGTGCAAGGCTCAGGCGGCTACGGCATGTTGGTCGGCCCTGCGTCTACGTCGCAGGAAATTGCTGAGTTTCGCGAACGCATTTTGCAGCACCCGGCCAACTATATCGCGCAGCCCACGCTGGCGCTTTCGACCTGCCCCACGTATTGTGACTCGGGCATTGCACCCCGCCATGTCGACCTGCGCCCTTACGTGCTTTCAGGAAAGTCGGTTTCGCTGGTGCCCGGCGGTCTCACCCGCGTGGCCTTGCGCGAAGGCTCTTTGGTGGTGAATTCATCACAGGGCGGCGGCACCAAAGACACCTGGGTACTCGATGGGGAGGGACAGTAACCGTGCTATCACGCGCCGCCAACAATCTTTACTGGATGTCACGCCATGTCGAACGCGCGGAAAACACCGCGCGCCTGCTCGACGTTACCTACCGCATGTCGCTGCTGCCGTATCGCATTCAGGAATCGGATCAAACGTGGGCGGAACCGTGGGCATTGCCGCTGGTCATCCACGGTCTTGCGAGCGCCTATTACGAGCGCTATCCCGGCGCGATTTCGTCCGACAACGTGCTGCGATTTATGGTGCTGGATGCCTCAAATCCATCAAGCCTTTATGCCTGCATTCAGTCGGCGCGTGAAAATGCGCGCACCGTGCGCGGCGCGATCACCACTGAAATGTACGAAGATATCAATGCCACTTGGCTGGAGATGCGCGACCACGATTTTGACCGGCTCAACGCCAACGGTATCAGTGCTTTTTTTGACTGGGTAAAGCTGCGCTCGCATCGATTTCGCGGTCTCGCATTCGGCACCATGCTGCGCGACGAAGGTTACAGCTTCATGCGCTTGGGCACCTTTATAGAGCGTGCGGACAATACCGCGCGCTTGCTCGATGTCAAATATCACACGCTGCTGCCCAGTGCCGCCGATGTGGGCGGTGCCGTCGACTACTATCAATGGGGCGCGTTGCTGCGCTCGCTGTCGGCGTTTGACTCGTACCGCAAGGTGTACCGCGATTTGATCACGCCGGTAAAAGTCGCAGAGCTACTGATGTTGCGTGACGATGTGCCGCGCTCACTGCATGTGTGCATGAACGATATCTACGACATTCTGAAATCGCTGTGTGACGATGCGTCCATGGAAGCGGAGCGATTGGCCGGTGAACTACACGCACAACTGCACTACGGTCGCACCGAACCCATCATCAAGGGCGGCCTGCATGAATATTTAATGGCGTTTTTGGACAAGCTCTCGCTGCTGACCGACGAAATTAACCGCGACTTTTTGGTGCCGGATTACTCGCCGCAATCCCTACAGACGCAAACACAGGCGGTCGCGTGACCTATTGTGTAGCCGTCATGCTGGACGCTGGCATGGTTTTCGCCTCAGATTCGCGCACCAACGCGGGGGTCGACCAAATCGCCGTATTCAAAAAAATGCATGTGATTGCGCGCGACAAAGACCGCGTCATTGTCATTATGAGTTCCGGCAATTTGTCGATCACCCAAAGCACGGTGAACCTGCTTGAACACCATTCGCATGCGAGTGATGCCAACAAAACCGTGGCCAACGCCTCATCGATGTTTGAAATTGCCAATCTCGTGGGCGCCGCGCTGCGCGAGGTGCGCAAGCGTGACGGCGCGTATTTACAGCAGAACAATATCGATGCTGGCGCGTCGCTCATAGTCGGCGGCCAGATTCGCGGTGAGCCGCAGCGCCTGTTCAATATTTATTCTGAAGGCAATTTCATCGAAGCCACGCCGGAAACGCCTTATTTTCAGATCGGCGAAAGCAAATACGGCAAGCCGGTCATCGACCGCGTAATCAAACGCGACACGCAATTGCTGGAAGCCGCTAAGTGCGTGCTGGTTTCGTTTGACTCCACCATGCGCAGCAACATCTCAGTGGGCATGCCCATCGATCTAGCGATTTACGATAACAATAGCCTCACGCTGCGCGTGCAACGCCGCATCGATGAATCCGATTCGTACTTCAAAATGATACACACCGAGTGGGGCGAAGGGCTGCGCCGGGTATTCGCGCAACTGCCCAACCCGGACTGGAACGACGACGGCGCGCCCGATGTTAACTAACGCATGATCTACCCGAATTACACAAGGCTACCGTGAGCATTCAAGTCGCACTACACCACCAGACGCGTTACACCTACGAGAGGCCGGTGACGCTGTCTGCCCATGAAATACGCCTGCGTCCGGCACCGCATTGCCGCACACCGATTTTGTCGTACTCGCTAAACGTCAAACCCGAGCAGCACTTCGTCAATTGGCAGCAGGATGTTTTCGGTAACTACATCGCGCGCCTGGTGTTTCCGGAAAAAGCGCGCGAACTGGACATTACGGTTGATCTGATCGCCGACATGACGGTGATTAACCCCTTCGATTTTTTCATGGAAAGCCACGCCGATCACTTTCCATTCAACTACCAGGCTGATCTGGCGCGCGACCTCACGCCCTATCTGGCCATTAGCGAACGCGGCCCGTTACTCATGCAATGGCTCGCCGATTTTCGCGCGCAGCATTGGCGTGACGGCGGCAACACGATTGATTTCTTGGTGGCGATAAATCAACAATTAGCTAATAAAATCAAGTACTTAGTTCGAATGGAGCCCGGCGTACAATCAGGCGAGCAAACACTTACCCTGGGCAGCGGTTCGTGCCGCGACAGCGGCTGGCTGCTGGTACAACTGCTGCGCCACTGCGGCGTAGCCGCGCGCTTTGTGTCGGGCTATCTGATTCAACTGACGGCAGACATCAAATCACTCGATGGCGCAAGCGGCCCGGAACGCGACTTCACCGATCTGCATGCGTGGGCTGAAGCGTATATCCCCGGTGCCGGCTGGATAGGGCTCGATGCCACCTCGGGCTTGCTCTCGGGTGAAGGCCACATTCCGCTGGCCTGCACGCCCTCGCCTGCGAGTGCTGCGGCGATCATTGGTGCGGTCGATCCGTGCGAGACGCAGTTCGAATTCAATATGTCAGTAACGCGTATACACGAAGACCCGCGCGTCACCAAACCCTACACGGCTGCGCAATGGCGCGCTATCGACACGCTCGGTCAACAGGTCGATGCCGAACTCCAGACCGGCGATGTGCGGCTGACGCAAGGCGGTGAACCGACCTTCGTATCGATTGATGATATGGAGGGTCTGGAATGGAATTACACCGCACTGTCAGCCAAAAAATGGACCCTCGCCGAGCAATTGGCGTGGCGGCTCAAAGACCGCTTTTCGACCGGCGCGTTAATTTTTTATGGTCAAGGCAAGTGGTATCCCGGTGAGCCGTTGCCGCGTTGGGCCATTGGCATCCACTGGCGACGCGACGGCAAGCCCGTGTGGAAGAACCCCGCGCTGATTGCCTCGGACGCGGCACCTGCCACCGCTACGCTTGCGGACGCACAGAGCCTCGCTCAGGCAATGGCCGACGCGCTCAGCTTAGCGCGGGAGCTCGTTATTCCCGCCTATGAAGACCCGCTGTTGTTGCTCGCCAGCGAAGGCAAGCTGCCCGTTAACGTCGATCCGATGACCGTGCCTTTCAAAGATGCCGACGAGCGCACACGACTACGCCGCGCGCTGGAACGCGGCGCGGAAAACCCCGCAGGCTTTATATTGCCGTTGAAAGCACAGGATGAAACCGCGTCTGCTGGTGCCGCCGGAGCCACCGGAGCCACCGGAGCCACCACCGCGTGGCAAAGCTCGCCTTGGCCGTTAAAGCGCGAGCGTCTCTACCTGCTGTTCGGCGATTCAGCGCTGGGCAACCGCTTACCGCTCGCCGCGCTGCCCGAACGTCTGCCAGAAGATATCGAACCCGAATTCGATCGCGACCCCTTCGAGGCGCGCGACGCGTTACACGATGCGCACGCGCTCGCCGGGCAGAAAGGGCGCGCACGCACCAAGGTTAAAAAGCCCGCGCCACGCGAAGTGGTGCGCACCGCGCTGTGCATCGAGGTGCGCGAGCACAGGCTGCATATTTTCTTGCCGCCGTTTAAGCGTGCCGAAGACTATTTGAATTTGATCGCAGTCATCGAACGCGTGGCAGAAGCACAGGCACTCTGTGTGCGCATCGAAGGGTATGGCCCGGTCACCGACCCACGGCTGTGCGTGCTTAACGTGACGCCCGACCCCGGCGTGATTGAAGTCAACATCCACCCCGCCGCCACTTGGAACACACTGCGCGACAACACCGAGGCGCTGTACGAAGCAGCGCGCCTCACCCGCTTGGGTGCCGAGAAATTCATGCTCGATGGCCGTCACACCGGCACCGGCGGCGGCAATCATGTCACGCTGGGCGGTGCCACAGCCGCCGACAGCCCGCTGCTGCGCCGCCCCGATTTGCTGCGCAGCCTGATTACGTATTGGCAAAACCACCCGGCTTTGTCGTTCCTGTTTTCCGGCCCCTTCATCGGCCCTACCAGTCAGGCCCCGCGTGTCGATGAAGCGCGCGACGACAATCTCTACGAGCTGGAAATCGCGTTTCAGCAAATGGCGCTCAAGCAAAAGGCGGGCAAAGAATCGCTCACACCGTGGCTGGTAGATCGGCTGCTGCGCAACCTGCTGGTGGATCTCACCGGCAACACGCACCGTGCCGAATTCTGTATTGACAAGCTCTATTCGCCCGATAGCGCGACCGGGCGCTTGGGCCTGCTGGAGTTTCGCGCCTTTGAAATGCCGCCGCATCATCAGATGAGCCTCACGCAATTGCTGCTGCTGCGCACACTCGTTGCGCGCTTCTGGAAAACGCCCTACGAAGGCCGCCTGACGCGCTGGGGCACGCAGTTGCACGACCGTTTTATGCTGCCGCATTTTGTCGCCGCAGACATGCACGATGTCGTGCGTGATGCGCAGCGCTCGGGCTACGCCTTTGATTTCAATTGGTTCGCGCCTTTCATCGAGTTCCGTTTCCCGCGCTACGGCACAGCCACCTACGACAATGTCCACCTCGAATTGCGCCAAGCGATAGAGCCTTGGCACGTATTGGGCGAAGAAGTGCAGGCCGGCGCGACCGCACGTTACGTGGATTCCTCGGTGGAGCGCCTGCAAATCAAGGTCAATGGTCTGACGCAATCGCGTCACCTGATCGCCTGCAATGGCCGCGCACTGCCCTTGCATCCCACGGGGGTGCCGGGTGAGTTTGTCGCCGGCGTGCGCTACCGCGCGTGGAGTCCGCCTTCCGCACTGCACCCCACCATCGCCGTGCAAGCGCCGTTGGTGTTTGATGTGGTGGACACTTGGAGCGAGCGTTCCTTGGGCGGCTGCACCTACCACGTGTCGCATCCGGGGGGACGTAATTACGACACCTTCCCGGTCAACGCTTTAGAGGCCGAGGCGCGGCGCATGGCGCGCTTTGTGAACCACGGCCACACGCCGGGACCGCTGCGCGTGGCACCAGAGCCGCTCAATCCGGCGTTTCCACTGACGCTCGATCTACGCTGGACGCCGCAGTAATATTACGTAATAAAAACAATAAGTTATACGTTATAATCGCACCCTCTCGCCGTTGCGCCAGCCGCACCCGATGCCGCTGGTGCCACGCACCAACGCACCAACGCACCAACACCCCGAGTTTTCCCATGCCTCTCATCACCTTGGCCGATGCCGAACTGGCCTATGGCCTGACCCCGCTGCTGGATAGCGCCAACCTTACCGTGCAGCCGAACGAGCGCATCGGACTCATCGGTCGCAACGGCACCGGTAAATCGTCGCTACTGAAAGTCATCAGCGGTCTGATCAAGCTGGACGACGGCTTGTGCGCCCGCGACGACGGTGTGCGGCTGGCGATGGTCGAGCAGGAATCAGCGCCGCCGGAAGCCGCCACCTTGCGTGAAAGCCTGGCCTTGGCCGCTGGCTTTGAAGACCGTCACGACGAGCGCGAGCGCTGGGCCGCCGAGGCGCGTCTCACCGAATACCTGCATCGTTTTGGCCTAGATGAAAACCGCCCCACCGCCACGGCCTCCGGCGGCGAACGCAAGCGCGCGATGTTAGCGCTGGCGCTGGCGCAAAAGCCTGATCTGTTGTTGCTGGATGAACCGACCAATCACCTCGACATCAGCGGCATCACGCTGCTCGAAGACCTATTGACTTCGGGTGCCGTGAAATCAGCCATCATCATCACCCATGACCGCGCGTTTCTGGACCGTGTGGCCACACGCATTATCGAGCTCGATCGCGGCCTGCTGCGCTCGTACCCCGGCAATTACGCTGCGTACGAGGCACGCAAAACGGATCAACTCGCCTCGGAAGCGGTCATGAACCGCAAGTTCGACAAATTCTGGGCACAGGAAGAAGTGTGGATACGCAAGGGCATTCAGGCGCGCCGCACCCGCAACGAGGGCCGCGTGCGCCGTCTCGAAGCGCTACGCAACGAGCGCGCCGAGCGCCGCGAACGCTTGGGCAAAGTGCAACTGTCGCTGGACGCTGGCGAGCGCTCCGGCAAACTGGTGTGCGAGCTTGACGCTGTGAGCAAAAGCTTCGGCGCACAAACCGTGGTCAACAATCTCTCGCTGCGCATTATGCGCGGCGACCGCTTCGGCTTGATCGGCGCGAATGGCGCGGGCAAATCGACGTTAATCAAGTTGATACTCGGCTCACTCGCGCCGGACACCGGCGACGTGCGTCTCGGCACCAACCTGCAAATCGCCTACTTCGACCAAATGCGCGCGCAACTCGACCCCGAACGAACGCTGGTGGAAACCATCAGTCCCGGTTCGGAGTGGGTGGAAACCAGCCAAGGGCGAAAACATGTGATGAGTTACCTCAACGATTTTCTGTTCCCCCCTCAGCGCGCGCAGGCCCCGGTGAAAATGCTCTCCGGCGGCGAACGCAACCGCCTGCTACTGGCGCGCCTGTTCGCGCAACCCGCCAACCTGCTGGTGCTCGACGAACCCACCAACGACCTCGACATCGAATCGCTGGAGTTGCTCGAAGACACCCTGCAAGGCTACAACGGCACCCTACTGCTGGTGAGCCATGACCGCGCATTTCTCGATAACGTCGTCACGCAAACGCTGGCGGTTGAGGACGACGGTCACTGGAAGGAATACGCCGGCGGTTACAGCGATTGGCTGGCGCAGCGGCCCAAACCGGGAGCGCCGGTGTCACCCGCCATGACACAATCGCTATCCGCCACGCGCGAAAAACCCAAAGCCAAATTGAGCTTTAAGGAACAACGCGAGCTGGACGCCCTGCCGCTGGATATTGAGAAGCTGGAACAAGAGCAGGCAGCCATCACTCAGCGCATGAGCAGCGCCGATTACCACAAGGCCGGCACCGACGCGATCAAAGCCGACCGTCAGCGCGCGGATGAAATCGGCAAGCTGCTAGAAAAAAAGTTTGAGCGCTGGGCGGCGCTGGATGCGAAGGCGGGTTGAGCGGGTTGAGCGGGTTGAGCGCGCCGACGCGCGCGCCCTGCAGTGCGTTGCGTTGCGTATTGCCGCACTTGCCGGTAACCTAGCCGCTCGCATCTTGCATAAGTGGTTGATTTTATTGAGATCGCCTGTAGCCCGTGGCCGGCTTTCATACCGGCACGTCGTCGAAACCCGGAAAGCTTGCCCCGCCTGCCATCGATGTCCGCAACGCCTGCTCCTCACCTTATTTCACGCAACGCCGAACTCGCAGACGTAGTACGCCGCTTTCGCGCCGTGTTCCTGTCGATTGGTGCATTTAGCTTTGTAATCAACGTTTTACTGCTAGTTCCGTCGCTCTATATGTTGCAGGTGTACGATCGCGTTCTGACCAGCCGCAACGAAACCACGCTGATTTTGCTGACCGTCATTATGGCTGGCCTTTACGTGCTCGAAGCACTGCTGGAGTTTGTGCGCTCGCGCGTGCTGGTACGCGCCAGTGCGGCACTGGATATCCAGCTAAGCCCGCGCACATTCGATGCCTCGTTTGAACACCATTTGCAGGGGCGCGGCGGCAGCCCCGCGCAGGCTATGGGCGATCTCACCAATGTGCGGCAGTTTCTCACCAGCCAAGGGTTGTTCGCGTTTTTTGATGCGCCGTGGACGCCGATCTATCTGGTGGTAATTTTTATCTTAAGCCCGTGGCTGGGGCTATTCGGCCTGGTAGGTGCGCTGATTTTGACGGTGATGGCCTACATCACTGAGCGCGCTACGGCACCAGTACTGGCAGAAGCTGCCAAGCATGCAGCATCCGCCAATAATTACGCCAACAACAACCTGCGCAACGCCGAGGTGATCGAGGCGATGGGCATGCTGGGTCGCCTGCGTGAGCGCTGGTTCAGTCGCCAAACCCGGTTTCTGGCGCTGCAGGGGCGGGCTAGCGACCGTGCGGCATCTATCGGCGCGGTGACACGGTTTTTCCGCTTGTCGCTGCAATCGGGCATTTTGGGTGTGGGCGCGTTGCTGGTCATCGAAAACCAGCTCACCTCCGGCGGCATGATCGCCGCGTCGATCTTGCTGGGCCGCATGCTGGCGCCCGTGGAATTGGGCATTGCGTCTTGGCGTGGCTTCGTCGCGGCGCGCGGTGCGTATGCGCGGCTGGACGAACTGCTGCGCGCACATCCAGCGCGGGGCGACTCGCTGTCGCTCCCCCGCCCGCAAGGCGCGATCAGCGCGGAAGGGCTTATCGTGGCTGCGCCCGGCAAGCGCGAGCCGATCTTGAAGAGCCTGAATTTCCGTGTGCCGGCAGGTGCGATGGTGGCGGTGGTGGGTCCCAGCGGCTCCGGCAAATCCACGCTGGCACGCGCGCTGATGGGCATCTGGCGGCCGCTGGCCGGCGCGGTGCGGCTCGACGGTGCTGATGTATACGCGTGGGACAAAGCGCAACTCGGCCCTTGGGTGGGCTATCTGCCGCAAGGCGTTGAATTGCTGGAAGGCACCGCCGCCGAGAACATTGCGCGCTTTGGCAACGTCGATTCGGATGCCGTGGTGCGCGCGGCGCGAATGGCCGGCGTACATGAGTTGATCTTGCAGTTGCCACAAGGCTACGACACACCCCTGGGCGACAGCGGCTCGGTGCTGTCGGGCGGGCAGCGCCAGCGCGTGGCCTTGGCGCGCGCCCTGTATGGCGACCCCGCATTGATTGTGCTGGATGAGCCCAACGCCAATCTCGACGACGCAGGCGACGCCGCGTTTTTGAAAGCGCTGCAAGAACTCAAACAGGCCAAGCGCACGGTAATCGTCACCACGCACCGCACCAACGTGCTGGCCGCAGCGGATCTGGTCATGGTGTTGGTGAATGGCGCCATACAGGCGTATGGCCCACGCGACGACGTGGCCAAGGCGTTGATGCCCAAAGGGCCGCCGCCCGCGCGACCGCCATCATCACCCCCGTCACCGCCGCAAGGGGTGGGCGCATGAAAATCGAACCTGGCGCGCAAGCGGCCTCGCAAATCGTCGAAGCAGAAGCTATTGTTGACGCGACAAACCCTTTGCCCGACGCCAACTACGGCAAGGTGCTCAAGCTGGGAATGGGGATATTGCTGCTGGGCTTTGGCGGATTTTTGGCATGGGCCATTTGGGCACCGCTGGATGAGGGCATCCCCGCACCCGGCGTCATTTCGGTCGAATCTAAACGCAAACGCATTGACCACCTGAACGGCGGTATCGTCGAAAAATTGCTGGTGCGCGAAGGCCAGCAGGTGCGCGTGGGCGACACCTTGTTAATCCTCAACGATGCGCAAGCCAAAGCCAGCCTGAATGCCGCAGAAGGCCAGTGGCGCATCGCGCTCGCCACGGTCGCGCGGCTTGAAGCGGAACGCACTACTAGCGCTGCCATTCAGTTTCCGTCAGAGTTGACGGCCAAATCCGGTGACACCAACGTCACAGACTTACTGCGCGCGCAGCAAGATTTGTTGCGAGCGCGCCGTGGCGCACTGCAAGGTGAGCTAGCCATCATTCGCGAATCGGTGCGCGGCCTGGAAATTCAAGTCAGCAGCCTTGACGCACTGGTGAGCGGGCGCAAACAGCAAATCAAACTCTTCGAAGAACAGCTCGCGGCATACAACAAACTGTTCGCACAAAATTTTGTATCTCGCGTGCAACTCATTGAAATAGAACGACAATTAGCCGAAGTGCAAACCCGGCAAAGCGAAGATCTGGCCAAAATAGCCGAGGTGAATGCGCGGCTGGCAGAGTTCCGCATGCGCGGCGCACAGCGCGAAATCGAATACCGGCGCGAGGTAGAAACCCAACTCGCCGACACGCAAAAAGAAGCCTCCGTCGCACGCGAACGGCTGGTCGCAACGCGAGACGTCTTCGAGCGGCTGGTACTCAAAGCCCCGGTCAGCGGCGCGGTGGTTGATTTGGCGTTTCACACCCTGGGTGGCGTGGTCAAACCCGGCGACAAAATCATGGAAATCGTCCCCGAAGGCGACGCCATGATCGTCGAAGGCCAAGTACCGCCGCAGTATATCGACCGTGTGAAAGTCGGCTTGCCCGCCGACATTCACTTTGACGCGTATCTCAATCAGGTCAAACAACCGGTGATCGGCGGCAAAGTCGCCACAGTGTCGGCAGATGCCTTGACCGACCAGCGAACGGGCGGCCAGTACTACACCATCCGCGTGTCCGTCACCGGCGGCGAACTCAAGCGGCTAGGCGAATTCAAAATCCAGCCCGGCATGCAGACTACCGTGATGGTCAAGACCGGTGAGCGCTCCATGATGGCCTATCTGCTGCGGCCTTTATTTCGGCGCTTTGCTACGGCGTTGGGCGAGAATTAAGGCTGTATTTCCCAACCCATCAAGCTGGGCATTGAATGGCATTGATACCGGCGAGCACGCAGCGCGCTGGCGGGGGTTTACGCATAAGTATTTGATTTTAAATAGATTTATAGAGAAATTCGAATAGTATCAAGCGACCGCATGCGAGGGGTTTTTGCGGCCAAGTGTGAATTATTTACATTGACATGCGCGGGGTGCCAAACCCATGCTTCGACACTGCGCTTAGCGGGTTACGGTTTTCAGTGTAGTCTTGCTGTGTGCGTGCTGTAGCGCCTCAACCAGATTCCGCATAGTGCGTGACGCTTGGTTGCTTGGGCCGGGGGGGGGGGTAAGATGGCATTTGCAGTCCACACGAAATCTTTAAAGCAGAACGTATTTAGCGAGGAGTAGCAAAAATGGCAACGTTTAACTGGTCGGCACAGGCGAATCTTTCAACGATATCGGTATTTGATCCGAATGTTGACGTACTGAACTTTGACACCATTTCATCGGCAACGTTTCTCACGATTTTAAGCTTCACAGCGACTTCGACCACCTTTTCCGATGGCACGAAGCAAGTCACGGTGAATCTTCCTTTCCGCTCTATCACGACTGTCGGCAGCACCGATCATATTAATATTACGGGGCTCGGTGGCACTTCGCTGTTGGTAGGCGACAACCTTATCGCGACCGGTGCCGATGACAATGCCAACACCCTGACGGGCGGTGCCGGTAACGATCTCATTATCGGTCTTGGCGGCGCGGACAGCCTCTCTGGTGGCAATGGCGACGATTTATTTAGGATGTTTGCGGGCAACTCCGGAGAATGGGGAAATGACACCGTTGATGGCGGTGCCGGATTTGATTTTGTCAACTTCCCCACATCAGGCGTATCGACGCCCATCGTGGCGAATCTGCTCACAGGCCTTATTACCGGGGGTAACAGCAGCATCACGCTACGCAATATCGAAGGCGTGTCAGTCGGCCACACGCCCGGCGTATTTGCCAATGATCTGTTTATCGGCGACGGTAATGCCAACGTCTTTGGAGATGGTACCGGTGGGGACGACACGTTTAATGGTGGCGCCGGAAATGACATCTTGACAGGAGGCCCGGGCAACGACTCGCTCGATGGCGGCCTTGGCGTTGATAACGCTCAGTACAATACCTCTTTCGGCGCCGCGGGGGTCACGGTCAACCTCCTTACCGGGACCGCGTCGGGCGATCAGGGCAACGACGTACTCGTCAGTATTGAAAACGTGGTGGGTTCAAACTTCGACGACACCATTACCGGCAACAGCCAGAACAATTTCCTGCAAGGGTTGAATGGCAACGACACCTTAAGTGGCGGGGATGGTAGCGACACGCTGTTTGGTGACATCGGTAACGACTCGCTGATGGGTGGCAACGGTAACGACAGGCTGGTGGGTGGCGCGGGCAACGACCTATTGGATGGCGGCGCCGGAACGGAGGATGTAGCCGATTTCTTCAACGCAGCAGGACCCGTCACAGTCAATTTGTTTAATGGCACCGCTATTGGCGATGGCACCGACACCTTGATCAACATCGAAGGTGTAATCGGTACCAGCGCCAACGACACCTTTGTCGGCAGCAACGGCAATGATTTTTTTGATGGCGGCTTGGGTAATGACAGCATCGACGGTGGTGCAGGATTTGACGGGGTGTCATACAGTTCAGCCAGCGGCGCGGTGCAAGTCAATTTGGCCACAGGCGCGGTAACTGGCGCGGCAGGCGCTGACATACTGGCAAACATCGAGGAAATCGAAAGCTCGCATTTCAGTGATTTGCTGGTCGGTAGTTCCACCAACAACGTTATTAGGGGCAATGGCGGCGACGATACGTTGGACGGTGGCTTGGGTAATGACACGCTGATTGGCGGGACAGGTACTGACGTGGCAAGTTACTCCAGTGCCACGGGTGCGGTGACTGTCAACCTGACGACAGGTGCGGCCAGCGGCGCGGACGGTAATGACACATTGTCGGAAATTGAAATTGTCGTTGGCAGCGCTTTCAACGACACCATTACCGGCGACGAAGAGCAAAACTTTTTACAAGGCGGCGCAGGCAACGACACGCTTGATGGCGGTGGTCAGAGCTTGGCTGTTGCGCGCGGGAACACTGCGGGGGACATTGCTGAATATATCAACGCCACCAGCGCGGTCACCGTAAGTTTGGCCTTGCAAGGCGCAGCGCAAAATACCGTTGGTGCCGGCATCGACACATTGACCAATTTTGAAAGTATCCGCGGCTCCAATTTCGACGACACACTGACGGGCGACAGCGGCAATAACTTCCTGAGCGGTGGATTCGGCAACGACACTATGGATGGCGGTGGGGGCCTCGATACGGTCGTCTATTTTGACGCTACCGCTGGGGTGAGCGTCAGCTTGGCGATACAAGGTGTAGGGCAAAATACTCTCAGCCAGGGCACCGATACACTGATCAGTATCGAAGGCCTTATAGGATCGAATTTCAACGATACGCTAACCGGCAGCAGTGCGGATGAACGCTTTGCTGGCAACCTCGGCAATGACAGTATTAGTGGCGGCGCGGGTTTTGATACCGCGAGCTACGCGCAGGCGAGTGGCAGCGTAACCATTAACCTGACCACCGGCACGGCCACCGGCGCTGACGGCACTGACACGCTGGTTGGCATTGAAGGTGCAGAGGGTTCGTTCTTCGCCGACACCCTCACCGGCGCAAATGGCGTAGATAACAAACTGCTCGGTTTCGCTGGCAATGATTTGTTTTTTGTCACCAGTGGCGCTACCGCCAGTGGTGACACGCTGGATGGCGGCGCAGGCTTTGACTCGCTGTCATTTACCGGCACCGGCGTAGTTTATGGTGGTGCGACGGGTATATCCGTGAATTTCGCCACGCATATCGTTGATATCAACACCAATAGCGCGGCGGTGGGTGAAACGTCCACCGTCAATAGCTTTGACTTCGCGACCGGCACCACCGGCAATGACGTCTTTGTCGGCGGTGACACCAGTAACAACAACTTCGATAGTACTGGCAACAACATCTCAGAGTCGTTCCGGCCATTGGGCGGGGCCGACACCATTACCGGGGTCGGGGGCAACGGCAATGCGGCGCGCGTGGATTACGCGACCAACCTCAATACCGAAGCTGTCAACGTCAATTTGCGCACAGGCGTTGCGCTTGACGGCATAGGCGGCGGTGTCGGTAGCACGGATACGTTAGTCAATGTGAACTTCGTAAGCGGCGGCGCGGGTAATGACGTGCTCACCGGAGGCAGCTTGAGCCGCTCTGGCCAGGGCGGGTTTTTCGAGACTTTCCGCGGCAATGCGGGTAACGACACCCTTGACGGTGCCAATGCGTTTTCCGATGGCCCCGATGCAAGCAGTGACCGCGCGGACTACGCGAATAACGGTAGCACGCAAGGCGTCAATGCCAATCTGGCCACCGGCGTAGTGCTGGATGGCCGGGGTGGCACGGATACCTTGATTGATATTGATCAAGTCCGAACCGGGTCAGGTAACGACACATTAACCGGCGGCGTGAACAACGATATATTCGACGCTGGTTTGGGCAATGACATCATTGATGGCGGTGCGGGAAGCGACGAAGCTCGCTATCAACAATTGACGAGCGGCGCTATCGTCAACCTTAGCGCCAATGCCATTACCGTCAATGGCTTTGTCATTTTTGGCCAAACCACCAACAACAGTATTACGGTCGATGCCAATTCTGCAGCCAAGACCTTTAATATAACCTTCAACGACCAGGTGGTGGTGGATGCGACCGACACGTTGATCAGCATTGAAAGCGTGCGCGGCTCGGACTTTGCCGACTACATTCGCGGCAGTGACAATTTAAATGTGCGTGAATTTTTTACCGGCGATGCGGGCAATGACACTATCGACGGCGGCGCGGGCACACAAGACTTCGCGAGTTACGGCAACATACCCATTGCACTGGGTGGTATCAACGCCTTTATCCAAAACGGCTCCGGCACGGTGAACGACAAGCTGGGTGGCACCGACACCCTGATTAACATCGAAGGGCTGCGCGGCTCAAACTCCAACGATACCCTTACGGGTGGCTTGGGCGACCAATGGTTTCGCGGTGCGGGCGGCAGTGACTCCATCGACGGCGGTGCGGGCAGCGACTGGGTAACCTATAGCAGCGACCCGTCTGGCGTCACCATCAACCTGGGCAACGGCAATGGTTCCGCAGTGGATGGCTGGAACGGGCTTACCGGCCTGTTGGCGTTGGGTGGAACGGACACCCTGATTTCCATCGAGAACGCCGAAGGCAGCAGCTATAACGACACGATCAATGGCGACAATGGCAACAACATCCTGATCGGTCGCGCGGGCAACGACATCCTAAACGGCGGCACCGGCACCGACACGGCCCTGTTCTCGGGCAACAAAGCCGCCTACACCATCACCAAGAATGGTGCCACGACGACTGTGGTTGGCCCCGACGGCACCGACACCCTAACCAACATAGAAAAGCTCCAGTTTGACGACCTAACCGTCAGCCTCAAAAGCCCAGCCAACGACTTTAATAGCGACGGCAAAAGCGACATCCTGTGGCGTAATGTAAGCACCGGTGCCAACACCATCTGGCTGGGTGGCGACAGCAGCCAAGGCCAAGCGGTAACGCAAATAGCCGACCTCACCTGGAAAATCGCCGGTGTGGGCGACTTCAACGGCGACAGCAAGAGCGACATCCTCTTCCGCAACGCCGTCAGCGGTGCCAACACCATCTGGTTGAGTGGCGACAGCAGCCAGAATCAGGCGGTGACACAAATAGCCGACCTCACCTGGAAAGTGGCCGGCACAGGCGACTTCAACGGCGACGGCAAGGCCGACATCCTGTGGCGCAACGGCAGCAGCGGTGCCAACACCATCTGGCTCAATGGCGACAGCAGCCAGAATCAGGCTGTCACCCAAATAACTGACCAGAACTGGAAAGTGGTCGGCACAGGCGACTTCAACGTCGACGGCAAGGACGACATCCTGTGGCGTAATGGCAGCACCGGTGCCAACACCATCTGGTTAAATGGCGACAGCAGCCAAAACCAGGCCGTCACGCAGATATCCGACCAGAACTGGACAGTCGTCGGTAGCGGCGACTACAACGCCGACGGCAAGTCCGACATCCTGTGGCGCAACGGCAGCACCGGGGCCAACACCATCTGGCTCAATGGCGATAGCAGCCAAAACCAAGCCGTCACCCAAATAGCCGACACCAACTGGAAAATCATTGCCCAGACTAACGCTGCTGCCGACAGCGCGCGCAAGGCAGCCGCCGACTTTAACGGCGACGGCAAGAGCGACGTCCTGTGGCGTAACGCCAGCAGCGGGGCCAACACCATCTGGCTCAATGGCGATAGCAGCCAAAACCAAGGCGTCACCCAAATAGCCGACACCAACTGGAAATATGCTGGCATAGGCGACTTTAACGGCGACGGCAAGAGCGACATCCTGTGGCGTAACGGCAGCACGGGGGCCAATACGATTTGGAAGAGTGGCGACAGCAGCCAAGGCCAAGCGGTAACGCAAATCGCCGACCTCACTTGGAAAATCGCCGGTGTGGGCGACTTCAACGGCGACGGCAAGAGCGACATCCTCTTCCGCAACGCCGTCAGCGGTGCCAACACCATCTGGTTAAATGGCGACAGCAGCCAGAATCAGGCGGTGACACAAATAGCCGACCTCACCTGGAAAATAGCGGGTGTAGGCGACTTTAACGGCGACGGCAAGAGCGACATCCTGTGGCGCAATGCCAGCACGGGAGCCAATACTATATGGAAAGGTGGCGATAGCAGCCAGAATCAAGGCGTCACGCAAATAGCCGACCTCAACTGGAAAATAGCCGGCGTCGGTGACTTTGACGGCGACGGCAAGAGCGACATCCTGTGGCGCAACGGTAGCAGCGGAGCTAACACCATCTGGAAGGGCGGCGACAGCAGCCAGAATCAGGCGGTGACGCAAATAGCCGACCTCACCTGGAACATCGTCGGCACGGGCGACTACAACGGCGACGCGAAAGACGACATCCTGTGGCGTAACGCCAGCACGGGTGCGAACACCATCTGGCTGGGTGGTGACAGTAGTCAGGGGCAGGTCGTCACGCTGATCGCTGATACCACTTGGGAAATCAGTGTGCAGACCAATACTTGGATTAATTGAGGCGCAGCAAGCCCTGCTGCCGTGGCGCGTTTTGACGGGTAGGGCGCGTTTACCCAAAGCGAAATTAACTGCAACTAATTGATTTTAAAATAGATTTACAAAAATCATCAATGTGAGTCGCAGCGCACCGCGATAGCAAAACCCCATCCCTACCGGCGTTCGTGCAAGCCGTAGATCCGCGCATCGCGATGAACTTGGTCTACAACCTGAAACGGTTAGGACAATTGCTCAAGCGTGAAGCGCAAGCTGCGCTGGCGGCAAGCAATCCACACGGGAGAGGTGCGTCCGCTGTGGCATAAAAAGCGGGATACACTCGTAACAGGGCGAGTTTCAAGCAAAATCTTGCCGAAAACCGGCGTAACATGACGAACGCAGTATGAATTTGGCAGCCCCGCTGCTGCAAGCCCATTAATAAAAGTCCCCTTATGCTATCCAAACAGCGTCGTTGTCAGTGCGTGAGTGGTAATCGGTGGCGCGCGCAGGCGGTAGCAGACTGCGGCCCAGTCAGGCCGAAACCGAAATAACCAATTAGCCGGAATTCGATGTCTAAATTAACGCAGTGGATAGGCGGGCTTGTGGGCGTGGCAGCCTTGGGTGGCGGCGGCTATTGGGGTTATCAGCAGTGGCAGGCGTCGAATGAGTCGACGGCGGCGGTTGCCAAGGGGGATGCCAAATCGGGTACTGCGGAAGCCGGAAAAGGCGAAGATGCGGGTAAGGACGGCAAAGGCGGCAAAGGCGGGAAAGGCGAAAAAAGCGGTAAAGGCGGTGGCAAGGGCGGCCGCGGTGGCCCACCGGCACCGGTGGCGACGGGGATGGCGCGCGCCGGCAACGTCAATATTTATCTCAATGGATTAGGCACCGTGACGCCGCTGCGCACCGTCACGGTACGCAGTCGTGTCGAAGGCGAGCTGTTGCGCGTGTTGTTCAAAGAGGGGCAATCGGTCAAGAAAGGCGATCTGCTCGCCGAAGTGGATCCACGCGCGTTTCAGGCGCAGTTGTTGCAGGCGCAGGGCCAAATGCAGCGCGATCAGGCGCTGCTCGCCAATGCGCGCGTCGATCTCGAACGCTATCGCACGCTGCTCAAGCAGGACTCCATTGCGGAACAGCAGGTATCGAGCCAAGAGGCGTTGGTGCGCCAACTTGAAGGCACGGTCAAAATCGATCAAGGGCAGGTGGACACTGCACGCTTGCAATTAAGCTACGCCAAGATTGTGGCGCCGATACCCGGCGAACTGGGCTTGCGGTTGGTGGATCAGGGCAATATCGTGCGCCCCGGCGACGCCAACGGTCTCGTCGTCATTACGCAGTTGAAACCGATCACTGTGCTGTTCACCATACCGCAGGATGATTTACAAAAGGTGCTGGCGCGGCGACGCACGGGCGAGCGCATTACCGTGGAGATTTACGACCGCGAGCAAAAAACGCGGTTGGATCGCGGCGTGCTGTTGACCGTGGACAATCAAATTGATACCACCACCGGCACCGTGCGCTTGAAGGCGCAGGTGCGCAACGAAGACGGTCTTTTGTTCCCGAACCAGTTTGTGAATGTGCGCATGCTGGTCGATACGCGCGAGGATGCGATTACCGTGCCCAGCGCCGCCATACAACGGGGGGCGCAGGGTATTTTTGTGTATGTGGTGAACGAGGAACTGACGGTGTCGATGAGGCCGGTGAAGACCGGTGCGACGGAAGGTAACCGCATTGTCATTGAATCCGGCGTGAAAGCGGGCGAGCGTGTGGTGACGGATGGTATGGATCGCCTGCGCGACGGTATTAAGGTCGAGTTGGCTAATCGCGAGCGCACGGGCAAGGGCGAAGGTAAAGGCAAGGGCAAGGGCGGCAGGAAAGGCGGCGGCGATGCGGAGGCTCCGGACAAGGCCGATGACAGCAAGGGTGGCGCGAAAGC
Organism: Burkholderiales bacterium; assembly: GCA_043743335.1. Classification (GTDB taxonomy): domain Bacteria; phylum Pseudomonadota; class Gammaproteobacteria; order Burkholderiales; family SG8-41; genus UBA5216. The sequence continues at coordinate 22,395 of JAYTWR010000028.1, forward strand.
TGATGACAGTAAGGGAGACGCCGTTAAAGGTAGTGCGGCGAAGGGCGATGCTACAAAGGGTGAAGCCGGAAAGGGTGAAGCCGCAAAGCGCGGTGCCAAAGGTGAGATAGACAACGGCGACGCACCGAAGAAAGACCGGCCGCGCGGTGACCGTCCCAAACGCGAAAAAGCGGACACGGATGACGGCGCGCCGGAGAAGGCCGCAGTCGAAGGTATGCCCAGCGACACCGCCAAACCTGCGGCCAAAGGGGACAGGCCTCAAGGTCAAGGCCAGAGTGATGGCGAGCCGCGTAAAAAGGGTGGCAAGGGCGGTTGGGGCAAGAAGGAACAGGCGAATGAGTAGCGTGGCGCACTCGCTGCGGCGCGCGTGTGTGATGATGCGCACCGGCTAGTCAGCGCAAATGAATCCTTCCCGCCTGTTCATTGAACGGCCTGTGGCGACCTCGCTGTTGATGGTGGCGATCCTGTTGTCGGGCATGATTGCCTATCGCTTGCTGGCGCTGTCGGCTTTGCCGCAAGTGGATTACCCGACGATACAGGTGGTGACGTTTTATCCGGGCGCAAGCCCTGAGGTGACAGCCTCGTCGATTACCGCGCCGCTGGAGCGGCAGTTTGGCCAGATGCCGGGGTTGAAGCAAATGTCGTCCACCAGCTCCGGCGGTGCGTCGGTGGTGACGCTGCAGTTCACGCTCGATCTGGATTTGGATGTGGCCGAGCAAAGCGTGCAGGCGGCAATTAACGCGGGGGCGAGTTTGCTGCCTACCGATTTGCCCGCGCCGCCGATTTACAGCAAGGTGAATCCCGCCGACGCGCCGATTCTGACGTTAGGGATTACCTCCAAAACGCTGCCCATGACGCAAGTGCAGAATCTCGCCGACACGCGGGTGGCACAAAAGATTTCGCAAATGACCGGGGTCGGCCTCGTCACGCTGTCGGGCGGGCAGCGTCCGGCGGTGCGCGTGCAGGCCAATCCGCGTGCGCTGGCGTCAAACAATCTCAGCATGGAGGATGTGCGCACCGCCATTGCCGCCGCCAACGTCAATCAGGCCAAGGGCAGTTTCGACGGTCCAGAGCGTGCCTACACCATCGACGCGAACGATCAATTGCAGTCGGCAGCGGAATATAAAAAGGTGGTGGTGGCCTATCGCAATGGCGCGCCGCTGTATTTGTCGGATGTCGCCGACGTGATCGAAGATGCCGAGAACACGCGGCTTGCCGCTTGGATGAACGATTCGCCGGCGATCATCATGAACATTCAGCGCCAACCCGGCGCCAACGTGATTGAAGTGGTCGATCGCATCAAAGCGTTGTTGCCGCAGTTGCAGGGTGCGTTGCCGGCGGCGGTGGATGTGCAGGTGTTGACCGACCGCACGGTGACCATACGCGCGTCGGTGAAGGACGTGCAGTTTGATCTGTTGCTGGCGGTGGCGCTGGTGGTGATGGTGATTTTTCTGTTCCTGCGCAATATGGCGGCGACGATTATTCCCAGCGTGGCGGTGCCACTGTCGCTAGTGGGCACGTTTGGCGTGATGTATCTGGCGGGGTTCTCCATCAACAACCTGACTTTGATGGCGCTCACCATCGCCACCGGCTTTGTGGTCGACGACGCGATTGTGATGATTGAAAATATTTCGCGTTACATTGAAGAAGGCGAAACGCCCATGGCGGCGGCGCTCAAAGGGTCGAAGCAAATTGGCTTCACGATTATTTCGCTGACCATCTCGCTGATCGCCGTGCTGATTCCGCTGCTGTTCATGGGCGACGTGGTAGGACGCCTGTTCCGTGAATTTGCGATCACGCTGGCGGTGTCGATTTTGATTTCTGCCGTGGTGTCGCTGACGCTCACGCCGATGATGTGCGCGCGTTTGTTGCGCCATACGCCCGAGGCCGAGCAAAGTCGTTTTTATCGCGTGACCGGCGCGTGGTTCGACGCTGTTATCGCGCGCTACGGCCAAATGTTGACATGGGTGCTGGATCGTCAGGGGCTGACGCTGCTCGTCGCCATCGGTACGCTGGGATTGGCCGTGGTACTGTATGTATTTGTTCCTAAAGGGTTTTTTCCGCAGCAAGATACCGGCGTGATTCAGGGTATATCGCAAGCGCCGCAATCGGTGTCGTTCGCAGCGATGGCCGAGCGACAGGAGTTGCTGGCAAAAACGCTGCTGGCCGATCCGGCGGTGGAAAGTATTTCGTCGTTCATAGGCGTGGATGGGCAGAACACCACGTTAAACAGCGGGCGCATGTTAATTAACCTGAAACCACACGCCCAGCGGCCCAAGGCAACGACCGTATTGCGCAATCTACAGGAGCGCGCCGCACGTTTGGAGGGCATTGCACTTTATATGCAGCCGGTGCAAGACCTCACCATCGAAGACCGGGTGAGCCGCACGCAGTATCAGTTCACGCTCGACACCGCCAAGCTGGACGACCTGACGCTGTGGACACCGCGCGTCGTTGAGCGCCTGTCGCGGTTGCCGCAATTGACTGATGTCGCCAGCGATTTGCAAAATGACGGCTTGCAGGCGTATCTGGAAATCGACCGTGATACTGCCGGCCGGCTGGGGGTCACGCCGGCGTCCATTAACACGGCGCTCTATAACGCCTTTGGCCAGCGGCTGATTTCCACCATATTTACCCAGACCAGCCAGTACCGCGTGGTGCTGGAAGTGAAGCCGGAATATCGCGTCGGGCCGACAGCGCTGCGCGAAATTTATGTGCCGACTTCTACCGGCACGCAAGTGCGCTTGAGCGAAGTTACCCGGCTGGTGGAAAAGCCCGCGACTTTGGCGATCAACCACATTGGGCAATTTCCCTCTGCCACCATTTCATTCAATCTCGCAGCCGGCGTGGCGCTGGGCGACGCGGTGAAGGCGATTGAGGTTGCCGAGCGCGAGCTGGCGCTGCCGTTGAGCATACGCACCAGTTTTCAGGGGGCGGCGCTGGCGTTTCGCGCGTCGCTCACCAACACGCTGCTGCTGATTCTGGCGGCGATCGTCACCATGTATATCGTGCTGGGCGTGCTGTACGAGAGTTATATCCATCCGGTGACGATTTTGTCCACGCTACCCTCGGCGGGGGTGGGTGCGCTGTTGGCGTTGCTGATTGCGCGTACTGATTTGGGCATCATCGGCATCATTGGCATTATCTTGTTGATCGGCATTGTGAAAAAGAATGCGATCATGATGATCGACTTCGCGCTCGACGCCGAGCGTAACGAAGGCAAAGCGCCGCGTGAGGCGATTTTTCAGGCGTGTCTGCTGCGCTTCCGGCCCATTTTGATGACCACCATGGCAGCGTTGCTGGGCGCACTGCCGTTGATGATTGGCAGCGGCGTCGGCTCGGAGCTGCGCCATCCGCTGGGCATTACTATGGTGGGCGGCTTAATCGTCAGCCAGATCCTCACGCTGTTTACCACGCCGGTGATTTATCTGGCGTTCGACCGTATGTCGCGGCGTGCACGCGGTAAGGTGTCGGAGCCGACTGTGGCTGAGCGTACGCCATCATGAGTTTCGCCGAACCCTTTGTGCGCCGCCCGGTGGCGACCACGCTGCTGACCATTGGCCTCGCGTTGGCGGGCGCGCTGGCGTACACGCTGTTGCCGGTGTCGCCGCTGCCACAGGTGGATTTTCCGACTATTTCAGTAACGGCCTCGCTGCCCGGTGCCAGCCCTGAAACCATGGCGGCAACGGTGGCGACGCCGCTGGAGCGCGCACTCGGCAAAATCGCCGGGGTCAGTGAAATCACCTCGAACAGCACGCTGGGCAATACGCGCGTGACGCTGCAATTTGAATTGAACCGCAACATCGATGGTGCTGCGCGCGATGTGCAGGCGGCGATCAACGCATCGCGTTCAGATCTGCCGACCAGCCTGCCGCGTAATCCGGTCTATCGCAAGGTGAATCCTGCGGATGCGCCGTTTATGATCCTCGCGTTGACATCAGATACGTTTGATCGCGGGCAGATGTATGACGCGGCTTCCACGCTGATTGCGGAGAAGTTGTCGCAGGTCAAGGGCGTGGGGCAAGTCACGGTAGGCGGCGCGTCGTTGCCCGCAGTGCGAGTCGAGCTCAATCCGGCGGCGCTGCACAAATACGCCATCGGCTTTGAAGAGGTGCGTACGGCGATCAACTCGACCAATGCCAACCGGCCCAAGGGTGTGGTCGAAGAGGGCGACAAGCAGTGGCAGATTTACGCCAACGATCAGGCGCGCACGGCGGCGGAATATATACCGCTGATTGTGGCGTACCGCAGTGGCGCTGCGGTGCGTCTGGGTGAAATCGCGGAAGTTGTTGATTCTGTTCAGGATTTGCGTAACGCCGGCATTTCCAAGGGTAAGCCAGCGGTTATCGTGCAGTTGTTCCGGCAGCCGGGCGCAAACATTATCGAAACTGCCGACCGCGTGCGTGATGTGATGCCGCAGTTGGCGGCGGCGCTGCCGGGTGCCATCGACATGAGCGTGGCGATGGAGCGCACCACCACCATACGTGCCTCCCTATTCGAGATTCAGCGTTCGCTACTGATTTCGATGGGGCTGGTGATCGCGGTGGTGTTTATTTTCCTGCGCAACTGGCGCGCGACGCTGATACCCGGCATCGCGGTGCCGGTGTCGCTGATCGGCACCTTCAGCGCCATGTATTTATTGGGTTTTAGTCTGAACAACCTGTCGCTGATGGCGTTGACGGTGGCGACGGGCTTTGTGGTGGACGACGCGATTGTGGTGCTGGAAAACGTTTCGCGTCACATCGAAAAAGGCATGGCGCCGTTCAAGGCGGCGCTGCTGGGCGTGCAGGAAGTGGCGTTCACGGTGATCTCGATCAGCCTGTCGTTGATCGCGGTGTTCATTCCCATTCTGATGATGGGCGGCATTATTGGGCGCTTGTTCCGTGAATTCGCGGTGACTTTGTCGGTGGCGATCCTGTTGTCGATGGTGATCTCGCTGACCGCCACGCCGATGATGTGCGCGCGTTTGTTGAAGCCGCACAACACCGCCGAAACGGGCCGCGTGTCGCGCTGGACCGGGGCTGCGTTCGCGGGCGTGGCGCGGCTTTACGAACGCTCACTAGCGTGGTCACTGCGTCACCCGCTGCTCGTGATGGCGGTGCTGGCAGCGACCATCGGCCTCAATGTTTATATGTATACCATTGTTCCCAAAGGGTTTTTCCCGCAGCAGGATACGGGGCGCATTGGTGGCGGCATCGTGGCGGATCAGGCAAGCTCCTTCCAATCCATGCGACTAAAGCTCGCGCAGTTTGTGGAGATTGTGGAAAAGGATCCGGCGGTCGAAAGCGTCACCGGCTTTACCGGTGGCGGGCAACGTAACGGCGGATTTATGTTTGTGTCGCTCAAGCCGCTGAAAGAGCGCGGCGTTTCGGCCGATCAAGTGGTGGCGCGGCTGCGGCCCAAACTGGCGGCGGTGGCGGGCGCAAATTTATATCTGGGCCCAATGCAGGACATTCGCATCGGCGGGCGGCAGGCGAATGCCGCGTACCAATTTACGCTGCGCTCCGATAATCTCGAAGACCTGCGACGCTGGACGCCGATTTTGCAGCGCGAGCTGCAGGATTTGCCGCAAATAGCCGACGTCAATTCCGATCAGCAAGTGCGTGGCTTGCAGACCACGCTAACGATAGACCGCGAAACCGCCTCGCGCTTGGGCATCACGGCACGCGCAATCGACAACGCGCTCAACCTCGCCTACGGGCAGGCGCAGGTGTCGACGATCTATTCGACCGTCAATCAATACAAGGTGGTGCTTGAGGTCGCGCCGCAATATTGGCAAAGCCCAGAGGCGCTCGACAAACTGTATCTGCTGTCGCCTACGCGCGGGCAGGTACCGCTGTCGGCGGTGGCGCGCTACGAGTTGACCAACACGGCGCTGGCGGTGAACCATCAGGGGCAGTTCGCCGCGTCGACGATTTCGTTTAATCTGCCCATAGGCGGGTCGTTGTCCGATGCGGTGGATGCGGTCAACGCATCTATGGCGCGCATTGGCGTGCCGAGCACCATTTACGGCAGCTTTCAGGGTACGGCGCGCACCTTTCAGGCCTCGCTCGACAGCCAGCCGTGGTTGATACTGGCCGCGCTGATTACGGTATACATTGTGCTGGGTATTTTGTATGAGAGTACTATTCACCCGATAACCATTTTGTCGACGCTACCGTCGGCGGGCGTGGGTGCGCTGGTGGCGTTGTGGCTATTCAACACCGAGTTCAACATCATCGCCATGATCGGCGTGATCTTGCTGATTGGCATAGTGAAAAAGAACGCGATCATGATGATCGATTTCGCCATCGCTGCCGAGCGCGATCAAAACATCGGCCCGCGCGAAGCGATTTTTCAGGCGTGCCTGCTGCGTTTCAGGCCGATCATGATGACCACCACGGCGGCGCTGCTGGGCGCGGTACCGCTGGCCATCGGTGCGGGCGATGGTGCCGAGATGCGTCAGCCTTTGGGTATCGCCGTAGTCGGCGGGCTGGTGATGAGCCAGTTGCTAACGCTGTACACCACGCCGGTGGTGTACCTTTATCTGGATCGTTTTCGTTTGTGGTGCGCCACAGGGCGGCACAAGCCTGCGAGCTTGGCAGTGGCGAAAGAATCATGATGAAAATCAACATCCCGTGCAAGAATACGACGCGTTCACGGAGACATTGCGGACCTCGTCTTCCCTCGGTGTTCTCTATGGCAAGGTTTTTTGGCGTCGCCGTTTTGTTGTCACTGGTCTCATGCAGCCAAGCGCCCAAATACGAGCGCCCGCAAGTGAGCACCCCACCATCGTACAAAGAATCCAAAGACTGGAAAATCGCCGAGCCGCGTGATGGCGTGGCGCGCGGCGCGTGGTGGGAAATCTTTGGCGATCCGCAGTTGAATGTGCTCGCCGCGAAGGTGGCGCAATCCAACCAGAGCCTGCGCGTGGCGGAGGCCAATTACCGGCGGGCGCAGGCGTTGACCGCGCAGTCGCGCGCCGCGTTGTTCCCGACATTGGGGTCCACCTTGAGCGCAACGCGTGGTGACGCCCGGGGCGGTGGTGCTGCGACCACCTATAACGTCGGGGCCAGCGCGGGCTGGGATGCCGACTTCTGGGGCCGCGTGCGTTTGACGGTGGCTTCCAACGAAGCGGCCGCGCAGGCCAGCGCGGCGGATGTGGCATCCGTGCGTCTGTTGGTGCAATCCGAAATCGCCACCACTTATTTGCAATTGCGCGTGCTCGACACGCAAAAAAAGCTGTTTGATGAATCCGACGCAGCCTTTGCCAAATCGCTCGAGCTCACGCGAAACCGCTACAAGGCGGGCCTTGCCGGGCGTGTGGACGTGGCGCAGGCCGAAGCGCAACTAAAAGGCACGCAGGCGCAATCTATCGACACCGGCGTGCAGCGCGCGCAACTGGAACACGCTATCGCGGTGCTGCTGGGCGTTGCGCCCGCCGAATTTTCATTGCCGCCCGCGCCGGTCAAAGCCGTTGTGCCCGCGATACCGGTGGGCCTGCCGTCGGAACTCTTGGAGCGACGTCCCGACATCGCCAGCGCAGAGCGTCGTGTGGCTGCCGCCAACGCGCAAATCGGCGTGGCGAAAACGGCGTTTTATCCATCGCTAACCCTCGGTGCCAGCGCGGGCCTTCAGAGCGCCAGCTTCGCTAACTGGCTCACGGCACCCAGCCGCGTTTGGTCACTCGGGCCGCAACTCGCACAATCCCTGTTCGACGGCGGCCAGCGCCGCGCGCTCACCGATCAGGCGATAGCGTCCTACGACGCCAGTGTCGCCAGCTACCGGCAAACCGTGCTCAATGCCTTTCAGGATGTCGAGGACAACGTCGCTACGCTACGCATACTTGAACAAGAGGCGCTGGTGCAAGCGGATGCCGTCAAGGCTGCACGTCAGTCCGTCGAGCTGACGCTCAATCAATACAAGGCCGGCATCGTGAGTTACCTCAACGTTGTTACCGTGCAAACCACGCTGTTGACCAATGAACGTACGGCGCTGTCCATCTTGGGGCGCCGTTTGACGGCGGCGGCGCAACTGGTGCGTGAGCTGGGCGGCGGGTGGACGGTGGAAAGTAAGGTGGTGCAGAAGTAGTGCTACTGCCCCACCATCCCCTTCAGCAACTCAAAGTTCGACCGGTCCATAGCGATCTCCCCAGTGTTAATCCGCCGGTCAATCTCGGCAACCGCGGCGTTCGCGGTCACATGAATGCCGAGTTCCGCACCTTTGCGCGCGACCAACCCGCTGATAAACGCCATTTCGCTGATGCGGCCTTTCATGTGATCGTGTATCGGTGCGGTGCGGCCACGGCTGACGTGGCCCAGTAGCGTTTTCATGGCCGTCACGATGTTTTCGTCACGCGTGCCGGCGAATTCGTCCGCGCGCAGGCCGAAGATGGGTTCCATGCGATAGCCAAGCGCCTCGCCCACAGCCGCCGACTCCTTGCCGAGCTGCACCGAGAGTTCAAACATGCCCGGCAAATGCGCGGCCTCGGTATTGCCCAAGCCGAGCAGGCCGAATGGGCCCATGGTCATGCTGTTGGCGATGAGCTTGGTCCACTTGGCGCTGTAAATGGTGTTGGTCACTTCGCAGCGGCCCACATGATTCAATAGGGATTGAATCTCTTTTACACGCTCGGTATAAAAACCGTCGAGTTCACCCACGGAAAGCCAAGTTGTGGTGTTGGTGGTGTTGCGCTTGACGAAGCCGGGGTTGAATATTTCCGCTGACAGCTCGACCACGCAGCCCACCACGCGCTCTTTGCCGAGGATGGAGGCTAGTGAGTCGTCGTTCATGCCGTTTTGGATGGCGACGAACACGCCGTTTGGGTTGAGATACGGTTTGATGAATTCCGCCAGCCAACGGTGATCATTGCTTTTGACCGCCATGAACACGATGTCGAAGGTAAGTTTGGCCGATGACAAGTCGCATAAGTGCAGCGCGCGGATGGGCGTTTTTTTGACTTTGTCGGGCATGGTGACTTCGATGCCGTCGGCTTTGAGTTTTTCCACCTGGGCAGGCCATTGGTCGATGACGGTGATGTCGTAGCCTGCCAAGGTGAGATCAGCACTGACGCTGCTGCCGATGGCGCCCGCGCCGAGCACGGCGATTTTTTTGTTCATGTTGCTGCGTCCTTTGTTGATAACCGGCGTGATTGTGCCAGCTTCCACGGTGCGAAGCGCGCGCACTTGACGCGGCGGCGTGGGTGGTGGAACCTTCAACAAAGCCTCGGGGAGGATTCCTTCATAACGTGGCATTTCACCAAGCGTCTGCGTGAAACAACGAGCGTCGCAGCCAGGCGCAGAGCGTAATCAGTTTATAAGTAGCTGATTTTAAAAGAAATTATTTAATAATATTTCCTTGAGGAATCTCGTTATGCGAGCTCGCGGCGTAGCATGTGTTTTTTGGGCTGTCGCACTAAACACCTCGGCCTTGGCGGCAGACGTTTGGCCCAGCAAAACCATACGCGTGCTCGCCGCCGGTGCGGCGGGCGGGCCTATCGATATCATGTCGCGGGTGGTGATGCAGAAATTGTCGGATCAATTAGGGCAATCGATTGTGATCGACAATCGCGGCGGCGCGGGCGGCACGCTTGCCACGCGTGTGGCAGTCACGGCCAACAATGACGGGCACACGTTGCTGTGTAACAGCAGCCAGTACGTGGCGTCGTACAGTCTCTACAAAGACCCCGGTTACAACGCGTACAAAGACTTCATGCCCATTATCAATGCGGGCACCAGTCCCAATATTATTTTTGCCAATCCGGGCACGCCGGCTAAAGACCTGAAAGAGCTGATCGCACTGGGCAAAGCCAAAAAGCTGCAATTCGGTTCCGCCGGTGCGGGCAGCACGCCGCATCTTACCGGCGAGCGTTTGTTGAAAATCATGTCGAAGCTCGATATTGAGCATGTGCCGTACAGCAGTGCTATGCCGGCGGTGCTGGCCACCATTGCTGCCCAAGTGCCCATTGGCATTACAGCCATGCCACCCACGGTGCAGTTGATCAAGTCGGGTCGCATCCGGGGCATTGCGATTACCAGCCAGCAGCGCATGCCGTCGCTGCCGGAGGTGGGCACCGTGGCGGAGCAGGGATTTCCGGGGTATGAGGATTACACGTGGATCGGATTTTTTGCGCCAGCAGGCGTGCCGAAGCCGATTGTGGATCGGCTCAACAAGGGCATCGCTGGCATCGTTGCCATGCCGGACGTGAAGGAACGGCTGTCGGCGGCGGGTTTTGATCCGGTGAACAACACGCCCGAGCAATTCAGCAAATACGTCAGCGAAGAAATCGTCAAGTGGGCGAAGGTGATCAAAGAGTCGGGTGCCAAAGCGGATTAGCGATGGTTGAATTCACGGGCGGTGCGATCGGTTGGCAGGTTTTTGCAGTGCAAACGTTCCAACCGGCGGCGCGGCTGTGATTTGGCACACGAACAATTAATAATTGTTATAAATCAAATACTTAAAGTACAATTTCTAAGGCAAAGCAGAGCCATTTATGACCACTTCCTCAATGTTGAGTAACGGCACCTGCGCTCCGCATTTTGCACAAGTGCGTGATGAATTCGAGCGCAATTTTATCCAACGCGGCGAAGTCGGCGCGGCCGTCAGCGTGTATCAGGACGGCCAGAAAGTCGTTGATCTGTGGGGCGGCTACAAAGATTTAGCGCGCACGCAGCCGTGGGGAAAAGACACGATTGTGATCATGAACTCGGTGGCGAAAAGCATGTGTGCGCTATGCACGCACATCCTAATCGATCGCGGGCTGCTTGATTTTGATGCGCCAGTGGCGCGTTACTGGCCGGAATTTGCGCAAGCGGGCAAGCAGGGTGTGCTGGTACGTCACGTGTTGTCGCACACGTGCGGCGTGATTTTTTGCGATCACGCACCGCCAGGCTCGTGGTTTGACTGGAATACACACATTCGCGCCCTTGAACAGCAGGAGCCCGCATGGACGCCAGGGGAAAAAGGCGCTTACAACTCTATTAACATTGGTTTCATTCTCGGTGAAATCGTGCGTCGTGTCACCGGCAAGACCGTGGGCAAATTTCTGCGCGAAGAAGTCACCGGCAAGCTGGGCGCCGATTACAACATTGGCCTCAAGCCCGATGAAATTGCGCGCGTGTCGGACATGCATCCGAACCCGAAAAATGGGTTCTTTAAAATTGCCGGTGACGACAATACCCCGCTGGGCCGTGCATTCCGTTCCGCACCCACGATGGGATATTTTCAAAACTGCCGTGAAATCCGTGAACTAGAGGTCGCTTCATTTGGCGGTCACGGCAGCGCACGCGCGATGGCGCGCATCTATGCCATGCTCGCAGGCGACGGCGAAATCGACGGCGTGCGCTTGCTCAGCAAGGCCGGCGTTGAGCGCGCCGCGCAATGGGTGTGGGAGGGCGACTGCATCATGACCCAGCGTCGTATACGCATGGGTTATGGTTTCATGCACAACGAACCCGATACCGTGCCCATGGGCGCCAGTCCGCAAGCCTTTGGTCACACCGGTACCGGCGGTGCGTTTGCGTGGTGCGACCGCAGCCGCAATTTGTCGTTCGCGTATTGCACCAACTTTCAGCGCGAAGGGCCGGGCATAGGGCCGCGCGGTGCGGCTCTCGCAGTGGCGGCGGGTGGCGGACGGCGACCGACGTGGTTGGTCTAACGTGGGCACCTCTAAATTGAACATCATTAACGTAACCCGCGCGGAGTTTTCCATGAACCTGTTGTCAAAATATGTGGAATTTCAATTTGCGACAATGTGCATTGCTGCGGCAACTGTGTTTCCGTTGCATGCCGCGCAGGCACAGACGCCGCCCGTGCAAACCTGCCAGCTCGGTGATCTCAAACTGGAAAGCGGCGAGGTCATCAAGGATTTCCGTATGACCTACATCACGTTCGGCAAGCTCAACGCCGACAAAAGTAACGCCATCCTGTCGATTCACGGATTGCAGGGCAATCGCCAGTCACAGTCGGCTTGGGTGCGGCCGGGCGGCGCGTTTGATACCAACAAATATTTTGTGATTCAGCCGGATACGCTGGGCGCGGCATCCACCGATCCCGATGCAACGACCTCACCGACACGCTCCGGCCTTAACATGGCGTTTCCGCGCTTCAATATTCGTGACATGGTGAAAGCCGAGCATCGCATGCTGACCGAGTGCCTCGGCATCAAGCGGTTGGTAGCGGTGGCGGGTAGTTCGATGGGCGGTATTGAAACCATGCAGTGGGCCGTGAGCTTTCCAGATTTCATGGCGGCGGCGATTCCTCAAACGCCCATGGCGCGCGCCAACCGGCAGGGCAATTTTATTTGGGAATCCATACGTCAGGCGGTGATGCTTGATCCCAAATGGCGCGACGGCAACTACCCGAATGACGATCCGCCGCGCGCGGGTATCGGCGTGGGGCTGCAAATTCAGACCGTGGTGGGTTGGTCAGCCGCTGGCTTTGAAGAAGCCTTTGCCACTCGAGAGCAAGTGCATGCGTTTCACGCCGACGGCGTGAAGTCAGTCAGCAACGGTGTGCAGGCGCGCGACTGGATTTACCGCAGTTGGGCGATACAAAGCCACGACATCGCACAGACGCCCGGATTCAAGGGCGACTTCGCGGCGGCGGCACGCTCGATCAAGGCGCGCGTGCTGATGTTCCCGAACTGCCAGGATCAGTTGCATCCGCCGCGTGAAGGCGGCGTGCTCGAAGCCATGCAACACATTCCGGTGGCGAAGCTGGTGGACTACGACGACGTCGGTGGCCATCGCGCTTCCACCGGCGCACGCGCGCTGGCGATGTTTGCCGGCGAAGTGCGTGATTTGTTAAAACGCATCGAAGAGGGTCGGCCCGGCATCAACGGGCCGCGCATTCCGAAAAACTTTACGCGTGCGGATTATTGTCCCTAGCGAGTTTGTCGTTTAAGCCGCTGCCGACGCTGCTCGTTCTGCCCCGTAATTAAGGAGTTCAAGTAATGCCCAAAGCGTTAGTCATCGGCGGATCGCTGGGTGGTCTGCTGGCCGCTAACTTGCTGCGATCCATCGACTGGAAGGTGCAGGTGTTCGAACGTGTCGGTGACGATTTGGCGAGTCGCGGTGCGGGTATCGGCACGCACGACGAGTTGCTCGACATCATGGCGCGGGTGGGGATTACGGTGGATGCGTCCATTGGCGTGCAGCCGGAATCCCGTACGTGCATAGGCCGCGACGGCAAAATGCAGCACCGCATGCCGCGCCCGCGCATTTTGAGCTCGTGGGGACGGCTGTATCGTGCGTTGAAAGACGCTTTCCCGGTGGACGACTATTACTTCAACAAGTCACTGGTGTCATTCACGGATGATGCGTCGGGTGTTACGGCGCGTTTCGCCGATGGCAGCACGGCGCAGGGTGATCTGATTATCGGCGCAGACGGTATACGTTCCACCGTGCGTGCGCAAAGCATGCCGGACGTGCAGCCGCTTTACGCTGGCTACGTCGCATGGCGCGGCATGGTGCCGGAGGCGTCGTTGCCCGAGGCCTTGCATCGCGAAATGTTCGCGCACAATATGGTGTGCTACCCGGATGGCGACGCGATGACAGCTTATGCGGTGCCAGGGCCGAACAACGATGTGCGTCCCGGCCATCGCGCCTACAACTGGGTGTGGTACCACCCGGTGAATGCAGCGGGGCTGGCAGCGCTGTGTACGGATGCCCATGGCGTGTGTCATGGCATGGCCATCCCGCCGGCCTTGATCCGCATTGAGGCGATCGCAGAAATGCTTGCTACCGCGCGCCGCGCTCTAGCCCCACAGTGCGTGCAGGTGATTGAGCTAACGCCGCAGCCGTTCTTTCAGGCTATTTTCGATCTGGAGTCGCCGCGGCTGTACCACGGGCGCGCGGCGCTGCTGGGTGATGCTGCGTTTGTGGCGCGGCCGCACGTTGGGATGGGCGTGACCAAAGCGGCGCTGGATGCGAAGAGCCTGGCGGATGCGCTGGGGCAATTGGGCGATATCGATGCGGCGCTGGCGCAATATCACACGCAACAGCATCTTTTCGGCACGCGTGTGATTGCGCGCGCACGCAAGGTCGGTGCGCACTTGGGCGCGCAGGCCACCAAGCCGCCAGAGACCTGGACGCCGGAGGAGCGACACAACGACCCGCTGCTCATGATGAATGCCAGCGGTGCGCGGTTGCGTGATGTGCCGGAGTTGATTGAACTGGTGCGGGCGAACTGGGGTGATACCACGCCCGCACGGGCGCGCGCTTAGAGGTTAGTGAAAACAAAGGTCGATATGCGCCGTAGATTCGCGATCGTGATGGGTGTGTTCGGGGCGTGCCTGCCGTTCGCCGCTGTGGCGCAAAAGGATGCCACTGCCTACCCCAATCGTGTGGTGACGCTGGTGAATCCATTCTCGCCGGGGGCCAGCACCGACATCGTCGCACGGCTGATTGCGCAAAAGCTCAGCGAGTCGTGGGCCCAAACCATGGTGGTCGAGAATCGTCCCGGCGCAAGCGGCATGATCGGTCTGGCGGCCGTGGCGCGGGCACCGGCAGACGGGCATATGCTGGGCATGATTATCATCACACACGCAACCGCCGTGGCGCTGCAAGGCGGCAAAGTCACGCTCGATTTGGTGCGCGATTTCGCGCACATCACCCAAGTGGCTTCACAGCCTTACACGTTGGTGGTGAATCCGAGTTTGCCGGTGCGTTCCGTGCGCGAGCTTATCGCCCTCGCCAAAGCCAAACCGGGCGCGTTGACCTACGGCTCATCGGGTGTCGGCAGTGCGCTGCATCTCGCGGGAGAGTTGCTGGCGGCGCAAACCAAAGTGCAATTCACGCATGTGCCGTACAAGGGCGCCGCACCCGCGCTGTCGGATGTGGCAGGCGGTCATCTGGCGATGCTATTTACCACGCGCATGTCGGCGCAGGCGATGGTAGCGGCCAAACGTGTGCGTGCGATAGCGGTCACGTCCACAGAGCGCGTGGCCGGCGCGCCGGATCTGCCCACGGTGCAGGAATCCGGTGTGACCGGGCCGTTTGAAGTAAATGGTTGGTATGGCATAGGCGCGCCCCCCGCTACGCCTGCTTCGGTCGTGGAGCGACTCAATCAGGACATCAATCGCGTGCTGAAACTGCCGGACGTGCGCGAGCGTATGGCCGCTGAAGGCACGTTGGCGGTGGGTAGCACCCCCGCGCAATTTGCCGAGCTGGTGCGCGCAGATGTCGAAAAGTGGCGGCGCACCATTCAGCAAGCGGGGATTGCGCCGGTTGCGCCCTGACGGGGCAAACTCAGGATGAAATCAATGCCCGTCGAATACCACCATGCTGAACCAGCAACCGCGTCAGATGGCGACCGACCGCCGTGTTTTAGTGAACCGCGCTGCCCCTCTCCAGCGCACGCGACAAAAATCCCGGCTCAAACATTTTCGGCGTGGTCATCACCTGACAGCGCAGCATCATGCGGTGCTCGTCCGGGCCGTAATCGGGTACGGCGTTGTGCAGCGTACCGATGTGTTCCCAAATCAGCAGGTCGTTCACCTGCCACTGGTGGCGGTAAATATATTGATCTTGTAGTTGGTGCTTGAACAGCAGGTCGAGCACGCGGTCGCTTTCAGTTGCGTCGAGTTCGTTGATGCGGATGGCGTAGCCGGGGTTGCAGTAAAGCACCGTATGGCCGGTTAACGGATGCGTCATGAAGATGGGGTGCACCACGGGCGGGCGCTGGGCGCGCTGTTCGGGCGTTAGCGGCGGACGACTGCTGCCGTGATTCATGCGCATGTTGTCCCAGAATTTGTTGAAGTCGTGCGTGGCGGTCATGCCAGCTAGGCGCGCTTTCCATTCGGGTGCGAGGCCTTCGTAAGCGGCGCGCATATTGGCGAATAACGTATCCCCCAGCGCCTGCCCGTCCCGGACGGGCACCTTGACCGCGTACAGCGTATTGACGAAACCGACGGTCTCGCGGTACGTCATGTCGGTGTGCCAATCTTGCCCGGCATCGGCGAGCCCGATGGGTTTGCCGTTTTCCGTGACGTTCGAGAGGATGCCCACTTCGCGCGCATCAGGGTGGCGAAAACCTTCGCTCACCCCTACCTGTATGGGGCCGAAACGCCGCGAAAAATCACGCAGCGCGGCTGCACCCAACTGCTGCCGAGGAAACCGCAGCACACTGTGCGTGCCCAGCGCCTGCAAGGTTTGCGCAAAATCGGCCTTGGAGAGCGGCTGTGCGAGATCCACGCCGGTGATCGTTGCGCCGAGAATTTTGCCGGTGGGTGTAATGGTTAGCATCGTGCTGCTCCTTCTCGTCTGACCTAAAGTTTATTCGGGTTTGATGCCGGCGGTGCGCAGCACTCTGCGCCAGCGCTCTGCGTCGCTCACCAAAAAGCGTTGAAAGTCTTCCGGCGTGCCGCCGACCAATGTTTGACCGTAGGTCTCGGCGCGTTTTTTCAGTGCGCCGGATTCCATGGATTTGCGAATCACCGCCGAGAGTCTATCGACGATGGCGCGATTGACGCCCGCCGGGGCGAGCATGCCGCTCCACGACTGGGCTTCTTCAAAGCCGGCGTAGTTGAGTTCTTTCATCGTCGGCACGTCGGGGTAAAGTGAATGACGTTGCGGTGTGGTGATGCCGAGCGCGCGTACACGCTTGGCGACGACGTATTCGTGTAACCCGCCCATCGGGTGAAAAATATACGACACCTGCCCGGCAATCACATCCACCAACGCCGGGCCGTTGCCGCGAAACGGCACGTGCGTCATGTTGACGCCGGCTTGGCTGCGAAAAAGTTCTGCTGTCAGATGCGCCGAGCCGCCGATACCGGCCGAGCCAAACGTGATGCCGCCGGGGTTTGCCTTTGCCGTCTGCACCAAATCCTGCAGCGATTGCCACGGTTGCGCGGCACCAACCACCAGCACCGAGGAGCTGAACAACGCCAGCGTGATGGGCGTGAAATCCTTGATCGGGTCGTAGCCCGGGTTTTTCATCAGCAGTGAATTAATGGTGTGATTGAGCGAGTTGTAAATCAGCGTGTAGCCGTCGGGTGTGGCGCGGGCGGCGGCGACCGTGCCGATTTGCGCGTTGGCACCAGTGCGATTTTCCACAATCACACTCTGGCCCAGCATGATCGACATGTCCTGTGCCAGCGTGCGAGCGATGCCGTCGGTTGGCCCGCCTGCGGCGAAGCCGACGAGAATGCGTATCGGCTTGCTGGGGTAGCCTTGCGCCGCGTTTGCCGGTGCGGTCTGCGCCATCGCCGCATGTGGCCACCCTGCAAGCATCAAAGCCGGCAGCGCTGCCAGCAACGGCAGGGACTGCCACTGGCACAGGCGCGGCATTGCCATGGCTGGTGGGCGCTTAAATCCGGCCCTCGTCGATCGGCAGACCCAACAGGTAATTACCCACCAGTTCGTAGTGGGAGAGGCGTCCCTGCAAATGCTGGGTGATGACGTGAATGTCTTGAAAGTGCCGCTGAATCACGTCGCCTTCGAATATGGCGCTGCCGCCGCACTGCGCGTATATCCCTTCGACGACCTGCGCGCCGACCCGAATAGCGTGTGTGCCTGCCAAACGCACGGCAACGCGCTTTTCCAGACTGACTGAACCGTTTTGCACCACCTCTTCCCAAATTTCGTTTACCGCTTCCATTAGAAACGCGCGCGCGGAGCGTAACTGCGCCTCGGCCAGGCCCACGGTGAATTGACTGAGCGGTTGATCGCGCAGCAAACCGGTGAGGTGGCGTGGCGCTTTGGCACCGGCGAGTTCATAAAACGCTTCAATGCAACTGCGGGCAACGGCCAAGGCCACGATGCCGTCGCCTGAGGCGAAGGTGAGTGTTTGCGGGATGCGATAGCGTTTGCCGTCGGTAATCAATGTATCGCGCGAGGTCAGCACGGTGTGATCTTCGGGCACAAACACGTCGTTGACTTCAAACGTGTGTGTGCCGGTGCCGCGCATGCCGCGCGTTTTCCACGTGTCGTGTATGGTTGCGTTGCTCATGGGCATAAGGCAATAGCGCACTTCGGGCTTGCCGTTGCGTTGGCGTACCGCGCCGTTGTCGATGACTTGCGCGTGCGCCGCCACCCACGAGGCATGCCGACAGCCGGTGCTAAAGCCCTGATGCGCCGAGACGCGAAAGCCGCCCGGCACCACAATCGCCTTGCCGGTTGGCGTGGGGCTGTTGGACACCACGCTGCGTGGTGTATCAATCCAGATATCGCGCGCTGCCGCAGGTGGCATGAAGGCGGCAAACATAGCGAAGGTGGTGCCTTGATTTAACGCCCACGCGGTGCTGGCGTCGGCCTTGGCGATTTCTTCGATCACCTGTACTTGCGTTGGCAAATCGGCTTCACCGCCGCCGATGGCGCGCGGCACGGACATCAAAAACAGGCCAGCATCGGCCATCGCTTCAAATAGCGGGCGCGGCAACTCACGGTTAGCTTCGATGTCGTTGGCACTCGCGCGAACCATCGGTGCCAGTTTGCGCGCGGCATCGAGCGGGGAGATGGGGGTGGTGTTTGCGGGCATGGTGTCCATCGGGTGGGTGTCCGTTTAGGGAGATTGGCGCGATCGTTTTTCGTAACTAATTGATTTAAAACGATATTTAATGAAAATTTGATCAGGGCTTCAATTTGCAAAAACCGTGTACGGCTTGATGTGTAGCGAGCTTTGCCATGCCGTTATTGTCCGCGATGCCAGCGCTAACGTCATCCCATCAAGTCCATCGAATGGTCAAAACGCCCATGAATTTTTCAGCGGGCGGCGCACGCCGGCATGTTGGCCGGTTGGCTCACGGGCGCACATCCCAGCGTAACAAACGGGCTTTGCCGGCGCTCAATTCGATTTCGCCGAAAGCGCCGGTGCGGATTTTGCGCGACGCAACGCCTTGTGCGCCCTCATCGCAGGCGTCGAGCAAAAAGCGCGCGATGCCGTTGCTGGTCACCACCAGCGTGACGTGATCGGGCGCATTCCGATGCTGTGCGCGAAAAAATTCGCGCCATGATTGCACCAGTGACGGCGGGTCAAGCAGCCAGCCGTCCGGCACAACGCCGTCGCTTTCCCAGCGCGCCACCGCCGACTCGCCCAGTCGCGCACGCACCACCGATTCGGGTTGATCTTCATCCGGGCCGTAATCGATTTCGCGCAGGAATGCCACGCTGTGCGGTGCGACGGGTGTACCCATGGTTTGTAGTATCCGTTCTGCCGTCTGACGGGTTCGGCGCAGCGGCGAGCAAACGACTTCAGAAAACTTAACACCCGCCAGCGCGAAGTGCTGTCCCAGCTTCACCGCCTGTGCTTCGCCAGACGGTACCAGCGGCAAGTCCGTGCGGCCGCCGACGCGCCGCGGCTCCTCGCCGGCAAGGAAGGTGTTGCCGTGCCGTACACAAATCACTTTGGGCATCAGGCGAGTTCCTGGTAGGGGTCGCCGTGAAGGTCGATCATGCGTTCTGCCAACTGTGCGTCTTCGAGGCTGTCGATGCCGGACATCGAAATTCTGGCCGGCGCGACTTCAAGGGCGCGGATGGTCATGCCGTTTTCGAGAAAGCGCAGTTGCTCAAGGCCTTCGAGCGCTTCGTAGCGCCCCGGCGGCAGAGCGCAAAATCGTTCCAGCGCGCTCATGCGATAGCCGTACAAGCCGATATGCCGGAACACAGGCGACAGGTCGCCGCTGTTGCGCAAAGCCGTCTCGCCCCGCACGGCGGGAATGATTTGTTTGGAAAACCAAAATGCCAAGCCATCCGCTGATCTTGCGCACGTGGTACCGCTAAACGGTGTGGTTTTTTTGCGGTCGCGTAAATCGTCCAGCGCTGCCCAATCGAGGCGCACAACCGGCGTGAATACATCGCCGCTGTCTCGCGCGGCGGAATCAATCAGCGTCTGCACGTGGGCCGGCTCGGCAAAGGGCACATCCCCTTGCAGATTGACAATAAAATCCGGCGCATGAGGATAGTGTTTCGCTGCGGCGAGCGCGCGCTCGGAACCGTTGCGAATATCGCCGGTGGTCATCACCGACTTGACGCCGATGGACTGGCAGTAACTCGCGATAGCGTCGTGATCGGTCGCGACCACGTAGTCGATGCTGCTGTCCTTTGCAGCCTGTTGCGCAATATTGGCGACACGCTGCACCAGCGTGCGACCACGGATGTCGTGTAGCGGCTTGCCGGGGAATCGCGTGGATCCGTAACGCGCGGGAATGACAATCAGGGTTTTCATGGACAGTGTGTGAAGAAGGCTGCGTCGGCAACGGTGGTGTTCAGTGCGCAAGATTATGGCGCAAAGCCTGATGATGCTCCATGCCTTGTAACGTGCAGTGTCAATTTCCCAAGTGCCCGGAAGCAAATCCGCGAATGTGGCAAACTCAAGCCTCTGCGCTCTACACTCTGCACTCTGCACTCCCCCTACACTCTGCACTCTCCCTACCCTCTTATCGTAGAACCACAAAGTCATCTTATGCCAAAAGTACCAGAAAACGTCGCTGGCGGTAAAACCCTGCAATCCATAGAAGAAGTCGATGCGGGTTTGGGCGCGGCGGGCTATATCGCCAGCCGTCAGATTTCTACGGCCATTTATCTCGCCCACCATTTGCAAAAGCCCATACTGGTGGAGGGGCCGGCTGGCGTCGGCAAGACGGAACTGGCCAAATCGGTGGCCGCTTGGATGAATCTGCCGCTGATTCGCATGCAGTGCTACGAAGGGCTGGACGAATCCAAGGCGCTGTACGAATGGAAATACGGCAAGCAACTGCTGTATACGCAAATCCTCAAGGAAAAAGTCGGCTCGGTCATCGGCGAATCGGATAACCTCGCTGTTGCCCTAGACAAGCTGCATGCCTTTGGCGACATTTTTTTCTCACGCAATTTTCTGGAGCCGCGGCCTTTGCTACGTGCTCTGGAACAACCCGGCGGCGCTGTGCTGCTGATCGACGAAATTGACAAGTCCGATCAAGAGTTCGAGGCGTTTTTGCTGGAAATCTTGTCGGATTACCAGGTAACCGTGCCTGAAATCGGCAGCATATCGGCGCTGGTGCCGCCCATTGTGCTGCTGACTTCGAACTCCACCCGCGATTTGGGCGACGCACTAAAGCGCCGCTGCCTGCACCTGCACATCGGTTTTCCCGACGAGCGGCTTGAGGCGCGCATTATTGCCTCGCGCGTGCCGGGTATCGATGCGCGGCTGTTAAAACAGTTGGTCAGTTTTGTGCAGCAATTGCGCGCTTTAGATCTCAAAAAGCTGCCGTCGGTGAGCGAGACCATCGACTGGGCCAAGGTGATGGTGTTGATGCACACGTCCGTGCTGGAAGTGGCTGTGGTGCGCGACACCTTGAACGTGTTGCTGAAATTCGAGGCAGATATCGAGGCCGCAGGCAAGCAGTTGGCCAGCATGACGCAAAAGGCGCAGCGCGAGGCCGGCATCGCGTGAGCGGCAGGGTGAATAGCACGGCAACGGGTGCTGAACTGCGCGCCGCACCACTCGCCGCACCGCTCGCCGTACCGCACGCTGTGGCGAGCGAACCGCTGCGCCGTTTTTTGCAGGTGGCGCGCGGCGTTGGCCTGCGTGTTTCGGCGGCCGAGGGCATCGACGCTGCGCGCGCGCTGGAGGTGATCGGTTTTGGCGACCGTACGGCGTTGAAAGACACGCTGGGATTCGTGCTGGCCAAAACGCCGGACGAAAAAGTGTTGTATCACGAGGCGTTTGATCTCTACTTCAAGCATGAGGCGTTCGTCGGCAGCGATGCGGCGGACGATGATGCAGCAGACGAGCGCAATGCCGGCGAAGGCGCCCTCGGCGGCGGGCAAGGCAGCCACGGTAGCAAGGGCAACGGGTCTGGCGGCAGTCAGTCGGTGGAGACTTCGCTGAGTGAACTGTTGACGCAGGATGACCGCGCCAGTATCGCTACTGCGATGGAGGCCGCCGGACGCGAGTCGGGCATTGAGAATATCCGCTTCTTTACACAGAAGAATCTCTACGTGCGCCGCATCCTCATGCGCATGGGCATGCGCGAGGTGCAGGACGACATCGAGGCGTTGCGCAAAACCGGGGACGCGGCGGACCAGGATCGCGCGGCCTTCCTAGAAAGCCGTCTCGCCCGTCTGCGCGATGCGGTGCGCGACTATGTTGAGCGCAATTTGTTGCTGTTCGCGCGTGGCGATACCGAGGCCTATCGCGAAGAGTTGCTGAAGTCCGCGCGCCTGTCGAATATCGACCGTCGCGACATGGATCGTATGCGCGTGCTGGTGCGACAGATGGCGAAGAAGCTCGCCGCGCGCTATGCCAAGACGCGGCGGCGGCGGCGGCGCGGGCAACTCGACATACGCCGCACGCTGCGCAAAAACATGGGCTGGGGCGGCGTGCCATTTGTGACTGTGTGGAAACAAAAACGCATCGAAAAGCCGCGTGTGATGGTGTTGTGCGATGTGTCGGGATCGGTCGCGGCCATGTCGCAGTTTTTATTGATGTTTTTGTATGCGCTGAACGAGGCTTTGTCGGACATCCGTTCGTTTGCCTACTCCGGTTCGCTGATTGAGGTTAGCGACGTTCTCGAAAAATCGTCCGTCGAGCAGGCCATCGACTCGATCATGGATGCTATCGGCAACGGCTCGTCCAACTACGGCAATGCGTTTGCGGATTTTGACGAAGGCTGGATGAAATTTGTCACCAACAAAACCACCGTGATTGTTTTGGGAGATGCGCGCGGCAATCGCAATGATCCGCGCACGGAAATTGTCGCCCGGTTATCGCAGCGCGCACGGCGCATTATTTGGCTCAATCCGGAATACCGCACCCTATGGGGCACCGGCGATTCCGATATGTATCGTTATGCGCCGTTTTGCAACCTCGTCACCGAGTGCAGCACGCTGCGGCATCTCGATCGCGTGATTGGCAACATCCTCAACGCGGCGTGCTGACCGGTTTGCGACGACTGTGACATGACCACACACACCCGTGACAGCGGCGGTATCGAGTCACCCTACGCCTGGACACGGCTTTTTGTCTCACTGCTGCTGATGACAATCGGCGGGTCCGGTGTCTACACCGTCAGCGTGGTGCTGCCGCGCATACAGGCCGAGTTTGGCGTGGCGCGCGGCGACGCTTCGCTGCCGTACACGGCGGCGATGGTGGGGTTTGGGCTGGGCGGCGTATTGATGGGGCGACTGGCGGATCGTTTTGGCGTGATGGTGCCGGTGCTCATCGGTGCGTTCGGGTTGGGCGGTGGATATATCGCCGCCGGTGCTGCGGCTAACTTATGGCAGTTCAGCGTGGTGCAGGGTGTGATGTTGGGCTTTTTGGGCAGCGCGGCCACCTTTGCGCCGCTGGCTGCGGATACCTCCAAGTGGTTCAACCGTAACCGCGGCATGGCCATCGCGATCTGCATGAGCGGCAACTATCTGGCCGGCGCGGTGTGGTCGCAGGTGATGAGTTATTACTTCGCCACCAGCGGCTGGCGCGAAACGTTTTTCGGCATGGGCGTGTTTTGCATGGCCACCATGCTGCCATTGGCCTGGGTGTTGCGGCGCGCGACGCCGGTACAGCCCGATGCGCCAGTGACCGCAGCCGTCGCCTCGGCGGCAGGTTCAGACCGCTCGCGTCCGCTGGGCCTCTCGCCCGCCGTGTTGCAGGCGCTGCTGTGTGTGGCGGGTGTGTCGTGTTGTCTTGCCATGTCGATGCCGCAAGTGCATATCGTCGCTTACTGCGGCGATTTGGGGTTTGGCGCGGCGCGCGGCGCGGAGATGTTGTCGTTGATGCTCGGCATGGGCATTGTCAGCCGGCTGGTTTCCGGCTGGGTATCCGACACCATCGGCGGACTGAAAACCCTGCTGCTGGGTTCAGTACTGCAAGGCTTGGCGTTGCTGATGTTTTTGTTCGCCGACGGGTTGGTGTCGCTCTATGTCGTGGCGGGTATGTTTGGCCTGTTTCAGGGCGGCATCGTGCCGAGCTATGCACTGATTATTCGCGAGCATTTTTCACCGGCGGAAGTGGGCGCGCGCGTCGGCACGGTGTTGATGTGCACGCTGCTGGGCATGGCACTGGGCGGGTGGATGTGCGGGGCGATTTTCGATCTTACCGGCTCTTATCGCGCGGCGTTTTTGAATGGCACAGCCTGGAACATGCTCAACGTGTGTATCGTGATTTTTTTACTGTGGCGCGCACGCGGTGGCATGCCAAGGGTGAGCGCGCGCCCTGCGTGATGATCGAACGCTACGGCGAGCAGATCAATCCACCTTGGCCTTCAGTGTCTTGGCGATCATGGCGTATTTTTCCACTTCGCTTTTGATCAATGCGCCGAAAGCGTCGACCGTGCCGCCAACCGGTTCCGTGCCGTTGGCGGCGTATTTTTCCAGCAGATTGGGCGACACCATGGCCTTGTTCACCGCATCGTTCAGTCGCGTGATAATGGTTTTTGACACGCCCATCGGCGTGATCAGCCCGGCCCATACCGAGACATCGTAGCCGGGCACGCCGGATTCGGCGATAGTCGGCAGATCGGCGAATGTCGGCGAGCGCTTCAATCCGGTGAGTGCAATGCCGCGCAAACGGCCCGCGCGGTGATGCGGTGAAATGGAGCTCGTGCTTTCGAAGATCAGGTGTATCTGCCCGCTCATCATGTCGGTCATCGCCTGCGCGCCGCCTTTGTACGGCACATGCACGATGTTCACGCCAGCCATCTGCTTGAAGAGCTCGCCTGCCAAATGCCCCGGCGTGCCGTTGCCCGACGAGCCGTTCAGCAGTTTGCCGGGATTGGCCTTGGCGTGGTTAATTAATTCGCGCACGGATTTTACGGGCAGCCCGTTGCTCACGGCGAGCAACTGACTGCCGGTGTTGGTTTGCGCAATCGGCTGCACATCCTTGATCGCATCGTAGGGCACATGCGGCAGAATGCTGCGATTGATCGCCAGCCCGCCGATGTTGCCGTAGCCCAGTGTGTAGCCGTCGGGTGCGGCGCGCACCACCATTTCAATGCCGATGGTGAGGCCACCGCCGGGCCGGTTGTCAACCACCACTTGTTGACCGAGGAGGCGCGTGAGTTCAAACGCGATAATGCGTGCCGATGTATCGGACGCACTGCCTGCGGCCTGCGGCACCACGTAGCGCAAGGGGCGGTCAGGGTACTGCTGCGCCAGCACGCCAGTGGCCAGTGTGGCGCAGAGGCAGACCGTGGCATGAAACATCCATCGGGAGCATCTGGACCATATGGACCATATGGACCATATGGACCATATGGACCATCTCGATAGGGCTGCGTAACACGTCATCAAGGTTCTCCGAACAGCAAAGCCGCAGACTAGCAGAAAACTTCTGAAGTTTTGCAGCCATTGGAGCCTACTATATGGGGTAACCGCTCAAACGAGGCGATGTGCTATGCGTGCTATGCGTGCTATGCGTGCCATGCGTGCTATGCGTGAACTGACTTCATTTCGCAAACCGTTGTTTGCAGCGGCTGCGCCGGTAATCTTTGCGGCGCACCCCCTTGCGGCCAATGCGCAACCGGCGGCGGAATATCCCGCGCGCGCCGTGCGGATGCCGATCCGCGCACGCCCGAAGCGGTACGCAAATTTTTGCCGGAAGAAATGACCCAGTGGGCGAACGTGGCCAAGGTGGCCGACATACGCAGCCCTTGAATACTGATGATTTATTATCGTAAGTAATTGATTTTTAATGATTTTTTTAAAGACCCTTATGCCGATTGTGCTTTTTGTACCTTGGGTAGCGCTGGTGTTGACGGCTGTGACGTCTTTAAGCGGCTGCGCCCTGTTGAACGCACCGGCGCGCCGTATTGATGTGCAAGCAGAAACAGGGCGCATGCAGCCGGTGGCCGCGCTCGCTGGCACACCGGTGCGGGCATGGCTGCGTCAGCCCGCACTGGCGTCGAATGCGTCGTTGCAAGACGCCACGCTCACCATCTATATCGAAGGTGACGGTGCCGAGTGGCACAACAAGTATCAGCCGCCGACTGATCCGACGCCCGACAATCCGCTGACGCTACGCCTCGCGGTACGCGATCCCGATGCGCGTGTGGCGTATCTGGGGCGGCCTTGCCAATATTTGGAAGCTGGCGCGCTGGCGCGATGCCCGTCATTGTTGTGGCTGAGCGGTCGCTACGGCAAGCATGCGCTGACCATCATGAGTGCGGCCATAGACATACTGGTGCTGAGCACGGGCGTGCAACGCGTGCGGCTGGTGGGGTATTCCGGTGGCGGCACGATGGCTGCGCTGCTGGCGGCGCACCGCGAGGCGGTATCGTGTTTGGTCACCGTGGCGTCGCCGCTGGATACCGAAGCGTGGGCATCCGCGATTGAGGTCTCGACACTGAGCGCTTCGCTCAATCCGCTGGCCTATGTGGCGGCGCTGGCGCCTATTGCGCAATCGCACTTCGCGGCGGCTGACGATACGATAGTGCCGCCAGCTACGCTACAGCGTTTTATCGACGCATTGCCGCACGCGCGCTTGGAAGTGATCGGGGCCTACGATCACGATTGCTGCTGGGTCTACGCGTGGCAGCAGTTGCGTCAGCGCAGTTGTTTGACGATGACTTTATAAAAACGCAATAAAAACAATTAGTCACGTGAATTCTGTCGCAACTGCGCCTGAATCAGGTCGCACGCCGTAGCCAGTGGATGTTCGCGAGCGATGGTCGCTGCGACTGCGGCGGCACGCACGGCGTACGAGTGTGCGCTGAGCAACGGCTGTAGTTCGCCAGCCAAACGCTGGGGCGTCACTGTTTTGAACGGCAGGCTACGCGCAATACCTAGCGCTACGGCGCGCGCAGCATTATCCGGTTGATCAAACGCCACGGGCACGATGAGTTGCGGGCGACCTGCCGTCATGGCTTGCGCGAGCGTGCCAATGCCGGCTGGGTGGATCACCGCTGCCGCGTGTGGAAACACCGCCGAGTACGGCAAATACTCGAAGGCCTGCACGGTAGGCGGTAATGCGCCCAGGGGTTGCGACGGTACGCCGGTAAGCAAGATCGCGCGACGGCCCAACATTTGCGCGGCGGCGATGGCGTGCCGCCAAAAATCACCGGCCACCATGACAGCAGACGAGCCGAGGCCAAACACCAGCGGCGCATCGCCAGACTGCAAAAAATACTGTAGGCGCGCGGCGTCTTCCGGCGCGGCGGGCTTGCCGTCGTAACGCGGAAATCCGCACATCACGGTGTTAGCCGGCCAATCGGCTTGCGGTGTAGCGAGCAGCGGCGAAAACAGTGCGAGATTGCAATGCGGCGAGTATTGGCCCTCAAACTGCGCTGCCGGCGCGCGCGGTAACGCGAGTTCCTCACGCAGCGCATGCAAAGGCTTTTCCCATTGCCGGCACACCCATTTGGCAAGACCGAACACCACGCGATAGGGCAGCACCCCCAGCTTGCGCACCGGTTTCATCCAGGGGGCGGGGCCGATCAGCGGCGGGTCGATGCAGGACATCAGCGATAGCGGTGCCAGTATCGAGGACACCCACGGCAAGCCACGCTTTTGCGCCACCAGCGGGCCAGCGTATCCGACCGGGTGCGTGACAATGAGATCGCAATCCGCGGTCGCTGCATACAGATCTGCGTAGCTGTCGCGTATATGCGGCATAAACATGTCTCTGACCATATACGCTGCGCCGCTATGACTGGAGACCAAGCGCTGCACGATGGCAACTTTGTCGCCGAACTGATCGATATCCGGACGCATCGCTGCGAATGCAATGCCTTCGGCTTTGACGGCATCGCGATAGGTGGCGAAACTCGCAATCACCGGCCGGTGACCACGTCGCTTGAGTTCGAGCGCGAGCGCGATGTAGGGATGCAAATCGCCCAGCGAGCCGAAGGTGGCAAAGAGGATTTTTTTATTCATGAGCGCACAGCGACTGCGGCGATAGTCATACGAGCGCAGTATAGCGGATAGCGCTAAACTACCCCGATGCCTGACATCGTGCTCACCACCATCAACGCCCGCTATGTGCATGCCGCACTGGGCCTGCGATATTTGGCGGCAAACATGGGCGAGCTGCAGTCGCGCACGTGCATCGTCGAGTTTGTGCTGGGTCAGCGCGCAACAGAAATTGTCGAAGACTTGCTGGCACTCAACCCGCGCATTGTCGGCATTGGCGTGTATATCTGGAACGTGGAGGAATGCACGCGTGTGGTGGCGCAATTAAAGCGCGTCGCGCCGCAGGTGACGGTGATACTCGGCGGGCCTGAGGTGAGTTTTGAGACCGGCGAGCAGCGTATTTGTGCGCTGGCGGACTACGTGATTACCGGCTGGGGCGATGTGACGTTCCCCCAGATCGCGCGCGAAATTTTGAGCGACACCGCGCCCGCAGGCAAAGTCATCAAGGGCGAGCAGCCGCCGCTGGCGAAAATCACGCTGCCGTATGCGCAATACACCGATGAAGACATTGCCAAGCGCTTTATTTATGTCGAAGCGTCGCGTGGATGCCCGTTCAAATGCGAGTTTTGCCTGTCGGCGCTGGACAAAACCGCGTGGCCGTTCGAGTTGGATGCCTTTATGGCGGAGATCGAAAAACTCTACCACCGCGGCGCGCGCAATTTCCGCTTTGTCGATCGTACGTTCAATCTGAAAGTGGCGGTGAGCGAGCGCATTCTCGAATTTTTTCTCGCGCGCATGGACCGGGATTTGTTTTTGCATTTCGAGTTGATCCCCGATCATTTGCCGGACAAGCTCAAGGAAACCATCGCGAAGTTTCCGCCGGGCGCGCTGCATTTCGAGATCGGCATCCAGACCTTTAACCCAGCGGTGCAGACGCTGGTGTCGCGGCGGCAAGATGACGCACAGGCCGAAGCCAACATTCGCTGGCTGCAGCAATCGAGCGCGCTGATTCACGTGGATTTGATCGCCGGGTTGCCGGGCGAGGATATGGCGAGTTTCGGTCGCGGCTTTGACCGGCTGCATGCGTTGCGCCCACATGAAATTCAGGTGGGCATTCTGAAGCGCCTGCGCGGTGCGCCCATAGACCGGCATACCGCAGCGCGGCAACTGCGCTACAACCCCGATCCGCCGTATAACGTGCTGTCTACTGATTGCATTTCGTTCAACGACATGCAGCGTATCGCGCGCTTTGCAAGGTATTGGGATTTAGCCGGCAACTCCGGGCGCTTTCATCAGGCGCTGCCGTTGTTGCTGGGCGACGCGCCTTTCGACAACTTCATGTGCTTCGCCGATTGGCTGTACGCACAAACGCACAAGACGCACGAGTTTGCATTCGAGCGCCTGTGCGAATTCATGCACGTACACCTAACGCAGGTGTCCGGCGTTGATGCTGCCGTGGCCGCCGATGCCGTGCTCACGGATTACACCGCGAGCGGCGCGCGTGGGCGACTGGCGTTTATGGATGCCGGTGTGCGTCCGCGTGATGCTGTTAAAAACACGGCGCGGGCGCGTATGCGCCAAGCACGGCACGTAACGGTTGCGTGATGTCTCAAGAAGGTTTGCAACTAATTGATTTTAAAGGGTAATTTATGCGTCGATTTGACCCCCACGAACATTCGCGCAACGTTCTCGGCGAAAAGCTGCAATCGTGCAGCGAAGACCCGGTGACGGGGTTTTATCGTGACGGCTGTTGTAACGTCGGCCCCGACGATTTGGGCGTGCACTCGGTGTGCGTGCGCTTGACTGCGGAATTTCTCGAATTCAGTAAAGCGCGCGGCAATGATTTATCCACGCCGATGCCGCAATTTGGTTTCGACGGTTTGAAACCCGGCGATCAGTGGTGTCTGTGCGCCGCGCGCTGGAAAGAAGCACTAGACGCCAACGCAGCACCGCGCGTAGTGTTGCGCGCCACACACGAAGCGACGCTGGAATTCGTGTCGCTTGAAGACTTGAAAAAATTTGCTATCGACCTCAGTTAATGACGGTAAAGGAGTATTTCATGGCCGATTACGACGGTAACACCCAACTGGCCATGCCCGGCAGTCATCTGATCACGGTGACGCATGTGGTCTACGCGCTGCACGCGTTCAGCGTCATTACCGGCATCAGCAGCGCGGCGTTTATTGTGACGGCGTTTCTGTCAGGCTGGCCGTCGATCATCGCGGTGATCATTAACTACATAAAGCGCGGCGAAGTACGCGGCACGTTTCTGGATTCCCACTTCAGTTGGCAGATACGCACGTTTTGGTGGTCGCTGGTGTGGTTTCTGATCGGTGGGTTGCTGACTATAACCATTATCGGCGCCGTGATTGGCATACCGCTGCTGATCGCCATTGGCCTTTGGGTGGTGTACCGCATCGCGCGCGGCTGGCTCGCATTGTTGTCGCGTAAACCCATGCCGATGTAGCGTGTTCGGCCATGCGCATCGACAAATGGCTCTGGGCCGCGCGCTTTTATAAAACGCGCTCACTCGCGCAGCAAGCGGTGGAAAGCGGCAAAATCAAATTGAACGGTGAACGCGTCAAGCCCGCCAAGGATTTGCGCCAAGGCGATACGCTTGAACTGGCTATCGCCGCACAGGATTGGACGATCGCGGTGCTGCAATTAAGCGACAAACGCGGCCCGGCACCGATGGCGCAAACGCTGTACGCGGAAACGCCGGAGAGTGCGGCGCGCCGTGCGGAACAATCGGTATCGCGCAAACTGGCTGCTGAGCCGTCTTTAGACCGCGCGGGATTCGGGCGGCCTACGAAGCGGGACCGGCGGCAGTTGCATCGGTTTACCGGCGGGTAATGAATCAACGCGTCGCCAAGGCGGTAACCTGTTAGTGGGATAGAATGCAACGCATGACTACTGCAGGGCAAAGAATGGTGTTGGCGACGCGTCTTGTGCGGCCCGGAGCGGCCAAACCCAAGCTGTTGGACATTCAGGCATTGACGCCCGGCCAACGGATGGAGCGCGTGTGGACGCTGACGCAATTGTGCTTGGCCATGCGCGGAGAGCAAAGCCATGAACCCAGACTTCAGAGATCTGTTGTCCGCATTCAGCGCGCACGGCGTTGAATACTTAGTGGTTGGTGCCTACGCGCTGGCCGCGTACGGTCGCATTCGCGCGACAGGCGACATTGATGTCTGGATTCGCCCTACGGTGGGCAACGCGCGGCAGGTGATGCGAGCGTTAAAGGATTTCGGCGCACCATTGCACGATTTGCAGGAGGCTGATCTTTGCGAACCGGGTGTCGTTTTCCAGATCGGCGTGGTGCCCGTGCGTATCGATATTCTTACCAGCATCGACGGTGTGGAGTTTTCGGAGGCATGGCAAGCGCGCTTCAATACCCGCTTTGCCGATCACGAGGTTACCGTGCTGAGTGAGGCGCACTTGATTCGCAACAAGCGCACGGTCGGACGCACACAAGACTTGGCAGATGTCGAGTGGCTGGAAAATCCCGATAGAGGTGAATCGTAAGTTGTGCGGCTCTATAAAAAAATCTTTTAAAATCAATTGGTTATGATGTTTTTCTAGTTCGGCAGTGGCGCACGATAACCCTGAAAAGTGGGCGGCTCCGTCCCCGGCGGCGCACCTTCTTCACCAGAGAATCCCACACGCGGCTGGCTGTAGCCCTCGCGTGCGCGCCAGCCCGGATACTTCAACGCAAAGTTGTTAAGGCCGCCGCCGGTGTCGTATTCGAGTTTTTGTCCGGGGTTGCGTTGCATCCACTCGGTGCGTAGTTCAGGGCCGGTTTTGTACCATGGCACTTTGCCGAACCACACGCGGCGCACGTATTGCTGACGCCACGGCGTGTCTTTCATTTCCCGCCACATGTCATCGGCTTTCTGGATGTTGGTGCGGTAATTCATTTTCCAGAATTCGCGCCCGAGGATGTCGCCGAAAATGAACAAACGGCCGTCGATGATTTCCCATTCCGTCGGGTCACTGCCGAGCTTGATGCCGTAGGCCGCGCCGTTGGAGCAGAACGCGCCGTACTGCGGCTCGTACTTTGCGGGTGATTTCAAAAAGGTGTCGCGGTGGCCAGCGTTCAGGAAGTAATACGTCTTGCCTTCATGCGTGGCGGCGACGTCCGGGTAGCCGCGCACGGGCTTGCCGAGCGTGAAATAGGCCACCGGGTCGTGGCCCAGCAACATCACGTCGCGGCTTTGCGCATCGGCGATGGTGGCGTTGATGGTGCCGCAGCCCGCGAGCAGGCTCGCCGCCAACACCCACGTAATAGCCAGCCACCGGTGCAGGCTTATTGCCATGGCGCCTGCACCACTTCGCCTTTGATCGTCGTGCGGTGCATGATGCGCCGCTGATTGACGTCGACCTCGGTGCGATAGTGCATGCAGCAGCGGTTGTCCCAGAGGATGCAGTCGCCCGCCTTCCAGTAATGCGTCCAAGCGTATTTCTCCTGTGTGGCGTGCGCCCACAGTTTGTCGAGCAGGGCTTCGCTGTCGGCGTTACTCAAACCATGAATGTAATTCGACGGCCACACGCGGCGGCGGCCCAGATATAGCGCGCGCTTGCCGGTGAGCGGATGCACACGCGCCAGCGGGTGCGTTGGGCCTTCAACTTCTTCCGGCTTGCTGGGCAGGGTCACGCCGGGGCGCAGCACACCTGCGCTGTTGCGGCTTGAATCATGTACCTGCGATTTTCCCTCAATGGCGCGCTTGAGTTCATCCGGCAAGTCAGCGTATGCCTGATATTGATTGTTGAATGAGGTATCGCCGCCGCCGTTCAGTGGCACTTCCAGCGAATACAGCATGCTGCCTGCGGGCGGGGTTTGTACGTACGAGTTATCGGTGTGCCACACCACTTCGTAGCTGCCGAGACCGCCGTTGTCCATCACCGGTTTGCCGTCGCGGCCCACGTTGGAAATAATGCTCACACTGGGGTGACGCGAAATCATGTACTCGTCGTCTACTTGTTCACCAAGGTTAAGGTGATACTTGCGCGCCGCCGCCGTGTGTGGCGGGCCGAATACGGCAGACACATCCATCAATTGATCGTCGCTGATTTTTTGGCCGCGCCAGTAAATCACCATGTGCTTGGCCCACGCGTCGCGCAGTGCTGCTTGCACGTCATCGGGTATGGGCAGTGACAAATCCATGCCCTGAATTTCAGCGCCAACGGCTTTGCCCGTGGCTACGACCTTGAAATTGGCCAGCGTGTTGGCCGCGCCGGTTTGACGTGCCGTTGGTGCGGCTTGTGTGGCTTGTGTGGCTTGTGTGGCTTGTGGCATGGTTACACCTTGTTCGAGTGGATTGCTTGCAGGTAATTTTGTTCCTGCCGTGGGGTACCGTCAAGGTTGTGCGGCGAGGCTACGCCAGCGTCACGCGCTTTTGAAGCGGGACGCGCGCGTGAACCAGATGGCCGCGAACGGCAACGCCAGTCCCACCAGCATGGCCGCTATCAGCAACTCGCCCAACTGGCTGTAATCGGCGGCTACTTTTATTGCGCCTTCGGGTGTGCGTACCTCGCGCGTCACCGTGTACGCCTGATTCAAATATTTGGTGCCCAACTGTGCCGCGGACAGCGCGAGATTGGTGAACGAACTCATCATGGCGAAATAGGTGGCTTTGAGATTCACCGGTGCGGAGCGCGCGATCCACGCCAGCATGGGGATCATCGCCACCTGCGCCAGCGGTGTAGACAGCGTGGTGTTCACCAGCATCAGCGTGCGTGGGCCTACGGTGCCGTTGGTGAGTTGCAGCGTCCATTCATGCAGGCCATAAAACATCCCCAGTAGCGGCAAGGTGAGTATGGTGCTGGCCAACACCAAAAAGCCGGTGATCCACGTGATTGAGCATTGCGCCATAAAGCGTCGGAAGACGAACAGCCCAAACAACGTCAGCACACTACCCGCCATCTCCAGCACAGAAAGGAAATGCTCGTCGAAGCGCAGTTGATCGATCATCCACCAGGTTGCGCCATCGCCAAGGCCGGGCGTCGCCCGAAACAGAAAAATCACCGTGGCCGTGCCGATCAGCGTGGCGCGCGCCTCCGTGGGCAATTCGTGCGTGAGCTTGCTCATCATCACCACAATAATCAACATCGAGCCGATGAATACCACCTCTTCCTTCCGCGCGTAGCCGCTAAACCCCATGGCTAGGCTGAACGCCACAAACAGCACGCTGCCGCCCAGCACCCACCTATTCGGATGCGTTTTTTCAATACGACCATCGAGTTGTTGGTCGGCGGCCCGTGCAGTCATGCCGCTGGCGACGAGCCGCCGCCGCGCGCGCCAACGTAACGCAGTGGCCAACATCACGCCCAACACCGACACCAGCGGTATCACCAGCGCCCCTTCGTAAACGCGCGCATACAGCAACGCCTTCGCCGCCTTGTTCAAACTTTCCGTGTCGGCGAAAACGATGATATTGACCAGCGCCACCGCAATGCCGCCGCTAATCACTGCCACGCGCCCCAGTGTTTGCATGGTGGTGTGCATAACTTTTTGCTCGTCGTCGCTGACGGGATCGCCGCGCTCATTGACACGCGGCACGGCTTCCACTGTCATGGCGTCGGCCACCACGTCTTGGATCACATAGCCAATGGGCGAGAGCAGTGCAGACAGCACAAACCAGCTTTCCAGCGGCATCACCGCGGCCATGGCGGCCTTGTGGCGGATCAGCGCCACCATGATGGCCAGGCTGGCGCCGATCAACGCAGCACCCAAATAAACCAGCAGGCTCTTGCGACGCCAAATGAGATCAACCACATGGCCAATGGGCATTTTGATGGTGTACGGCACGCCCAGCCAAAAGCCGAGTGCGGCTAGAAATTCAGCCGACAGCCCCAGATGGTCTTTGACGAAAAACGTGCCGACGATGGCTGTCAGCCCCGACACGCCCGCTGCCAAATACACCATCAGCGGCGGCAAGAAGCTGAGTCGCATCTCGCGCGTCAAAGAAAAAATGTTTTCGTCCAGCCAGTTGCGCAGGGGGGCCACGGTCAAGGCGACTCTCCTTGAGGGGCGTCCATGATTTGCCCGTCGATGTAGTACCAACGCCCATCGTGCCGCACAAAACGGCTGGTTTCGTGCAGGCGTTGTGCGCGACCACTGCTGTCGCGATGACGCGCGACGAACTCGACCACACCGGCGTCACCCGCCATTTCGCTATGACGCACTTCCAACCCCAGCCATTTGACCGGCCACAATTCCAGCTCGCCAGGTGCGGTAGACGGATGCCAAGTGGCGAGCAGGTAATCGGTGAGGCCGGCCACGTAAGCGCTGTAGCGCGAGCGCATCAGCGCTTCAGGTGTGGGCGCGTTCAGCCCGGCATGCCACGGGCCGCAACAATCCGCATACGCATCATCGCTGCCGCAGGGGCAAGGCGCGTGGGGCTTGAGCTTCGCCACGGAGCGCGATGTTACCCGTCGAAGGCCTTATCCCTTCAAATCCCAGCCGATAAAATTGCACAACGCTCGCCCCATCACCAACTCCAGATCACGGCCTTTGAGCCACGACATTTCTTCAGTGTACATAGTGACGCATTGCTTCCAGGTGCAGGGCATGCGCGTAATGTCGGTGCCCCAGAACATGCGGTCGGGGCCGAAGGCGTCGAAGATTTGTTTGATGTAGGGATGGATGTTGCGGTAAGGGTAGACCTCGCTCGAATAGCTGGGGCCGCCGGTGGCTTTGACTGCGACATTCGGATACTTCGCCAGCGCCAGCAGTTCGCCCAGATCAGAAAACCCCGCGTCGTCTAGGCTAAAGCGCGGGCGCGCCATGTGGTCAACCAACAGCTTGAGTTGCGGATGCTTTGCCGCGATTTCCCCGACCACTTTGCAGCGATTGGGTACCAGCAAGCCGATGGGAATACCGGCACGTTCGGCAGCGGGCCACAGCCAATCCAGTGTGCCGTCGGTCATGCGGTTTTCTTCGCCGGGCTTCAAAAAAGCGAAGCGCAGGCCGCGCATGCCCGGCTGATTTTTCCAGGTATCGATCAGTGCGCGGTTCTCGACACGCGCCACGTCAAAGAAGCCGAGGATCGCCAGGCGATCAGGGTGTTGCTTCGCGGCTTGGATGGCCACTTCGTTGGCGATCACATCCCAGCTCGGCGGGTGCAGCAGGCAGCCGGTGACCCCGGCGGCGTCCATGTCGCGCAGCAATTCGTCTTGGGTGTATGAGCTGGCTTGGCGGTGGATATGCACGGGCGTGCCGCTGGTCCAGATGTGTACTTGTGCGTCGACGATTAACATGAAGCGATTCTCCGTGGGTTGAGCTGCGCCTGCGGCGCACGCATGAGCGTGAGAGGGAAGGGGAAAGCCGTTGTCGATTATATAGAAACGGCACCGGCGCAACGCGGCTACGAACGCTGTGCGCCCGCTTGTCCGCGCTCTACTACGAATGCAGCGAGATTGCTCACGGTGGCGTCTGGATCGGTAACGCGCGACAGCGTTCGCATACGCACGTCGCAGCGCGCCGGCGTGAGATCGAACGTGGTATAGCCGCGTTGCGTGCCATTGTGAAATTTTAGATGCGGATTGTTTGACAGAGCCGCCGCCGAGAGTTTCAGGTTGGGGCCTTGGGTGGAAATGGAGGTGCCGACGAATTCTGCCGCGACGACTGGTGATTGGGCATCGTCAAAATTCACCTTTAAATCCGCCACGATACTGGCGTGCACATCACCGCCGATGACCAGCGTGTTTTTGACATCCCGTGCGGCGATATGCGCGAGCAACCGTTCGCGCGCTTTGGGGTAGCCATCCCAGCCGTCGGTCCAAAACGCTGCATCGTCGCCAGCACTGCGTGCGCCCTGCGCCATCAAGGTTTGCTGCGCGATGATGTTCCAGCCAGGCGACGGCTTATCGAGCGCACGGTGCAGCCAGCGTTCTTGTTCCGCGCCGAGCAGACTTAACTCAGGCGACAATCGTTGCGGGCAGTCAGTGGTTTTAACGACGGCGCTGCCGCCGCGCCCCGGTCGCGCGCACACTTGATGCGAACGGTACTGTCGGTCGTCGAGTACATAAAAATTGGCCAATTGGCCGAACGGCGTTTGGCCATAGAGCTGTGCATCCGCACCACGCGGGCGTGCCCGCGCGGGTAACGGCATGTGTTCATAGTACGCCTGATACGCCGCTGCGCGACGCGGTAAAAAGGCGTCCGGCGGATCATCGCGTTGCGAACGGTCATTGGCGTAATCGTTGCTGACTTCGTGATCGTCCCACGTCATCAGCCACGGGAACGCGGCGTGCGCCGCCTGTAAATCGGCGTCAGTTTTGTAGAGTGCGTGGCGATTGCGATAACCGTCCAGCGTCAATGGCTCTGGGCTGGCGTGGCTGCGTACCCGATTGCTGCCGAACGAAGATTCATAAATGTAATCGCCGACGTGTACCACCAGATCAAGGTCTTCGCGCGCCATGTGGCGATAGGCGGTGAAATACCCTTGCTCGTAGTGCTGACACGAGGCGAGCGCGAAACGCAGACGCTCGTGCGCGGCATCGAAGGCGGGCGCGGTGCGAAAACGGCCGACGGTGCTGGTGGCGTCCCCCGCGTGAAAGCGATAGTGATACCAGCGCGCCGGTTGCAATCCGCTGATTTCAGCATGAACTGAATGCGCGAACTCCGGCGCAGCGCGCACTATGCCTTTACGCAGCACGTTGCGGAACGCGTTGTCTTCCGCGATTTCCCATGCGACGTCCACCAAGGCATCGGGCATACCACCGTCGTTCAGCGGCTCCGGCGCGAGCCGTGTCCACAGCACGATGCCGTCAGGCTGCGGGTAACCAGAGGCTACGCCGAGCGTAAACGGGTATTTCTGAAAACGCGGCAGCGCCAGCAAGCGCGGTGCCAGCGTGGACAGCGCCGCACCCGATGCAGCCAGTAAAAAAGCGCGTCGATGGGTCAAGGGGCGCACTGAGCGAGGTTGGTGTAAGTAATTGATTTTATTGACATTATGCTGAATGTCGTTTGGCGTAATCCCAATTGATCTCAACGCCAAAGCCGGGCTTGTCATTCAGGTAAACGTAGCTGTCGCGCACCTGCGCGCGTTCGCTGAACAGCCCATGCCAGATCGGATCGCGATCCGCTGAGCCGTGCGATTCCACGGCAAAGCCTGTGCGCGGAAACGCGGCGACCAGATGCGCGTGAATTTCCGGCGCGTGGTGCGGCGAAATCATCACGCCCGCATGATCGGCCATGTGGGCGACGCGCAGCGCCTCGGTGAAGCCGGCGTAACGCGTGGCGTCGAATTGCACATAGCGTATGCCGCCGAGGGTCATGAAATCACGTGTGGTAAAGCGCGTGAGCTCGCGCTCGCCGTGGGCCAATGGGATGGGTGTGGCCTTGGCCAGCAGCGCAAAATCGGCCGGTTGCAAATACCAATGCAGCGGCTCTTCGAGCCAGAAGATGTTGTAGGGCGCGACGGCGCACGCGAACTCGATGCACGTGGGCAAATCGTAAGCCGCGTTCATATCAAGCATCAGTGAAATATCCGGGCCGATGGCCGCGCGCGTGGCGGCGATGCGCGTGACTTCGTCTTTGATTGTGCCCGCGCCGGTTTTGAGTTTCACCGCCTTATAGCCGTTCGCGACAAAGCCCGCGAGCTCATCGGCGCAGGCGGTGAGTTTTGCGCCTTCCGTGTAGTAGCCGCCGGTGCCGTAGGTGAACACAGGTTGGTTTTGCGCACCGAGCAGTTGATACACCGGCATGTGGGCAGCCTTGCCCGCGATATCCCACAGCGCCATGTCAATGCCCGCGATTGCGCCCATGATTTGCGGACGCGCCGAGCGTGACAAGCCCCCCTGCCCTGGCTGCGGTGCGGTGAGGGCGAAGAGCGTTTCCCACACAGCGTTGTGCGCCAGCGCGTCCATGCCGATGGCGGTGGGCGCGAGTTTGTCCACCCAAGCGGCGATTTCCTTCATGGGCGTGCTACTGATTTGGCCGTAGCCTTTAATGCCGTCGCTGGTGACAACCTCTACCAGCAGCAGCGTCACATCGGCGCGCGACTCTTGTGCAGTGTGCTGCCGGTGTTTGAGTGGCGCACGAATCGGGTGCGTATGGATGGCGGTGATTTTTTGCATGACGATAAATCACGGTGCCTTGCGCGCGCCGACACTGTCCATAAATTCGCCCACCACCGGCATTTGTTTGGCGAGATACTGCGACAGCGCGGCGCTGCCCATAAACGTGTTTTCGTACATGTTCTTCGTCGCGTAATCCCGCCACCCTGCGCTCTTGTGCGCGCGCTCGGCAGCGGCTTCCATCACCGCGAGCGCTTCTTTGGATACGCCTGCGGGCATGGCGAGGCCACGACCGCCGCCGACGTGAATATTGAATCCGAGTTCTTTCAACGTCGGCACGTCGGGCAGTCCGGCTAAACGTTGCTCAGCGGGCACGGCCAGGATGCGCAGCTTTTTCGCTTCAACGCCGCCGATGACTTCGCTGACGTTTTCCATGGTCACGTCGACGTGCTTGCCCATCACGGCTGCCATGGCGTCGCTGCCACTCTTGAAGGACACAGGCTTGAATTTCGCGCCGCTCGCTTTTTCAAGCTGATACTGGAAAAAGCGCGCTGTGCCAGTGGCGGACGCGATGCCGTTGACGATGGTATTCGGCTCGCGCTTGGCGGCGTCGATCAGATCTTTAAACGTCTTGAAGCGCGAATCCGCCGGTACGGTTATGGATTGCAGGTCAAAGCCAAACAGGGCCACCGGCGTGTAAATATCAAGGCCGAGATTCAAGTCAGGTCGGTGCGCGGCTGCGGTGACGATGGTGGTCGAAAGCGACAGCAGAAAATGCGGATCGCCACGCTTGCTTTTGATAAACGTTGATGCCACCGCGCCGCTGCCGCCAGGGCGGTTGACGATAGTGAACGGCTGCGACAGCAGCTTTTCGCGCGCGCATATTTCAGCGAACAGCCGTCCGAATACATCCTGCCCGGCACCGGGGTTGGAATGAATCACCAGCTCGATGGGCTTGGCGGGAAAGGTTTGCGCGGGCGCCGTGATCGAGAGCAGCGTCGATGTAACGGCAAGGCACCCGGTAAAAAAATGGCGGCGAAACGGCATGCTGAATCCTGAGATTGGTTTGAAGTAAACCCGCGTGTAGAGCGCGGATGGCGTGAATCGGGGTGCACAGGGCCGGTAGCATAACGCACCGCGTTTGGGTGTTTGTAGGTTGAATGAGGGATGAGTATAACTAATTGATTTTAAACAATAATATCTGCACATGCCTTGCAGTGTATGATGCCGCTCCATGATGAAAACCCTCAACATTGTCGGCGCTGGTCGCGTGGGGCGCACGCTGGCGGCGCTGTGGTCACAGCAAAACGTATTCGCGGTGCAGGATGTGTTGACGCGCAGTTCGGCGACTGCAGAGGATGCGCTGGCTTGCATCGGCGCCGGGCGAGCGGTGATGGCGTT
Source organism: Burkholderiales bacterium (assembly GCA_043743335.1). Lineage (GTDB taxonomy): Bacteria > Pseudomonadota > Gammaproteobacteria > Burkholderiales > SG8-41 > UBA5216. Next base: position 62,561 of record JAYTWR010000028.1, read on the forward strand.
GAAGCGCATGCGGGCGGCTGACGTGTGGCTGCTGACGCCGCCGGACGGCGCTATCGCCGATTGCGCGGCAGCGCTGGCCACGAGCGGCCTCGTGCGAGCGAGTGATGTGGTGTTCCATTGCAGCGGGGCATTGCCGTCGAGCGTGTTGCAGCCGTTAAGTGCAAGCGGCGTACACGTCGCCAGCGTACATCCGTTGAAGAGTTTTGCCGACGTGCGCAACGCGGCGCACACCTTTCGCGGCACTTGGTGCGCTGCCGAAGGTGACTCAGCCGGGTTGGCCGTGCTGACGCCTGCATTCGAGCAGATCGGCGCGCGCATGACGTTGATCGACGCCCGACAAAAAACCGTTTACCACGCAGCCAGCGTGATGGTGTGTAACGACCTCACTGCGCTGATGGAGGCCAGCTTACAGTGCTACGAAAACGCCGGCCTGCCGCGCGCCACCGCCAACGCCATGATGGAGCCGCTGGTGCGCGAGACGCTGGATAATGTGTTCAAGCTGGGCACGGTGAAAGCGCTGACCGGCCCCATCGCGCGCGGCGATCAAGCGGTGGTGGCGCGCCAGCTTGAGGCTTTGCGCAAGGTTGATCCGCGTCTGGCGGATGTTTACGGGGCACTGGGGACCGTGGCGGTTCAGCTTGCGCGTCAGCAAGGCGGGGCCAGTGAACCGGTGTTGCTTGATCTGGAGCGGCTGCTGCGCAAGCCCTGATTGCGGATTGCACCGGAGGTGATTTCAACGGGCTTGCTACTGCGTATGCGCCCGGCTAGGCTTTTCATACGATTGACAGTTGTGATTGACAGTTGTTTCAATGAGGAAATTGACCACGCGCGTATGAATATACCGACGAAGATGTCGGCGTCACAAACCTCAAGGCGTATACCCATTTCCCCGAGCTGTTTAACGGATCGCGCTGGATTTGGTCGTTGAATCTGGTGTTAGACAATCTGGTCTTGGCGCGCAAGACGGTGCGCTAATGCGACGCGGCGCGCGTCCGCTCCGCAGTACAATACGCACTTCTGTTTAACAACCTCAAAACAACTGTGTCCATCGAATCGCAAATTCGCAGCCGCGTACTGCGCGGGCTCGCCATGAATCGCACGCCCGGTTATCACTACACCGGAAATTTTCTCGACTTTTCGTTTGAACATGTGGCCGTCGAAGACGTGCGCATGCACATGGATGTCGGCCCACACGTGGCGGAGGCCGATGGCAACGTCAATTACTGTGCGCTGGCGATACTGGCGGATATGGGCATGGCGGCGAATATCCGCGCCGGGCACACGCTGGCCACGCGCGTGGCCACGGTGCAAATGAATTTGCAGTTCACAGGCTCGCCGATGGTGGGGCGTTTGTTGTCCGCTTCGCGTTTGCAGGAGTATGTGAAGGGGTGCAACAGCGCGCAGGGCGCGGCGGAGGTGACGGTGTCGGCGGACGGTGTGCCGGTGTGTTACGGCACCGGCACGTTCATGGTGCTGGAGCCGCCGCCGGGCGTGGCGCTGTATTCAATGTCGCATCGCAAAGACAGTGATCCGCCTATCGCGCCATTGACCGAAAGCGAATTGCTGCGTGATGAAAAAAAAGTGCTGGCGATTGCCGATGCGGCGCTGGCCGAGATGCGCACGGGCGGCAATTTCATCAGCAATTTCTGGGGCATCAAGACCGAAGCGCGCGACAAAGGTGCCGTGGGCGCGCTGAAGAACAGCCCGCATGTCGGCAACCGCGTGGGCCATTTGCAGGGTGGCGTCACGCTGGGCTTGGGTGTTGCGACGGCCGAGACGGCGCTGCCGGCGAACTGGATGTTGAGCGCGGTCACCGCGTGGTACATCCGCCCCGGCGAAGGGCGTGTGATCAAGGCCAAATCAAAAATTATCCATCAGGGGCGCTTGACGGCAGTGGTGCGCACCGAGATTATCGGTAAGAACAACAAGCGCGTGATGGAAATGATTACCACGCACGCGCACAAAGCGAAGTCAGCAACGTAGGTCACGGGCCGAACCATGCCGCTGCGCACGCTCACGGGCAGGCACACCGATCCGCATGGCGTGCAAAAGGGACGTGGTGCAGCGATCAATCCCGAAGGGCGCTTTGAGAAGGTCGAGCGCGAGGCGTTTGATGACGGCTGGCACGGAGAGCCGCGTGATGTTGCAGACGAATCATTCACGCCGCCCGCGCTGAAAACACAGGTTATCGAAGAAAAAGCTGCGAGCATTATTTCGCGCAATCAATCACCGGATATACCGTTCACGCAGTCGATCAACCCGTATCAGGGTTGCGAGCATGGCTGCATTTACTGTTACGCGCGGCCCACGCATGCGTATCGCAATCTGTCGCCGGGCGTAGATTTTGAAACGCGTATTTTTGCCAAGATGAATGCGGCGGAACTGCTGCGCAAAGAACTGGCCAAGCCGGGGTATCGCTGCGAGGTGATATCGCTCGGCGCAAACACCGATCCGTATCAACCGGCTGAGCGCAAACTGAACATCACGCGCAGCATTCTCGAAGTGTGCGCTGAGTTTAATCAGCCGCTGGGCATCATTACCAAGAACGCGTTGATCGAGCGTGATCTCGACCTACTTGCGCCGATGGCGAAAAAGCGCCTGGTGAATGTGTTTGTGTCGGTCAACAATCTCGATCACGATATCGCGCGTCGGCTGGAGCCGCGCTGTGTCGCGCCGCAACGGCGCATTGAGGCCATACGCACGCTGGCGCAGGCGGGCGTGCCTGTGGGTGTGCTGGTGGCACCGGTGATACCGTTTCTCACCGACGATCAAATTGAAGCCGTGCTTGAGGCCGCGCACGCTGCCGGGGCCACACAGGCGGGTTACGTGGTGCTGCGTTTGCCGTATGAAGTGAAGGCGCTGTTTCGTGACTGGCTCGAACGCCACTACCCGCTTAAGGCCAAACACGTGATGAGCCGCGTGCACGAGTTACGCGGCGGGCGCGACAACGATCCCAACTTCGGTAGCCGCATGCGTGGGCAGGGCGAGTTTGCCGAGCTGTTGTCGAAACGGTTCGCGCTGGCCAAGCGCCGCATCGGTTACGACGCGCGGGATCGCATGCTGCGTAATGCGTTGCTGGATACGTCGTTGTTTCAGGTGCCGACAGCGGGTGGCGGGCAGATGGCTTTGTTCTGAGCGCTACGGCGAAC
>JAYTWR010000029.1:0-57822 GCA_043743335.1 Burkholderiales bacterium
GAAAAACGCAACTCATCCGGACGCGCCCGTGCCAGCGCCAGCAACTCTTTCACCGAACGCGCCGGCACCGATGGATGCACCACCAGCACGCTGGGCGCATACACCACTAACGTCACCGGCGCGAAATCTTTGATCGTATCGAAATTCAATTTGTAGACTGCCGGCGCAATCGCGTGCCCGGATGCCGTCACCAACAGCGTGTAGCCATCGGGCGCTGCGCGCGCCACCATCTCGGTCGCTATCGTACCGCCCGCACCAGGGCGGTTTTCCACCACCACCGGCTGGCCCCACGCCTCGCTAAATTTCTGGCCGATGAGGCGCGCGGTAGTATCGACCCCGCCGCCGGGGGCGAGCGAACAAATAATACGTACCGGTTTGGCGGGGTACGACTGCGCGCCCGCCAAGAGCGGTAATGCGCCCGCCAGCGCAACCCACAATCGGCGCGGCAAACGCGGCACCATTAGTAGCGCCCGCCAACAAACGGCACTTTGCGCCCGACCAAGCCTTCGAGCAACATCAACTCGGCATCCGTATGGTTTACCACTGGCGCAACCTCGATCAACGGACCTTTGATGGATTTATTCGCCGACACAAAAATATAGCGCGGCGAATCGTGATACGTGGTGGTCACGGTCTCCGTCTGCTTCGGGTCGGCCAGCGGATTCAACTCCGCCGAGCCATAACACGTGCAGGCGTAGGTGCAATCGGGAATGCACTCGACGTAAACCCCCGTGCCGCGTATGCCGATGGTGGCAGTGCCCGTCGCAATGCGTGTGCGTTTGCCCTGCACAAACACCGCCAACAACTTGCCCGCCAACACGCTCAGGGTATCCGCCTCGCGCTTGCTGTTCCCGCCGCCGATTTCTAGGCGCGTGCCCGCGCGTATCATGAACGCATCGCGATCCATCACCACCACGGCGTCTCCACGGCCCGTTTCAACCACATCGCCAAGCCTGACTTGAGCGCCCACTTGGGTGGGCTTGCCGTTCAAGCGCACATCGCCGCTGATGCGGCTGAAGCCGGTTTTGATGTCACCCTGTGCCAGCGCCTCGCGCATGTACAACATACCCGCAGCCAATGCGGTGGTGCTGCCTGCTACGCGGGCAAGCCACGCGCGTCGGGACATCAGTAGCATGTGAAACTCCTTTTGTAGAGAAGAATTACATCAGGGTAACACCCTGCTTAACGCCGCTTATAGTGAATTAGTCACAACTTTCGACTAAGAAGTGGTTAGCAAAATTCCCCGCAACAAGTCGCTCCCGTTCATATGCCGCAGCGTTTGCCACAGGCAGCGCCATGGCGGCATGCGCTTTTTGAGCCGCCTCACAACATCTTCTAACTGCTTGATTTTATTGAGTATTTTAATTTTCACGTTCCCGGCTGAAACACCATCAACCCATACAGCGCCAGCACCATCAAAAACGCCGACACGCCCAACCCCACCCACCAGCAAAATACGCAATGCCCGCGCCGGTGCCCAGCAGCACGGCAGCGCTCAGCACGTGTACGTATTTCAGCAGCAGGTAACTGGTCACGGCAAGCTAAGGAAAATACGTACGCCAAGCGATATCCAGTTGCGCCCGCGTCACGGCCTCGGCGAAATCCGCCAGCGACATCAGCCCCATGCACGGCACGGCACCGCGCGCGGTGAGTGTGCCCGCCGCAAGCTTGCGAGCCAGCACAATCGCCGGCACGCACGGGATTTCCGGGCCGTGCCCGTGCCGCGCAACCAGATGCCAATCCACACGCGCCGGTTGGCCATCACTATCGATGCCGCTCAACCCCACGTGCATGCCGCCCGTATCGCTGCCCAGCCCATCGAACCATTGCCCGGCTTTCTGCAACAACCGCGCGTAGCCACCGGCATCGGCGATGAAGCCCGCGCGCACCAAACCCGCCAGCAGCCAGAAGGCGATTTGTCCGAGCTTCACTTCCAGTCCTGCGTCAAAACGCACGCGCTGCACGCCCGCGTAGCGTTGCGGAAAGAGCTGCAAGTCGGGCACATCACAACGCGCCAGCCAGCGGCCACCGAAATCGGGATAGTGGAACGCATGCAGGTCCTGCCAGCCGTACGCGGCCTGCCAGCGCCCTGCCTCCCACACCCTAAACGGCTTGCCGCAGTACGACAGCACAGCCTCCAGCGTCGCCACGCCGCGCGGGGTTTGCTGGCCCGGCGCAATACTCACGTCGATGGTGTCGAGCCGCGCGAAATGCCCGCGATGTTCGTCAATCACCGCCGCCGACAGCGCCGGCAGCGTGCTCGCACCGCTCACCACCAGCACATTTGCTGCGCGTGCGGCGGCGTCCAGTTCGCCGATGCCGGCAACAAACGCGCGGCCATCCGCCAAATCAACGTAATGCGCACCCGCTGCAATACACGCCTGCGCCACGTGATAACTCTGCCCCTGAAACGGCCCGCAGGTATGCACCACGGCGTTCACGCGCAACTCGCGCAGGCGTTGCGCGAGATGGGCTGCGGTGTAATCCAACGCGACGCCTTCGTGCGCCGTGCCGAGTGCGCGGGCGGCCTGCACGGCTTTGCCCGCATCGCGACCGGCGACGATGAGGGTCGCATCACGGGCCAGTGCGCGAGCAATGCGCCCGCCGAAGTGGCCGTAGCCGCCGAGCACGAGTAGGCGGAAGGCACCCACGCCCGCTGCGCTGGCCGGCGTGGCGGTCAAGCTATTTTTTCTGCATGAAGAACGTAAACACCTTGTCGATCTCATCCGCCGACAGCAGCGTATTGCCGGTCTGCTTGGCAAAAGCCTGAAAATCCTTGGAAGCGCCGGGATCGGTCGCCACGATTTTCAGCACCTGGCCGGACGTCATGTCACTCAGCGACTTTTTGGTGCGCAATATAGGCAGCGGGCAATTCAAGCCACGCGCATCGAGCTCTTTATCAAATGTTGTTGTTGTCATCATCCCCTCACTGTCTAAACCGGAACAAACGCACTGCGCCGCATCTCATTGCAAAAATGTGCGGGCTGGCGGGAACGGCGGATTATAAGCGAGCGTGCCATGCGCCAGCGTTACAGCCGACAGGCGTTACATAACTATTTGATTTTAAGAAGTTTTTGTATTTTCAAGCAAACAACGAAAAGGCCTCTGCTACACTCAACGTCAATCCTTTACGAGCGTCGCCATGCCCAATGATCCGGCTGATAACAGCGCCCCGCCTACCGTCAGTTTGAGTGAGGCCTTTTGGTACTGGCTCAAGCTTGGCTTTATCAGCTTTGGCGGTCCCGCCGGGCAAATTGCCATCATGCATCAGGATTTGGTCGAGCGTAAGCGCTGGATTTCCGATCAACGCTTTTTGCACGCGCTCAACTACTGCATGGTGCTGCCCGGCCCCGAGGCGCAGCAACTCGCCATCTATATCGGCTGGCTGATGCATCGCACTTGGGGCGGCATTATCGCCGGCGGATTGTTTGTGTTGCCGTCGCTGTTTATTTTGATTGCGCTGTCGTGGATTTACATTGCGTTCGGCAACCTGCCGATCGTCGCTGGCTTGCTGTACGGTATCAAACCGGCGGTAACGGCAGTGGTGGTGTTCGCCGCTTATCGCATCGGCTCGCGCGCGCTGAAAAACGGCGTGTTGATCGCCATAGCCGCAGCAGCTTTTGTCGCCATTTTCGCGTTCAAGCTGCCGTTTCCGCTGATTATTATTATCGCCGGCATCATCGGCTACATCGGCGGACGTGTGGCACCGGATAAATTCGCCACCGGCGGCGGCCACGGCAACGCGGGCAAGTCTTTCGGCACGGCCCTCATCGACGACAATACCCCCACCCCCGCACACGCACGTTTTTCTTGGGGCCGCTTTGTGCGCGTGCTGATCGTGGGCTTATTGATCTGGGCCACCGCGATGGGCTTGCTGATACACACCACCGGCGGCCAAAGCGTGCTCACGCAAATGGGCTGGTTCTTCTCCAAGGCCGCGCTGCTCACCTTTGGCGGCGCTTACGCCGTGCTGCCCTATGTCTATCAGGCCTCCGTCGGCGAATTTCAGTGGCTCACTGCCGCGCAAATGATCGACGGCCTCGCGCTCGGCGAAACCACGCCGGGGCCGCTGATTATGATTGTCGCGTTCGTCGGCTTTATCGGTGGCTGGGTGAAACAACTGTTCGGCCCTGACGCACTGTTTCTGGCGGGTGCGGCAGCAGCAGCCGTGGCAACGTTCTTCACCTTTTTACCCAGCTTCGTATTCATCCTGCTGGGCGGCCCGCTGGTGGAATCCACCCACGGCCAGCTTAAATTTACCGCCCCACTCACCGGCATCACTGCGGCGGTGGTGGGCGTGATCCTCAACCTCGCGGTATTTTTTGCTTGGCACGTGCTGTGGCCCACCGCCACGGAAGCTACGCCCTTTGCCGGACGCTTCGACTGGCCTTCGTTGCTTATCGGCGCGGCGGCAATGATTGCCCTATTCCGCTACAAGGTCGGCGTCATCCCGATTATTGCGGCCTGCGGCGTAGCAGGGTTGCTTGTACGGGCAGTCTTGTAACTACGGCTTGGCGGGTTTGCGTCCGCTGTCTTTGCGCTCTTCATCATCTTGCGTACGCAATTGGCGCAGACGCGCCTCGACGGAAGAGAGCAGATAATAGTCGCCATCGCCCGACTTGAGCGCAAGCTGCAATTGCTCAATCGCAGCACCCGTGTTGCCGGTGGTGGCGTAGGCCTCGGCTTGCGCGCGGTGGTGCGCTAGGCGTCGGTTCAACAGGGCATAAGCGCGCGCTTGGTATTGATACAAGCGGTAATCGCCGCTCTGGTTAGCCAGCCGCGCCTCCACCATGTTGAGCGCTTCGTTCGGGTTGCGATGCTGCAGTAGCGCCTCGGCGAATTCATACGCGATGGCACGATGACCCGGATGCACTTGCAGCGCATCGCGAAAGCACGTCAGCGCATCGGCTTCGCCGCCGGCAAGCTTGATACGACAGCCGAGCAAATCCGTCATCGGATGCTGTTTTAGCACGGTCTGCAGCGCTGCGTATTCCTTGCGCGCACCGGGCACATCGTTGAAACGCAGCAGCGCCGCCGTCAAACCATAGCGCGCGCCCGCTTCCGACAGATACCGTTTTTCGGCGACCAGATCACGAAAATGCGTAACACTTTCGCGTGGGGTGTCGGCTTCGGCCCGCAGCTTGGCGCGCACCAGATGAAACTCAATCGGGTCGGGCACCTGTTTGTACGGCAAATTGGCGGCACGGCCCTGCATGTCAGAGATGCGCTCGTAGGTCATCGGGTGTGTGCGCAAATACGACGGTGCGCCGCCCTCATATAGTCGCGTCGCGCGTTGCAGGCGCTCAAAAAAGAGTTCCATGCCGCGCGGATCGAAGCCCGCCTTTTCAAGCATTTGCAGCCCCATGCGGTCGGCTTCGCGCTCAAAATCCCGCGAGTAATTGAGTTGCTGTTGTATCGCCAGCGCGGGCCCTGCCGCCATCGCCGCCTGTGAAACCTGCGAGTTGGAGCGCGCCGCCAACAGCGCCACCGCAAACGCCGCCAGCGACACCCACTTGCTGGCCTGCTGATTGGACACCATGCGTGCGATGTGGCGCTGGGTGACGTGCGCGATCTCATGACCAATCACGCCTGCCATTTCGGATTCACTTTGTGCGGCCACGATCAACCCGGTGTGCACGCCTATTTTTCCGCCCGGCATGGCGAACGCATTGATCTGCGGATCACGCATGAGAAAAAACTCGAACGATTGCCGCGTATCGCTACCGCGTGCCGCGAGCCGGTAGCCCACGCTGCTAATGTAATCCGTGACTTCGGCGTCGCCGTAAAACCCCGGATCGGCGCGTGCTTCTTTCATGATGCTTTGGCCGATTTGGCGCTCCTGCGCCGGGGTCAACGCCGACTGCGCGGCCTCGCCCAGTTCCGGCAGACTTTGCGCCGGCACCGTGGCGGCGGTGAGCGTAGCGAGCAACAAAACCGCAAAGAGAAGGCGTGTGCGCATGATGCTATGATAAGCGTACTTCGCAGCAAGTTCCTCTATTTATTCCTCTATTTATTCTTCTATTTACCAACGCTATTTACCAACAATTTCGTTGCGGAACCTTTTCAATTGCGTATGAACAAACTCACGCACTTCGGCGCGCAAGGTCAGGCGCATATGGTCGATGTCGCTGCCAAGGCCGAGACGCATCGCGTGGCGCGCGCTGCCGGACGCATCCGCATGCTACCGGCGACGCTGAAACTCATCGCAGCAGGCACCGCCAAGAAAGGTGACGTGATCGGTATCGCGCGCATTGCGGCGATTCAGGCCGCCAAGCGCACAGCCGAATGGATCCCGCTGTGCCATCCGCTGGCGCTGACACATGTGGATATCGCCTTCAAGCTGGATCGCAAAGCCGTCGCGGTCGATTGCATTGCCACCGTCGAAACGCGCGGGCGCACCGGTGTGGAAATGGAAGCGCTGACCGCCGTATCGGCGGGCCTGCTAACGATTTACGATATGTGCAAAGCGGTGGATCGCGGCATGTGTCTGGAAACCATCGCGCTATACGAAAAAAGTGGCGGCAAATCAGGCACTTGGATCAGGCAGCCGGGCACAACCGCCGCGCCACAAAAGCAAGTCCGCAAGTCACGCTAAGTAATTGATTTATTGATATAATTTAGCGTGTCAGTCAACGCATGGCCGACGACTGGCGTTTGTGCTGCTAGTGAGCTGGCGTGCGTTGAAAGCGGCAGCGCCACCCCTCATCTCAGTAGAGACTAGACTTATCTCGGGAACCCCATAATGACTTTACGCAGAACCTTTCTAAAATTCAGCAGTGCCGCTGGTGCGCTATCGGCATTTGCCGCTGCCGGGCTGCTGAAAACCACGCAAGCCGCTGCGGCGGTGTGGAACAAATCCGCCTTTGAATCCAAGGCCGTCAACGAGGCGATTAAATCGCTCGGCGCGAGCGGTGCCACCGACAGCCGCGATATCGTGATCACCGCGCCGGACATCGCGGAAAACGGTGCCGTGGTGCCGATTGAAGTGGTGAGTCGCATTCCGAACACGCAATCGATTTCCATTGTGGCGGAAAAAAACCCGTTCCCGCTCGCCGCCACGCTGGATTTCGCCAACGGTGCGGAGCCCTACGCCTACGTGCGCATCAAAATGGGCCAAACCTCCCATGTGCGCGCCATCGTCAAGGCTGACGGAAAATACTTCAGTGCCGTGAAAGAAGTCAAAATCACGGTCGGCGGCTGCGGCTGATCAATCAAGGCAAGGAATCATCATGGCAGAAGCAATGAAAATACGCGCGACCCTGAAGGGCGATGTCGCGGATATCCGTGTGCTGGTAGCGCATCCGATGGAAACGGGGCAGCGTCGTGACGCTGCGGGTGCGCTTGTAGCCGCGCACTTTATCCAAAGCATGACCGTCACGCACAACGGCAATACGGTATACGACGGCCAATGGAGCCAAGCGGTGTCACGCAACCCGGTGTTCGCGGTGCGGGTGAAAGGCACGAAAGTGGGCGACAAGGTTGTGGTGAGCTGGGCTGACAACAAAAACGACAAGCGCACAGACGAGGCAATCATCGTCGCTGGCTAACCGCCGCGGCGTTGCGACTCAAGGGGGGGGTTATGAAGTTCACGCGCTGCGTGATGGCGGTAGTGCGGGCGGTAGTGCGGGCGGTAGTGCTGGTGTGCATCGCGGGCGTCTATCCCGCAACCGCTCAATACAACGGCTTGGCGCAGTACGACGGCCTGGCCGTGGGCCGCAAAATGCTGGCCGAAGACAACCCGGGCGATCTGTGGGTGGAGCGCGGCGAACGTCTCTTCAAAGAAAAGCGCGGCCCGAAAAATGTGTCGCTGGAGCGCTGTGATTTGGGCCAGGGGCCGGGCGTGGTGAAAGGCGTGTTCGCGACCCTGCCGCGCTATTTTGCCGATACTAATAAAGTGCAGGATCTCGAATCGCGCCTGCTCACCTGCATGGTGGTGCTGCAAGGCTTCAAGCGCGAAGACCTCTTGCGCACGCGCTTTGGCACGCTGGATAAAGATGCCGATATCGAGGCGCTGGTCAGTTACATCGGCGCCGCGTCCAACGGCTTGCGCATGAACGTACGGCTGGATCACGCACAAGAGCGTGAGATGTACAAAGCCGGCGAGTACGCCTTTTACCGCCGCAGCGGCCCGCTGGATTTCGCCTGCGTCACCTGCCACGGCGATACCGGCAAGCGCATACGCCTACAAGAGTTACCCAACATGACCAAGGCCGAAGCAATGCGCGACGTTATCAGTACCGGCTGGCCCGCCTATCGCGGCACGCACAGCACGGTGCGCACCATGCAGCATCGGCTGTACGATTGCTTCTGGCAAATGCGTTTGCCGGATTTGGGCTTCGCGTCGGATCTGTCGGTGGCGCTCACCACCTATCTCAACTACTCGGCTAACGGCGGTGAGATCAAGCTGCCGGGCGTGCGGCGCTAGCGGGTTGTCACGGTGAAAACATCCCTCATCTTGCTGGCCTCAATCACTGCAATAACAACCGTCGTCGTCGGCTGCGCGACCTTCCCTGACGCGCAAACCACCGCCACGCGCACGGAACAAATGGTGACCGATGCGCACACACTCGGCGCACCAGCGCTGATCCGCCGCACCGTACAGGATGCCTCGCAGCGCGCGTGCAGCGCACCCGGCTCAATTGGCGCAAGCAAGCTCACGCAGGAGCAATCCGCCACCGTCGTTAAAGCGGCGCGTGACAGCATCCAGTATCCGGCGTCCGGCAGACTCGCCGGCGATTGGAAAGCCGGCGCCCAGCTCGTCGCCGATGGCCGCGGGCAGCGCGTCGTCAATGGCGAAGTCGAAAAGCTGCCGGCGAATGGCGCCCTGTGCGTCAACTGCCATGTGATGGATGCGACCGACGTGAATTCCGGCAACGTTGGCCCGTCGCTGACGGGTTACGGCACGCAGCGCGGCAACAGCGAGGCCGTCGCGCGTTACACCTATGAACGCATCTACAACGCGTGGGCGTTCATGCCGTGTTCAAATATGCCGCGTTTGGGCGCAAGCGGGTTTCTTACCCCGGCGCAGATTGCAGATGTGGTGGCGTACCTGATTGACCCGCAATCACCTGTCAATAAAACTCAATAAAATCAATTAGTTACACCATTACTTACTGCGGCTGGATATTGGCGGCTTTGGCTACAGCAACGTAACGCTCGTAGTCTGCTTTGAGAAATTTCACGAATTCCTCCGGCGTGCTGCCGACGGCTTCAAGATTGAGTTGCGTAAAACGATCACGCACATCTTGCGACTGCACCATTTGCCGCACCGTGGCATAGAGCTTGTCGACGATGGGTTTGGGCATGCCACGCGGGCCATACAGCCCGTACCAGCCCGTTGATTCGTAGCCCTTCACACCGGATTCATCCACTGTCGGCACATTCGGCAACTGCGGGGTGCGCTTCAAACCGGTAAACGCCAGCGGACGCAAACGCCCCGCTTGCACCAGCGGCACGACCACCGGGCTGGGCCCGAACATCAATGGCACCTGCCCGCCGATCAAATCCGTCACAGCCGGGCCGGCGCTGCGATACGGCACATGCGTGAGCTTCACGCCCGTCATCGCCTGAAACTGTTCGCCCGCGATGTGCGTGGAATTACCCCAGCCCGCCGAAACGTAAATCATTTTGCCGGGGTTGGCCTTGGCGAAATCAATCAGTTGCTGCAACGTGGTAATCGGCACCGACGGGTGCACCACGATCACCAGCCCACTCGAATTGCAGATGTGACTAATGGGTGTGAAATCGCGAAACGTGTCATACGGCAGCTTCTTGTAAACGACCGGATTGATGGTGTGCCCGCCCGCGGTAGTGAGCAGCGTGTAACCGTCCGCCGGCGCTTTGGACACCACCTCAGTGCCGATGATGTAGTTGGCGCCAGGGCGATTATCGACCACCAGATTTTGCCCCAGCAAGCTCCCCATTTTTTGCGCGGTGATGCGGCCCACCACATCCACCGCGCCGCCGGGGGCTACCGGGACGACCAAGCGTATCGGCCGATCCGGGTAAGCGGCAAGGCACTGCCCCACCGCAAACATCGTCATGATCACTGCGGCTGATTTCAGCCATGCCCGCTCACGCGCCAGATTAAACCCGTTCACTCGTTCACCCGTTCTCTCGTTTACAGACTTAAGCCGGCATCCACGGCGTCGGCGCTTGCGATGCAAACTCGGTACGGCAATCAATCACTGCGGGCAAAGGCGAGGCCATCGCCTGCTCGAACGCATTTCTGAAATCCTGCGGCTTGTCCACGGTGACGCCAAAGCAGCCGAAGGCCCGCGCAATCTGCGCAAAATCGGTTTCCAGAAACTCGAAGCATTCGCTCTTGCGATTCGGCTCCGGCGTATTGCCGTAGGCGATGGTCAGATTCTTCATGCCTTGCGCCAGACATTTATTGTTGTTGACGATGGTCACCGTTTTGATACCGCGCCGGCGTGCGGTTTCGAGTTCCGGCAAATGGTAATAAAAGCCGCCGTCACCCGTAAAACAGACCACGGGTTTGTCGGGCGCGCCGCACTTCCCGCCTAGCGACGCCGGGAACGACCAGCCCAACGAGCCTGCGGCACGAAAATAACGCTGCGCCGGATGGTTCAACCACACCAGCGTATTGGTCCACAGCGCCGCAAAACCGGTATCGGCAAACAAAATCGCATCCTTAGGCAGCAACTCGGTGAGCTCCTTGCACATACGTCCCGGATTCATCGGCACGGCGTCCGACGAGCGCACCTTGTCGACTTCAACGCGCCACGCCGCGACATGAGCACGGGCGACAGCCAACCATGCGTCACGCCTTGCAGGCTCGGCTGACATGGTAATCGCGTCCACCGCCGTGCGCACATCGGCTTGCACGCCGATCACGCCCGAATAATTGCGCCCGATTTCGACGGGATCAATGTCGATTTGAATAATCGGCGTGCCGTCTTTGGGCATTTTGTAATTGCCGGTGGTGTGGTCGCTGGTGTTGCTGCCGCAGTAAATCACCAAGTCGGCTTCGCTAACAATATGATTGCCGCCGCTGCGGCCATACAAACCCATGGTGCCAAAAAACATCGGGTGCGTTTCCACCAAGATTGCCTTCGCGTCAGGCGTCGCTAACACCGGTGCCTGAATTTTCTCGGCAAGCTTGGCAATCGCGTTACCCGCGTCGGAAATCGTCGCGCCACGATCCGCAATGATTACCGGACATTTCGAGGCCTTGATGGCAGCCACCGCCCTAAACACCGCCGACGAATTCGGTGCCGGGCGAAACGCCGGAAACCGCGTGTGCATTTCATCCGCGATCACATCGAATTCACCGGTCAGGTGCATGATGGCGTCCCCCGTCAACCCTGCCATATCCAGATGCACCGGACGTGGCGTGCCCGTGGTCGCCTCGCGGAACGCCTGACGCATCATCTGCTGCATATGCTCCAGCGACTCGATCTTGCCGTGCATTTTGGTTACTGCCGAAAAGAGCGGCTGGTGATCAACCTCTTGATAGGCACTGCGGTGCTGCATAGTGCCGATGTGACGCCCGGTGATGGCGATCACCGGCGAATGACCGAGATAGGGGTCTTGCATGGCCGCTGCAAGATTGGCCGCACCCACCGATTGCGCCAAGCACACCGCAGGCCGCCCCGACACGCGCGCATAGCCGTCCGCCATGTAGGCCACACCCTTTTCCGAGTGCCCGAGGATGCGATGAATGCCCGTGTCCTCCATCTCGGCCAGCGCGCGCCGCAGCACGGCATCCATGAAAAAAAGGTGCGTCAGGCCGTACGATTTCAAAATCTGCCCGAACAGCCGCGCGCCCGTCATTTTTTTTGCCATCTGCCGTCTCCCGTATATGATGCGAATCATGATAACCCAGATTATTTGGCGAGGGCTTAGAATGCGCCACGCTGTTCTACTCACCCCCGAGTCACACGCATGAAGCAATGGTTGCCCTACCTGCTTTTGCTGGATCTCATTACCGTGAATCCGGTTGCACTGGCACAAGGGTGGCCGACCAAACCCATACGCCTGATCGTGCCGCAGCCGCCCGGCGGTACCTCGGACATTCTGGCGCGCGCACTGTCGGTAAAACTCACCGAACAACTGCGCCAGCAAGTGGTGGTGGACAATCGCGCCGGTGCCAGCGGCACTATCGGCACGGACCTCGCCGCCAAAGCACTGCCCGACGGCTACACCCTCGTGTTGATTTACACCACGCACACCACCACGCCCAGCCTCTACAGCAAGCTGCCTTACGACGCGGTGAACGATTTCGCGCCCATCACCAACGCCACTTCGGCACCGCTGCTGCTGACGGTGCATCCGCAAATCGCCGTGAAGTCGGTCAAGGAGCTCATTGCAGCAGCGCAGGCGCGTCCGGCGCAACTGAACTTTAGCTCTGCCGGCAATGGCAGCGGCAGCCACCTTGCGGGCGAGTTATTCAAAATGATGACGGGCGTGAGTCTGACGCATATCCCTTACAAGGGCGCGGGCGGCGCGATAGTCGATTTAATCGGTGGTCAAGTACAGCTCATGTTCGCGGGCATCGTACCCATTGATCCGCATGTCAAAAGCGGCCGCCTGCGCGGCCTTGCGGTGTCCAGCTTGAAGCGCGCCGCCGCCGCGCCGCAGTTTCCCGCCATAGCAGAAACCCTGCCCGGCTTTGAAGTTGTCGGCTGGTACGGCCTGCTCGCACCGGCGAAAACGCCGAAAGATATCGTCGACAAACTGCACGGCGAAATTTTAAAAGCGCTGAAAAGCAAAGACATCGGCGATCGGCTGGTGAGTGAAGGTGCCGAAGTCGTAGGCAACACACCCGCCGAATTCACCGCGTTTCTGCAAGCCGACATCACGCGGTGGGCGCAGGTGATTAAGCGCACCGGCGCGAAGATCGATTAAATATTGGATTAGTACGGTCGATCCCCGGCGATTTGCGTGCGATGCAATCGGGTGCGTGCGCACCAGCGGATGAGGTGCGCCGACGCTGTTACGGCTGGCATCGACATTGCTGATTCTCGTGTGACTTTTCTACTCGGCTTTGATACCGGCTTCTTTCACCAGCCGCGCCGAGCATCCCGATGAAAACCAGTGAAATCAAATAGTTGCCCATGCGCCCACCGCTCTCGACTGAATTGCCGTTACGCTGGCATTTAACCTGTTTTGCCCATTAAATCCTAGCCATCGGCAGTTTCTAGCCACGCACGCCGCAGCGTATTTCCGGCGTTTTTGCTTGCCAAATCAAGGTGCTACGCCCATACTCGCGCGCTCAAATTAGTTGTCGGCGGGCCTTGCGTTTTTCCGCACGCCTCGTGCACCCTCAGGCTGCGCGTAGGGTCTTCGCCGATGGGTGATTTGACGCTGCGTCTAACCACAGGCACGGCAAATCACCCATTCCACACGTTACAACGGGAGGCCGCAGTTGGCTAAAGAAGAGATTGTCGAATTCGAGGGCGTGGTCAACGAAGTGTTGCCCAACACGCTGTTTCGCGTAAGACTGGAAAATGGGCACGAAGTCACCGCCTACGCCTCCGGCAAAATCCGCAAGCACCGTATTCGCGTACTCGCCGGCGACAAAGTCACGCTCGAAATGTCGCCCTACGACATGACCAAGGGCCGCATCAGCTTTCGCCACAAGGATGAACGCGCGCCCTCTACCGGTGCCCCGCGCCCTTCGTACTACCGACGCTGATACGACCAAGGGCGCTGACTACTGCGCCGTCCAGCCGCCGTCGATCACGAGGCTGGTTCCCGTCATCAGCGAAGCGGCATCGCTCGCCACATACACGATAGAAGCGGCCACCTCATCAAGCTGGCCTAGGCGCCCCAGCGGAATACGGTCCATCACCCATTTCGCGAATTCTGGCTTGGCGAACATCGGCGCAGTGAGTGGTGTTTCCAGAAACGTCGGTGCGATGGAATTCACGCGGATGTTCTGCGGCGCAAGCTCCACCGCTAGTGCCTTGGTAAACCCTTCGATCGCATGCTTGGTCATACAGTAAACCGTGCGCGTGGGCGCGCCCACATGACCCATTTGTGACGTAATGTTGATCACGCTGGCACTGCGTGCCTTGCGCTCAGTTTCGTTACCGCGTGACTCCAGCATTTTCTTGACCGCGGCCTGAGCCGTGGTGAACATGGCGCGGATATTCAGCGTCAGCACCTTGTCGAGATTGGCCTCGCTGACATTCACGAACGGCTCCGGTATGTTCGTCCCGGCGTTGTTTACCAGTACATCCAGCGTGGGCAACGCCGCTATGGCACGGCGCGTTGCGCCTGCATCGGTAACGTCACACGTGAGGGCATGTGCGCGCCCACCCGCCGCTGTGATTTCTGCCACCGTCGCGTCCAGCTCGCTTGACGTGCGCGACATCAGCCACACTTGCGCACCCGCGTGCGCCAACGCTACCGCCGCGCTGCGACCTATGCCGCGCCCCGCACCGGCAACCAGCGCCACGCGGCCATCCAAACGAAACTTATGATTGATGTCACCCGGCGCGCTCATGGCATTACTCCGGCTTTGCACCCAAGCCGACATTGCGCCCGCCGTAGCGCCGCAGCCGCAGATCGGCCTGCTCCTTGTGGCCCCAGAAACGCTCAATCGCGCACAGCCGCGAGCAGTAGTCGCCCACCACCACGCTCGCTTCGTTGCTGACTTCCTGATACGTGCAGGTTTTCAAAAACTTGCCCACCCACAAGCCGCCGGTGTAGCGCGCTGCGCCCAGCGTCGGCAGCGTGTGGTTGGTGCCGATCACCTTGTCGCCGTACGACACATTGGTTTGCGGGCCGAGAAACAGCGCGCCGTAATTTTTCATGTGTTCAAGGAAGTAGCGCGGCTCTTGGGTCAGCACTTCTACGTGCTCGGCGGCCTGTAAGTCGGCCTCTTTCACGGCCTCGTCGATCGAATCCACCAAAATGATTTCACCGTAATCGCGCCACGCCACGCCCGCCACGTCTGCCGTCGGCAGCACCTTCAATTGCCGCGCCATTTCCGCCGGTAAGGCCTCAGCCAGTTTGCGTGACGTCGTAATCAGTATCGCCGGGCTGGTCGGCCCATGTTCGGCTTGCCCCAGCAAATCGACGGCGATCATTTCGACGTCAGCCGTGTCATCGGCAATCACCAGTATCTCCGTCGGGCCCGCCAGCAAGTCGATGCCCACGCGCCCGAACAACTGACGCTTGGCCTCGGCCACATACGCATTGCCCGGCCCTACCAGCATATCCACCGCCGGAATCGTTTGCGTGCCCACGCCCATCGCAGCGATAGCCTGCACACCGCCCAGCACATAAATATCATCAGCACCCGCCAGCACCATGGCGGCAATGGTTTCTGCGTGCGGCATGCCCTGATTCGGTGGCGTGCACGCGATCACACGACGCACACCGGCCGTACGCGCGGTGACAATGCTCATGTGCGCGGAAGCCACCATCGGATAGCGCCCGCCCGGCACATAGCAACCCACGCTATCGACGGGAATGTTTTTATGCCCCAACTTCACACCGGGCATGGTTTCAATTTCGATGTCTTTCAGCGCCGCGCGCTGATGCTGCGCGAAATTACGAATCTGCGCCTGTGCGAACTTGATGTCGTCGAGTGTCGCTTGCGGCACTTTGGCAACGATGGCATCCAACTCGGCCTTAGACAGCTTGAAACTCGCCGGAGACCATTTATCGAACTGCTGCGACATCTCGCGCACCGCCACGTCACCGCGCTTTTTGACATCGGTGAGTATCGATTCAACGGTGTGCCGAACCTTTTGATCGAGATCGTCGGTAATTTCCTGCGACAAACGCCGCTTGAGATATTGGGCCATGAGCTTCCTTCGGAATGAAGCGCAAATGATACCCCAATCGCCCGTGTGCCCGTCTTGCATGAATTTGCGCAACGGTGCCGAAAATGCCTCACAATCGGGCCGCGCATCAATGCAATCCATCGCAACGTAAAGAGCCCACAGGCGTGACAGAAAAAAAGAAACTTCTCCCCACCACTGTCGTCGGCAGCTACCCTCAACCCGATTGGCTGGTAGATCGCGCGTTGCTCTCCAAAGGCGTGCCGCGTGTCAACCTGCATGCGCTGTGGCGCATCCCCGCCGAACATTTACGGGAAGCGCAGGACGACGCCACGCGCTTGGCAATACGCGACATGGAACGTGCCGGTATCGACATCATTACCGATGGCGAGATACGCCGCGAAAGCTACTCGAATTATTTTGTCGCCGCGCTCGAAGGTGTGGATCTCGACAACCCGGCCATCATCACGAATACTGTCGGCAAGCCCACCGAAGTGCCACGCGTGCACGCGCCGATACGCCGCCGCAGCGCAGTAGAAGTGCGCGGCCTGCAATTCTTGCGCGCCCACACCGACCGCAAAATCAAGATCACCCTGCCCGGCCCATTCACCATGGCTCAGCAGGCGCACAGCGCGTTCTACAAAGACAAAGAAGAAATGGCGATGGCCTTCGCCGAAGCCGTCAACGCCGAGGCGCTGGATTTACAAGCCGCCGGTGCCGACGTCATCCAGATCGACGAGCCGTGGCTGCGCAACGACCCGCAAGCCGCCAAGCGCTTTGCCGTCAAGGCGATCAATCGCGCACTGAAGGGCGTAACGGTGACGACGGCAGTCCATCTGTGCTTCGGCTATGCCGCCGTGGTGCCGGGACAAAAGCCCACGGGTTACGCGTTCCTCACCGAATTGGCCGACAGCACAGCGGATCAAATTTCTATTGAATGCGCACAACCGGCGCTGGACTTAGGCATGCTGAAAGACCTGTCGAACAAATCCATCTTGCTCGGCGTGATTGATCTGGGCAGCCCGCATGTCGAGAGCGCTCAAGACATCGCTGCACGCATTCGCATCGGCTTAAAGCACGTCAGTGCCGAGCGTTTAATACCTGCGCCTGATTGCGGCATGAAGTATTTGCCGCGTGACGTGGCGTTTGGCAAGTTGAAGGCGATGGCAGAGGGCGCGGCTATTGTTCGAGCGGAATTGACTGGAAGCACTTGAGAATATCTTTGCACAGCGGCACCATCCACACTACTGAAAATTTGGAGATACCCATGCTTAACGCGACCTTAGCTCAGTTTTTTCCTCAGTTTTTTCACGTGCCCTCTATGTATTTCCGCGCCGTCTGCGTCTTCAGCATGGCCACCTCGGTTTGCGCAACCAACGCACACGCACAAGCCTACCCCAACAAGCCCATCCGTTTGATCGTGCCGTACTCCACTGGATCCACCACCGACGTACTCGGTCGCCTCTACGCGCAAAAACTCGGCGAAGCGCTGGGGCAAACCATCATTGTCGAAAACAAGGCCGGCGCCGGCGGCAACATCGCGGGCGAGGCCGTGGCGCGTGCCGCACCCGATGGCTACACGATTACACTCTCCACCAGCGCCGTGCATGCCACCAACCCCGCACTCTACGGCAAGCTGCCGTTCGACACGCTCAAGGATTTCAGCCACATCACGCTGCTTGCCTCGGCACCGAACATGTTGACAGTGAACCCCAAAGTGCCAGCGCGCAATATGGCCGAATTGATTACCTATGCCAAAGCCAACCCCGGCAAGCTCACGTATATTTCCGCCGGGTCAGGCACCTCGCCGCATATGGCGGGCGAGTTGTTGAAATCCATGGCGGGCATCGACATTGTGCATATACCGTACAAAAATATCACACAAGGCTTTACCGATTTAATCGGCGGCCAAGTCTTCGCAACGTTTTACCACGTGCCCGTGATCTACCCGCATGTGAAAGAAGGCCGCCTGCGTGCGCTGGGTGTCGCCACGCGTACGCGCAGCCCGCTGGCACCGGAAGTGCCGCCCATCGCAGACACCATCCCCGGCTACGAAATCAAACCGTGGTGGGGCATCAGCGGCCCTGCGGCCATGCCTGCGGAGATCATCAACAAACTCTACACCGTCACCACGGCGATACTCAAAGACGCCGATACTCAGCAGCGCTTTACCGCCATCGGGCTGGAAATCGGCTTTATGTCGGTGAAGGAATTCAACGACTACACCGTGACCGAATTGGCCAAGTGGACGAAGATGGTTAAGGAGTCTGGGGCCAAGGTAGATTAGCTTGAGCACCGTGCTGGCGGAGTAAAGCAACGATGCGTATTAAGGGATAACTTATTGTTTTAAAACAATAATTTAATCAGCCTCAATCAACCTTAATCCCCGCCGCCTTAATAACCGCACCGGTTTTTTCAAACTCCTCCCGCAACTTGGCGGCGTATTGCTCCGCTGTGTTGGCCGCAAACTCCACGCCCTTGTTCGCCCAAGTTTCCTTGAGTTCCGCCGTCGCCAGCAACGCGGCCACGGTGCTATTCAGTTTGGCGATGACGTCGCGCGGCGTGCTGGCAGGCGCGAGCAAGCCCTCAGAACCGACGATGTCGTAGCCCGGCAGCGCGGCCTCGGCGATGGTGGGCACGTCAGGCAGCAGCGCGCTGCGTTTAGTGCCGGTCAGCCCCAGCGCGCGCAGGCGACCGTTGCGAATGTATTGCTGCACCGCCGGTATGTGCACGAACATCATGTCGGCGCGACCGGCGATTAAATCCACAATCGCCGGCGGGCTACCTTTATAGGGTACGTGCCACATGTCGATGCCGGCGCGCAGCTTGAAGAGCTCGCCCGACAAATGAAAATTGCTGCCGACGCCGGACGACACAAAGCTCAGCGCACGCGGCGCGCTTTTTGCCACGGCAATCAATGCCTTCACCGTTTTTGCCGGCACGGACGGATGTACCACCAGCACAAACGTATACGAAGACACCTGTATCACCGGCGCGAGATGGCGCAAGGTCTCCCACGTGCCGCCCTTGGCATTGAGCTGCGGACTTAGCGTAATAAAACCGCCCGGCTGCAACAGCAGGGTGTGTCCGTCCGCCGGTGCCTTGGCGACAAACTCATTCGCCAGCATGCCGGCCAAACCGGGCCGGTTGTCGACCAGCACGGGTTGACCCAAGGCCTCGGCGAGTTTTGGGCCGATTTGCCGCGCGGTAATGTCCGAGCCACCACCCGCCGCAGAGCCGGTGACCAGACGCACAAGTTTGTTGGGATACTGCGCTTGTGCGCCAGTGACCACGACGAGTCCAAGCAACGCTGTGACCGATGCAACGGTTGCCCAAGCGAAGCGCATTACGCGGTCAAATACATATCTTAAGTAATTGATTTTATTGACTTTTTTACACTAGAGCCACAGCGCCTCGAACTGCTGCACGTGCGTTCGGTGGGCAATCCGGAACCAGACGTTCTGCCGGCAACGACAGCGCGCGCAGCGCCGCCCACGCCGCCGAGCGCACCGCCGACCACACGGGCCGCTTGAGTTGCTGCGTCAACAGGGGAATGACATCGATGGTGGGCAACTGCACGCAAGCGATGAACAAACCCGCGCTGTCGTCGCGCGCCGTAGCCAGCGCTTTTTGCAACACTTGCTCTGCGGTGATTGCGCCGAGCTCCGTCGGGTTTTTGGTTCTGAAGCTGCTGTTGCCCGCCACCGTCACACCGGCATCGGCGAGAAACTTGATCAGAATGTCGTTCTTCCAATCCCCGTACGGCGAAACCAAGTCAACGCGGTTAAGGCCCGACATGTGCATGGCCGTACCCATGGTAGCCGCCGTGCTCACCACCGGTGCCCCCACCAAGTCGGCGAGCTTTTTCACGGCGTCAGTATCGCCCCCTGCGCCCGCAAGAAACCCCGCTGCGGTGCAACCATAAATCACCAAATCCGCACCGCCTTGAACCAGTGGCGCGACCGTGTTCAACGTGCTTTGGCGATACGTCGGCAAATCCGCCACCTGTAACGGGCGGTGCGGGCGTGGGATGCGGGCCACCTGCAAGTCGGTAATCTCTGGGATGTACGCCGCGATTTCTTTTTCCATGGTGGTGTTGTTCGCGGGCACCACCAAAATTACGCGCCGGGTTTGCTGGGTCATGTTGCGCCTCTTGAAGTGAAATCGTTCACTGCAATCTTCAAACAGATCATACGCGATTCATGCGCCACTACTGCGGCGGGCGTATGTTCGCCGCCTTGATCACACGCGCCCACTTGCCTTCTTCTGCCTTGCGAAAGGCCGCGAATTCCTCAGGCGTGCTGCCCACCGGATCGGTGCCCTGCGCAATCAGCCGCGCACGGATATCCGGCACGGCCATCACCTTGAGTATCTCGGTGTGCCAGCGATTCACCCACGCGCGCGGCGTGCCAGCGGGCAGCACCATGCCGTACCAGTTTTGCACTTCCAGCCCCGGCAGCGTTTCTTTGAGCGCGGGCACTTCCGGCAAAAACGCCAAGCGTTTGCTCGCCGTGGTGGCCAGCGCTAACAGCCGACCGCTGCGCACATGTTGCAAACCCACCGGCACGGATTCAATGCAGTATTGCACCTGCCCCGCGAGCAAATCATTGAACGCTGGCGCGCTGCCTTTGTAGGGAATGCGGCGCGTATCGATGCCGGCGGCGATTTTCAGCATCTCGCCCGCGAGCTGCGGCAGGCCACCATCGCCTGACGACGACCACGCGAGCTTGCCAGGATTCGCCTTGGCATGCGCGATCAATTCACCTAACGTCTTCGCGGGCACGGAAGGATGCTGATACAACAAAAACGGCAGCGACACCACCTCGGTCAACGCCACAAAATCCCGCTCCACATTAAACGGCAGCTTGGGATAGAACACCACGTTCACACTGAGATGCCCCGCCGTGCCCATGTACAGCGTATGGCCATCGGGTGCCGCTTTCGCCGCCAGTTCCATGCCGATAATGCCGTTGGCGCCACCACGGTTATCGACAATGACTTGCTGCCCGAGATTTTCAGTCAGCTTGACGGCGAGTATGCGCGCGACAATATCGTTGCCACCGCCCGCCGGTGAACCCACGATAAGGCGCACGGGTTTGGTGGGGAATGCAGGCTGCGCGACGGCTGCGCCGACGGCGAGCATGAGTGCCGACGACCCAACGACATTGCGGAATGTGTTCACGGCAATCAACCGGTTACTGCAACGGAATTTTTGCATCCTTAATCACCTGTGCCCAACGCGTCATTTCCGCGCGCATGAAGTTCGCAAACTCCTCGCGGCTTTGCGGCGCGGGCTCCACCACAAATTCGGCGAAGCGTTGCGCCACTTCCGGCATCTGCAAAACCTTCACCAAATCGCCATGCAACTTGTCGAGCAACGCCACCGGTGTCCCCGCCGAAGTACACATGCCATACCACGAGGTCACGACGAAATCCTTAAAGCCGGCCTCCATCATCGTCGGCACCGCTGGTAATTGCGGGATACGCTTCGGGCTGGTCACCCCCAACGGACGTATTTTGCCCGATGCCGCATACGGCAACAGCGCGGGCACATTGCTGATCATCACCGGCACCTGTCCGCCGAGCAAATCGATGAGCGCAGGAGACGCGCCCTTGTACGCAATGTGTACCATGTCGATGCCCGCGAGCGTCTTGAACAACTCCATCGTCAAATGCGGCGAAGCGCCCACGCCGCCGTGCCCATAACTGATTTTGCCGGGATTCGCTTTGGCGCTGGCAACCAGCGCCTGGATCGTCTGCACCGGCATCGACGGATGCACAATAATCGCGTTGGGCGTGGTGCCGATACGCGAGATCGGCGAAAAATCGCGCACGCCGTCATACGGCAGCTTGGCATACAGCCCCGGCGCAATCGCGTTGGACGCGATATTGCAATGAAACAGCGTGTAGCCATCGGGCGCCGACTTCGCCACAAAATTACCCGCGATGGTGCCGCCTGCGCCGGCGCGGTTTTCGACCAACACTTGCTGATCCCAAATGCGGCTCAATTTATCGCCCACCAAGCGCGCCACGATGTCCGGTGAATCACCCGCCGGAAATGCCACGACATAGCGCACCGGTTTCGTGGGGAACGATTGCGCGTGGACGGCTTGCATCGACAGCAACGCCGCCGCGAGTGTGATGATTGCGGCTCCCGCTACGGACGAATGTTGCATGCCAGCGCCTCCAGTGAAGCCCGCTGCGCCTGCAGCGGGACGGTAATGATGCGCCTATTGTAATAGTGATTCACACGGTTTCGTATTCACTTACACCACCACCTGTCATGCCGTACCTGCGCATGGCGGGTACGTCCATTGAAGCGCGCAAGGCGTGCGGGATTGCATTGGATATAATGGCGATCAACGAGACGGGGGCTGGGAATGAATAAGGAATGGCGCAACAAAGTCGCGATCGCCGGTGTGGGCGAATCCGATATCGGCAAAGTGCCGCATATGACGGGGCTGGGCTTGAATGCGCAGGCGGCCAAGCGTGCGCTCGATGACGCAGGCTTGAAGGTAAGCGATATCGACGGCCTGCTCACCGCGTATTCATTCACCGAGCCGTATTTCATGTTGGGCACGGTGCTGTGTGAATACCTAGGGTTGAAGCCGCGTTATTGCTCGTCCATGGTGACCGGTGGCGGCTCGCCAGCGGTGATGTTGAATCACGCGGCAGCAGCCATCGTCACCGGTCAGGCCGAGGTGGTGCTGGTGTGCACGGGCGAGAACCGTGCCACGGGGTTGACGCGCGATGCTGCGGTGCAGGTGTTAGCGTCGTCTGTGGGGCACCCGTATTTTGAAGTGCCTTACGGGATTTCGATACCCGGTTGTTACGCCATGATCGCGCGCCGCTACATGCACGAGTATGGCATCACGCGCGAGCAACTGGCGCAAGTGGCAGTGACTACACGGCGGCATGCCTCGCTACACCCCAACTCACACATGAAAGCGCCGATCACCATTGCAGACGTGGTGAATTCTAAGCCCATTTCCGAACCGCTCAATATTCTCGATTGTTGTTTGATCTCGGATGCAGCGGGTGCGTTTATCGTGACCTCGGCCGAGCGCGCACGCGATTTGAAATCGAAGCCTGCCTACCTGCTGGGCATCGGCGAGCGCCACACCCATGAGCACATTGTGTGTGCAGAGAGTCTCACGCGCTTTGGCGCAGCCGATTCCGCGAAGGCGGCTTACACCATGGCGGGCTTGGGGCCAGAGGACATCGACGTCGCGCAACTCTACGATTGTTTTAGTATCGTGCCGGTGCTTGAGCTAGAGGAATGTGGCTTCTGCCAGCCCGGTGAAGGCGGCGCATTTTGGGCCGCGGGCCATGCGGATATCGGCGGCAAGCTCCCCATCAACACGCATGGCGGCATGTTGTCGCACGCGCACGCCGGGGCCACCGGCGGCCTGCTCGGCATCATCGAAGCTGTGGCGCAGTTGCGCGGCGGGCTGGGCGCACGGCAAGTCGAGGGTGCAGAAGTAGCACTGGTACACAACGAAGGCGGCGTGCTGTCGTCGCATTGCACGGTGATATTGGCCAACGCACCGCGCTGAGTTCAACCATCAACCATCAGAGAGAACATGATGCCAACAAAGAGCCGGGGCCTGTATTGGGAAGATTTCGAAGTAGGCCAAGTCGTGGTGACGCCCAAGCGCACCATTACCGCCACCGACATCGTGAACTTCGCCTGCCTGTCGGGCGACTTCAATGAGGTTCATACCAACTTTGAATTTTGCAAGAACACACAATTCGGCGAACCCATCGCTCATGGGCCGCTGGTGTACGCCGTCATGGGCGGCTTGCAATACGCGAGCGGGGTAAACGACGGCACCTTGCTGGCGCTGTTGCAAGTGGACCAATGGCGCATGCTGGGCCCGGTGAAGCATGGCGATACCTTGCACATGGAAGCCACCGTGTTAGAGAAAAAGGCAAGCAGCAAGCCCGATCGTGGCGTGGTGAAATTCAAGCGCCGCTTCATGAAGCAGGACGGCACGGCGGTGCAGGAGATGGAGGCCACCATTCTGTACAAACGCCGCCCGCCTGCCTGAAAGGTAAAAGGTAAAAGGTAAAAGGTAAAAGGCCAAAGGCCAAGGGGTCTGCAAGCACTCGCCGGTCGCCGCACTTGAAGGCCGCTTGCAACAGGGCGATTTCTTGCGACGCGAATCCGTCAGCGCATTCCCTGTTATGCGCACTGCCGAAAAAAGTAAAAACTGTTTAAAAACAATTACTTACAACAAACTCCCAGTCGCGCACGTCACTCAGGTTTGTAGTTCGACACGCGCACCGCTTCTTGGATCAGCCGCAGTTGGGTGCGAAACCGTGCCATCGTTTGCTCGGGCGTGCCGGTGGGCGGTATCACCCCGAAGCTCGCCATGACGCGCGACGAATACTCGGGCGACCTCGCCACGGCGTTCGCGGCTGCATTCAGCTTCGCAATGTGTTCCGGCGGCGTGCCGCGTGGCGCCCACAGGCCAAACAGCGTTTCCACTGAAAAATCCTTGATGCCCGCTTCAGCCGGCGTGGGCACATTGGGAAGCAACGGTGAGCGTGCCGCACCGGCCAGCAAAATGGCTGTGGTCTCGCCGCGTTTGAGCGTTGCGGCCAAACTCCCCGGCGATGTAAGTGCAATGTGTACGTCACCGGTCACTTTTCGACGCCTTACCGATCGTTGATTCCACATACTCAACAAGCGCACACCTAAAAAAGCATCATACCGCCTTGAATCGCCCGAGCAACAGCAGGCGCTGGGCTAAAATGGTTGCCATTCAATCAGGAGCACGCGGCATGTCGCAATCCACTTTATGGTTTAACGGCAGGCGCATCTTCGCGAGATTATGAGCGACGCACCCGCAAACCGCAGTCCTGAGGGCGTCGAGGCCAAGTCGCCTCGCATGCCGCGCATGCAACCCAAAACCTGGGTGCTGATCACGGCGGCGGTGGCGTTGCTCGCTTGGGGTGGGCATTGGGTGTATCAACGCTCGATACACGTCTACCTCGACGATGCGCGCATCGACGGCGAGCTGGTCACACTATCCAGCCGTACCGCCGGATGGCTTACCGAGCTGCCGGTGATCGCGGGTGACGAAGTCAAAAAAGGCCAGTTACTCGCACGCATTGATGAACGCGATTCACAACTGCAACGCGATGTGCTGACCGCCAAGCTGCAAGGCGTTGAAAGCCAGATGGCCGTGATGCGTGCGCAAACCGGTCAGGTCGATCAGGAGACTCTGGGCCGTTACCAGAGCGAGTCGAGTCGCCTCGCCGGTGCCGAGGCCGAGGCGGCGTCGCTCGAAACGCAAATGAAACAGGCCGAAGCCGACAACAAACGCATGCAGAGCGTTGAAAAGTATGTCAGCGGCCAGGAAGTCGATCACGCCCGCAGTGCGTATCAGCAGGCGCAGGAACGCCATCGCAAGGCACTGGCGGAAATTGCCGCCGTGCGCGGCGCGCTGTCGTCAGCGGGCGGCAGCCGCAAACAGGTCAATGTGATCGGCCAACAACTGCTGGTGCTGATGCGGCAGGCCGACGAAATACGCGCCGAGATCAAGCGCCGTGAAATCGACATCAGCGACCGCACGATCACCGCGCCGGTCAACGGCAAAGTGGTGATGACCTTTGTGCACAAAGGCGAACACGTCGCCGCCGGACAACGCATTCTGATGTTTCATGATCCGAGTGAAATATGGGTCGAAGCTAACATCAAAGAAACGGATGTCGGTCGTCTGCAGCCGGGCATGAAGGCCGACATACACGTCGATGCCTATCCCAATCGTGTGTTCAAGGGCGAAGTATTTCGCATTGGGCAAGCAGCCACTAATCGCTTCGCCTTGTTGCCCGACCCCAACCCCAGCGGCAACTTCACCAAAATCACGCAGCGCCTGCCGTTGCGCGTGAAGCTGCTCGACAAAGATGCAGCGCTGCGGCCCGGCATGATGGTCGAGGTCTATGTTGCCACCGGAAACCACTGAAACGTTAATCGCGCGCTACGGCCCGCGTTATCGCTGGCTGGCCACCATCACGGTGATGATGGGCACGATCTCCGCCATGCTCACCACCACTATTGTCAACGTGGCGCTGCCGGACATCATGGGCGCTTTTGGCATCGGGCAGGATCGCGCGCAGTGGCTGTCCACCGGCGCGCTGGCGGCGATGACCATCGGCATGCTGGTCAACGCGTGGTTGATTCACAGTTTTGGCCAGCGCAAAACGTTTGTCGTAGCGCTCAGCATTTTTGTCGGCGCGCTCGCGCTGGCGGGCGCCAGCCCCAATGATTCGGTGCTAATTTTCTGCCGCATTGTGCAAGGCTCGATTGCCGGCATGCTGCAACCGTTTGCGATGTACACCATCTTTCGTGTGTTTCCCGCCGACCAGCGCGGCACGGCAATGGGATTTTTCGGCATGAGCGTGCTGCTGGGTCCCGCGCTGGGGCCCACGCTCGGCGGCATCATGATCGAGACCTTTAACTGGCGCTACATTTTTTATATCGCCATGCCGGTGTGCGTCGCGGCGATCATGATGGGCAGCATTTTCATGCCCGAGCGCGAAGAAACCGGCGCGCGCTTGCGCTTTGATTGGGTGGGGTTTGCGCTGATGGCCGTGCCGCTGGCATGCCTGTTGACTGGCTTGTCGAACGGGCAGCGTGAAGGCTGGCAATCCGGTTTTGTGTTGGGGCTATTCGCCGTGGCCATTGCCGGCGGCAGCGCATTTGTGTGGTGGGAGCTGCATACGCAACACCCGCTGGTCGATCTGCGCGTGTTTCGCAGCGTGGCGTTTACGGCGGCAACGGCGGTGGCGTGGATCTTCGGCGTGGGCCTGTTCGGCTCGACTTACCTGGTACCTTTGTATGTGCAAACCGTGCAGCACTTCACGCCACTGTCCGCAGGCCTGCTGCTGATGCCGGCGGGCATCCTCATGGGCATTGCCATGCCGATCGCGGGATTTCTCAGCGACCGCATCGCCGCGCGCAAGATGGTGATAACGGGCCTGCTGTGCTTTGGCGTGTCGTCGTTTTGGCTCGCGCGTGTGGACGCCAACATGACATTCTGGAGCATCGCGTGGGCCGTGGTGATTTCGCGCATAGGCTTGGCCATTATCAAACCCTCGCTCAACGTAGCGGCGCTGCGTGCACTGACGCCTGAATTGTTGAGCCAAGGCGCGGGCATGGTGAATTTCGCGCGACAGTTGGGCGGCGCGTTCGGCGTTAATCTGCTGTCGGTCACGCTCGACCGGCGCACGTTCTTTCATAGCGACACCCTCACCGCCACGCAAACCGCCGCCAACAGCACCACGACGGAACTGCTGCGCAACATCAAGGCGCTGCTCGCGCAAGCGGGTATCCCGGAAGATTTGCAAGCTGCCGGTGCGATGAATTACCTAGGTCGCGTGATCCACGCGCAGGCCTACACCATGGGGTTTCGCGACAGCTTTCTGCTGGTGGCGGTGATATTCCTGTTTGCGCTGATACCGGCGTGGATCATGGGACGCAATCCGGTGCCGCGCACGGCACAATCCTAATTAACCAATAAAATCAATTAGTTGCGTAAATCATGCCACGGCCACGCGTGAGCGCGCCGGGCGCATGCCACTGCACATGAACGCCCCACAAACCCACCCCCTGCGGGCACTGACGGCGATTGGTCTGGGTGCCTCTATCGCGCCGCTGGATTTTGCGGTCAACGTGGCCTTTCCGGCGATCACTGCCGCTTTCGTGTTGCCACTGCAAGACATCCGCTGGATTGTCATCAGCTATGTCGTAACCTACGCCAGCCTTATGTTGGCCTTCGGCAAGCTTGGCGATACGCTGGGTCATCGCAGCGTATTTCGCGCAGGGCTGGCGGTAGGCGCGCTCGCCTTCGCCGCGTGCGCATCGGCCCCCAGCTACGCATGGCTGCTTGCCGCGCGCGCACTACAGGGCGTTGCTACGGCGATGGTATTGAGCTGCGCACCCGCATTGGTCGTGGCAGCGTACGGAAACGCGCAGCGCACCGCAGCGCTGTCGCGTTACGCCATGACCGCAGCGATTGCCAGCATTATCGGGCCGCTGGCGGGTGGCGCGGCGATTGCGTACCTGGGCTGGCAAGGGGTGTTCTGGTTTCGCCTGCCGGTGGCGTTGCTGTCGCTGCTGCTAGTCGCACGCCTGCCCGCGCCTGCCGCGCTCGCGCCCCTGTTGCCGCAGCCACGCGCGGCGGCTTTCGTTTTGCTGGTGACGGGACTGTCGTTGCTGTTGCTCGCGCCCTGCCTGCTGGTAGCTGCACTGCCTGTCGCGTGGCCCACCGCAGGTGCGCTCGTCGGTGCAGCGCTGTTATGGCTGTTTGCGCGCCACGAGCAAGGTCGCGGCGTACCGCTGCTGCCGGCAGCAGTCCTGCATGACCCCGTGCTGCGCCATGCCAACCTTGCCAGCATCGCGATCAACTTTGTGGGCTTTGCCATTCCGCTGCTGGTGCCGTACTACCTCGTGCATAGCGCGGGTTACAGCGCCAGCGTGACGGGCCTGTTGCTGGCTGCCGCCAGCGCGGGGGTACTGGCGGGAGCCCTGTTTGCGCCGCGTCTGGTGCGCCGCGCGGGCCAGCACAAAGCCGCCGCATGGGCCGCCGGCGTGATTCTGTTGGCGCAGGGCTTGATCGGTGCATGGCCACTGGTGCCAGTGCCGTCGCCAGCCGTGCTGCTGCCGGGGCTGTTGCTGCACGGTTTGGGCATCGGAGTATTTCAGGTGGCGTACGCGGATATTGTGATGAGTGGCTTGGGTGAATCGCATCGCGGCGTCGGCGGCAGCCTCGCCGTACTGACGCGCACGGCGGGCGTGATCCTGTCCGCGGTAGTGTTGAGCGCTGCATTGCAGGCGCTTGAGGCGAATTATCTGGCTGCGGGACTCACCGCCACCCGCGCGTTCCATGCGGCGTTTCGCTGGACGTTGTGGGCTTCGGGTGGCGCGGGTCTGCTGATGTTGGCGGTGCTGGCGCTATGGGTGAAATGGGCGCGGTGCCCATGACGCCACGCCATCCGGCTTAGCGCGCTGAAGCCCGACGTGCTACGTTGTTGCGCTGCGTTGTTGCGCAGTGCCGCACGCGAACTCGCCGGATCAACGTCGATGTAGAACGCCGCCAGCGTTTTGATTCAGGCAGTGTGCGAATTTATAACTAATTGATTTCATTGAGTTTTCTTAAAACTTATCCCATCGAAGCTACACGCCGACACGCAGTGCCACTTTAAGTTACGCTTAGCACAAACATTCCTAGCGCAAATTCTGCATGAAACTTCTACACGTCGCCAGCGCTGCCTGCGTGGCCGCTGCCGCAACACTGGTTTACAACGCCACTGCCCACGCGGCAGATGAAACGTATCCCAACCGCGCGGTGCGCCTGATGGTGCCGTTCCCGCCCGGCGGCGCGAACGACATCGTGGCGCGGCTGGTGGCGCAACGCTTGTCGGAACGCTGGGGCAAACCGGTGGTGATCGACAATCGCGCCGGCGCGGGCGGTAACATCGGCACCGAGACCGGCGCGCGCGCCAATGCCGACGGCTATACGCTGACCATCGGTTCCACCAGCACGTACGCCACCAACGTCGTGCTGGAACCCCGGTTAAGCTTTGATCCACGCCGTGATTTCGCCCCCATTTCGCTGATGGTCACTGCGCCCAACGTGATGGTGACGCATCCGTCACTGCCGGTGGCCAGCGTGACGGAGTTCATTCAATACGCTAAAGCCAACCCGAAGAAACTGAATTTCTCATCGTTCGGCGACGGTAGCTCCTCACACCTGGTGGGGGAGATGTTTAAAAGCGCCGCCGGCGTCGCCCTGCAGCACGTGCCGTACAAGGGCGGTGGCCCAGCGCTGGCGGCGGTGATGGGCGGCGAAGTGCAGCTCACCTTTGCCAATCTCTCAGTCGCGTTGCCACAGGTCAAAGGCGGCAAAGTCAAAGCGCTCGCTGTCACCAGCGCCAAGCGCGCCACCACCCTGCCCGAGCTGCCGACCGTCGCAGAATCAGGCCTCAGTGGCTTTGAAGCCATCGCCTCCGTGGGCCTGCTCGCACCGGCCGGCACGCCGCGCGCGCTGATACTGCGCCTGAACGGCGATGTACATGCCGTCGTCAGTGACGCCGCGATGCAAGAACAGTTGGTGTCGCGCGGACTCGAAATCGCGCTCTCCACACCCGAGGATTTCGCACGCTACATACGCACGGAAATCGGGCGCTGGACGAAGGTGGTACGCGAGGCGGGCATTCAGGTGAAATCACCTTAGTGTACGGGTAGCGTGTGGGTAGCGTGCGGGCGACTCCGATTTGCCGATACCCATCATTAAAGGGTGCTACCCGCGCTACCTCACAGCGCGAATGACGGCGCGGACGCTGGGCCGGGCCGAGCGCACTTTCGGCGCGTCTGCGTGACGGGCCCCTCGCACGGCAGCTAGGCCCCGCTCGGTTCCGGTTGGGGCATCAAATTCGCGTACCGCGTGGGCCTGCTCCAGCTTGAATTGCGACACCATGTCCACCAACGTTTGTACCTGCTGCGCCATCTGCTCTGCGGCCGCCGAAGTCTCCTGCACCAGCGCGGCGTTTTGCTGCGTCGCGCTGTCCAGATGCGTTACTGCGCTGCCGATTTGCTCCAGACCGGAGAGTTGTTCGCGGCTGGCACTGGCAATGGCGGCATTGACGTCGCCGACACGCTTTACCGCAACCACAATGTCGTCCATGGTCTTGCCGGCAGCTTCGGCTTCGCTGGCACCCAGTGCGACGCGATGCGCCGAGTCATCAATCAACGATTTGATTTCTTTGGCCGCCTCTGCCGAGCGCTGCGCCAGCGCGCGCACTTCACTGGCCACCACGGCGAAGCCACGGCCCTGCTCGCCCGCGCGCGCCGCCTCGACCGCCGCATTGAGCGACAAAATATTGGTCTGGAACGCAATGCTGTCGATGACGCTGGTGATTTCAGCAATCTTTTTCGAAGCCGCCGCAATACCGCCAATGGTATTGACCACGCTGCGCACTGCGTCGCCGCCGCGTGCAGCGACTTTGGCCGCTTCTGCGGCAAACCGGTCGGCCTCCATCGCGCTGTGCGCATTGTGTTTGACGGCTGCGGTGAGTTGCTCAAGGCTGGCGGACGTTTGTTCCAGCGCCGACGCTTGCGCCTCTGTACGCCGCGACAAATCAGCATTACCACGCGAGATTTCTGACGCGGCCGCGCTCACGCCGTGCGACGTATCACGTATGCCCACCACCTGCCGTGACAAGGTGACACGCATGGTCTCCAGTGCGCCGATCAAGCGGCGCGCCTCGCCCGTGGCGCTGATTCGCACCGGTCGCGACAAATCGCCGCCGGAAATCGCCTCAACAATGCGCATCGATTTGATCAACGGACGAGTGATCGAGACAATCATCCACAGCAGAATGAACCCCGCCAACATCAAGATCAATACGGCCACCCCGACAAACCGCAAACGCCCGGAATCCGCCTTGGCGATGGCCATGCGCCCGCTGCTGTCGACGTAAGTCTTTTCGTCGTCGATCAACGCCTGAATGGCCGTGATATAAGCGCTCACCGCAGGCGTAACCTGGGTATCAACGATACGCGCCGCTTCCGCCAAATCGCCGGCGTCGCGACGCTTGATCGCCTCGGCGCGCACCTGCAGGTATTGCACCCGTTTGGCACCCACCTCGGTGAACAAGCGCTTCGCCTCATCTCGCGTCAGTAAGGCCTCCACCTGTTTTTGCAGTGCAGAGATTTTGCGCGTCGTCGCCTCCAATTCGGGCGTCAACAGTTGCGTGAGGCCAGCATCGTTACCGCGTGCCAACACCACCGCGCGCACGGCATTGGCCTTGGTTTCCACCAACCATTCGCGCATGAAGCGTTCTTCCTGCGCGCTGCCATGCACAATCTTGCCGACTTGGCGGGAGATATCGGTCAGCGTCCACCAGCCAGCGCCGGTCATGACCAAAAACAGCGCCACCATCAGCCCAAACGCCCACATCAAACGATTGGTAGTGTCCAATCGCTTGGTTGCATCGGGATTCAAAGACCAGTCTGCTGCCGTACTGTGCATGATGCGAGTTTCCTGTCGGCACCGAATGGCGACCGTGCGAATGAGTCTACTGCTTGCGTTTCTTCAAGACGCCGCTTAAATGCAAATCATTTGTAAATTCCAGCACGCTACGCAGCACGCCAAGGCGCAACATTGAAATTACTTAAGTAATTGATTTTATTGACTAAATTATATTTTTCACAGGTGAGCCTCGCTAGCCGCCGTGAGCGCCATTCGATCTGCCCGGCGACAGCGCGCTCTTGCGCAATGACCTTGTAAAATGGGGCCACACCGTCAAACAATCCGCTATCACCGCACAGCCATTCGCCCCCGCCCTAATGAATCCGCAGAATCCGCAGAATCCGAAACCCCCCAAGCCTATGCGGGCGGCGTTGCTCGCCGCCAAGCAGGCGCGAAACCAAACCCGGCACGCGGCTTCGGCAACGTTGGACACCGCCGGCAGTGGCGGCAACAACACCGCGCTCAACACCCAAAATCGCCGTGTGCTGGCGCAACATTACCGCGCGAAATACGGTGTGAAGTAGTCATGCACAGTCGCATGACCCGCCTCACCAGCACGATGATCAGGAGCATCCCATGAAAGCCCCGCCGTTCGCCTACGCGCGCGCGCGCAGCCTTGCCGAGGTGTTTGATCTGCTCGAACGCTACGGCGACAATGCCAAAATCCTCGCTGGCGGCCAAAGCCTGATGCCCACGCTCAACATGCGGCTATCCGCCCCGGCGGTGTTGATCGACATCAGTCGCCTGCCTGCGCTGGCCGGTGTTGTGGTGAAAGGTCATCAGGTTCATATTGGCGCGCTGACCACGCACGCCGCTATTGGTGCATCCGCCGATATCCGCAAACACCTGCCGCTACTCGCCGACGCGGTGGAACACATCGCGCATCCGGCCATCCGCAACAGCGGCACGTTTGGCGGTAGCCTGGCGATGGCCGATCCGGCGGCGGAATGGCCGGCCTGTTGTGTCGCGCTGGACGCGCAAATCGTGCTCGCTGGCAAATCCGCTACGCGGCGCGTGGCGGCGCGTGATTTTTTTCACGGCCTCTACGCCACGGCCCTGCAGCCGGATGAAGTGTTGACCGAAGTGGTCATTCCGATACCGGGCGCGGACTACCGCCATGCGTTTCTGGAATTGGCGCGACGGCGCGGTGACTACGCGATTGTCGGCGTCGCGGCTTTGGCGAAGGTGACGAACGGCACGCTGAGCGACGTGCGGCTGACTTATCTCGGCGCTAGCGGGAAACCAGTGTCAGCCACAAAAACGGCGCAACTAATTGATTTAAAACAACTTTCTGAATCCACCTTACAAGAAGCACAGCGCACACTGGCGGACGAACTTGACCCCAGCGCTGATTTGTATTCCTCCGCCGCCACCAAACTGCATCTCGCGCACGTGCTGACCGGACGCGCGCTTAAACAACTCATCGCTTGAGAACCGCCATGAATACGCCGGCCACTGAGATTGAAACCACACTCACCCTCAACAACGAATCCGTCACGCGCCGCATACCCGTGCGCCAGAATCTGGTGGATTTTTTGCGTGAAGCAATGGGCCTCACCGGCACGCACATCGGCTGCGAGCACGGTGTGTGCGGTGCCTGCACCGTGCGTGTAGACGGCAATATCGTACGCGGCTGTTTGATGCTCGCGGTGCAGGCCGAAGGTCGCCATGTTGAAACCATTGAGGGGCTTTCTGACAGCGGCGAAATCGCCGATCTACAAGATGCCTTCCACAAACGCAACGCCCTGCAATGCGGTTTTTGCACGCCGGGCATGCTGCTCACCGCACAGGATTTGGCGGTCAAAAATCCGCACGCCACGCGCGAACAAATCCGCGAGCACATTTCCGGCAACTACTGCCGCTGCACGGGTTATCAGGCGATTGTTGATGCGGTGGAGACCACGCTCGCGCAACGTCACGTGGTCAAAAAATGAGTGCTTTCGCGATATGTTTTAATCAATCATGGACTCACCAATGCCGCCTATGTTACGCGCCCCGAAAATAAATCCTGCTGCAACCACCCTGCTGGGCGCATGCTACGCACTGCTTGCCGGGCATGCCGTCAGCGCTGATCTCAAAATGGATTACGCACCGCAACTGTGGGTCAATCCGGGCTTGTATTCGCACCACTTTGATTCCAGCAAGGGCTATCGCTCTAACAACATCGGCTTCGGTGGCGAGGTGCTAATCAGCAAAAACCACGGCGCGGTGGCTGGCTCGTTTATCAACAGCGATCGTGCGCGCAGCCATTACGTGGGCTATCAGTGGCGGCCGCTGCATTGGCAGCCAACGGAAGGCCTGCACGTCAGTGGTAACGTCATTGTGGCCGCGTTTGACGGCTACCCGCGCATGCGCGATGGTGGGTGGTTTGCGGCGGCTCTGCCGGTGGTAGCGGTGGAGGGCAAACGGGTTGGTGCCAACTTCACCATCGTGCCGAATTACGGCAATCGTCTCCACGGCGCGGTGGCGGTACAGGTGAAACTGCGCGTATGGTAGCGGCGCAGGGTTAGCAGCGCCGGGGTAGCAACGCTAGGTTAGCAGCGCCGGGTTAGCAGCGAAACTGCCCGTTATTTTTCCACCGTATCGCGTTCTACTTGCAGCAGCCGTTGCATACCGATGCTGTCATGTACCGCGTGTTGTTCAGCCTTGTGCGTCGTGCCAGCCATGGCGGGATCAGGTTCGCCACGCGCGAGACACTCGTAGCTTTGCTTCAGGGCGCGATGAAACGCCCACGCTGAAATGGAATTGGCGAGAATGCGGTAACCCAGCTTGCCAAGCTCTTCGAGCGACAAACCCGCGCCCTGCGCGCCATGCCCGCCTTGGCCGAACATGAACGGCGGCGGCAGCGCCTTGGCGACTTCGCGCGCTTCTTCGGCATTGCGCACGCTCAAATACAGCACGTCCGCGCCGGCCTCGTGATACGCACGGGCGCGGGCAATGGCATCGGCCATGCCGCCGGGGCCCCGTATGCCATTGGTGCGGGCGATGATGACGAAGTCGGGATCACGCCGGGCTTTGACGCACTCGCGTAGTTTGGCTGCCATCAATTCGACCGGCACCATGTGTTCGATGCCGACATGGTGATGCGCACGCTTGGGCAAGATTTGATCTTCGATTTCAATGGCGGCAAACCCTGCCGCCTCCGCCATGCCGATGGTGTGGTGCATGTGCATGGGGTCGCCAAAACCTGCCGCGCCATCCAGTATCAGCGGCAGGCTGCACGCGGCGCGGATGTCGATGCCCGCCTGGCACAGTTGCGTGATGTTGAGATTGGCTTCGAGACAACAATTCAGATAGCCAAGGGTGCCGCCGCCCAGATACAGCATCTGAAAGCCCGCCGCCTCGGCCAGCTTGGCGGTCAACGGGTTAAACACGGCCGGTGCGATTAACGCACGATCGCCGGCCAACAATTGACGTAAAGTCTTTGCTGCGGTCACGAGGTTTCCCTTATAGAGAATAATACTAACTAATTGATTTTATTGAGTTTTTTATAATTTCAGTCAGGCATTAAAGCAAATGTCCACACCGATCCGCCGCGTGGAATGTTCCCCGCCCGCAATTGCACCGATGTGCCGCCCGCGATGCCCGACAGCACCGACACGTACTGCACGCCCTTGTGCGTGTACGTCACCGGCGACGCGTTGACGCCCGAGCCGGTCTGGAATTTCCACAACACTTTGCCGCCGTCTTCATCCATGGCGATGAATTCGCCGGTTTGCTTGCCGGTGAACAGCAAGCCGCCCGCAGTCGACAGCGTGCCGGCCCACATGCCGATGTCGGCGTCGTGCAGCGGCACCTGCCATTTCGGTTTGCCGGTGAGCGGATCCATGGCGTTGTAGTAGCCGAACGGCGCGCCCTGCGGCAGTGGCACACGCCCGGTTTCGGCACCGGTGTAACGCTGGCCGGCTTTGTAATCCAGCAACTTCGGGTTGTACTGCAGCGTCATACCCTCATCGAGGCGGGTGAAATACAGCAGCCCGGTGCGTGGATTAAACGCCATCGGCGGCCAGTTTTTACCGCCGGTGGTACGCGGCCACAATTCCACTTTTTCACCCGCGCGCAGGCGTTTGGTCACGTCTGAAAACACCGGGCGGCCCGTCGCCAGATCAATGCGCTCTGCCCAATTCACTTTGACGAAAGCGTTGGCGGCTATGAGTTTGCCGTTGGTGCGGTCGAGCACATACAAAAAGCCGTTGCGGTCGGCGTGCATCAGCACTTTACGCATTTGCCCATCGATGCGTATATCCGCCAGCACGTTTTCGTTGATGCCATCGTA
Source organism: Burkholderiales bacterium (assembly GCA_043743335.1). Classification (GTDB taxonomy): domain Bacteria; phylum Pseudomonadota; class Gammaproteobacteria; order Burkholderiales; family SG8-41; genus UBA5216. The sequence goes on from JAYTWR010000029.1 coordinate 36,075, forward strand.
GTCAAACGGCTCCGACGGCGTCCACTGATAGTGCCAAATGATTTCGCCGGTCTTGGGCCGCATCGCCATCACCGAACCCATATACAGATTGTCGCCGGGGCTGCGCGCGTTTGGATCCCACGGCCCGCCGTTGCCCGCGCCCCAATACACCAGATCAAGTTCCGGGTCATACGAGCCCGTCATCCAAGTTGACGCGCCGCCTTTGAGATACGCGTCGCCCGCCGGCCAAGTGTCGCCACCGCGTTCGCCGGGAGCGGCGGTGGCATGACGGCGATACAGCCGCTTGCCGGTATCGGGATCGTAACCGTCCACAAAACCGCGGATGCCAAATTCGCCGCCGGCGATGCCCTGCATCAACACGCCGTTCGCCACCGTCGGTGCGGAGGTGATCGAGTAACCCTCTTTCCATTCAGCGAGCTTGACCTTCCAAATCTCTTTACCGGTTTTGGCATCCATTGCCTTGAGATGGGCATCGATGGTGCCGACAAACACCTTGCCGTTGTAAACGGCGACCCCGCGCGTCGACAGCCCGCAGCACACCACGCGCGCGGTGGATGGATCCCAATCGGAAACCGATTGCCACAGTTGCCGCCCTGTGGCCACATCGATCGCCACCGTGCGCTTAACGTTGGTGACATACATCACGCCGTCGTAGACGATGGGCTGGGCTTGTTCGCCAAAATCGTTGTTCAGCGACAGGCTCCACACCGGCACCATTCGCCGCACCGTGCGCTTGTTGATTTGATCCAGCTTGCTGTAACGCTGCTGGTGGTAGCCCATGCCGTAGGTGAGTACGTTGTCGGTATTGCCGCCGTCGTTTTTCAGGTCATCTATCGTCTGCGCGGATACCGCAACGCTCAACAGCAATAACAAGCTGCCCATGATTCGTAGCTTCATGATGCCTCCTCCATTGGTGACGGTACGATTCTAGCGGTTACTTTCTACAGCGGCCGCACTCAAGATTCAATGAACAGGATGCGCCGTTCCCGATCACCGGAAAGGCGCATCGCTACGCACGGGGCTGACTGTCGAGCTTATCCTCGCTTTAACTCTTGCACGGATTTCACCAGCGCGCCGTCCTGGCGCTTCAACACCTTGGTCGCCGAGCGCGTGTTGCCGAAGGTGGGCACCCACTGTGAGTGCTTGCCCGCACCGCCGGTCACGATGATGATGAGGTCGTCGGGCTTGCCCCACATATGCACCGGCGTGTCGAGCGGCGCGTTGGCGTACTGCTCGGCCAATTTGCGGCGAAAGCGCCGGTCGATGCCTTCTTTCGAAAACCGCGACATCGGCAGCGTGGCACGTTCCCACAGCCATTGCTTGACCTGCGCTTTGGTCATACCGCCGCTGGCGACGGTAGCCGCATGCTCAGGGCCGAACGCCATCACCGGCTGCCCGTCGTAATAGGCATTGTTGGAGCCGGTGTTAGGCATGGTACCCGCCACCATGGTCAAAATGCCTTCGGGTGTGATGCTTTCGTGATCGTTGACGTTATGCGGGCCTTCAGCGGCCACCACGGTAACCGCGGTCGCCTCACGCGGATGCCCCAACTCGACATGCAGCGGCTCCCACGGGCTGGCGTCTTCGTTCTCGGCCACGCAGAAGGTAAATTTCGCCGGTGTGCCAGCCGTTGCCATGTCGCCCGTGCCGGGAATGGCCGCGCCGATGTTGACCAGCGACAGCCGTATCGCGCGACCAATCGCCGCGTTGGCGCGGAAATAGTTGCCCATCACGTTGTGGCCGGAATTCAAGCCCACTTCTTTCGCCACCGGGCCGTTAAAGATCAACATCGGCGTACACGGGTGCGTGGTGGCTTGCGTGCCGTAAAGGTTGTATTGCTCCTCGGCCATCGCCTCTAGCGCCAGCAACACCAGCGGAAAATACTCCGGCTTGCAACCCGCCATCACCGCATTGGCGGCCACACGCACAGGCGTCGCGGCACCAAAGCGCGGCGGCACCTTGATCACGGCCTTGTCGAGATCACGCTCGCAAAAGGCGAGCATGCGCTCCACACGCTCAGGCGTCGGTGGTATCACCGGCAAGCCGTCGCTCCAGCCTTTAGCGCACAGAAATTCGTAGACGGCTTCGGGGTCGTCATCGCACTCGACCATCGCGCCGGGCGCTTTTAACATCGCAGCGAGTGACGTGCTCATGATTGTTGGTCCTGCTGTTTGTCTTGCTGTTTGTCTTGCTGTTTATCTTTAACCACTTTGAGCAACTGCGGCAGCGCCACTGCGGCCCGTTCAACCACTTTGTCCATGTTCAGGCCGCCTAACGGATGCTGGATTTTCAACAGCGGCAAATCCGGCACGCCAAACACTTTGGCCTGCGCCGAACCGAGCTTCATGAACGTATCAGAACACACCACGGCGGCGATCAAACCGCGCTTGGTCAACTGCGCCATGTCGTAGACACTCCACGACGTGCACGAGCCTCAATCGGCCATAGCGCTGATGACCAGATCAGCCTCGTTCGCCAACTCGTCGAGCACTTGCTCTGTCGCCGGGCGGCTGGACGTGGGCTTGCGCTTGATAACCACTGAATCCACTTGATACTCTTTTTTAACACCGTCAACGATTAGGTTGAGCAGGTAATCCGCATTGGCCTTGCTGTTATCCAACACGCCCAAGCGTAGGCCTCTGCCACTCAGCGTGCGGCTGGATTTTAAATGCGCGACCGCTTCGATCGGCGCATCGGGTACGACGAGAAAGATTTTTCCCATGAGCGACTCCTTTAAAATATCATTTAAAATGAATTAGTTACAATATGTTAATCCAACCGGATACCAGTCTGCTGCTGCACTTTGCGCCAGCGCGCCAAGTCACTCACCATGCGCTTGGTGAGTTCCTCCGGCGTGCTTTTGATCACATCAGCGCCCAAGCGCGTGAACGCATCGCGCGTTGAGGGCTGATCCAACACTTTGATGAGCGCCGTGTAAATGCGCTGCACAATATCCTTCGGCGTTGCCGACGGCAAGAACACGCCGGTGTAGGTTGCCGCTTCAAAGTCGCGCACGCCGGATTCCGCCATCGTCGGCACGCTTTGCAACAGCGGCGAACGTTTCGCGGCGGCCACCGCGAGTGCGCGCAACTTGCCCGTCGTCACGTGCGGTGCTGAAGTAGAAACCTGATCAAAAATGCAATGCGTTTGCCCGCCGATCAAATCCACCAATGCCGGGCCGCTGCCCTTGTACGGCACATGGGTGAGCTTCACGCCGACCACCACCTGAAAAAGTTCTCCGGTCAGATGCGTGTTGCTGCCCGCACCGGCGGACGCCATCAGCACCCCGCCGGGTTTTACTTTCGCCAGTGCGATGAATTCCTGTGCGCTTTTCACCGGCAACGACGGATGCGTCACCAGCAGCAACGGCACCAGAGACACCAGCGATGTCGGCGCGAAATCCTTGATCGGGTCATAGGTCGGCGCATTCGAAAAGGCCGGATTCACCGTGAGCGAACCGCTGGAACCGAGCAGCAAGGTGTAGCCATCCGGCACAGCCTTCGCCACCATCTCTGAACCGATGCGTCCACCCGCACCACCGCGATTTTCCACCACCACCGGCTGGCCGAGTTCCATCGTCAGACCCGGCGCGACGGTACGCGCCGTGATGTCAATGTTACCGCCCGGCGCGAACGGCGCGATCATGCGGATGGGTCGATCAGGGTAAGCGGCGAAAAGTGCGCTCGAATAAATCAGCATGAACCCTGCGCCCGCACAGCGAAGCAACATATGAACTCCAGAAACAGATCAGCGTGTCTGCGCGGGTGATGTTAGCAGCAGCACGCAGGCGCCACAAACGCGCTCGCGGCGTATCAACGCCGCCCACGGATCGCGGGATTGATGGTGCGCAGCCAGCGCCGCGCGTGGGGCCGTTTGGCGTACACCGCGTCGAACAGCGCTTCCAGCCTGGCATGCGTGCCGCGCATGCCATCGATCACCGATTTTGCCCAGTCAAAATTCGGTGTCTTCGAGCGTATCGTGCAAAATCGCCGCCATCAGCACCGTCGTGTCGCGCACCCGGCCTTCCTGCACCAGCACGTTGGCAAGATCAATCGGATGATTGATGTAGGGGGAGGCTTCAGGATCTTTGCGCCGCTGGTGACGATGTTTTTCCGCCGCGAAAGCAATCGCCTTGAGCAACATCGTGTGCCGTAACTGCATGCCCACACCTGATCGAAGGGTTACTGTAACTAGTTGTTTTTATTGAATAATAATAGTATGGCCCGTTGGCGTCGCAGGCAAGATAGAATGCCCGCCTTTGCGCAGCCCGTCACGGCTGCGCCGCCAACGCGAGCCGCGCCATGCCTCACACACCCGATGCCCTTGAAGCGTTGCGCCTGCGCCTCGACGCCTTTGCCATCGAACGCGACTGGGATCAGTTTCACAATCCCAAGAACTTGGCCATGGCACTCGCCGGCGAGGCAGGCGAATTGCTGGAACACTTTCAGTGGCTAACGCCGCTAGAGGCCGCCAACCTGCCCCCCGCAACGCGTGACGCAGTCGCGCTGGAGTGTGCCGACGTGCTGCTGTTTCTGCTGCGGCTCGCTGACAAGCTCGATATCGATCTCGCTGCGGCGGCGCATAAAAAGCTCGCACTCAACGCGCAAAAGTATCCGGTGGAAAAATCCCGTGGCAAGGCCACGAAGTATGACAAACTCTAAAAGTCGTGAACGGGTGAACGAGTAACCCTGCCACTTCGCACTCGTTCACTTACTCACGCGCCCACTCACGCGCCCACTCACTCGCTCGCCCGTTCACGGTCTTAATCCATGCTCTCCTATCGCCACTTGTTCCACGCTGGCAGTTTCGCAGACGTTTTCAAACACGTGCTGCTCACACGGCTGCTGCTCGCGCTGAACGAGAAAGACAAACCGTATTTTTATCTCGATACGCACGCCGGCATTGGCCGCTACGATCTGTCGCACCCTTGGGCGCAAAAGGGTCGCGAGTTTGAGAGCGGCATCACCAAACTGCTGGAACGCACCGATGCGCCGGCGGCGATGAAGCCGTATCTGGACATCGTGCGCGGCGAGAATCCTGATGGCCATCTGCGCCATTACCCCGGCTCGCCGCTGATTGCGCGCCGCCTGATTCGCCCCATTGACCGCATTGCGCTCACCGAGCTCAACAAAACGGATTGCGCCGAACTGCAAGCCGTGTTTGCCCGCGACCGCCGCGTGACGGTGCAGTTGTCCGATGGTTATCAAGCCCTCAAGGCGCACCTGCCGCCAAAAGAGCGGCGCGGACTGGTATTGATCGACTCGTCGTTTGACCGTGCGCGCGAATTTGCGCGTCTCGCACAAGCGCTGCACGAAGCGCACACACGCTGGGCCACGGGCACTTACGCCATCTGGTACCCGATGATGGGTGCAGGCGTGATACGCGGCTTTGAGCGGGCGATTGAAGACGCAGGCATTCGTAAAGTGCTGCAATTCGAATTATCGATTCTGCCGGAAGATGCCTCTACCATGCCCGGCAGCGGCATGATTATCGTCAATCCGCCGTGGAAGTTTGATACCGAAATGCGCACCCTGTTGCGCTGGATATGGTCGGTGCTGAACGTTAAAGCGGCTGGCGGCGTGAAAGTACACTGGCTGGTACGGGAATAAGAACTACCCCGCCAGTCGCACGTGTACACCCTCCCAAGCCGACTTCCCCATGGCATCGGTGAGTTGCACGCTGCGTATGCCGTCGATGCCGGACGCGCTCGGTGCGCTGCCGTCGAGCAGCGCCTTGCTGAAACCCACCACGCAGGCTTCATGGGCGTTGATCGCCGCATAGGTTTGCGCGCGTGATGTGCCGTTGTCGAGCAGCACTTGCAACTCGCCGCCCGCGCGGCTGCGTGTCAGGCCTTTGCCGGTAATGCGGCCTTTGCTGCCGTAAATAATGAAATCATTGTGCGGATTGGGTGTTGCCTGATTCACATTGAGTTGCGCCAGCGTGCCATTGGCGAATTTAAACGTTGTCAGCGACGTCTTTTCCATCACGCCCGGCGCGGTATCAAACAATGCCGATACCGTAACGATTTCAGAGTCGAGTATGTAACGCAGAATATCGTAAACATGCGTGCCCACGTTCATGGAGGTGCCCAAGCCCGCCATCGACGGATCCTGCCGCCATGTGGCCCCCACGCTGGCTGCGCCCACGCCTGCGCTCGCCTCAAGCTGCACCATCAGCACGTTGCCGATTTCGCCGCTTTGCACAATGCGCCGGGTTTCGATAAAACACGGCATGAAACGGTTGTGAAAGTTCACGCCCAGTTTCACGCCGGCCTTCTCGCACTCACGCACGATGCGCTCGGCGTCAGCCACCGAAGTCGCCATGGGCTTGTCGCAAAACACGTGCTTGCCCGCGCGCGCCGCCGCCACCGCCTGCTCAGCATGCTGCGAATTCGGTGTGTGGATAGCCACCACGGTAACGTCGGGGTTGCGCAGCAAGTCGTCGTAACGGGTGTAAGCATGCTGCGCCTTGAAGCGTTGGGCAAAATCGTCCGCCCGCGCCTGCGTGCGACTCACCACGCCGATCAAGCGGTTGCCAGCAAATGAATTGATGCCGGGCAGCACGCGATCTTCCGCGATTCTGCCGGTGCCGATGAGTCCCCAACCGTTTGTTTTTGCCATGATGTTTGGTGTTTACTGTGTTGTTATTGGGGTTTGGTTGCCATTAAGTCGGTGAAGTCCTGCACCGGTGTATCGAGAAACCGCTCGTGATTCACGCACAAGGCGCGTATGCGGTTCATGCGCCGCGTGGCATAGTGCCGGATAATCCGGTCGGAAAACTTATTGATCAGCAGCGGTATGCCCTCCGCGCGCCGCGACGGGTCACCCACCGGATTTTCGCGCTCAATCAATCCGGTGGTCTTGCCATCCTTGAACACGATTTCAATCCCATTCGGATTGGCACGCAGCGCCGGATCTAGGTAACGCGCGGTATACGCGGGATTCTCGGTCACCGTCATCAGTGCGCGCAGTTGATCTATGCGCGGGTCTGCGGCGGATTCGTCTTCATAGTCCGCTGCCGTGAGTTGGCCGCGCAGCAACGCCACAGCAATCGCATATTGCAAACAATGATCGCGATCCGCCGGATTGCGCAGCGGGCCGGCTTTGTCGATGGTTTCCAGCGTGCGCCTGTGGGTGATCAAGCGTATCGCAGCAATATCGTTCAGCCGGTCGCGCACGCGCGCCGACAACGCCAGCGCGCATTCGATGGACGACTGCGCATGAATCACCACCGGCCCCATGATTTTAAAAATCACGTTTTCCATGATTAACGTACCGAACTCGCCGCCGCGCTTGAACGCAGCGCCGTTCATGCGTGTTTTGTTGAAACCCCATTGCGGATGACTCAACACCTGCGGGTAACCCGGCTCACCCCGCACCGCCATCAGCGCCAGCCACACCGCATGACTGGCCGATTCCGCCGCCGCCCAGCTCTTGCGCGACCCGGTGTTGGAACCGAAGCGATGCACACACAGCGGCGCATCAAAAAACGCCAGCGAGGTGGCCACCATGATGTGCTCGCGCGTGCCGCCCAGCAGCTTTGTCGCAACCGCCGCACAAGCGATTTTCACCAGCAGCACGTGATCAATGCCGTAAGGATTCAGCGCCTGTCCCATGCCCAACACGCCCTGAATTTCGTGCGCCTTGATCATGGCTTCCAGCACGGTGCGCAGAGTCACCGGCGGCTTGCCCTCGGCCACCCGCGCGCGGCTTACGTAATCCGTGACGGCAAGAATCGCACCCACGTCGTCCGAGGGATGCGAGGTCTGGGCCGCCACCCAGGTATCGCTGAAGTCCGTCCAGCGTACCATGGCGCTGGTATTGAAGGCCGCCGTCACCGGATCGAGCTGATAACTCGTGCCCGGCACGCGCGCCCCGTGGGTCATGGCGGTGCCCGGAACCACCGGCCCTAACACCCGTGTGCAAGCGGGATGCTCCAAGGCATCGAGCGCGCAGGCCATGCTGTCGATCAGGCAATAACGCGCGATGGACAGCGCGTGGCTGCTGGTATTCACATAGCCGTCTACATAGTCTGCTATGTCAATCAACAAAGGGTCATACGGTATTGCCGCCAGCGTTTCTGTCATGTCGCACCTTGTTTCTGAACTTTTTTACCCTTCGTACCGAATCGCGCTTCGTGCACGATATCTGCCTCAAGCGCCATTTCATTGGGCGTTGCTATTTTGTATTACCCGGATTTTAGACTTGTGTATATTCCACCATGAATGCCAAATCAGGCAAGTCAACATCACATGACATCGTGCAAGGAAAAATCATGGGCGCCACCGCCACCATCGCCGAATTTATTGTTAACACTAACGCCACGCATTTCCCGGCGGGCAGCGACGAAAAAGCCATTAAAGTCATCGCCGACACCTATGCGGTGATCCTCGCGGGCGTGAGTTCCGAGGTGGCCGAGCCGCTGCAAAAATATCAGGAAAGCATGCGCGAATCGGGCGCATCTCCCATCCTCGGCACCGGGCGTACTGCCTCGCCCGAAATGGCGGCGTTGATTAACGGCACCTACGGGCACTCGCTCGACTACGATGACGTGCTGTCGATAATGCCCGCCCATCCCAGCGCAGTAATTGTTGCCGCGCTGCTCGCTGCCGGCGATGGCCGGCCGGTGAGCGGCAAAGATTTTATCGAGGCCTACATCATCGGCGTAGAGGTTGGCGGCAAGCTCGGCGTGGGCATGACCAACGAGCACTACCAGCGCGGTTTTCATGCAACCGGCACGCTGGCGTTGTTTTCCGGGTTGGCGGCGCTGTGCAAGCTCTACAAACTTGATGCCGCGACCATACAGCAGGCGCTGGGCATCGCGGGTTCGATGGCGAGCGGCATACGGCGCAACTTCGGCACCATGACCAAGCCGTTGCACACCGGCCTGGCGGCGCGCAGTGCATTGACCGCGTTCCGGCTCGCGCAATCCGGCTTTACCGCCGCGCCCGACATCATGGAGGCCAAGGCGGGGTTTTTCGCGTCTTACGGCACAGCGGAATCCGATCCAGCCGTTACTGCCGATGGTCTTGGCAAACCGTTTGTGATCAGCAATCCTGGCATCGCAGTGAAAAAATTCCCCTGTTGCTACGCCACGCACCGCGGCATGGACGGCGTTCTCACACTACGCGACAAACTCGGGTTCGATGCCACCAGTGTCGAGAAAGTCATTTGCCGCATGCCGCCCGGTGGCATGCATGTGCTGATCTACCCACGCCCGGTGACAGGGCTGGAAGGCAAATTCAGCTTACCCTACTGCATCGCCGCCGGCGTGCTGGATGGGAAATTCTCGCTGTGGAGTTTCAGCGACGAGGCGGTGCGCCGCGCGGAAATCGCTGCCCTGTATGAAAAAATCGACGCGCACGAAACACCCGCCTGCCGTGGCGACGACCCGCTGTTCGAGAAGCGCAGCTCCGGCAGCCGTGGGTTCGTGGAAGTGGAGGTGCTGATGAAAGACGGTCGCCGCGATCACATTCGTATCGACGTGCCGCCGGGCCATCCGGCCCGCGAATTGACTTGGGATGATCTGCACGCCAAATTTCTCGATTGCGCGCAGCAGGCGCCGCGCATTTCAACCGCCAACGCAGAGGCGGCTTTTGCGGACATACGCAACTTGGCCGCGTTAAAGGATGTCGGGGTGATTACCCAGCGGCTGCACTAAGGCGCGTTTGCGCTTGTGCGCCGTTAGTGGATTTCAAATTAGTTGATTTCAATCTTCTTCGCCGCAGCAATCTTCTTCCACTTGGCGATTTCGTTCGACACGTGCAGCGCAAATTCCTCCGGCGTAGTGGGCGTCACGGTGCCGCCCAAGTCGGTAAAGCGCTTGCGGATATCGGCGTGCTCCATGGCGGCGCGCATTTCGCGATTGAGCCGCGCGATGCGTTCTGGCGGCGTGCCGCGTGGTGCGGCGAAGCCTGAGAACGAGGTCACTTCATAACCCGGCAAACTCTGCGCCACCGTGGGCACGTTGGGCAGTTGTTGCGAACGCTCACTTGAGGTCACTGCAATCGCACGGATGCGGCCTGTCTGCAGGTGCGGGAAGGCGCTAGTCAGCGTTTCAAACACCAGATCGATGCGTCCACTCATCAGCTCGAGCATCGGCTCTGCGCCGCCCTTGTACGGAATATGCGTCATGTCGGTTACCGCATGCGCATTCAACAACTCCGCCGCCAGATGCAGCACCGAGCCTATACCCACCGAAGCGTAGTTCAACTTGCCGGGCGAGTTTTTCGCAATCGCGATGAGATCATTCACCGTTTGCATGGGCGCATCGGGTTTGACGACCAAGGCAAACGGATAACTCACCGCGTTGCTGATGTAGGCAAAGTCACGCATCGCATCGAACGGCAGTTTTTTCATCACCGCTGATTGCGTGGTCACCGCGCCACTCACCAGCAGCAACGTGTAGCCGTCGGGCGTGGCCTTGGCCACAAAGTCAGTACCGATCATGCTGCCCGCGCCGGGACGGTTCTCAACAATGACCTGTTGCCCCAAGCGCTCGGTGAGTTTTTGCGCCATGGCGCGCGCGATGATGTCGGTGTTGCCGCCCGGTGGAAAGCCGGTGACGATGCGCAGCGGGCGCACAGGATAGGCCAACGCCGCAGCCGTGGCGCAAGCAGCACCCATCAACCAAAACACACCGATCAATGCGTGAACAAAGGGCTTCATGGTGCTCCTCCGTGGGATGTCTTCCGTGCGCTGGCCGGCCCATACAAGGTGCGTCCGGGCCGCGCCGGCGTCATGGCGCCGTTTTCGAACACCACCTGCCCGTTAACAATCACCTGCGCGAAACCCTCGGCGTATTGGTGCGGCTTTTCGAAGGTGGCGGTGTCGCGCACTGTCGCCGGGTCGAATACCACGAGGTCGGCTTTCATACCGGGACGCAGCAAGCCGCGATCCGTCAGACCGATGCGCGCCGCGGGCATGGCGGACATTTTGCGCACGGCGTCCTCTAGCGTGACCACGTTCTTCTCGCGCACGTAGACGCCGAGCACGCGGGCAAACGTGCCGTAGCTGCGCGGGTGCGGCACGGCGCGGCCGAATATCGTCACTTCACCATCAGACGCTATCATCGCCGCCGGATGGCGCATCACGCGCACCACGTCGTCTTCGCTGGCCGCATGAAATACGCCACGGCAGCCGCCCTGCTCTTCCAAACCCATCACGACTTCAGCCGCAGTGTCGGGCGTGGGTTCCATGCCGCGCATCTGCGCCAATTCGGCGAGATTCTTGCCGGCGAGTGACATGTCGAATGGACACGTAGAGGTCACCACGTTGCGCGGGTCACCACCGCCACGCTCGGTGCGAATGATATGGGCGATTTCGGCTTTGATTTTGGCGCGCGTGGCAGGGTCTTTCAGACGCTTGAGCATTTCGGCGTTGCCGCCTTCAAGCGCCCACGCAGGCATCAGCGCCGCCTGTATCGACGTGGCGGATGCGGTGTACGGATACAAATCCACCGTGGCATCGACGCCGCGCGCCCGCGCCTCATCGATCAGCTTTAACGTCTCGACGCTGCGGTTCCAATTGGTCTTGCCGATCATTTTATGGTGCGACACATGCGTGGGTAAGCCGCCTTGCTCGCCGATAGCAATGGTTTCCTTGACGCTATCGCCCACACCCGCCGCTTCGTCCCGCATATGCGAGGTATGCACGCCACCCATCGGGCCTGCAACCTTTTGCAATGCCACAATCTCCGCCAGCGGTGTGAATCGCCCCGGCACGTAAAAGAGGCCCGTGCTTAAACCGAATGCGCCGTCTTCCATGCCCTGCTTAACCAGCTCACGCATGCGATCCAGTTCGTCCGCCGTGGCATTGCGATTGGCGAGTCCCACCACGCGCTGGCGCACCGACCCTTGACCGATAAAGCTGCCTATATTGATCGACTTGGGCGTCGCCTCCAGCTTGTCCAGAAAAGGTTTCAATGGCACGGGCGAGCCACCATCGGGGCCTTCGATTATGGTGGTCACACCCTGACGGATGTAATTGTCCGCCGTCGGCACTTGAAAAATGCCCCGTATGGCATGGGTGTGAATATCGACAAAGCCCGGCGCAACCACGGCACCTTTGATGTCAATCACGCGCGTGGCCGCTTCGGTGATCGACACCGCAACGCGCGCAATGCTGTCACCCTTGATCGCCACATCACCGCGAAACCACGGTGCGCCCGTGCCATCAACGATACGCGCGTTGCGCAGCACGAGGTCGTAGCGCGGGGCATCCTGCGCCTGCGCGGCATGCGCCAGTACGCAACATCCCAACAGCGCACCGGCCACGCGGCGGCAATCGAACATGATTCTTAAGTATTTGTTTTTAAACAATTTTTTTGCCTTTATCCATCCACCCGTGCGCCGGACAATTTGATAATGCGCGCATATTTTTCGATTTCACGATTGATGTGAGCGGCAAATTCGGCGGAACTGTTACCCACCGGCTCAGCGCCTTCGCGCTGCATAAAACTGCGCACATCCGGGTGTTGCAGGCTCTTCACCGCTTCGGCGTGCAGTTGCGTGAGGATCGCAGGCGGCGTTCCTGTAGGTGCCCACAGCGCGAACCAGTTGTCGATATCGAATCCCGCAAACAGGGAATCTACGGTGGGCAGTTCAGGGAACACTGAAGACTTGCGCTTGGTGGTAACTGCTAGCGCACGCATTTTGCCAGTGGCGACATGCGAGCGCGCGCTGGTCACGGCGGGAAAGCCGATTTCCACTTCACCGCTCACCAGTGCCAACGTCGAGCCGCCCGCGCCCTTGTAAGGCACATGGGTGAATTTCACGCCGGACATTTGTTGTAGCAGTTCACCGGCGAGGTGGCTGGTGGTGCCGGAGCCGTTAGAGCCATAGGCGAGCGTATCCTTGCGCGCTTTGGCCAGCTTCAACAACTCGGGCAGTGTGCGCGCAGGCACTGAGGGGTGGGTGACGATCACAATGGGCGCAGAGGCCACGATAGTGATGGGAGCCAAGTCGCGCCTGAGGTCAAACGGGATTTTCGGATAGAGCGTGACGTTCACCGTGGCCGACGCGCTGTTCATCAGCAACGTATAGCCGTCCGGCGCGGCCTTGGCCACGAGATCAGCGCCGATATTGCCGCCCGCGCCGGGGCGATTTTCCACCGGCGCTACCTGCCCCCACGCCGCGTGAAAGCGCACGCTCATCAGGCGCGCCAGGATGTCGGTGGCACCGCCCGGCAAAAACGGCACGATGATGCGGACCGGCTTCACCGGATACGCTTGCGTCTGCGCAGCGGCATCCCCCGTCAAGGCCGCAGTCACACTGCCCATGCTAATAACAACCGCCATGCTCCTGCGGATTTTCATGTGCCTACCTCTCCATCAAGCATAATCTACAAGACCTACAAAGGCTTCACGCCCGTCTCTTTTGACAACACCGCCATTTCCTTCAAATACGTTTCCAGGAAACGGCGAAATTCGTCTGGCGAACTGGCGATGGGCGTGTGGCCGCCGGACTCCATGGTCTCGCGCATGCGCGTGCTCGCCAGCGCTTTCGCCACCTCGCTGTGCAGGCGTGCGGCAATCGCCGCCGGCAGACCCGCCGGGGCGAATATAGCGTGCCACGCCGGGTCATACACAAAGCCCGGCATGCCGGCCTCGGACAACGTGGGCACATCCGCCATCACGTGCCAGCGCTTGCCGCCGCTGGTGGCCAAGGCGCGCAAGCGGCCCCCTTTGATGTGCGGCACCACGGTGAGCGGAGACGCAAACGCGAGTTGTATCTCGGCACCGATGACCGCAGTGATGACCGGCGCAAAACCTTTGTACGGCACGTGTACAAAACGCGATCCGGTACGCGCGTTAATCAACTCACCCAACAGATGCTGGCTGTTGCCCACACCGCCGGAACCATAGTGAATTTGCGCGCGCCCGCTTTTGGAAAGCTCAATCAACTCCTTCAACGATTGCGCCGGCACCTGCGGGTGTATCACCACGTAGTAGCCGCCCGAGCGCAACACCAGCGTCACCGGTAAAAAATCGCGCACGATGTCGAACGGCGGCTTCGCCATCACCAACTGGTTATTGGCGAGCGAGTTGGACGTGTAAATCAGGGTGTAGCCGTCGGGCGGTGCTTTGGCCACGATTTCACCCGCGATAATGCCATTGGCGCCGCCGCGATTGTCGATCACAAATTGCTGGCCCATTTGCCGTGACAACGGCTCACCCAGCGCGCGCATCACGGTGTCTTGCGTGCCGCCGGCGGGCTGTGGCACGACCATGCGAATGGGGCGGACGGGATAGGGTTGTGCGGATTGTGCGCAAGCCAACGGTGCGTAAGCCAACGGCGCGCACATCAGCAGCACTGCAGCCGCGAGTCTCATGAGCATTAACGCGCCGCCCACCCTGGCAATTGTCGGCAGCGTTCCATCCACTTGACGATGTTCGGGTAATTTTCCAGCGCCACTTTAGCTTCGGGTGCGGTTTCGATGTACGGAAAGCACGCAGGCTCGGCGATGGTGGGCCGGCCCAGCGCCAGCCAATCGTTTTGCGCGAGCCGCGTTTCGCACACGTCGAGCGCAACGCGACCGAAGTTTTGCCCGTCTTCCAGTGTGCCCAACGTCCAACGCCCCTGAGTGACGCCACGCCGCGCGTACTGCAAACCGCATTGCAATTCGGTCGCGGCCAGCGCCACCCACTGCATCACCTCGGCCATGCCTGCGGCGTCATTCGGCAACCATGCCTCGCCGCCAAATTTGCGCGCGATGTACACCAGGCACGCCGCCGAATCCCAAATCACCTTGCCGCCATCCGCCAGCGCCGGCACTTCACCGCGCGGATTGATTTGCAGAAATGCCGCGCCTTTGTGCTCTTTATTTTTTAGATCAATGATCACCGCTTCGTGCGGCGCTTTGAGCAACGACAGCAAAATGCGCAGCTTGTAGGAATTGCCCGATATGGTACCCAGATACACTTTCATTTCGTTCTCCGATAAGTATGTAACTATTCAGCTTAACCGTAGGATGTCGGTGACGAAGGAACCGCATCAGTCGTGGTGCTTACATCGTGATATGGCCTTGCGTACGCTCGTCACGCGAACGATGCGGTTCGCTACGCTCACCGGCATCCTACGACGAAGCTGAACAGTTACCAATTATTTAATATCATCCCCAACCGTGCGGCTCACCCGCCAACACCGGCATCGAAAACAAAGCCTTGCCCAACATATCGCGCGTCGCCGCGCTCAGCGTGGCACGGGTTGCGCGCGCGCCGCCGCAATCACGCCCCATGGCGGCCACCGCGCCTTTCAGTCCGCCCGCGCCCATCGCGCGCACCACTTGATACAGCGCCGCAATTTCATCTTGCGCATGACGGGCCTCCGTGTACTTTTCCTGTCGGCACAAATCGTAGATCTGGCGTATCAGCGTCGGCGCCACACACGCCAGCGGCGAGAACATGCTCTTCGCGCCGATAGTACCGGCCGACACCATAAAATCGGTCGCCGACATAATCTGAAAATCAGGCCGTACTTCACGCGCTGCAGCAAGGATGCTGATCATGAATGGCCAATCGCGGCCAGCGTCCACCACGCCGGCAAAATTTGGCAGCCGGTCAACCAGCTTCAACACTTGATCAGCACTGAGTTTGATATCGCCCGGCTCCGCTGCGGGAAAGTAAACCAGATACGGCACTTTCACTGCCGCGCCAACGGTGGCCAGATGATCCACCATCGCACCCGGTGACGCCCCGACCGGTGGTGTGGCAATAATCGCGGCCGCACCCGCGTCCTGAGCGGAGCGCGCGCTATCCGCAGCGATGCGTGCGTGCGCATCACCGGCGTGGGCGATCACGGGCACTCGGCCCTCAACCTGCTTCACCGCAAACACAATCGCCTGACGCTGCTCGGCATCGGACAAACTCGCCGGCTCGCCCGCCTGCAAGGTGACCGCCAGCGCATCCGCGCCGTGCTTTAAATGAAACTCAAGCAGTTTTGCATACGTAGCGTAATCAAAGCTGCCTTCGCTGGTGAAAGGCGTAACGGGTGTGTGCACCAATCCGGGTTGAAACTTAGCCATGTATTCTGTGGTGCCTTAATTCAAACGCCGTTTTTCGGCGGTGGATTTTAACCTGTGAAGCACCCATCGGACGCGCGTCAGGAAATTATTGTAACTAATTGATTTTATTAAATTTATAGCGTTTTATCCACTGCACAAAAAAGGCAGGGCTTCGCCAATCGAAGTATTCAATACCGCGTCGGCAATATCATCAAACTGTGTAGCCTGCGCATTGAGGATCACCAGCTTGGCACCCGCGCGCTTGGCCAGCGGCACCGCGCCCGCCACCGGATACACCTGCAACGTGCTGCCTACCGCCAGCAGCACGTCGGCCTCAGCCGCCACCTGCATCGCGCGGTCGATGACGGCGGGCACCAGCGCCTGCCCAAACGAGATAGTGTCGCTTTTCAAAATGCCGCCGCAGGTTTTGCATTCAGGATCGAGATCCCCCGCACGCAGCCGTTCCAGCACCACCTGCATGTCGTCACGCCAGCCGCACGACATGCACATCACGCGGCGCATGGTGCCGTGCACTTCGATGATTTTCTCCGCCGGGATGCCCGATATTTCATGCAGGCCATCGGTGTTCTGCGTAATCAGTGCGTGCAGCTTGCCGCGCTTTTCAAGCGTCGCCAGCGCCCGGTGGCCGTTGTTGGGCTTGGCCTTCCAGGCCGGGCTTTCCAGCCGACTTTGCCACGAGAGTTTGCGCACTTCGGGGTCGGACATGTAGTAGCGAATGTCGGACATTTTCTCCGCCAGCGGATTTTTCGTCCACACGCCCTGCGGCCCACGAAAATCCGGGATGCCGGAGTCGGTGGAAATACCCGCGCCGGTGAGCGCCACCACGCGGTGGGCTTTGGTGATCCAGTTTTGCACTTGGTCTATCGGGGTAGTCATCAGGGTGTCCGCAATTTCTGTACGCGCAACCCTACCGCTAATTCAACAATTGCGGTAGTGTTCCAGTTCTAATTATTTTGAGGATCACACACATCATGGCCCAAGACAAAGCCGCGATACTCGCAGCCCTGCCGGTTCGCCCCGACGAAAACCCCTTTGCCGTCACCATCGGCGGCTTTTACCGCCGCTGGTTTAATTTAGTGGATGACTTGCAGGCGCTGATCGACACCGTGGCCACCATCAAAAGCACCGAGGACGAAGACTGGGTGCCCGCCTGGAGCGCCGTCGGCCAGCGCTTTGAAAAACGCGCGGATGCAGCACTGGCGCGCGGCGACAAAGCCAGTGCGCGCAAGAATTATCTCGAAGCCAAAACCTTTTACTCGCTGGCACGCTTCCCTGCGCCTTATCACGGCGGCTCGGCCATTTGCCCGCCCGACATGAGCCCGATCAAGGCGCAGTCGTATCAGCGTTATCTCGACTGCTTCAAAAAAGCCACCGCGCTGCGCGACGAGCCGCAAATCGAACTGCGCATTCGGCGCGATGGCCAAGAAGCCGTCGGTTATCTGCGCGTGCCAAAGGGTGCGTCATCCAAAAACAAAGTGCCCGCCGTGCTGGTGATGTGCGGTGGCGACATGTACAAAGAAGACCGCGAAAAATACGCCGAGGGTGCCAACAAGGAAGGCATGGCCGCACTAGTGGTTGATGCCCCCGGCACCGGCCAAACCTCATTCGAACACTCGCCCGAAGCCATTGTCGCGTGGCAATCCGCGCTCGACGCACTGCAATCGCGCCCCGAAATTGATGGCGACCGCTTGGGCGCTTTCGGCGTCAGCCGTGGCGGCCTGTGGGTGATGCGCCTCGGCGCACAGGACAAGCGTATCAAAGGGCTAATCTCGTGCGCCCCCGGCGGCGTAGGCTACTGGGGCACCGACGAAGAGCGCGCCGAAATGCGCCGCGCTGCCTTCGAACGCTACAAAACCAACTGGTTCGGCCCGCGCGGCACCAAGCCTGTTCCCAAGGCCATGACCGAAGCAGAACAGCGCGCGGATTTCCTGCGTTGGTCACTGAAAGACAACGGCCTGCTCGACAACCTCACCATGCCGATGTTTCTGGTCAACGGCAAGGTCGATCACTTAACGCCGATTGGCAACCTGTACATGGCACTGGAATCCGGGCCACCCACCGGGCGTGTTGCGCGCGTGTACCCGGATGACGGGCACATCGCCGCGCGCAATGAACGCGAGTGGGGGCCGGCGGCGTGGAAATGGCTGGCTGGGGTGTTGATGGACGGGATGAAGAAGCCTGCGGTGGCGGGCAAGCCCACGAAACGCACTATGCCCACCAAGGCCACCAAGCCTGCAACAAAAAAATCGGCCACCAAAAAAACAGTCAAGAAAGTGGTGAAGCAAGCCGTCAAATCCGCGAAGAAGAAGTAGCCGATGGCGCAGTGGCACGCTCGCGTTCAAGGCTTGCCACTGCTCCCCTCATGTTAGTTCCGCCACTGATCCTGATGCGCAGTGACAGCAATTCTTCCGGCCCGCGACGCGATGGTTGCAACACCCGCAAAATCTCGATACCGCCGTCACTTACGCGATAGGGAATGAAGGAAAAGGGTCTTGCTTATTGCCCATTTTGTTTGACGATACGGCTAACCCGCGACAGAGAAAGCCCTACAGCGCCTGCAATCTCTGTAAGACTGTAATGCCCCTCTCGCAAAGCTTGCACTATGCCTGCATCCCGATTTGCCGCCTGACCAAGATAGTGTTGCAGCAGTTTGGCCGATGCCTTGCGTTGTGCGCGGGGAATTTCCTTTGAGTTGGCTTTCACCGGGTCGAGTTTGGCTCGCATCTTGTCGATGAAATCCTGATCGCCCAAATAAATTTGCCGTGACAATGCCTGCTCCCAAAGTGCTACACCCTTACCTGCGGCAACCAGCGCAGCATACCGATTTGCTGCCTTAGCCGTCTGAGCGGATGTAACAGGCGTGTGCCCAAGCAAGTAGCCGTACACCGCTTTCGTATCGAGCCACTCTGGCCCCGCTACCGTACCCGTGTGTGCGGCATAACTGCTCCAACGCCAATTGCCTGGCGCGCGTACTAGGCGCGCGCGAACCGGGTTGAGATCGACATAGCGGCAAACTTCAAGCAGGTAAGCATCACGATCAACCAGAATGGCCTTGAACCGGCCTTGAAACAGGTGTCCCACCTTATTGTGCTGCCGGTTATAGGCCTGCGTGTAGATGCCGTTGATCTGACGCATCAGACTTGAGAGGTTGGCGCGCTGCGTTTGAATAACAAAATGGTAATGGTTATCCATCAGGCAATAAGCGAGCGCAACGGCGTCAAAGCGCTTCATCGCCTGGGAAACGACGTCTAAAAAACATTGCCGGTCTGCATCATTCTCGTAAATGTCTTCGCGCCGGTCTCCACGAGATGTCACGTGATAGATTGCACCGGCGAATTCTATCCGTAGGGGGCGTGCCATTTGCTTAGATTAAGGGCTGTGATGGCAATAGTCAAGACTTGACCCTATTGCTTCCTGACTTTCATGACCCTATTGCTTCCTGACTTTCACTCACGGCGCTTTGAATTCGCCGCGTGTTTCAGAGTCGAGTGACGTTTGTCGCCAAACCACGGACCCCATGAGCCACACCCCCGTCAATCAAAAATGCTACGCTTCTTACCGACGGGTGTCAGTCATCCACAATTTCTATGGTAGACCCCATTTTGGGTTCGAGGCTACCGGTGAAAGTGTCGGCGATGTGGAAATCCATTAACCCGTTCCGACCAGCGTTACTAGCTTACTCACGAATTGATGGACATCTTCGTGAATCTCTTCGGCGGTCATGTTCATCGCAACCTGCTCGCGAATAACCTCCAGCAAGGCCGAGCTACTTCGTAACTGATGAAAAAGAGAGTCGTTGTTCTCGAACAGAATTCTCTTCCCGTCCACTACGCTGAACACGTTTGCATTCACGTTTCGCCAATTTTTCCCAGGCGGCAGTGTTAAATTTTGCTCGTTAAAGAAAGCGTCAATTATGCGCAAAATTGGAGCCGCAAAAAGGTCACCCAGGCGCCATTCCGACTGCCCTAGCGCAGCACGTCTCCAAGCGTCCGGCACCAGCAAGTAGTTCTCTATATTCTTGCGCTTCCATTCGGCGAGCGTGGGATTGGCAGGCTCAGGGTGAAAAGCACTGCCACGATCGTCGTAGTCAAAGAGCATCAGTCTTGATACTTCGGGAATGATTTGCTTTAGCGCGGCAAAATGTTCGTCCGCTCTCGCCTTCATGATTAATTTCCCGCCGCCTTCCATCGATTTAAAGGAGATTTTATCCATCGCAGCCTGAGCGCCACAATGATCGGCCCAAGCCCGCAGAATGCGCTCATCGCTTTCTCCTTCAACGTAGAGAATGTAAGGCAACGCTAGAATACGGGCGATTTCCTCGTTCGATACGTCCGCCATGGCCCGCAACACATCGGGCGTTGACTCAATTCGTTTAGGCTTTTGGTTTAATAGGGAAACGATCTGACTGGCATCCACGCCACGCACAAACTCCTCCGCGTGTGTGGCAATTAAAAACTGGGTATGTCGTTCCAGTGATTTCCGCTTGAAGTAATCGAGAATCTCGCGTTGCAGGTTGACGTGTAGATGAGCGTCCGGCTCGTCGAGCAGGATTGTTGTCGGCTGATAGCCGTACATAAACGCAAGCAATGTTAACGTCTGATGGAATCCGCTTCCGCCAGAAATAATGTCGTAGTCCTTGTTTTTATGCTGATACTCAACGGTAATGTACACATCCTTGCCGGAGTCATATTTCGGCTCATGGATTTTGACCGAAAACCAACGCTCGACAACGCTGGCCAATGCTTGCCAGTCTGCGGGCGGCCGATAGTCCTGACCGATTCGACCATCTTTCCCTCGCGGAGGCGCAGGGCACACCCGCAACAACAAATTGCGCAGCACACTTCCGGGTTGCCCTTTACCGACTTGCTGACGTATCGGGGAAATGTCCAACCATTTTTCCGTTGGTTCTAGGCCAGAAAAGGGAGGGACATAGGCAATTTTTGGCAGATCACCTTGCTGCTCGCAGGCGCGAAATTTAGCCCATCCGTCGATTGGAATCGCGTAGATGGTTTGTGGTGAGTGGTAACGCAACTCAACACCAAACACTTCGGCTTTCCCGTTGCTCCGCCGCCATTCCAGCAATATCTGAATCAGGATGAACTCTTGTTTCTTTTTGCCATTTTCGCCAGCAGGATATGCGCGGTCTGTCCTGTCTTTCCAAAGCAGATTGAACTCCGGAACAGGCAATGCCGTGAAGTTAGGCAGCACTACCTGAACGCCTGTGGAACCGCTGCGCTTGGAGCGATGAAATTCCTCAACGCAAAACTGCCAGATGGCCAACGCTTGGAGCACCGTGCTCTTGCCGCTGTTGTTGCGACCGACTAGCAGATCGAATTGAGTGAAATCGTAGATTTGTTCACTAACGCTCTTGAAATTGCGCAGGGTCAATCGAGTAATCATCTTGGTGCCCCCTTCTTTCTTAATTGTGGCACTTTGGTTTTACTAACTTTCTTGCCGTTCTCGTTACACATCAGGCCACCTGGAACACTTTCATCACCTCATCGCCAGAAGGGAGGCATGGTCTGGGAGGCATGGTCTGGGAGGCATGGTCTGGTCTTGCAATACAGCATCCCCGCGTCCGCTCTGGCTGACGCACGCAGGCAAGGTTCCAAGCCTTGCACGCGGGCTATGGGTAGAGTAGAGGACAGGCTCTCGCCTGCCCTCCCTCATCAAACCGTGCATGCGGTTTTCCCGCACACGGCTTTCCGATGTTCTTTACGCCAAAG
>JAYTWR010000030.1:0-24793 GCA_043743335.1 Burkholderiales bacterium
GCGCAGATGTTCAGCCTGCAAGACGCCAACATCCACAACATCACCGTCACCGGCGTGTTTGACGACTGCCAGGACATCGTCAAGGCGGTCAGCAACGACCTGAGCTTCAAGCGCCGTTACAAAATCGGCACGGTGAATTCGATCAACTGGGCGCGCGTGGCGGCGCAGATCGTGTATTACTTCAAGGGGTATTTTGCTGCGACGCAAAACGATACCGAGCAGGTGTCATTTGCCGTACCGTCAGGCAATTTCGGCAACATACTGGCTGGACACATCGCACGCATGATGGGCCTGCCGATCAAGCGTCTGATTCTTGCGACCAATGAAAACAATGTGCTGGACGAATTTTTTCGCACAGGGCGTTATCGTCCGCGCGCGTCCAGCGAAGTGCAGCAGACGTCGAGTCCGTCGATGGATATTTCCAAAGCCTCGAATTTTGAGCGATTCATTTTCGATCTGGTTGACCGCGATGATGCCAAGCTGGCGCAGTTATGGAAAGCGGTGGACAACGGCGGCGAGTTCAATTTGGCGGGCACGCCGTTGCTGGAAAAAATGCGCGGTTTTGGTTTTGTGTCCGGCAGCAGCACGCACGCGGATCGCGTCGCGACCATCCGCGATGTTTACGCACGTTATGGCGTCATGATCGACACGCACACCGCAGACGGGTTCAAAGTCGGCCTTGAGCATCGCGAGGCCGGTGTGCCGCTGATTTGTCTTGAAACTGCGTTGCCGGTCAAATTTGCCGAGGTCATCAAAGACGCGCTGAATGTGGAGCCTGATCGCCCAGCGAGTTGCCGTGGTATCGAAGATCTGCCGCAGCGGGTTGAAGTGATGCCGCCGGATGTGGCCACGATCAAACAGTTCATCGTTGCCCATACGCATTAACGGTTGCGGTAATTTTAAAAAAGACAATAAAATCAATTACTTATATAAAACCTCTGCACTGCGATCTGCCATGCAATCAGCCGTGAGCGCCGCAGTGGGGCGAGGCGCTGCGCTGCTGTGGTTTGCGGCGCGGATTTAGGTACCCGGCAAAATCCCGATGCCCGCCCAACCGCCGAATCTGCGTATGCCATCGATGCATTCCATGCTGGCCCGGCAGTTGCGCAGGTCGCTCAAGGCGGAATCCCAGGCGGAAGCGGACAACCTGCTTAACCGTCTTTTCGAGTTGGCCGAAAGCGGTACTCTGGAAAGCGAACAGGCGCAAGCCCTGAGCGGCCTGCGCACGCTGCTGGGCAGCGTCGATGAAAGTTACCGGCAGTTTGATCGCGCGCAAGAGTTGCGGCTGCGCAGTCTCACGGTCAGTTCCGCCGAATTGCTGGAGGCCAACCAGCGCTTGCGTGCTGAAGCCGAGCGCCAGCAGTCTCTCATCACCACCATGCGCGCCATTGCCAATCGATTGCTGGCCGCCGCGGGGCGCGATGCCATTCCGGAGGACGAAGTCTCTGCGCAGCGCGTCGCGCAACTCATGGAGCAGTTAATCGATGAGGGCGAGGCCGCTCAGCGGCGCTTGAGCGAAAGTTCGGCGCGCTATCTGGGACTGACCAGCCTGTCGTCCGATTGGTATTGGGAGCAGGACGAGCAACAGCGTTTTACGCTGATGTCGCAAGGCATCACCGCAGTAACCGGTCGCCCTCCAGAAGCCTTTATCGGCCTCACGGGTGCCGAGGCGTTTGGCGTTGACGCGGCGCAAAGCGACGCCAGCGGACAACACCGACTGTTGGCGTTAATGCAATCACAGCAGCCGCTGCGTGATTTTGAATTGCACTACAAAACGTCCGGCAACGTCCCGGTCTGGATGAGCCTCAGCGCTGAACCGCAGCGAGATGGCGAAGGCAAATTCACCGGTTATCGCGGTGTGGCCCGCAACATCACGGCGCAAAAGCAGGCGGAACAGCGCTTGCAAGAGGCGCTGGATCTGACGGAAACCCTGCTCGACGCGACACCTGCGCCCACCTCGATTAAAGATGCCGAGCTGCGCTTTGTGCGCGTCAACACGGCCTTTGAGCGCATGTTTGGCGACACACGCGAGCGCTGGCTGGGCCGGACTGCGCGTGAAATACGCGGCGACGCCGCGGCACTGGCTGAGGCCACTGAGCACGATTTACTGGCGAATCCGCGCGTCATCCAATACGAACAAACGCGCACCGTGTCGGGTGGCCGGCAAGTGCATTACTTTGTGACTAAAGCGCCGATGGTTGTCGTCGGCAGTCGTCGGGTGACGCACTTGATTTCTACTTATATGGACATCACGGAGATCAAACGCGTGCAAGGTGAGATGACACGGCAGCTCGCACTGACCGATGCCCTGAT
The DNA here is from genome assembly GCA_043743335.1 of Burkholderiales bacterium. Taxonomy (GTDB): domain Bacteria; phylum Pseudomonadota; class Gammaproteobacteria; order Burkholderiales; family SG8-41; genus UBA5216. The sequence continues at coordinate 2,314 of JAYTWR010000030.1, forward strand.
TGAAACCATGCCGATGCCGGTGTCGATCAAGGATCGTGAGCACCGATTCGTGCGTGTGAACGCCGCTTATGAGCGCGAGTTCGAGCTCGTGCGCGAAATCGTGCTGGGGCAAACGGTGGTTGAAGCGCTGAACGACGCTTCAGCCGGCGGGCGTGAGGTCGAGTTGGAAATGCTGCGTAATCCGGGTGTGCGATCGTATGCGAGGGAACGCGTGGGTCGCGATGGCCGGGAAAGATGTTTTTCCATCACCAAATCGACCATTCAGAACGACGCCGGCGAAGTGACAGGATTTATTACCCTGCACGCAGATATCACCGGGATAAAGCAGGTCGGGTCGCGTTTGGATGAGCAATTGGCGCTGACAACGACACTCCTTGACGCCTCACCCACACCGACGGTGGTCAAGGACAGGAACCTGATATTAACCCGTTGCAACAGCGCCTACGAGAAACTGTTTAACGTGCGGCGCGAAGACATCTTGCATCAACCCATGAGCGGGCACCGCACGCAGTTTTCTGATGCGGTGCTGGCAGTGGAGCGGCAGTTGCTGGTCAATCCGGGAACGCACCGTGTGGAACGGGCTTTGCGCGTGCCGGGCAGGGATGATGTGCATTGTGTGATAGAGAAATCCACCTATTTCAACACGGCGGGCGAAGTTGAAGGCGTTATTACCTCGTTTACCGACATTACGGAATTAAAGCGTACCGAGGAAAATCTTCGCGAAGCCAAGCTGCTGGCGGAGCAGGCACTGCGCGTGCGCTCGCAGTTCCTCGCCAATATGAGCCACGAAATTCGCACGCCAATGAACGGCGTACTAGGCATGGCTGAGGTGCTGTCGGGCACGGTGTTGAGTGCGGAACAGCGTGAATATCTCGACACGATTCGTACTTCGGGCGAGAGCCTGCTCAAAATTGTCGGTGACATTCTTGATTTTTCCAAAATCGAGGCCGGCAAGGTCGACATCGAACAAGTCGCGTTTGATCCCCGTTCACGCGTGGAAAGCTTGGTGCAGTTGTTCTCGGCATCGGCGCGCGAGAAAAATCTCCAAGTCAGCGGTGTTTACAGCGAAGATTTGCCGCCGGAGGTGATGGGCGACCCGGTGCGCATATCGCAAGTGTTGTCCAATCTGCTGGGCAATGCGATCAAATTCACCCAAGCGGGTTCGATTACCCTGCATGCCGGGATTCACGCGCAAGCTGGCCAGGATGTGATGTTGCGATTTGATGTACGCGACAGCGGCATCGGTATCTCAAAAGATGCGATTGAACGCATTTTTGATCCTTTCTCGCAAGAGGACACCAGTATCACTCGCCGTTTTGGCGGCACGGGCCTTGGCCTGACGATATCCCGGCAGTTGGTGGGATTGATGGGGGGCGAGTTGTCCGTGGTCAGCACGCAAGGTGAAGGCAGTTGTTTCAGTTTCACAGTGCGAGTGCAAAAGGATGTCAAAGCGCCGCCGGTTGAACCGGTTGAACCGGTTGAACCGGCAGCGGCAGCGGCAGCGCCTCAAATGACCGGCCCGCGTGGTGCCGCGCCGCTGAATATTCTGCTGGTGGAAGACAACACGATCAACCAGATTGTAGCCGCCGCGATGTTGAAAAAACTCAACTGCGATATCACCGTGGTCAATGATGGGCAAGAAGCCGTGGCGGCGATACAAGCGCGGCGCTTTGACGTGATTCTCATGGATTGTCATATGCCGAACATGGATGGCTTTGCCGCGACTGCTGCGGTTCGTACGTGGGAGCAGCAGGGGCATGCGCGCCACATCATCATCGCGCAAACCGCGAATGCCATGGAAGGCGACCGCGAGAGCTGCCTCGCTGCCGGTATGGATGACTATATCGCCAAGCCGCTAACCACCGCTGTATTGGCGCAGATGCTGGCGCGCTGGACGGCGCACGGCACAGCTAACGCGTAACGACATGGCGCTGGCAAGCGTCACAGCGCGAAGCGCATGGACAGATCCACCGCTTTAACATCCTTGGTCAGCGCACCGATGGAAATACGATCCACGCCGGTGAGCGCAATCTCGCGTATGTTCGCCAGCGTGATGCCGCCCGACGCTTCGAGCTTTGCCCGGCCTGCGGTCAGCGTGACGGCCTCGCGCATTTGATCGGGGCTCATATTGTCGAGCAAAATCAGCGTGGCCCCGGCGCCCAAGGCTTCATTCAACTGTACCAGCGTTTCTACTTCAACCTGAATGCCGACCGTCGGCGGCACGATGCGCCGCGCCGCAATCAGCGCCGCCGTGATGCCGCCGGCCGCCGCAATGTGATTTTCCTTGATCAGCACGGCGTCGTACAGGCCCATGCGGTGATTCATGCCGCCGCCAGTTCTGACCGCATATTTTTGCGCCACGCGCAGGCCGGGCATGGTCTTGCGGGTATCAAATATTGCCGCGTGCGTGCCGTGCACCGCATCCACATAGCAGCGCGTAGCCGTGGCCACGGCAGACAGCGATTGCAGAAAATTCAGCGCGGCGCGTTCTCCGGTCAGCACACTGCGGGCGCTGCCGGTGAGTGTGCATATCGTTGTGCCCGCTGCGACGCGCTGACCTTCGTCTGCCAGCCAGGCAATGCGCACATCGGCATCCAGCGCATTAAAAACGGCGTCAAACCAAGGGCGCCCGGCGATGGTAGCCGCGTCGCGGCACACCACGTTGGCTTGCGCCTGCGTGGCTACCGGCGTCAACTGCGCGGTCCAGTCACCGCTGCCCACGTCTTCGGCCAAGGCTGCAGCGACATTGCGTTCGATTTCAGATGCGATGTTCATGGAATTGCTCTATATTAAATAAGCCGGTACGAGTGATGGCGTGATGGCGTGTAAGCGTGATAGCGTGATGGCGCGCGTTGATCCATTGATTTTAGCAGGGTAACGGAGGGTCTATGACAGGTATGGTCGGCGTAATTTCCTACGGTGTGGGCACGCTACTGGGCTTGGTGTTTTTTGTGTGGCTGATCACGGCGATTATCCACGACGTCACGCAGAAAAAGCACACCGTGCTGCGCAACTATCCGGTGATTGGCCGGTTGCGGTTTTTCTTCGAAGACCTTGGCGAATACTTTCGCCAGTATTTCTTCGCCGGCGACCGCGACGAGATGCCGTTTAATCGCGCGACGCGTGGCTGGGTTTATAAAGAGGCCAAAAACGAGGGGGGTATCATCGGTTTTGGTTCTACCAACGATTTGCGCGAGCCCGGCAATATCTTGTTTGTGAATCACCCGTATCCGGTGCTCGAAGAAGACCGCTTACCGACGCCGTCGCTGATGATCGGCGAGGGCTACTGCAAAAATCCGTTTGAGGCGCGTTCTATCGTCAACGTGAGTGGTATGAGCTTTGGCGCGATTTCGGAGCCTGCGGTGCGCGCCTTGTCGATGGGTGCCAAAGAAGCGGGCTGCTGGATGGACACCGGCGAGGGCGGGCTCGCGCCGTATCATCTTGAAGGCGGCTGCGATGTGATTATGCAAATGGGCACGGCCAAATACGGCATGCGCGATCACGACGGTCAGTTTTCACCGGAAAAAGTGCGGGAGTTGGCGAAGTCCGTCAAAGCCTTTGAAATCAAACTGTCTCAGGGGGCAAAGCCCGGTAAAGGCGGCGTGCTGCCGGGCGGCAAGGTGACCGCAGAAATCGCACGCATACGCGGCATACCGGTGGGGGAAGATTCGATCAGCCCAAACCGCCATCGCGACATTGCCAATGTGAATGATTTGCTCGACAAAATCGCTTATATGCGCGAGCTAAGCGGACGCCCCGTTGGCGTCAAAACCGCTATCGGCGGTTGGGAATTTACCAATGAATTGTGTGAAGCGATTCTGCGCCGGGGCAAGGAATACGCACCAGATTTTCTCGCCATTGACGGTGCAGAGGGCGGCAGCGGTGCCGCGCCACAAACACTGTTTGATCACATGGCGCTGCCGATTGCTGAGGCGCTGCCGCGTGTGGTGGATTCGCTGATTCAGGCGGACTTAAAGTCACGCATCCGCGTCATTGCGTCGGGCAAACTGGTGACCTCTGCACGCGCCTCGTGGGCACTGTGTGTGGGTGCGGATTTCATCAACACGGCGCGTGGGTTCATGTTTGCGCTGGGCTGTATACAGGCGTTGCGCTGTCATCAGAACACTTGTCCGACGGGCGTGACCACGCACAACAAGCGCTTGCAGCGCGGTTTGGTGGTCGAAGAAAAATATTTGCGCGTCGCCAACTACTGTAAAAACATGAACAAGGAAATCGACATGATTGCGCACTCGTGCGGCCTGCCGCATGCGCGCGAATTCAAGCGCGAGCATGTACGCATTGTGCAAACCGCCAACCAGAGTATTGCGCTGAATATGCTGCACCCGTATCCTGCGATCGGTTCGCGCGGGCCGGCTCGGGCGGCTTAATAAGTGGTGAGGAATAATTGAATAAAATCAAATACTTAGGAATATCTTCCCGGCGTGGTTTTGTGGCCGGCTTGGCCGCTACCGGCGCGGTGTTGTCCGGCCGTTTGGTGTTTGCGCAAGACGCTCAAAAACCAGCGGTGCTGGCAGAACCGGCAGGTACGGTGAGCCACAGTAGCGTGATGGCAGAAAAGTTCTCTGGCATGCAGGCGCACTCCGAACGCCCCCTCACGGCCAGCGTGACGGCCGAGCATCACCACTTCACCGTCACGCCGAACGACCGCATGTTCGTGCATAACAACCTGCTGACGCCCGATATCGATGCGGCCAAACACCGTTTGACGGTTAAGGGTTCGGTGAGCAAAGAAGTTTCTTTTTCGCTAGCGGATTTGCGCCAGCACTTTCCGGTGGTGAGCACGCAAGCCATGCTGGAGTGCGCGGGTTCCGGGCGTGTGGGTTATCTGCCGCGGCCCAACGGTGTACCGTGGCCGGTCACGGGGGGTATGGGTTGCCCAGTGTGGAACGGCGTGCGGCTGCGCGATGTGTTGCGTGCGGCGGGGCTGACGAACAGCGCCGCGCATGTCGCGGGGCAGGGGGGAGATTTTGGTGTGATCGCCAGCGCCGCGCCGATGATTCGCTCGATACCGCTCGACAAGGCGATGGAAGCGCATACGCTGGTGGTGTTCGGCATGAATGACGCTCCGCTACCGAAAATTCACGGCTATCCGCTGCGCTTGATGGTGCCGGGTTGGGCGGGATCCGCTTCGATCAAATGGCTGCACACCTTGACGGTGCTCGACGCGCCGTTCAAGGGCGCTTACATGGACAGCAATTACCGCCTTCCGCGCGACGCAGTTCAGCCCGGCGAAAAAATGCCGCCGGATACGTGGGTGACCGAGGCATGGCCGGTGAAATCCATGATCACTTATCCTGCGCCCAATGCGGTGTTTAAGGCGGGCCGAGCGGTGCTTGTTGAAGGTCGCGCATGGGTGGGCGAGGGCGCGATCTCGCGCGTGCAGATTTCGCTTGACGAAGGCGTCACCTGGGAAAACGCGCAATTGAATAACGCCGGCGATAAATATGCTTGGCGTACCTTTAGCGTGGCGTTGCGTGCTTCCCGCACCGGTTACGTGACGGTGCTGGCGCGCGCGACAGATGATCGCGGCAACTCGCAGCCCATGGCGTCTCAATGGAATCCGCTGGGGTATTTCTGGAACGGTGTGCACCGGCTTGGATTTGTAGTGGAAGCGTGAAGCGTTTCGTCGCCTGTGCCGAGTGGGCCATTGCCTTTGCTGCTGCTGGTGAACTCGATGCTGCGGCAGAGATACCCTTACAGCTCGCGCGCTTGAAACGTATTGCACTGGTTGATCTGCCCGCTATCCAAGCCACGGCGGAACCAGCGCACGCGCTGCGCCGAGCTGCCGTGGGTAAATGATTCGGGTGTGACATAACCGCGCGACTGCTGCTGCAAGCGGTCGTCGCCGATAGCGGTGGCCGCTGCCATGGCGGCTTCTACATCGCCGCCTTCTAGGATGTGACGAGTGCGGTTGGCGTGATGCGCCCAAATGCCCGCCAGACAATCTGCCTGCAATTCCATGCGCACCGACAGTTTGTTGTATTCGGCCTCGGATACGCGCTTGCGTTGGGCGTCCACTTTGTCCGCAATACCCAGCAGGTGTTGTACATGATGACCGACTTCATGGGCAATCACATAAGCTCGCGCGAATTCGCCCGGCGCGCGAAAGCGTCTTTGCAAATCGTCGAAAAACGCCAGATCGATATAAACCTTTTGGTCACCCGGGCAATAGAACGGCCCCATCGCGGCTTCGGCACGGCCACAAGCAGACTGCACCGCGCCACGGAACAGCACGAGCTTAGGCACCTGGTATTGCGAGCCGCTTTGCTTGAATAAGCCTGTCCAAGTGTCTTCGGTGTCGGCCAGCACGACGGAGACAAACTTGGCCATTTGATCGCCTTCCGGCGGGCGCTGCGCGGGCACCTGTTGCGAGGTGGGCGCGGACGCGGGTTGCCCGCCGCCGCCCAGCAGGCCGAGCACCATCGACGGGTCGATGCCGAGAAACATCGCTACCACCGCAATCAGCACCACGCCGATGCCGCCGCCCGCGATGCCGCGCCCCATACCACCACTGCCGCCGCCCCCGCCCGCATCGCCACGGCGGTCTTCTACATTATCGCTTTGCCTGCCGCCTTCCCATTTCATGCTGCTGCTCCCTGATGGCATTGTGTCATGCGCATTATTGCAAAATTCGCACGCTCATGTTTAGTATCCATGACCTTGGATGCCGCCGAGGCGCGCATCGTGTGCGTCGCCGGTTTGCAGGCCCGCAGGAAGGCAAAAGTACCTCTGCTATACTCAATTTTCACCCAAGGCTGGTGCTTGTGCCGTAGCACTTGCAGTGCGTGGTTGCGCGGTCGTGTTATCCCAGTTGCGACAGCAGGCAGCGCGGTCATGGCGCATCATCACTAACGCTGCGCAGGATGCGTATATATAACTAATTGAATTTAAAGGGTTTTTTATGAGACAACTTAAACTTCCGGCAGTGTTCATGCGTGGCGGTACCAGTAACGCCGTGGTGTTTCACAGCAAAGACTTGCCGCGTGATCGGGCATCGTGGGATGAAATATTTCTCGCGGCCATCGGCAGTCCTGATCCCTATGGGCGACAGTTGGATGGCATGGGCGGCGGTGTGTCTTCAGTGTCAAAGGTGTGTGTGGTGGGGCCGTCGACGCGTGCGGATGCGGACATCGATTACACCTTTGCGCAGGTGCAGGTGAAAAAGGCCGAGGTCGATTACGGCGCGAACTGCGGCAATATGTCGTCGGCGATGGGGCCGTTCGCGGTAGACGAAGGAATTTTCAGGGTGGCTGGTGGTACTGGCGGTGCTGGCGAGGTGATGGTACGCATCCACAACACTAACACCAAAAAAATCATTCAGGCGCGCTTTCATTGGGATGACGGCTTGTCGGAAGTCGATGGTGACTTGGCGATCCCCGGCGTTTCGGGCACAGGCTCCCCAGTGCGGCTAGAGTTTCTGCAGCCCGGTGGGGCGACCACCGGCAAGCTGCTGCCCACCGGCAATGTCACCGATGTGCTGGATGTGCCGGGCGTGGGCAAGCTCACGGTATCGATGGTCGACGCCGCCAACGCGACAGTGTTCGTGCGTGCGGCGGATCTGGGCTTGAGCGGTATCGAAATGCCGGACGCTTTGGAGGCCAACACCGCCATCATGAAAAAACTCGCCGCTATACGCGAGGCGGCGTCGGTGGCGATGGGTATTACGCAAAACGCGGTGGATGCCGCAAAAAAATCATCGGTGCCGTTTGTGGGCTTTGTATCCGGCCCGCAGGATGCTTCGTTGCTCACCGGTGAAACCCTTCGCGCGGCGGACGTTGACCTTACCGCGCGCATGCTCTCCAACGGCCAGCCGCATCGGGCGTTGCCGTTAACGGTGTCGCTGTGCACGGCGGTCGCGGCGCGTCTTGAAGGCTCGGTGGTGCACGCGGCGGCGCGCCCGACGAGTGATTTCAATGCGCCGATACGCATCGCCATGCCGTCGGGCATTCTGACCGTCGCCGCGCATGTGCAAAAGAAAGACGGCCAATGGCACGCGGAGCAGGGCGCGTTCTACCGCACGCAGCGGCGCTTGTTTGAGGGCTTTGTGTATGTGCGCGCGTCGCAAGTGCCGGGGCTGGTGACGGCAACGCGGGGCAAGCTCAAGGCGGCGTAGGCCGGGTTGGTGGCGCTGTTTATGGTGTAGCAGATAGCGTAACAGAGGGCGTAACAGCGAAAATAAAAAATTCAATAAAATCAATTACTTAGATATTATTTCAGCTATGCCGCGCAATCGACAATCACCGTGCCAAGCTTGGCCTGAAACGCCACCGCTTCATGTGCCTCAGCGGTGCGTGCCAGTGGAAATACCGCTGACACGGTGTGCTGCATGCCGCCTTCTTTAAGCCATTGCACGATGTCGTTTTGCGCACGTTTGCGCGCGGCGTGTGGCGCGCCGTTGAGCAGCACCGCATGGATGGACAGATTTTTGCGCATGAGCGCCGGTGCGGTGATAGTGGGCGTGGGATTGCCTTGGGTGGCGTAGTAGGCGATGGAGCCGTTGATGTTGAGCAGCGGCAGCGTCGTGGCCAGATTGCCGCCGAAATCCACATCCACCACATGTTGCACGCCGCTGTCGGCGGTGAAATCACGCACGCGTGCGACTACATCTTCGCTGCGGTAGTTTACGGTGACATCCGCGCCGGCCGCTTTGGCGTGCGCCGCCTTTTCCGGCGAACTGACGGTCGCTACCACGCGCGCCCCGAAGCGTTTGGCCCATTGCACGGCGTAGTGTCCCACCGCACCGGCGGCCCCCGTGACAAGCACGGTTGTGCCCGCCAGATCGCCACCCAGCGTTATGCAACGGTGCGCGGTCATGCAGGGGATGCCCAAGCAAGCGCCTTCATCGAAGCGGGTGTTCTCCGGTAACGCCGCAACGAGATCAACATTGAGTGCAATGTATTGCGCCGCCGTGCCCAGTAGCCGTCCGCCGCGTTGCCCGTTGTAGAGCCACACGCGGCGGTTGAGCCACGCGCTGTCTACCCCCGCACCCACTTCGTCGACGACCCCCGCGCCGTCGCTATTGGGGATCATCAGCGCGCCTTCCATCGCATAGCTGCGGCCCACGGTACGATTGGTATCGGCAGGGTTGACCGCAGAAGCCAGCAGGCGCACGCGCACTTCATTGGCACCCGCATGCGGCGTGGGCTGTTCGCCGAACTGTATGACTTCAGCGGGTTTGCCTTGCTGTGTATACCACGCCGCTTTCATGGACACTGCCTCGCGGGCGAACGGCCTGATACCGGTTTAGCGCGCCGCAAAGCGGGCCAGCATCACCAGTGCGGACACCACCAAGATGCCGGCAACAACACCGCCGATGACGGCTTGGCCCATGGTGATTTTTGCGCCATCACGTTCCCAAGTGCCTCTCTTGCCTATCATGCACAGGGCCCAGAACAGGGTGCTGGCGACTTGCCCTAGCGACGCTTTTTTATCGGGTGCGGCCATGTTCGATCAACGAGCCGGACGGCGGCGTACCGCAGCAATAATTTTCGCCAGCCGCTCACGCGATACATCATCGGGGCGCGCACTCGCTGCGGCATCGAGCATCCAGCGCTCGATATCGGCGGGCGTGGTGGTAGTGGTTTTGCGGCCTTCCATCGCTTCTTTGAGCGCGCGAATTTTCAGGTGCTGGCGTGCGGTCTGAAATTCCTCCGGGCTGTTCAGCCCACAGGCGACTTCAAGATTGAGCAAAATATCCTGCACGCTGTCAGTGGTGTTCTTGCCTGACTTGGCAGTAGGCGCGGCGGCCTTGCCCTGAAAGCGCGAGTCCAACCGGGCTTTCCATGGCGCGGGCAGATGTTCCAGCGCATCCCATTTTTCTTGCAATCCGGTGACCCCGGCTTCACTGGAGGAAGCGGAGGCTTCACATTCGCCACAGAGGGCCATGGCGGCGTGCAATGCGTCGTAGCGTGCTTGCTCGGATTGCAGCGCAAGATCGGCCAACCGTGTGCCAACGGCGTCGCGCGCCGCACGGTAGCGCGCGTCGAGCTTGGCTGCCTGCGGCTTGGGCAAATCGCGTAAATCGGGCGCAGCACGCCAATCCCGGTCAGCGTCAGACAGGGCGCGTTTGATGTCGGCGGCATTCGACACGGCGGCGAGCGTTGTTAAGCGGGCCATGATATCCAGCCGAGCCTGTTGCTGAGCGTTGGTCTCGACTTCTTTGGCATTGCGTGCCGTGTCGCGCGCGGTAAAGACGGCATCGGTGGCGGTTTTAAACGCTATCCACAGCGCGTTTTCGTCACGTCGGGGCAACGGCATGGCCTTCGCTACCGATTGCCATTGCCCTTGCACTTTCTTTACCTTATCGACGATGTCACGCGCAGTCACATGAGATTCAGACAGCGCCTTGGCTTCGGTAATCAGTGCCTCGCGCTTGCTGCGCGCTTCGGCGTAGGCATTTTTTAGTGGCGCTTCGAGCGCCTGCACCGCCGCCGCGTAGCGCGTGGTGATTGCACTGTCGCCCTTTTGCGCTTTGCGCGGCACGGTGTGTTCCACCGGCCCCAGTTTGCGCCAAGCGGTCTGTGCTTCCTCCACGGCATGGCTCACGGCGCGCCAGTCAGGCGTCGTCGCAGCACCTTCTGCGGCGGGCGGGAAAAACCGTGTTGCAGCCGTCAGCAGCGCGGTAACGATTTGTTCGCGTTTGGCGAGATTATCGTTGCGCTCTACACGCAGCTTTTCCATATGCACGGCAACCGGCGCGTAGGCTGTTTTCAGTGCACTGTCGAAATTAAGCCACAGGGTTTGGTTGGAGGCCGCGCCCAACTTGTCGAGCTCTTTCCAGCGTTCACGCAGTTTGTCGATGGCTTCGGTATGGGCTTTGATGGCCACTTTGCCGGCTGATTCGGTCGCCAGCGCCTGGGCTTGAGTCACCAATTGCTCGCGGCTTTGTCGGCCGCCCCAGCGTTGCCAATCGTGCAAGCGGCGCTGTTCGGCGCGTAACACTTCAATGCGTTGCGTGAGCGCTGCGTTGACGGTGCCACGCTTGAGCGCCGTGTCGATAACGGCCAGCAATCGCGTGAGATCCGTGACGTGCCCAGCGGTGTGCGCGGCCTCAGCGGCTTCCACGTCGCGTTGGATAGCTTCGACGCGTTGCCGGTTCTGCTCGCGTCTGCGCTCGCGATCTTCAGCACTGAGTGCGGCGTGTTCGTTTTCGCGCCCGTGCGTGACAGCATTGCGCCACTCGGCAAAGCGCGCGGCAAGCGTGGTGTGCCACGCATTGCTGCCGCTGTCGGAAACCTCCGGAAACGCCCGCCATTGTTCGATCAGTTGCTTCTCGCGCGCTTCAGCATTGTGCCCCGTGCCTTGCTCAGTGCTGTGCTCAGGCGTTTCATCGGTCATGCCCGGCATCGGCAGGGTTTGCAGGAATACGGCGCGCTGTACTGCGCTAGAGGCCAACGCGAGCAGCCGGTTGGCGGCATCCGCTTTTTCGGTGCAACGCGCGTCGCCCGCAGCGGGGATGTTTTGCGCCAATTCCAGCAGCGTCAACGCTTGGGTTTCGGCACCGGCGGGCGGCCCTTCTCCGCTGGCTACCGCAGGCAACGCCGCTTGCAAACCGGACATGGCCAGATCCGTTGCGCCCAGCCAGCGGGTGATCGATTGTGCGTGTTCGCCGTGCGCTTTGACCTTTTCGCCCAGTTGCTCGCTGAGTGCTGAAAATTCACCCCGCAATACAGGGCCAATGCGTTCGCTGTTGAGCGCAGCCCACGCGTGATCGAGTTCCACCACGCGATTCACCGGCACGAATTCTTGGTCCAGCAAGCTGCGCGCGCTGGCGATCAAGGCCGTGGCTTCGCCGCCGGCAATGCGCGTACCGCTGGTTGTGTCCCAACCGGATTTCGCGGCGCGGTAGAGGCGCTTGTCGTGCTCGCGAAAGTCATGCATGGCCTGTTTGAACGAGGCTTCATGGGTGAGTGCCTCAATGGCAGCCCGTTTCAGCGGCACCGTAGGCGCGTCATGGGCAATCTGCAGCAAAGACGTATCATCCACGTTTGCAGCGGCAGTGGTGATACGCTGTTGCCAAGCCTCACGTTCGACTTCGGAAATTGGGGCTGCGCCATGGGTAGGCGCGTGAGCCTCCGTCGGCGATTTTGCAGCGTCTGGCGCGGGGGTAGCAGTAGTGGCGTCTTTTTTGAAAATATTTTCGAACACGGTACGAGCATCCTGAAGAAATTCAGGCTACATTGTGACACCGATTGAGCGGCGTGACTTGCAAGCGGCCAACATAGGCTTTTCAGGGAGCGGAATTTGCGTGTTAACGAGACGACAGAGGGCATTTTGATCGAAGCGGGCCGTTACCGGCACTACAAAGGCAACGAGTATGAGGTGACCGGCATGGCGCGGCATTCGGAATCACTCGAGCTGATGGTGGTTTATCGCCCGCTGTATGGGGAGGGTGGGTTGTGGGTGCGGCCCGCTGCGATGTTTGCCGAAGACGTGGTGGTGGACGGCAAGACACAGCCGCGCTTTGCACGCCTGACATCAGCCTGATCGCCATGTCGATTAACTGGTTTCCAGGACATATGGCGGTTGCCGTCACCAAAGCCAAGGCGGCGATGGCGGATCACGATTTGATTATCGAGGTGCTGGATGCGCGTTGCCCCATGGCGAGTTCGAACCCGCTGGTGGAAACGTTGCGCACGCACCGTCAACGGCCCTGTCTCAAGGTATTGAACAAGACGGATCTCGCCGATGCCACAGTGACTGCGGCGTGGTTGCAGTTTTTTAACGCGCAAAAAAACGTGAAGGCGATTGCACTGTCGTGCAAAAAGCCGGGAGAAGCCGCCAAAGTTGTGGCGGCGGCGAAAAAAATCGCGCCACATCGCAATGATAATTTTAAGCCGTTGCGCATGATGATTATGGGCGTGCCTAACGTGGGAAAATCCACGTTGATCAACGCTTTGCTCAAGCGGCGCGCGGCCAAGGTGGGCGATGAGCCTGCCGTGACCAAAGCGCTGGCGCGCTACGATTTGTCGTCCGAAGCCAGCCTGACGGATACGCCGGGCCTGATGTGGCCGCGCATTGAGCATGAAGTTGATGGCTTGATGCTGGCGGCCAGTCACCTGATCGGCGTTAAGGCGTACCACGAGTCGGAGGTGGCGACGTTTTTAGGCGAGGTACTGCTTGCGCGCTATGCGCGGGCACTGGCTGAGCGCTATCACTTCACAGCGGTTTCAGACGCGGGAAGTCAGCGTGATGGCGTGGCGGTGGTGGAGGCGGTTGCCGTGCGGCGCGGTTATCGGCTAAAGGGTGCCGGTGTGGATTTTGAGAAGGCCGCAATCACGCTGCTCACGGATTATCGCAGCGGTGCGCTGGGCCGTATCAGTCTGGAAACGCCGGAAAGCTTTAGCGCCATGTGTGCCGAAAGCGCCGCAGCCGCAGCGGTGAAATTGGCGGCGCAAGTGCCGGATAGCGCAGCGCCGGCATTGCCGGCAGGGTATTTGGGAGTAAGATAAAAAGTGTTTAAAATCAATTACTTATAGAAGTTTTTCAACTTCGTCGTAGCGTCAGTCGCGGTGCCGACAGCGTGAAATTGCCTTGCGTAAGCACATTCCGCGAACGATGCGGTTCGCTACGCTCACCGACATCCTACGACACAGTTGAATAGTGGCTACTGATGTAACTTACGATAGCAGTTCCCTGCGATGGCGAAACAGTTCCAACGCTTCAGGATTGGACAGCGCTTCCAAGTTTTTGATCGGCAGATCATGCACGACATTGCGCACCGCGAGTTCCACAATTTTGCCGCTGCGCGTGCGCGGAATGTCGGCGACTTGCAGCACTTTGTCGGGCACATGGCGCGGCGTGGTGTTGTCGCGGATCTGTTGTTTGATTTTGTTGATGAGCGCTTCGTCGAGTGTGAGTTCGTCGAGCAGGCGCACGAATAACACCACGCGTACATCGTTGTTCCAGTCTTGTCCGATGGCTATGCTTTCGACCACTTCGTCGAGCTTTTCTACCTGACGGTAAATTTCCGCGGTGCCGATGCGCACGCCACCAGGGTTGAGTACCGCATCCGAGCGGCCGTAAATAATCAGTCCGCCGTGTTCGGTGTATTCGAGGTAGTCGCCGTGCCGCCACACGTTGGGGTATTTGTCAAAATACGCTGCGTGATACTTCTTGCCGTCGGGGTCGTTCCAAAAGCCCAGCGGCATCGACGGGAACGGCGCGGTGCAGACCAGCTCGCCTTTTTCGCCTTGCAGCGAGCGGCCATTGTCGTCGAACACTTCGACTTTCATACCCAAACCGGGTGCCTGTATCTCGCCGCGCCATACCGGTGCCGCCGGGTTGCCTAGGGCAAAGCAGGAGACAATGTCCGTACCGCCAGAGATGGACGCCAGATGCAAATCCTGTTTGATATTGCGGTAAACGTATTCAAAGCTTTCGGGGGCGAGCGGTGATCCGGTCGACAGCAGCGCTTTAAGGTGCGGCAGTTGATGCGTCACAGCGGGTTCAAGATTGAGCTTGGCGATGGCGTCGATGTATTTGGCCGCCGTGCCGAAGATGGTGATGCGCTCTGCCTCGGCGTAATCCCACAGCACGCGACCGCGTTTCACGAAGGGTGAGCCGTCGTACAGCATCAACGTCGCGCGTGACGCTAAGCCCGACATCAGCCAATTCCACATCATCCAGCCGCAGGTGGTGTAATAAAACAGCCGGTCGCCGGGTTTCACATCGGTGTGCAGTCGATGCTCCTTGAGGTGCTGCAACAACGTGCCGCCCGCGCTGTGCACGATGCACTTGGGTACGCCGGTGGTGCCCGAGGAATACAGGATGTACAGGGGATGGTCGAACGGCAGTCGCTCAAATTCAATGTCCTGCGCCTGAAACGGCGCCATGAATTCACGCACGTCCACGGCGCTGCGTATGCCTTCCAGCGAGGGATTCGCGCGCGTATACGGGAACACCACGACCTTTTCCACCGTAGGCAGTTGCGCGGCAATCTCGCGCACGCGCGGCAGCACGTCTATCGGTTTGCCGCTGTAGAAGTAGCCATCCACCGCGATCAATACTTTGGGCTCGATTTGCCCAAAGCGATCCAGCACGCCCTGCGCGCCAAAATCGGGCGAGCACGATGACCACACAGCGCCGATGCTGGCGGTGGCCAGCATGCCGATGACGGCACCCGGCAAGTTGGGCAAAAACGCGGCCACGCGGTCGCCGGGTTTCACGCCTTGCGCACGCAGCGCCTGCGCGAGCCGCGACACGTCGCCATACAACGCTGCCCAAGTGACCTGACTTTTGATCTGCTCTTCGCCCCAGAACACAATGGCGGTAGCGTCATCGCGCTGGCGCAGCAGGTTTTCTGCGTAGTTGAGCCGTGCGCCGGGAAACCAGCGTGCGCCGGGCATGCGATCCCGGTCGGTCAGGAGGGTGTCGCCTTGCGTGGAACCCACCACGCCGCAAAATTGCCAGATGGCTTGCCAGAATTGCTCGCGATTCGCACACGACCACGCATGCAGTTCGGCGTAGTTTTGTGCTTTAACGCCGTAACGCTCGGTGACAAACGCGGTGAATGCGGACAGGTTGCTGTCAGCGATTCGTTGAGGGGAGGGCGTCCACAACGGTGTGTCCATGATGACCTCGCGCAAGGAATTCAGGTTGTTATTCGGGCCGCATCTGCGGAAACAAAATCACATCGCGTATCGACGGACTGTCGGTCAGCAGCATCACCAGCCGGTCGATGCCGATGCCCGCACCTGCGGTGGGCGGCAAGCCGTATTCCAGCGCGCGGATGTAGTCGGCGTCGTAGTGCATGGCTTCGTGATCACCAGCGTCTTTTTGCCGGACTTGTTCCTGAAAACGCTCGGCTTGGTCTTCGGGATCGTTCAGTTCCGAAAAGCCGTTGGCGATCTCTCGGCCTGCGATAAAGAGTTCAAAGCGCTCGGTGATTTCCGGATTTTTGTCGCTGCGGCGGGCCAGCGGCGACACTTCTGCCGGGTAATCGATGAGGAATGTCGGGTGGTGCAGTTTGGTTTCGACGGTGTTCTCAAACAACGCGAGTTGCAGCGCGCCCAAGCCATCGGTGGGTCGTGTATCGACGCCCATGCTTTTCAGTTTGGCAACGATTTTGCCTTTGTCAGACAGCACGTCGTCGCCGATGTCGGGTTGGTATTTGCGGATGGCGGCGCTGATGGTGAGGCGGTCATACGGCTGGGCGAAGTCAATTACTTTGCCTTGATACGTCACTTGGGTTTGCCCTGTTGCCGCCGCCGTTTCTCGAATCAGGCGCTCGATGAAATCCATCATCCCGTTGACTTCCATGTAGGCACAGTAAAACTCCAGCATGGTGAATTCAGGGTTGTGCCGCGTGGACATGCCTTCATTGCGGAAGTTGCGATTGATTTCAAACACGCGCTCGAAGCCGCCGACGACCAAGCGCTTCAAATACAACTCAGGGGCGATGCGCAGAAACAACGGCATATCCAGCGCGTTGTGATGCGTGACAAACGGACGCGCCGCCGCGCCGCCGGGGATGGGTTGCATCATCGGTGTTTCGACTTCAAGGTAATTGTCGGCAATCAAAACGCTGCGCACCGCCTGGATGATTTGCGAGCGTTTGCGAAAGGTGGCGCGCGTGTCTTCGTTGACGATTAAATCGACATAGCGCTGGCGGTATTTAATCTCTTGATCGCTCAGGCCGTGAAATTTCTCCGGCAAGGGGCGTAGGGATTTTGTCAATAAAATCAATTGCTTACAACGTATCGTCAATTCGCCCGTCTTGGTTTTGAAGAGCGTGCCTGTGACGCCCACGATATCGCCGATGTCGTAATGTTTAAAGGCATCTTGCGCGTCTTTGCCGGTGTCGCCTTCGGAGACGTAAATCTGGATGCGTCCGCTCATATCCTGAATGGTGGCGAAACTGGCTTTGCCCATCACGCGCTTCAACATAATGCGGCCAGCGACCACCGCAGTGATCGCGTCTTTTTCCAGCGCCTCGCGCTCTGCTGCGCTGTGCTTCGTGGTGACATCGTGGGCGTAATGCTCGCGCACAAAATCATTGGGAAAGGCGACGCCTTTGTTGCGCAACACTTTCAGTTTGGCGCGGCGCTCTTCGATGATTTTGTTGGTGTCTTGCTCCGGTGCTTTGTTTGGTTCATCCATGATAATCACAACCCTTGCTTCAAGCTGGCTTCAATAAAAATATCCAACGCGCCGTCGAGCACGGCTTGCGTGTTGCCGATTTCGATGTTGGTGCGTAAATCCTTGATGCGTGACTGATCGAGCACATAGGAACGTATCTGATGGCCCCAGCCGATGTCGGTTTTGGCGTCTTCGGCGGCCTGCTTTTCTTCGTTGCGTTTGCGTAACGCTAACTCGTACAGGCGCGATTTCAGCATGGCCATCGCCTCGGCACGATTGCGGTGCTGCGAACGATCATTTTGGCACTGCACGACGATGCCGCTGGGAATGTGCGTAATGCGTACGGCGGAATCGGTTTTGTTAATGTGCTGGCCGCCCGCGCCGGACGCGCGAAAGGTATCCGTGCGCAAATCGGCCGGATTGATGTCGATTTCAATCGAGTCATCCACTTCCGGGTAGACAAACACACTGGCGAACGAGGTATGCCGCCGGTTGTTGGAATCAAACGGTGATTTGCGCACCAGTCGGTGTACGCCCGATTCAGTGCGCAAATGGCCATAGGCGTAGTCGCCGCTGACTTTGAGCGATGCGCTTTTCAGCCCGGCAACCTCGCCGGGTGATTCTTCGAGCAGCTCCACTTTGAACTTCTTGGTTTCGCAGTAGCGCAGATACATGCGTTCGAGGATCGAAGTCCAATCCTGCGCCTCGGTGCCGCCGGAACCGGCCTGAATGTCGAGAAAGCAGTTGTTGGCGTCCATTTCGCCGGAGAACATGCGGCGAAATTCCATTTCTGCGACGGTGTCTTCTAGGCCTTGCGTGTCATGGGCGACTGACACCAGCGTGGCGTCGTCGGCTTCTTCGCGCGCCATGTCGAACAGCTCATGCGCGTCGCGCAAGCCGGCGGCGAGGGTCGTGAGCGAGTTAACGGTGTATTCGAGCGCCTTGCGCTCTTTGCCTAGCTCTTGTGCGCGTTTGCTGTCGCTCCAGACGGCAGGGTCTTCGGCCAGCCTGACGACTTCATCCAGACGGTTACGTTTGGTGTCGTAGTCAAAGATACCTCCGCAGCTCCGCCGTGCGCGTGTCGATATCGGAGAGTTGCTTGGCGATGAGGTTGATGCGTTCGGCTTCCATGGTACTCATAATCCTTTAAAAACAGAGGTCTATTCCGCGCGCGCTAAGTCAAAAGCCTGCCTCACCCCGCCCTCTCCCGGCGGGAGAGGGCGAAAACCGTCGCCGCTGCCAGCTTACACTGGCAGCGGATTAGCACTGGGGTGGCACCCTCTCCCACTGGGAGAGGGCGGGGTGAGGGAAGGTCGTTGCGTGTGCCGCGCTCACTGAATGGACACGAAAACAGGATTATACCTGACGGGGCCGCGCGCTAAAGCGCTTCCCAGTGATCGAGCATCAACTGCGTGGAAGTCACGCCGTTGTATTCGTTGATACTGAAACGGTAGACGGCGCGTATCGCATCTGGTAGCGGTTCATTGTGACCGAACAAAATGCCGTCGAAAATTTTGCCGTCGCGACGCAGCCTTAATTTTAAATGGCGTTCGCCGACGACGCGCTGTTGAACAATCTCGAAGGGGTCGAGAAAACTGGGTTCCGGGAATCCTTGTCCCCAAATGCCGTTGCGCAAGGTCTGCGCGGTGTCGAGTGTGGCGTGTTCCACGGGCAGTGAGCCATCGGTGGTGATTTCGCGTTCGAGATCGGCGGGTGTCAGCAGGGTGCGTGTCACGTTTTCGAAGATTTCCCGAAAGCGTGCAAAATCGGTTTCACGCAAAGTCAGCCCGGCGGCGGCGGCATGTCCGCCGAACTTCAGGATCAACCCTGGCGCGCGTTTGGACACCAAATCCAGCGCATCACGCAGATGCAGGCTGCGAATCGAACGGCCGGAACCCTTGATTTCGCCGTTGTTGCTGCGCGCGAAGGCCACCACCGGGCGATGAAATTTGTCTTTGATGCGCGAGGCGACAATGCCAATCACGCCCTGATGCCACTGCGCGTCGTACAGGCTCACCGTGTAGCCAGTCGCTTCGGTGGTTTGCTCCAAGGCGGCGAGGGCGGCTTCCTGCATGCTGGCTTCAATGGTGCGGCGTTCGCGGTTCAAGGCGTCGAGTTCCTGCGCGATGGATTGCGCGCGCGCCGCATCATCGGTAATCAGGCACTCAATGCCCAGCGACATATCGGTCAGACGCCCGGCGGCATTCAGACGTGGCCCGACGGCGAAGCCGAGGTCATACGTGCCCGCCTTGGCGGGATCGCGTGCGGCCACACGCAACAGCGCAGCAACGCCCGGCTGTGCGCGGCCCGCCCGTATGCGCGCCAGGCCTTGCGATACGAGAATGCGATTGTTTTCATCAAGGCGCACGACATCGGCCACAGTGCCCAGTGCCACCAAGTCGAGTAGCAGTGCCAGATTGGGCAAGCTGCCGACCCCGCGTTCACGCAGCACCGCGCGCAAGGCCAGCATCAGATAAAACATCACGCCCACGCCCGCCAGATGTTTGCTGGGGAAGGTGCAGCCCTGCTGATTGGGATTGATGATGCACCAAGCGTCGGGCAGGGTATCGCCGGGCAAATGGTGATCGGTTACCAAAACCTGAATGCCGAGCCTACTGGCTTCGGCCACGCCATCGACGCTGGCAATGCCGTTATCGACCGTGATGATCACATCCGGTTGTTTCACACGCGCGGCCAGTTGCACGATTTCCGGTGTCAAGCCGTAGCCGTACTCGAAGCGGTTGGGCACCAGATAATCGATGCGTGCGCGCATCGCGCGCAAGGCGCGCATGCCAATAGCGCAGGCCGTGGCACCATCGGCATCATAGTCGGCGATGATCAGGAGCTTTTTTTGCGCAGCCATTGCATCGGCCAGCAGCAGCGCCATGCGTTGCAGATTCAACATCGTTGCGGGCGGGTGTAGCCGCTCGAAGTCAGTGGCGAGCTCGCGTTCGCTGGCGACGCCACGAGCGGCGTAGATGCGGGCGAGCAAGGGGGGCACGCCGGCCTGTGTCAGCGCGAGTACATTGGCGGTCGTTACGGGGCGTGTGGTGATAGCGGGCATATTACGGTAAGTACGATAAGTACTTGTTTTTACGCCAAAATTTGTAATGATCGGTTGGGCGAATGACAAACCGCTGTGTGCCGTCATCGTTGGAACTTATCAGTGTCAACGCACTCAGACGGCGTGACTTCAACATTTCCCACAACGGCGCGAACCAATCGCGGTCGAGCGCCGTGACGGCGTTTTGCCACGCCTGCCCGTCGCCACTGCGCAAACAGGCGGTTAGCGATTCCAGCGAGAAAAAATGCGTACTGTTTTCGTGCGGCATCAAAATGTCCGCTGCGATGCGTAGCGGTGCCGCTGTGACCGGGCAACCCGCGTGTTGCGCCAGCGCCTGCACCGTGGCGTCGTTGCTCCCTACGCGGCCAAAACGTGCTGGCGTAACAGCGGGGGGAAGCGTACCGCCGCCCCACAACCACACACTGTTCACGGGCCGCAGTCCGCGCGCTTCACGCGCCTCATTGGCCGGATGTGCGTGCAGCAGCATTTGCATTTCGGTCAGAATACGATGCCAGCGCGCGCTGTCCGCCCCTTGGGGCAGAAAAGTGCGCACGTCGCGGCCCTCAGCGGTATCGAGGCTGGTGGTCGTCAGCGCGGGTGGCGTTTCGCAATGCAGATACCACTGCGTGGGTTGCGGGGCGTGCAGGGTGATGTGCTCCTCGCGCAAATGCGCGGCAAGCATGCCGGTGAAGGCTATCGACTCATTCTGCGTCACTGCAAGGGTGTCGGGGCCCGAGAGCACCAGCGCTTTGCGCCGGGTTTCCAGATGAACCGGCGTTGCGCACAGCCAGTAACCGCTCTCGACGGCGAGTCCGTCACCGCGTGCAAGCACGGGTGCCAGCGGCCAATCGTGCTGCTGCGCTACACCGAACAGGCCGCACAACAAAGCGTCGCTGCCGGAAGGCTTTTCGCCAGTAAAGGATGCACGGTCGAGCATTTGTTTCAGTGGCGGCGCTGCTACCGCACGCCACAACGCCGCGCCAGTTTCGCGCGGCAATATAAGGTGCGGGATGTAGAGAGTGCATTGCATGGGCGGGTTCGCAGGCGCGCGAGTGTAGCACCCGACAAGATACCAATTGCAGTAAACTGCGCGTTTTCCGCAAAGCCAATCTCTTGAATTCCTACGAATTTTTTATCGGCCTGCGCTACACGCGCTCGCGTCAGCGCACGCGTTTTATTTCGGTGATTTCGCTGATTAGCGTGGTGGGCATCGCGTTGGGTATGACGGTGCTGATTACGGTGCTGTCGGTGATGAACGGTTTCCAAAAGGAGGTGCGCACGCGCATGTTGTCGGCGGTGGCGCATGTGCAAATCGCCGGTTCCAATGAGCGGTTAGCAGACTGGAAAACCGTTGCCCAGGCAGCGCGCACCAACGCGCATGTGCTCGCCGCCGCGCCGTATGTCAATGCACAGGGCTTGCTCACCACCGGTAGTCAGGTGCGTGGTGCGTACTTGCGCGGCATTCTGCCGGAGATGGAAGGCACCGTGGATGACTTGGCTCGCAGCATGCGTCGCGGTTCTGTCGAGGCCTTGAAGCCGGGCGAGTTCAGCATTGTGTTGGGGGATGCGCTGGCGCGGGCGCTGAACGTCAACGTGGGTGAAAAAGTGGTGCTGGTCGCGCCGCAGGGGCAGGTGACGCCCGCCGGTCTGTTACCGCGATTACGGCAGTTTACCGTGGTAGGCACGTTTCACATCGGCCATCACGAAATCGATGCCGGGCTCGCGCTAACGCATATCGAAGACGCGCAAAAACTTTACCGCATGGGCGACGATGTGACCGGTGTGCGCTTGAAGCTGGACGACTTGTTTCGCGCCAAGGAAGTGGCTTACGATCTGTCAGCCAAGGTGCCGAGTAACGCGGTGATTTCCGATTGGACCAGCGTCAACGCTAATTATTTTCGCGCGGTGGATATCGAAAAACGCATGATGTCGCTGCTGCTATTTTTTATTATCGCCATTGCCGCGTTTAATTTAGTGTCAAGTCTCTTTATGGTGGTGAAGGAAAAACAGCCGGACATTGCCATTCTGCGTACCTTGGGCGCGTCGCCCAGTGGGGTCATGAAAATCTTCATGACGCAGGGCATTGTGATTGGGCTGACGGGTGTGTTCTTTGGCATCGTATTCGGCGTGCTCGGTGCGTGGTATGTCGCTGATATTGTCGGTTTTGTCGAGCGCGTGTTCGGGATGCGCTTTCTCGATCCGTCGATTTATCAAATCACCGAGTTGCCTTCAGAGCTGCGCCCGATGGATGTGGTGGCGACCGCACTGTTTTCGTTTGTAATGTCGGCTGTGGCCACCATTTATCCGAGCTGGCGT
>JAYTWR010000031.1:0-127007 GCA_043743335.1 Burkholderiales bacterium
CGGTGCTGCCTAACGAATCGAACAGGGCCTGGTCGCTCAGCCCCGCCGAGGCGGCGAAGTCGGTCAGTGCAACGGGCGCGAGGCCCCGGGCGGCCGGCAGGCGGAGGGTGATACACTCTTATTTCTCCGTCGTTATACGCCTGCCCATGTTCCGACACCCCACCATCGGAACGTTTGATACACTCCACGGGCCTAACACACTCGCGCGCGCCGGGGTTCCGACACCCCACCATCGGAACGTTTGATACACTCTTTAGGGCCGCGCGGCTGCATTCTGGATACGTTCCGACACCCCACCATCGGAACGTTTGATACACTCCACCGATCCGCGAAGAGCACGACGAGTGGGGTTCCGACACCCCACCATCGGAACGTTTGATACACTCTGGATGCCGCCAATTCCTTGAATTGGCGGCATTTTTTCTAAAAAAGCTCGATTTGTTCCGGAGCATCCGGGGCTATTTTCTTGGCGTTTTTACCGAAGAATTCGCGGGTTAAACCGTATTGTTTGTCTGTCAGCATGAAAAAAGCCACATGCGCCCCCTCTGGAACAGCGGGTTTCAGACGATCAATTTCTGCTTCGGCGGTGGCCATGGTCGGGAAGTGTTTAAGGTATACCGAGTACTGATGTTGGACGAAGTTTTCCTTCATGAGTTGCTTGCGAAACTGAGTATACGCGCGGACTTCATCCTTGGTCGTGACGGGACAATCAAAAACTGCGATTACCCACATGACGCGCCAGCCGTTGATGCCCACTAACCTGCGGGCAACATCAGTTGCCCCTTGTTAGTTTCGAGAATTCGCACGTAGCTTGCTACCGTTTCACGCACGGCAGGTAGCAGCCGGTATGAGTACTTTCCCATAGACACTTCGCTTTCGACGAATTTGACTACATCTTTCTTCGCAGTGCTGTCCATCGGCGCATTATTGTCCAGCTTCCAAACGTGGCGTTCCACGGTGAATCGGTAGGGTTCCATGAAATCATCCGCAAGGTTGAATGGATTTTCCGTGCTCTTGTGCCCCAGCCCAAGCTCGCAGCTCAGGCCAGCGGCAACGAGTTCTCTGGCGACCAGACTGCGCAGTACGGCATAGCCGTAATTCAGTCGGGAATTGATGCCATCGGAAGCGCCTTCTTTTTCGCGCTTGAAATCCTCGAACAGGTTTTGCCAGTAGTGACGTGCCGCTTGCCCTTCGCGGTGCGTGCGGTCGCCAGCTTCAACTTCCGCAACCATCCTTTCCAAACGCAGCGCACCTTTGAGTTCCAATGCGCGAAGTGTTGCCGATTGGGTCAATATCCGCGCTTTAACAAGCGCTTGCCACAGCGCATTGGGCATCGGCGTACCCATGTGCCCAATCTGCTTGCGCAGGCGCGAGGACGCCGCCCGATTGGCGGCGGTGGGAAGCATGAGCGCGGCGGGCATGTGAGTATCGTCCGTCACCATCACCGTAGCGCCTGCGCCGCTGAGCGCGCGTAAAGCATTCACGCTCAGTGCGATGGTGTGATGGTGTAGTACCAGCATGGCGATATCATGTGGCGCGACAAACGCATCATCCATGCCTTCGCGGCGGATGCGTAACCGCCCGATGTCGATATGCAGATCGGCGGGGTTTTCGATTAGAAGGATGCGATCCGAAGCCACTTTAGATTTTTGTCATGTTTGCAAGTGCATTTGCACTGAATTGCGTAGCCCCGGATTCTGCACCTAACTCAATCCACGAACGCGACTCTGTTATTTCGGCAACACGTACGGTGGCATTTGCAAGTAGTTGATGTATAACGTATTTCTTTCCGTTGCTCGGACTAATAAGCGTATCGCCTCGAAAAAAACGGCGCTCGCCATGCTTTAAATTACGGCTTGTTCGATGCGCTCTATACATTGGAACTGAGTCTGCCGTAACAACACGTCCTTCACCTTCGATTATGGATACGTAAGCGTAACCGTCGCTAATGTAGTGCTTCACGAATCCTGATCCGTGTTCAATTGGGAATGTGTTCGATCCGTCCATGAATCCGCGCCCGATACGCTGGTAAACAGCGATACGCTTAATGTTTGTCCGAAACTGTGGATCGTAAATTGTAGTGCTTAAGGCGTCTTTTACAGCCTTGCCATCGCTGATAGATTTTTCAAAGGCGGCTGCAACAACTTTTCTCGTGTGATCGCTCACAATATCGGAAATCCCTTTTCGGGCTTTCTCTAGTGATCCTTTTGCGTCCGTCAACTGAATGAGTGGAATTCGGATAACCGCGCGCGAGCGTCCTTCGTCAGTCCATGTTTTTCGATACGCAGTTTGCTGAAAGAAATTTCCTGCAATCTGCCGGTCTGTTTTATGCCGAATTTCCGCATTTCGTATAAGTTCTAATGCCTGATCCCGAACGTTACGTAGTGGCGGTTCCACAAACAGTTTCATGCGTACAGGCTCACCCGCTTGCCGTCTTTCGGCGAGCGCTTTGTAGTGCGTCGCCATGCGCTGGTAGAGGCTGCGCGACGTTTGGGCGATCACGAGTGCGTCAATCAGATGATGACGATGGTCAATACGCTTGTCGATTTTTCGATCAGTGCGATCTATTCCTTTACCATTGTGGCCTTCCCAGTAAGGCTTGAATTTCTTGAAGTCATCGAGCGAAATTTTTTCGCCATCTTGGTCAAGAACAGGTAGGCCTGCATCGAATCGCGCCTGCGCAATAACCGTTTCCAGTTTCCAGATGCGGCGCAGGTGCGCCGTTAACGTTCCGCGCGACACAGCAACTGGGGTCGGGCAGATTGCTTGTAACCACTGCACTGCGATTTTGCCTATCCAAGACGTCTCGTGAAGCTGGCGTTCAGTAAATTCGTCTATTGCTGCCTTATCCAAAGTCTCGTGTTCATACTCATTTAGCATCAACAGCTTAGCTTTTGCGAATTGTTTTTTGTTTTCCAATGCTGACGCACAGTATTTAACCGCAGTCCATCGGTCTTCATCATGACCAAAGGCTTCGTATGGGGTGCGATCTCCTTTTGCATCATTGCAATGCCGGTGCGCGAGCACCAAGTGATTGCGCTGCTTTCCAACCCGTGTCAACGAGCGTGGGAGGATATGCTCAAAATTTGTGACGTTGCCATTGACTGCCTCGCCCAATCCAATGCGATCCCCGCAATAGGGGCAGTGGGTGTCTTGCTGCTCCCAAAGAATGTAACGCAAGACATTTCGCTCGGTGCCAAGGATTGGAGGATCGTTTGATTCCAGCGACTTCTTGGCTTTTTCCCGCTGCTTGCGATTCTTGTCGATCTTCTTTTCGATCTCTCCGCGCGCTTTAAGCCCAAGAGCCATGTCGCGAGATAGTTCGATGACGACTTCAGCCGGCGGCTCGCCCAACTTGGCCAATGCTTCATTCACCGCTCGCCTCACAGCTCCCAGCGCAACATCTACGACGACATTCCCTGTGGGGGCATGCGGTGGAAGGTAGGTGAGCAATTCACCGGTGGGCGGTGGTGGAGGGTAGCAAATTTGAATAGCAGCATGTTCGTCGCAATTGGCATCGCGCATCTGTTTGGTTAGCGTTTCCAGTGCGCGAATCGAGTAGCCAGCACGGCCAGACTCGAAGCCCATATTACCGAGCCGGTCGAACTTTCCAGAATCAACCAACGTGTTTACGAATTTCACCAAATTTTCATCCAGTACGCGTTTTTCTGTTTTATTCTCCCAGCGCCCGGTTTTCGCGTTCTTGATATGTTTGTTCTTTGTAAAGCGGTCTTGCCAATTGGGAGTATCAACTTGCTCAGGCGATCCGAGATCAGCGAGGAAGTTGATGATGCGCAACTGAATTGTTGCATCGTAGCTTTGCCATTGCTCCAACACACCGAGGTCACGCACTACGCGCAGAGTTCGATTGCCGGATAGTTCTTCGCAGCTGGATCGCTCCATATTTAGCGAGCGGTGAGTGGCAGGCATTAACGCTTGTTTTTCAAGTGCAGCGTAGATTTTCTTGAAGATGAGTTTGCCTTCTTTTGTAATCTCATCGGGGTTGTTAAGCATGTCGCGAATGACCGACTTTTGTTCTGCTGTGAGAGGCGTTGCCAACCGGCCCATGCCCCAACGCAAGTCGGCCAATTGCTTCTCGATGCGGAATGCCTGCATCGCGGGTTGCGCCATCGGTGCGCGCGGGAGGAACGGCTCCAGCATGCAGTTGCCAACCATCGGCGCTACTGATTTCAACGGACGTTGATAAAAGATGGCCTCGAAAAACTGTTCGCGAATCGAGCGCATTCCACCCAATACAGGATCAGGACGTAACTCCTTCAGAACAGGGTGGTGCTTCTCCTGCTCGTTCCAGATCGCGGCGAATTCGGCTTCCAGCATATTGCGATGACTGTAGAGGCCGACTTCCTTGAGCCGGAGTGTTTCACCATTCTTGAACCGATGCTGTAAATATTGGCCCACGGTATTGCAGTCGGCAGCTTTCATTGCCGCCTCAAGTTTTTCAATGCCTGGTTTGACGACACTCGTGTCGTCATCCTTTTGCTTTTCAGTCTTGATTTTGAAGCCCCCGGCGTAACCGCGCCTCTTCGCAAGCTTGAGCAAGACACGCAGCAGATCATCAAGGTCGATTTGCTGAATTGCGGCTTTCGCACGCAAGCAATGAATGCGCTGACCTTTGTCTGCAGGAATCGCCTTGTGATCGAGGCCGATCAAATCAGCGAGCATTGCTATCCGGCGTAGCCGCCGTGCGCGCCGTTCAATGACCCGCCGCGCCAAACGCGCTCTGCGCCGCTTTGCCTTTTTGGGTTCGCCAGCTTCGCCAACCGCGTGCGGGAGCACAGGTTCTGAGAAAATACTCAGCGAGTGATGCGCGATGGTGGCGGGCTCGCAGTTTTCATCGAGCCCAAGCACAATCAAGCCGCAAGACGCAGTGCCGATATCCAATGCCAGCCGGTAGTTCATAAAACTTGCCTCCCATCAAGAACTTGGATACCATAATACCCGTATCGAACGTTCCAATGGTGGGGACTGTCGGCAACAAGTCGTGGGCTTCGGCCCTACGACACCGATACAAAAGGGCACCTTCGGGTGCCCTTTTTCATATAGAACGCCAGCTTTTGGACGGTGAAGTTGTAAAGTTAAGTTATCGCCCAAGTCCGGTCAGAGATTACTACGCCGGATGTCCAATATCACGCAGCTTGAGATCACAAAAAAATGATAGCCTTATCGATCACAGGGCGTTAGTTCATGCCCAAGTTTTTTGCATCTAACCCCGGGCTTTGAGCAGCGGGCCGGTCAACTTCGACAGCGAAGATTGTTGTTTTCCGGCACCATCAAAATTGACCGGTGCCAGCCAGTGCATAAACGCGGCTTCTAGTGCTGGCCATTCGCTGTCGATGATGGAAAACCATGCGGTGTCGCGATTCCGGCCCTTGTATACAACCGCTTGTCGGAAGATGCCTTCGTACGAAAACCCCAGGCGCTGCGCCGCTGCGCGCGAGGGCAGGTTGTGTGAATCGCACTTCCATTCGTAGCGCCGGTAGCCGATGGCGAAGGCGTGGCGCATCATCAGGTACATAGATTCCGTCGCAATGGGCGTGCGCTGCATCCGCGGTGAAAATTTGAGATTACCGATTTCGACCACGCCGTTGGCGGGATCAATGCGCATATAGGCCGCCACGCCCACGGCTTTTTGCGTGCGCAGGTCAATGATGGCGTGAAACACCGGGTCGTCGCCCTTGGCTACCGTTTCAACCCACTGCTGGTAATCCGCAAAATCGGCAAACGGCCCGATGGCGAGGTAAGTCCAGTCGGCATCGTTGGGGGCGAGTGCGTTGGCGGCGTACAAATCTGCGGCGTGCTGCGCGGCGTTGAGCGGCTCGATGCGGCAATAGCGGCCTGTCAGGGTTACGCGTGCGGTGCGCGGCGGGGCTTGCCAGTTCGGTAGCGGAAAGCCTGTGGCTTGGCCGAAGGTGTTTTTGAGCAGGTCTTTTTTCATATATTTCAATAAAATCAATTGCTTATGTGAGCAGAGCAGCCTATCTATTTTAAGCGCCGCAACTCCGCCGTAGCGCCTTCATACTCCAGCAGATTCTTCGGGCAGGTGCGCTGCATTTCCTGCAGCAGCGTTTGCGCGCGCGGGCGTTCGTTTTTCAATAGATGGGATTGCGCCGTGTAAAAACTGGCTTCGCAGCGCAGCTCGCGTTGGCGATTGCTGTCGGGCGTGGCGGTGCTGGCCTGCACCGAATTGACATCGGTGCGCCCCATATAGAGCGCTACCAGAGGCGCGGGCCAACCTGCGCGGATGCCGCGTGTGTCGCGCTCAAGCTGGTAATCCGCGTCATGGTCGCCGCCGCGCTTGCGCGCGAGAAACAGCCACAGCGCGGTGTAAACATTGCGCTGGTTTTTCAATGCGGTTTCGAGATCAGCCGCAGCGCGCGCAAACTCTGACAGATAAAACAGCGTGCGTCCGCGCGCAAAATGCACGCCTTCGGCTTTGCCGTCGAGTTGCAGCGCTTTGTCGAAATCCGCCAGCGCGCGCGCGTAATCGCCTTTCACCGCCAACTCGATGCCGCGGGCGTGATACACCACCGGGTCATCCGGGCGCAGTTTTGCGGCAGCGTCAAAGTCCGCAATGGCGTTGTCGAAATCGCCTTTGTTGGAATGCGCAGCACCGCGATAATAGTTGGCGTGGCGTACTTTGGCGTCGAGCTTTAGCGCAGCGCTGTGGTCGGTAATGGCGCGCTCGTAGTCGCCTTTTTCTCCCCACAACATGCCGCGCTGCACGTACCACTGCGCGAGCATTTCGCTGTTGGCTTTGCGCGTTTCGATGGCGGCGGTGCAATGCTTGATCGCCAAATCCGGGTTGTTGACCGTGGTGCGGCACAAGTCGGCCTCGGTGGTGGGTTGTGCAAGCGCAACTCGGCTGGTGATTAAAAAAATCAATAAAATCAAATACTTCATGCGGATTTACTTTCGCCTTGTTGATCGGCCCACCACTTTTTAAGCCAGCCGCTGTTGCCGCCCAAGGCGACGATTTCTAACAGGTCGTCGGGCAGCGGCGGGTATTCGCGGCGGATGTCGCGGGTGTGGTTGATGAAAAAACCGTTACGGAAATCGACTTCGAGTTCGTCGCCGGTGTCGCAGAATTCAAGCACGTTGACGCAATCGCTCATCACTTTAAGTCCGCAACCCACCGCCGCGCGGTAGCCTAAAAACGGCATGGATTCACACACCAGCCCCAAGCCCAGTGCCTGCATGGCGATGTAGCCGTTCATTTTGGGCCCCATGCCGAAATTGCGCCCGGCGACGATGATGTCGCCCGGCTGGCAGCGTGTGTGGAATCCGGGATCGGTTTCCTCGAACAAATGCGGAATGATGTCTGCCGGATAAAAGTGTCGCCCGATGATAATGCGATTGGGCACCACGCCGCCGGGGTGAGGCACATCGTGGCCCAGTTTATGGCATCGGCCCTTCAGTATCCACGCGGTGTCGTCGATGGCGCTCACAGGGCCGTTTCCATCATCATGAATTCACGCGGATCAGTGATTACCCCGGTCACGGCGGACGCAGCCACCGTGGCCGGGCTGCCTAAATACAGTTTCGCCTCACGTGCGCCGAAGCGTCCCGGCGGATTGTTGGTGGCGGTGGAGATCGACGTTTCGCCGCTGTGCAGCGGGCCAATCACGGCGTCATTGCAGGGGCCGCAACCAGCGGGCAGCATGATCGCGCCGGCTTCGATGAATACTTGCATCAGCCCCTCGCGCGACAGACGTTTGGTGGATGCCTCGGTGCCGGGTGCTATGAACAAACGCACGCCGTCGGCAATGCGGCGGTTTTTGAGCACGGTGGCGGCTTGCACTAAGTCGTCCCACATGCCGGAGCCGCACGAGCCGATGAAGGCGTGATTCACTGCCGTGCCTGCTGCCGCGGATATATCCACCGCATTTTGCACGCCACCCGGCAACGCGATCTGCGGCTCTAGGCGGCTGACATCGAGCGTAAATTCGGCTTCGTAGTGCGCATCGGCATCAGAATACACCGGTGAAAACGCACGCTGCGCGTGCTCGCGCGCGTGGGCGAGTATGGCTGCTGAGGGCGGCAAAAACACGCCGTACGCCTGTATCTCGGTGGGGCTGGAACACAGCGCGGTGCGCGCGGCAAGGCTGAATTGATCTAGGTCGCCCGCGTATTCGAGCACACGATAGTCGAGATCAGTATCAAAGGTTTTTGTTCTGAACAGCATGGCCAAATGAAAGCCGATGTCGCGCGCGTAGACGCCGGGTTTGAGCCGACCGTTGAGCGTGAGTTTAATGGTCTTCGGCACCTGCACCCAGTTAGTGCCGGTGGCGAGCACGCGGCTGATTTCCGCACCCATACGAAAGCCGAACGCGCCTATCGCGCCGGCGTTGGTGGCGTGCCGGTCGTTGTCAAAGTAAAACATCCCCGGCAGCAACAAGCCGGATTCCATCGGGAAAATATGACCATGACCGCCGCGTCCCACATCGTAAAAATTTTTGACGCCCCATTGTTTGGCGGCGGCGCGGTTGTAGGCACCGCGCTCGGCGGCGCGCGCGCTGCCGTAGATAACGTCGTGGTCGCTGACCATCATCACTTTGTGCGGCGCGGCCAAGCGGGTGATGCCGAGTGAGTCCAGCTCGCGTTTCGCACCCATCACCACGCCATCGTGAATCATCACGTAGTCGGGGTCGGGGAACACCACGTCACCGGGACGCACCGACGCCTTGCCGCTTTTGGCGGCGAGTACCTTTTCGACGGCGGTCATGCTCATGGTGTCACCGCCGCTGATACCCAACGATGGGAAAAGAAAATCGGACGAACTTACTTATTCTCAAGCTTCGCGCCGCTGTCGCGTAACACTTTGGTCCAGCGGTCGGTGTCGCGTTTGAGGAATGCCGCGAATTCTCCGGGCGATGATCCCACCGCATCTGCACCGACGGTTTGCATGCGTTCTTGCAGTTCCGGCATTTTGAGCACCTTGACGAGACCCGCATTGATTTTTTCAATCACGGCAGGCGGCGTTTTCAGCGGCACGTTCATGCCGTACCAACCCAGCAATTCAAAGCCTGCCACGGTGTCGGAAATCGGTGCAACGCCCGGCAGCAGGCGCGTCGGCTTTTGATAGGTCACACCCAGCGCGCGTATCTTGCCCGACTGCGTAAACGCCGGTAGCGACGGCACCGCCGGGCAATAGGTGAATACGTTGCCGCCGATGATGTCTGTCATGGCATTCACGGTGTTGGCGTAGGGCACGTGCGTCATCTTTAGGCCGGCCGTGGCGTTGAGCGATTCGATGCACAAGTGCGACGACCCCCAACTCCCCCCTGAGGCATAGAGCAACTGGCCGGGCCGTGCCTTCGCGTAAGCAATCCATTCCGCCATATTTTTGACCGGCAGGTTGGCGCTGACCACAATGGCGAATGGCGTGGTGCCTACCAGCGCGACGGGCGCAAACTCGGAGCCCAACTGATAGCGTTCATACATCAGCATGGCAATGAGTTGCGTCATGGTGCTCAGGAACATGGTGTGTCCGTCCGGCGCGGCTTTGGCCAACGTTTCCACGGCGATCAAGCCGGTGGCACCGGGACGATTATCGATCACCACAGGCTGCCCCCACACTTCCGCCAGCCGCATGCCGACCAGCCGCGCGATGACATCGGGCGCTGAGCCCGCGCCGTTGGCGACGATCATGCGGATCGGGCGCGCGGGGAAAGCGGCGGCATTTTGCGCATAGCTTTGCGTGGCGGGCAGGGCGAGGGCGAGAGCAACCCCGGCCATGGCGTAGGTAGCGGTGTGTTTTGTGATGATGCTCATGACAGGGCCTCCAATCGGCTGTTTTGCCGTTACTTTTTTGGCGTGACTTCCGGATTGAGCAGTTTAACCAGCTTGCCCACAGCAAACGCGGCGGCCTGTTCAAACGCTTCGCCGAAATACATTTCATAGGTGCCTGGCTCTAGCCATGCGCTGTGCGGCGTGCAAATGGCGTTGGGCATTTTCAGTAGCGGGTGATCGCCGTTTTGCACCGGCTCGTTTTCGTACACGTCGGTGGCGGCAAATCCGGGGCGACCCTTTTTAAGCGCATCCACCAGCACGCCGGGCGCGAAGAGCTCCGCGCGCGCGGTGTTGACGATCAATGCGGTCGGTTTCATCAACGCCAGATCGGCAGCGGTGATGATGCCGCGCGTGGCTTCGAGCATACGCAGGTTGACGCTCATTACGTCCGATTGCGCGAAAAATTCTGCTTTTGACGCAGCGGCCGCGTAACCGAGTTCAAGCGCGCGTCGCGTGGTGGCGTCGCGCGCGTAACACAGCACGCGCATGCCAAAGCTCGCACCGGTGGCGGCAACCGGTTCGCCGATTTTGCCCAAGCCATAAACGCCTAGCGTTTTGCCGCGTAGGCTGGTGCTGAACCCGTCGCGCCATTGGCCTTGACGCATCAACGCGGCGTCTTCGGCGATGCGTCGCACTGAGGCAAAGATCAACGCCCACGTGTGTTCGGCCACGGTGTACGGTGAGGCGTGCGAGCCTGCGCAGACGGCAATGCCGTGGTCGCTACACGCTTTAAGATCAACGCTGTGCGCGCTGCGCCCTGTTTGCGCGATCAGCTTGAGCTTGGGGAGTTGCTCGATCAGCGCGCGGGTGAACGCCGTGCGTTCGCGCACCGCGACAATAATATCGGCGTCGCGCAGTTTTTCCACCAGCGTTTCAAAAGAGGGTGCCACATCGCGCAGCACGGTGACTTCGTGCCCCGCCAGCGTGTTAAAGCTGGCGAGCTTGGGCACGAGGCCGTGGTAGTCGTCAGGGATGACAATTTTCATGATGGGCGCAGTTTATCATGCGCCCATCCGCTGCTGCCGTCGAGGGCGGCTCAGTAACGATAGTAGCCGCCTCTGTGGTGATGATTGCCGTAGCCGTGGCCACCGCCGGGAATGACGATGCAGCCCGACAGCAACGCCGCAATAGTGACCGCAACGATAATCTTGACTGCTTTCATGGCCCGTCTCCTGTTGAATTGTTGAATTGTTGAAGCCCACACCGCCCACACCGTCAATAACGGGCGACGCCCGGCGCTGACGACCGGCAGGCCGTAACAGATTGCGCTACTGTGTAAGCAATTGTTACGGCTGGCCGCGAGCCTCAGAGCGGTCTGTGGCAAAATCCGCTTTTAAATCAAAACATTTCTCCCAAGGAGCAGCAGCATGGAACTCGGACTCAAAGGCAAAGTTGTGGCAGTCACCGGCGGTAGCGAAGGCATAGGTCGCGCGACAGTGCAACGGTTTGTAGCGGAGGGTGCCAAGGTGGCTTTCTGTGCGAGGCGGCAGGATGCGCTCGACAAACTGGCCGGCGAAATGCGCAAAGCGGGTGGCGATGTACTGTGCATGGTTGCCGATGCCAGCAAAGAAGGCGAGATGGAAAAATTCATCGACGCGACCGTCAAGCACTACGGCCGTGTGGATGTGGTGGTGAACAACGCCGGCGGTTCAGGTCAAGTGGCGTTTGAGAAAGTGGAAAAAGCCATGTGGGACAACGACATCGCGATCAAGGTGTATGCGCAGATACGCACCGCACTGGCCGCTGTGCCGCACATGAAAAAGCAGGGTGGCGGACGCATTATCAATCTCAATATGGTGAGCGCGAAGCAGCCGGGCGCGGCGCAATTCCCGACGACCGTGAGCCGTGCGGCAGGGCTGGCGCTGACTAAGGGCTTGTCGAAAGAATATGCCGCAGACAATATTCTGGTGAACGCCGTGGCTGTGGGCAAAATCAAATCCGAGGGGCAGGCGCGCGGCGCGGCACGTAACAAAATCACCGTCGAAGAACATTACGCGCGCAACAGCAAGTCCATCCCGATGGGACGTATGGGTGAATCGGAAGAGGTCGCCAACGTGATTGCGTTTCTGGCGTCGGACGCGGCGAGCTATGTCACCGGCACTTGTATCCATGTCGATGGCGGTATTTCGGGTGTGATGTAAGTAATTGATTTTATTGAATTATTTTCCGCATGTGGTTTGATTGGCCATCACTGTGGCGACGTGCCGCGTGTAGGGCTTGCTGGCACCTTGCACTGGCTGTGCCCACCACAAAGTCACATTGTCGCGCCGCGTGTAGAGCGTGACCGGCACGCCGTTAAACGCGCACGCTTCAAAGATCAAGTTGGCGCTGCGTACGCGTTCGGCCCATTGGGGTATCCACTCGGATTGCACGCGATAGCATTCCAGGTTCGCCTCGGGCGTCAGTTGCGGGCCGCAGCGGCCTAGCTGCGGATGGGTGAGCCATACCACGCCGCGCCGCGTATCGATGCTGGCGTGCGCGAGTATTTCGCCGGTATCGCCCCGCAACTCAATTTGGCCATTGACCAGACGTCGGCCCGCACCGCCAGCCGCGTTGTAGACCAGCCGCACTTCAAACGTCGCGTGCGTGGCGCGGTGCCACCAGCCGTAAATCACGGCGGCGGCCAACGCGATGCACAACACAGCGGCCAGCGCGCACGCCGCAATGCGCCAGCGGCTCAGTGATTGCTCTCCATGCGCACGTCGTTCAGATCAGGCGAGTGCCCGCGCTTCACATAGGCGTAGACATCGCTGATTTCCGGATCGCTGAGCGCGCTGGCGAATGACGGCATGGAGCCACGCGCTATTTTAGTGGCACGCATGAAACGTTCTTCTTCCGCGTCCTTGACGTAGGCCACCAAATCAAACGCTGCATCTTCCTTCATCAAGCGCACGCCATGGCAGGTAGAGCAATGCAGGCCAAACACCACCGCACCTGCCCGCACCCGTGTGCTTGCCTTGTTATCCTGCGCATGTGTGATGGTGAGTGGCGTCAAACCGGCAAGCACCGCCAACCCACGCAATAACTTACGTCTCAACGCATGCCTCAATTGATACCTCACTTGTCACTGTCCAGCTTCAACGTAGGATGCCGGTGACGAAGGAACCGCATCGGTCGTGAAGCGGACATCGTGAAATGGCCTTGCCTACGCCCATCACGCGAACGATGCGGTTCGCTACGCTTACCGGCATCCTACGCAGAAGCTAAATAGTTGCACGCACCTTCTCCGACGTAAACGGCAAATCACGCAGACGCTTGCCGGTAGCGTGGGCAATGGCGTTCGCGATGGCCGCCACTGTCGGGCCTTGCGAGCCTTCGCCGGTACCCAATGATCTTTCTTCAGGACGATTGATCAAATGCACTTCAACCTTGGGCACGTCGGCGAACGTAAAGATCGGATAGTCGGCCCATGAGCGCGTGGTAATGCGCTGGCGATCAAACTTCACCTGCTCTTTTAGCGTCCAGCTTGCCGACTGAATAATGCCGCCTTCGATCTGGTTGACCACACCATCGGGGTTGACGATCAGCCCGGCATCCACCGCCGACACGGCGCGCGTGACGCGCACATTGCCGTTGCGATCCACCGTGACGTCTGCAACCACCGCACAATAGGCAGCGAGATTTTTGTATTGCGCAAAGGCGATACCTCGGCCTTGGCCGGCACCGGCTTTAGCGTTGACCTGCCAACCGGCTTTCTGCGCAGCGAGTTCAATCACCGCACGGGCGCGCGCATTTTTCATGTGGCGCAGGCGGAATTCCACCGGGTCAGCACCCGCCGCTGCCGCCATTTCATCGATAAACGACTCCAGCGCAAACACATTGGCGTACGCGCCCAGCGTGCGCAGCGCAGAGGTGCGCACGGGCATGTCTGTTAGGTAATGCAGCAATATGTTTTGACGCGGAAAGTCATACAGCGGCACTGCATTGCGATCCGCCGCACCGGAAGGCTGTGGCGAATTCATGGGCGTTGTGGCGGGCGTGGGGTTGGCGATATGCCACCCACCCAGCAAGAAAGCGCCATCGGGCCGGCTCATGGGGCGTGTGGAGTGTGGGTGGCTCCAGGTTTCATGTTGCCAGTTGACGATGTTCTTGGCCTCGTCCAACTGCGCCTGCATCTTAATCACCATGGCCGAGCCGTACGGCTCCCATGCGAACTCGTCTTCGCGCATCCATTGCAGTTTGACCGGGCGGCCATCGGTGACGCGCGACAGCAGTGCTGCATCGCAGGCCACATCGTCCGCGCCATTGTGGCCGTAACAGCCGGAGCCTTCGACGTGGGTGCAGGTCACATCCGTGTTTTTGACTTTCAACACCTTGGCCAAATCAGTACGCAGCGGAAACACGCCTTGCGAGTGCGTCCACACTTGATACTTGCCGTCCTTGAACTGCGCCACCGCACACGAAGGGCCAATGGAGCCATGCGCCTGAAAGGGTCGCGTGTATTCTGCCTCGATGGTGGTGACTTTGCCGCCGCCGGCATTGGCGGGTATGACCGTTTTGATCACCATGTCGCGCGATGGCATTTTTTTCAAATGATCGTAGAGCGCAGCCCCACCATTACCCCCCGGGGGGAGATCCGGTGTCTCAAGCCACTTGGCCGACGCACGCAGCGCTAGCGCCGCCTTGATGGCCTGCTCTTCACGCGTGGCAGCGACAGCCAGAAAGTTACCGTCGCGCGTCACAGCCACCACACCGGGCATGGCCTTCACTGCCGCTTCATCCGCCGACTGCAATTGCGCGCGATACGACGGCGGGCGCACCACGCGCCCGAACACCATGCCGGGCAAGCGCATATCCTGCACATAGGCCGCACCACCCGTCACCTTGGCGGGGAAATCACGGCGCGGCACGCTCTTGCCGATTATCTTGTGTTGCGACGCGGGCTTGGGCTTGAAGCTGGCGCTTGCCTCACGCTTGAAACTCACATCTTTGGCGGCGTCCCAGTACGTCATGCGCACGGGGGATGCGCTGATGGCACCGTCGTTTACCGATAGTTTTTCCACGGCTACATCGAGTTTTTTCGCGGCGGCGGCCAACAACATGCCACGCGCTTCGGCGCAAGCAAAACGCAGTGCGGTGCCACTGCCTTCCACCGACAAGCTGCCTGCCGTCATGCCTTCGTCGGGCGTGCGCGCGGTATCGGCAGAGATGATTTCGATGCGCTCATAGGCGACATCTAATTCATCCGCAGCGATCTGCGTGAGTGCGGTCAAAATGCCTTGGCCGATTTCGCATTTGCCGGTGAAGACGGTCACCGTGTTGTTAGCGTTAATGCGTATCCAGCCATCCAGCATGCGGTTATTGTTCAGGCCACCGGGCAGCGCGGTGGTTTGCTGCGCAATGGCGGTGGGGCCAGCGAGTGTAAACGCTGAGACGATGATGCCGGTGTGTTTCAGAAACTGGCGACGCTTCATAGAGGTTTGCATGGTTACGCTCCCTTCACCGCTAACCCGGCGGCGCGTTGCACTGCACGCACAATACGGTTGTGCGCACCGCAGCGGCACAGGTTGCCCGCCAGCGCCTGCTTGATCTGTGCCTCACTGGGCTTGGGTGTGGCGTCGAGCAAAGCTTTGGCTGACATAATCATGCCATTGGTGCAATAGCCGCATTGCGCCGCCTGTTCATCCAGAAACGCCTTTTGCAGCGGATGCAATTTGTCCACCGTGCCCAGTCCCTCCAGCGTCGTAATGTTCTTGCCCGTGGCCGATGCGCACGGCGTCACGCACGAGCGCACCGCATTGCCGTCGATCATCACGGTGCAGGCACCGCATTGCGCTTGGCCGCAGCCGTATTTGGGGCCATTCAATTCGAAATCATTGCGCAGGATATAGAGCAATGGCGTGTCGGCTTCAGTGCGTACGGCGCGCGAGGCACCGTTCACGCGTAGCGTGTAGTCGGGCATGACGGATGTTCCTTTGATCGGATGGTGTGCAAACAGAATTCAGCGCGAACTGCGGTGCCCGCTGAAAGTATCACGACTTCGACTCGCGCATAAACCACGGCGGCGTGCGCTACGGGGCCGTCGGCGGACGGCAACCGCTGTTCTTTCGATGTTCAGCGGACAAGCGGATTTGCGGTAGGTGCGGGCATCCGACGTGCTTGATCGTGGAGTTTGAGTTTAAGGAAACTTCAAAAAATCATGTAAAAACAAATACTTAAAGAAACTATTCAGCCGCTACGTAGGATGCCGGTGAGCGTAGCGAACCGCAGCGTTCGCGTGATTTTCGTACGCAAGGCAATTTCACGATGTCAGCACCACGACCGATGCGGTTCCTTCGGCACCGACACCCTCCTTTGAAGCTGAACAGATACGACGTACAGAACTAAAATTCAAAATCGCCGGTCAGTAGTGATGCACTTTTTTAAACGCACGCCGAGAAAACGACTTGGCGCCCGCACAACGCCCGCACAACGCCACGCTCATGCGCGCGCAGGGCCGGCAGCCAGCGCGGCCTTGACCTTCTCCGGCGTAAACGGCAACGAACGCACGCGCACGCCGGTCGCATCGAACACCGCATTGGCAATCGCACCGGGAATCGCGCACGCGGTGGGCTCGCCGGCGCCCCACGCGACCTGCCCCGGCCGGTCAAGCAATGCAAGCTCGACCTTGGGCATGTCGGTAAACCGCGCAATCGGGTAGCTTGCCCAATCGACGCTCAACACCTTGTTGCGATCCCACAGCACTTGTTCCATCAAGGTGCGGCTCACCGTTTGCAACACGCCGCCCTCGACTTGATTCGCCACGCCGTCCGGGTTGACCATTTCGCCGCAGTCGTGGGCGACGCAAATGCGCGTGACTTTGATCGCACCGTTGGACTTGTTCACTTCCACTTCGGCCACCGCCGCGACGTAGGTAATCGTGTTGTTGTAGCGCAAATACGCAATGCCGCGGCCCTTCACCACCTCGCCGCTGCCGGAAGCAGGATTGGGGCCGGGCCGCGTCTGCCAGCCGGCGAGTTTGGCCGCCGCCTGGATGGTCTCGATGGCGCGCGCATCCTTCAAGTAGCGCAAGCGAAACTCGACCGCATCGGCGCGTGCCGCCGCCGCGAGTTCATCCATGAACGCTTCGTTGGCGAAACTGTTTTCGATGCGGCCGGGGCTGCGCAAATGCGACGAGCGGAAAAACGTCTCGGCGATGTGATGCGTGTTCACCTTAATGTTGGGAAACAGATATGGCTGGCCGCTGTTCTGAAACAAAAAGCCCACCCAGTTGCCGGGACGCGCAATACCGGTTTCGGCCGCCGCGAGCAGCGGAAAATCCAACGGCTTGAACGCGACAATGTGATTTAACGCGATGTAGAACTCGCCGCTCCACGCTGTCACATTGCCTTGTGCATCGAGCGCGGCTTCGAGGTCCATGCTGCGGGGCGGGCTCTTGGGCGAGCGCGCGGTTTCGTCCGCGCGCGACCATTGCACGCGCACCGGCTTGCCCAGCGCCATGGCGATCAGCGACGCATCGGCCGCAGCATCTTCGGTACCGTTGCGGCCGTAACAGCCCGCACCTTCGACGAAGGTGAGACGTATCGCCTCGCGCGGCAGGCCCGTGATTCCCGACAACTCATGCTGCATCGAATGCGTGGCTTGCGACGACGTCCACACCGTCAGCTTGCCGTCCTTGAAATCGGCCACGGCACACGACGGCCCGATGGTGGCGTGCGTTTGCACCGCGAACTCATAGGTGGCCTTGATGCGCCGCGCGCTGCCCGCCAACGCCGCTGGCACATCGCCGGCGCTTTGCGTCACATCCTGCTTGGCCACCGGGCGCTTACGCCAATGGTCGAACACCGTCGCCTGCTCGGGCAGCCCCGTGCCCGCCGACCAATTGACCTTCAACGCGCGCGCTGCCTTCACCGCCCCCCATTCGCTTTTCGCCACCACCGCGAGGAAATCACCCTTGCGCACGGTTTGCACAAAACCGCTGACACGGCGCGCCGCCGCATCGTCGACGGCGACGATTTTCGCGCCCAGCGCATCGGGCCGCACCACGCGCGCGTGCAGCATGTCCGGCAGCCGCACGTCGTGCACGTACTCGAATTCGCCGGTGACTTTGGCCGGGATATCCACACGCGGAATCGACTTGCCGATCAGCTTGTACTGCGGCGCTTTTTTTAGCTCGATTTTGGCATCGACTTTCAGTTCCAGGCCGCTGCCGATCAACTCGCTGTAACGCACGCTGCGGGCAGCATCGCCCTTGACGCTCACCACGCCATCGTTGACCGTGAGTTCGCTCGCCGCCACGTTCAAGCGTTGCGCCGCACGTTCCAGCAGTGCGCGGCGCGCGCTCGCTGCCGCGCGCCGCAGTTCGCTGCCGCCCTGCGCAATCGTAAGATTAGCCGCAGTGAGCCACTGATCGGGCGTGGTCGCGGTGTCCCCCATCACCATGTCAATGCGCTCGAAAGCGACATCCAGCTCTTCCGCCGCCAGTTGCGCTAGCGCGGTGCGCGCACCGGTGCCCAGATCGACCTTGCCCGAATAAATGGTGATGCGATCGTCAGCGCCGATGCTCAGCCACGAATCGATCGCTTCTTTTTCCACCGATTTGGGTGGGCGCAGCGCGGCGGTATTGGCATGCGACGCGCCCGCGCCCAGCAAGGAAAAGCCGATGGTGAGCGCGCCGCTGGCTTGCAGAAATTTGCGGCGATTGAACGTTGACATCGTGTTGTGATGGGTCATGGCCGTCTCCTCACGCGGTCGCCGCGCGTTTCACCGCGGCGACAATGCGTTGATGCGTGCCGCAGCGGCACAGGTTGCGCACCAGCGCGCGGCGGATATCCGCTTCGCTCGGATTGCGATTTTTCGCGAGTAATGCTGCGGCGGTCATGATCATGCCGTTGGCGCAATAACCGCATTGTGCGGCTTGTTCGGCGATAAACGCCTGCTGCACTTTGTGCGGCTTGGCCACGCTGCCCAGCCCTTCGAGCGTGGTGACGTCGCCTTTTACGGTATTGACCGGCACCATGCACGAACGCACCGCTTCACCGTTGACATGCACGGTGCACGCGCCGCATTGGCCTAGGCCGCAGCCAAAACGCGGGCCGCGCAACGCGAGGTTGTCGCGCAACACATAAAGCAACGGCGTATCGGCATCGGCATCGACGCTGTGCGTCTTGCCGTTTACCTTGAGCGTAAAACGAGCCATGATGGTCTCCTTGATTTATCGGCCTAGTGCATGAAAACGTGTCGAGGTACGCGAATCTACGCGGTTGTGCCAATTCGCGCCACATTCAGTGCCGCAATGCGATAGGCTTTCCAACGTCACGTAACCGTGCGGCAAGCACAGCCTTCGATGAACAAAGCGTTTTGCGGCAGGACGTAGCACAATGGCCACGTTACTGACCATCTTAGGTCGTTGAACAGCAGCGAGTGTTCGGGCGGACCCAATCGCAGAGAGGATAAAAATGAATAAAATCAATAACTTAACGCCATTCGCCGTGAACGTCTCGGAAAAGACCAATTGGTTTTTCCTGAAAATCGAAACCGACGACGGACTCACCGGCTGGGGCGAGGCCTCGTTGTCCGGCGGTTGGGAAGAAAACCAGGTGCTCAATTGCAAGCGCCTCGCGGCGAACATCACCGGGCTGACCATCGACGCGGCCTTGCCGCAACTGACGGTATATCCGCACGCCGTCG
Organism: Burkholderiales bacterium; assembly: GCA_043743335.1. Lineage (GTDB taxonomy): Bacteria > Pseudomonadota > Gammaproteobacteria > Burkholderiales > SG8-41 > UBA5216. The sequence goes on from JAYTWR010000031.1 coordinate 19,441, forward strand.
GCGGGCTGGTGTGGAATTCGATTTTGAGCGCGGCTGAAATGGCCTTGATGGATATCAAGGCGCGCGCGGCGGGCGTGCCGCTGCACCGGTTGTTCGGCGCGCCGCTGCGCGACACCATACGCGTGTACGGCAACATCAACCGCGCGGCCACCGATCGTTCACCGGCGGGCTTCGCCGCGCTGGCGCGCGACCGCATGGCGCAAGGCTATACCGCGTTCAAGCTGGCACCGTTCGACGGCGTGTTCTGGGCCGACATGGGCGATGCGCAAGTCAGACAAAAGTACCGTCACGCGCTCGACTGCATTTTGGCGGTACGCGATGCGGTGGGGCCGGACGCCGGTGTGCTGGTGGATTGCCACTGGCGTTTTGACGAGCCGAGCGCGCTGCAACTGTTGCGCGATCTTGCGCCCGCGAAACTGTTCTGGGGCGAATGCCTGACTTCGGAGCGTGCCGAACATCATCCGGTGCTCGACCGCGTGCGCCGCGCCGCCGAGGCCATGGGCGTGCTGATCGCGGGTGGCGAACGGCAAATTGGCGTGCAGGGTTTTGAGCCGCTGCTGCGCGCAAAGCTGCTGGATGTGGTGATGCCCGACATCAAATACACCGGCGGTTACAGCGGCATGCTGGCCGTGGCCAACAGGGCGCACGAGTGTGGCGTGAAATTTTCACCGCACAATCCCACCGGCCCCGTGTGCAACATGGGTAGCCTGCACGTGTGTGCGCTGGTACCCAATTTTCTGATTCTGGAGCGGCAAAGCGAGGGCAGCATTTACGATGAAATGATTATCGGCGATCATCCCAAGTTGGTGGATGGCTGCTATGCCGTGCCACAAGCGCCGGGGCTGGGCATTACGCTGAACGAAGATGTGATGAGGGCGCATCCACCGGTGAAGCCGAAGGGGGAGTCTACGGCGGATCCGCGGTTGGGGTAGGGTGGGCAAAGCGCAGCGTGCCCACGCGCAACAATACAAGCCGATCAAACAATAGGTGGGCACGCTACGCTTTGCCCACCCTACGCACTGCGTGGGAGATTGCCATGTTCTCGTATTCGAATAAGCAGGAGATCGATCATCGCACGATAAAGCTCATCATAGGATTGATCGCACTCGGCCTCGCCAGTATCACGAGTTTCTTTACGGCAGGCACGATTGAGTCGATCAGCGAGTCGTATCACCGTGGTGGTTGGGCACAGACCTTCTTCGTGGGCCTTCTCTTTGCGATAGCAGCATTCATGGCTGCATACAATGGGTCAAGCAGGGGGGAGATGTTGATGAGTAAGGTAGCGGGAATATCGGCCCTTATGGTTGCTCTCTTTCCCTGCAAATGTGAACCTCAGAACGCAGCGTTAGCATTGAACACCTGTGGTACTCAGAGCATGGCATTTCCCAATCTTCACGTGATCGGGGCAGGCACAATGTTTGCCGTGCTCGCATGGTTTTGCTTTTTGTTTTATACGCGCGCCAAAGCCAAAGGACACACCGAAGCACGGCGGCGCGCCGCCATTTATCTTGTCTGTGGCGTAGTCATCATCGCATCAATGGCGCTTATTGGATACGACGGGGCAATGAACCGTAGTATCTCGAACGCCATTCCGCGCTTCGTATACTACGGTGAGAAAGCGGGACTTATCGCCTTTGGGTTCTCGTGGCTCACGGCAAGTCGTATTATTCGTGGTATCACATCAGCCGAAGAACGATTTTCACCGTTTAGTTGAGCCATGCAGATTTGGCCGGGTAGGCATGTGTAACGCGACCACCGGTTGCTCTGGCTTGATGGGTTACGATTGGGCACATGGCACCGTATCCATACGCACGTTAGCCAAATGCCGCGCGCCGGGTCTCGCGGCATGGCATTGACGCAGACTGGATGCCTAACACCTTTGAATCATAACCACCTGTTTTAACAGGGGCTGTTATTCCCGCCTCCCGCTATAGCAAACTTTACCGGCCGCCTACACCCGCGCCTCAATCCAATCCGCGATGTAGTCAATCCCCACCTGCCGGTTATCCGCCTGCGCGTGGTAGTGCCCGCCATCTTCGGCGCTGAGGATTTTAAGGTGTTTGTCTTTTGACGCGATGGCGTCAAACAGTTTGGGCGCATTGGCCACCGGCACCACGCTGTCTTCGCCCGCGTGCACGATAATGAACGGGCAGGTAATTTGTTCGGCGACGCCCACGAGCGAAAACTTTTTGGCTTTCTCGATTGCGGCTTCGCCACCGTTAGGATCGTCGATGCAGCCCATGATCCAGCGGAAGTGAAAAGCTGATTGCGGCGTGCCCTTAGGGTCGGCGTCCTGGCGGCGTTTGATGTCGCGTTGCCAGCCGTGCAAATCCCAGTGCAGCGCGCTCATCGCGATGCCGCCGCAGTAGCGTTTTTCGAAGGCGGCAACGCGCGCGGCGTAGTAGCCGCCGAAGCTGTAGCCCATGACGAAGACCTTTGCGGCATCTACTTCCGCGCGCGCGGCGACGTAGTTGTACGCCGCCGTGCCCGCGACTTCGTAGTCGTGGCGCGCGTACATCTCGCGCAGGCGCAGGGATTCGCCTTGTCCCGGCCCATCGATAGCCAGCGTGTTCCAGCCGCGCGCGGCGAATTCGAGACCGGCGAACAGCACGCTCATTTCCTTGCAGTTGTCCATGCCGTTGAACACCACGATGGTGGGGGCGCGCGCGGCGGTGGCGTCCGTAGTATTTTGTGCCTTCATGAAAAACGCTGGTAGCGATTTACCGCCTTCAAACGGCACTTCCACGCGCTCGACATTTGGATATCGCCGCAGGATGCCTTTGGTCTGGCACTCGATGGCGATGCGGCCCATTTCGCGTTTGTCGGGGCCGGGGTAGATAAAACGCTCGGCGGTAAAGTAATACATGCCCGCGCGCAGATAATAGTTGCCGGCGCTCATGCGATGTCCGGCGCCTTCACACGCATCCGCGCGTGCATGCAGACGCTGGCCCATCGCGCTCCATTCTTCCCACCAGGCCTGCGGTTCGTTGTGGCGCGCACGCAATTTTTCGCACACCTGATCGATTTCACCCAGCGCCACCGCGCCGTACGGTGCCATGCCTTTGGTAACGAGAATGGCGTTCGACCACACCATGTTGCCGGGCAGGTGATCGATCCAAGGGCCGTTAGCTGTCATGCGTATGCTTGTGTTTTATGTAACTAATTAATTTTATTGAATATTTTATAACGTGCGCAATATCGCTGCGCCTTTGGCCAGCGTGGCTTCTGACTTGGCAAAGCAAAAGCGCAGCACTTTGTGCGCGGGCGGCTCGCGATAAAACACGGATACCGGGATCGATGCGATGCCTTTTTCTTGGGTGAGACGTATCGCCAGTTCAGTGTCGAGCTCATCGCTGATGGCGTCGTAGGCGAGATTCTGGAAAAACGTGCCGCGCGAGGGCAGGGGTTTGAAGCGCGAACCCTTGAGGTGCTCGAGAAAAAAATCACGTTTCTTTTGGTAGAACGCCGCCAGCGACAAATAAGCGTCCTTGTTTTTCAGGTAGTCGGTGAACGCATATTGCACCGGGCTGTTTGAAACGAAGGCGTTGAATTGATGCACTTTGCGAAATTCCAGCATCAGATTTTTAGGCGCCATGGCATAGCCCATTTTCCAGCCGGTGACCGCGTAGGTTTTGCCAAAGGAGTTGACCACAAAGCTGCGTTCAGCCAAGCCCGGCACAGAGGCCACACTCTGATGCTTGTGGCCGTCGAACACCAGATGTTCATAGACTTCATCGCTGGCAACAATAATGTTGGTGTCGCGTAGCACGCTGGCCAGCATGCGCAGGTCTTCGCCGGAGAGCACGCTGGCGGTGGGGTTGTTGGGCGTGTTGAGGATCATCATGCGCGTTTTGGGCGTGATGGCGGCGCGCACGGCTTCCCAATCAATGTGGTAATCGGGGTACTGCATTTGCACGTAGACCGGTTTACCGCCGTTGACTTCAACCGCCGGGCCGTAGCAATCGTAGGCGGGCTCGAACAAAATCACTTCATCACCCGGATTCACAAAGGCACTGACGGCAGTGTAAATGGCGTAGGTCGCGCCGGGCGTGACGGTGATTTCATGTTCCGGATCGTACTGCGCGCCGTAAAGCGACTGCATTTTCTCTGCAAGCGCTTCACGCAAAGACAGGATGCCGGCCATCGGCGGATATTGGTTGTAGCCCGCGTTGACGTAGTGGCAAAACAGCGCGCGCAGCTCGGGCGCGCAATCGAAATCGGGAAAGCCCTGCGACAGATTGATGGCGTTACATTCGGCAGCGAGCCGCGACATCACGGTGAAAATGGTGGTGCCGACGTGCGGGAGTTTGGACGTTATGGAATGCGGGTAGGTTTGCATGGGGTTCGGGTTGATGGCCGGAACAAATGGGGGATATTAGTGTAAGTAATTGAATTAAAAAGGTTATTTGTTTTCCGCTAGCGCCTTGGCTGCGAGCGCGTTGAGGTCTTCGATATACCCTTTGAACTGCTGTTGCATATGCGCGCGTTGTTGCGCTGAGAGCGAGTGCTGCACCTCGATATACAGTGCGATGCGCCTGTCGTAGCCGTCGTTGAGCGCGGCTTGTATTTCTGCCGGGCGGCCGGCTTCCCAATCACTGAGCCACGTGCGCAGCGTACGGGTGAATTCGGCTTTGTTGCCGCGCGTGTTGAGCAGCGCGAGAAATTCTTTCTGCCGCCGCTGGCGATCCTGTTGCCGCAGGTGGTCGGTGTAGGGGATGGTGTCGTTGACTGCGCTGATGCGTGCCTCTTGTGCGGGTGTCAGCGGGCCGCTCCAGTCGCGTATGCGCTTTAAGGTGCGATCCAGCCGCGCGCGGCGGCGGTCTTCGGCACTGCCGTTGAGTTGGTATTCGCGAGTGAATTTACGGTTGACCTTGTCGAATTGGCGCTGCAGGGCCTTGATGTTGTCAGGCGTTACGCTGGCGAGCAACTCGGCGGCGTCCGGTGCGCCTTTGGCAGCCATGAGGCGAAAGCGCGCTTTTGCGCCTTCGGTGAGCCACAGGGCGTCGTCAAGCGTGACAGGTCGCTCTGCGCGGCGGCGCATTTCATCGAGGAAGCGGCTGTATTCGGGCAACTGTTCGTGCCGGTGCCAAGCCAGCAGGGGTGCTAGGCGCGTGTTGAAGTCGTGACGCTGAAGGGGATCAAACTCGAAATAGTCGTGCGCCATCCACAGCAGAATATTGTCGGCCTGGTTATAGACCACGCGCACGGCACTGCACCCCGGCAGCAGGGTGAACGCCAGCAGCAGAATGGCGCAGCAGGCGTGGGTTCGCAGGCTTAGGGTGCCCGTGGTGCCCGTGGTGCCCGTGGTTCGCATGGCAGCTTTCAGGGGGATTTCAGGTGGGGTTCAGGCAAAAACAAGGCCCACCGCATACAGCCTGTGGGCCTTGATGGATTGAAAGTCTTGCCGTTACTGCGCCGCTACGCCTACTTTGGCGCATTGCTCGTCTTGGTCACCGGTACCGCCGCTGACACCGACCGCGCCGATGATCTTGCCTCCCACTTCAATCGGTACGCCGCCGGGCGAGCCCACTACGCCAGGCAGGGTGCCGGTTGCCGGTGTTTTATTGATGACATCCATGAACACGCGCGTTGGACGGCGGAAGGTGGCGGCGGCGCGGGCTTTGACGATGGCGATTTCCACGCTGGCGTGTTGGGTATCGTCAATTTTTTCAAAATGCACCAGCGTGCCGTGGGTATCGACCACTGCAACGGCCGTGCGCCAGTTGTTCTTTTTGCACTCGGCGATGGTGGCGGCGGCCACTTTGCGCGCGGTTTCCGCCGTAATATCGCCGCCGTACGATTGCGCTTGGGCGATGCCAGCGGAAACGGCCAGCGCTACTGCACCAGCGATGAACGAGAGGGTCTTGTGCATACGATTGCTCCTTGGTTGTTAGAAAATAGAAAACGAACGGGTTTTAATGGCCGTAACAGACTGCCATGCGGGCGAACATTACAACGACTGGAATAATTCCACCATACGTTTGCGTTGCGCCGCATCGGGCAAGCGTCCGGTGCCGGCGGCCATGTTATCGCGCAAATGATCGACGCGACGCGTGCCGGGGATGACGCAAGTCACTGCCGGATGGCCCAACAGGTATTTCAGAAAAAACTGCGCCCAACTGGTGCAATCGAAATCGGCGCACCAAGGCGGCAGTGGCTTGCCTTTGACGCGACCAAACAGGTTGGCCTGCGCAAAGGGGCGATTGACGATGACCGCCACACCGGCATCCAGACAGGCCGGCAGCAGGCGCGCTTCGGCCTCGCGCTCGACCATGGAATAATTGAATTGCACGGTATCGTAAGTATTTGATTTTATTAACTTTTCTAATTCAGCGTGAGCGCCTTCATGGTAGTGCGTAATGCCCATGTAGCGAATTTTGCCGCCCGCTTTCCATTCGCGCAGGGTGCGCGTGTGGGTTTGCAGATCGAGCAGGTTGTGAATTTGCAGCAAATCCATGCGCGCGGTGCGCATGAGCTTGAATGATTGTTCCATTTGTCGCACGCCCGCCTGCTCGCCGCTAGTCCAAACCTTGGTGGCGAAGAAAAATTGCTCGCGGTTGGCCAGCTCGTGCGTGAGATCGCCGACCGTGCGCTCGGCTTCGCCATACATCGGCGACGAATCAATCACCGTGCCGCCGCCCGCGGCGAATTCCAGCAACACGCGTTTTAGTTCGGCCAGTTCCGCCGCCTTGGGGCCGACGTCAAAGGTTTGATAGGTGCCGATGCCCACCACAGGCCACGCATCACTACCCTTGGGGATTTTGCGCGTCAGCATGGTGTGTGCGGGTTTTGTGACATTTTGTGCTTGAGACTGCGGCAGCGGCAGGGAGGCGCAGGCGGATGCGGAAAGTATCTTCAGCGTGCGTCGACGGTTTGCGAAAAGAGATACGGGCATGCGGTCGCGGTGCTGGAGATAACGTTATAAAATCAGCTTGTTACAGTCATGGGTCGCCCGCAATGTAGCACAGTTGCCAGCGGCGCAAGCGCAGTTGCCACTGGCAGTAAAAGTCAGCAATATGACGTCATGCGGCTTGAGGTCAGGCGGCGCAAAAAAATACGCAGTCAGTGCGGCAAGAACACAGGAATTTTTGCATGGTCATCGCAACCGTAAACCGTTTTATCAGCTTGTTCTCTGATGCATTCCACGCGCTGTCGGTTGAGGTGCCGATGGCCGACATTGAGCGCATGGCGATGCTGATTCAGCATTCCATGGATCACGGGCGCCGCGCCTATCACACCTCCACGCACGTGTTTGATATGTGCGCTGGCATGAATCCGCGGCAGGTGTTGGCCACGCTGTTTCATGACATCGTGTATTACCAACTCGATGGCGGCTTCCCGCGCAGCGCCGACACGCTGCTCAAACGCGTGGTGCGGATTGAGCGCGACAAGGTGTCGTTGCGCCCGGTGGATGAAAGCGACAAAGGCTATGCCATTTGCGCGGGCATCTTCGGCTTGAAGTCTGGGGATGTGCTGCCGCTATATGGCGGCATGAACGAGTTTTTGAGCGCAGTGGTGGCCACGCGCACGCTGGAACCCTATCTGCCGCTAAAAGATATCGTGGCGATTGTTGCGTGCATCGAAGCGACCATACCGTTTCGCCTAAACAATGCTGCCGGTCGCGGTGCCTTTGCGGTGCTGGCCGAGCGCGTGGGTGACGCGAGTGCGGCGGTGGGTTTGAAACCTACCGTGGCGGAGCGCAACGCTGTGGTGAAAGACGCCGTGCTGCTGGCGAATCAGGATGTGTCGAGTTTTTTCGAAGCCGATCCGCGGCGCTTCCTGTCGACCACGTGGCTGTTGATCGAAGAATCGAATGCGCCGTTGGCGGCGGTGGGCAGTTATTCCATGCAGGATTACCGCACGGCGCTGTCGCGCATGGAAACCTTTCTTGGCTCACTGAATCCGGACAGCGTGTTTCATCAGTACCAAGATGCGCCAGACGACAGGCAGTTCGCCGCGCTATGCAACGCCGCGCGCTGCAACATGGAATTCGCGACGAAATATTTGCGCATTAAAATCGTCGGCATTTCGGTGGTGGAAGCCCTGTCAAAGGCCACCGGCGGCGACTGCCCGGTGTCGATGATGCTCGGCGATATCCGCAGTTCGTACGGCAAGCCGGATCGCATTGAAGATTTTCTTCCGGTGCCGCCGCTGGATGAAACGCAACTCGATGCGCAGTTGCTCGATGTGCTGGAGCGCGGGCGGGCGCAAGAATCTGCCAGCGATTTGACGGTTTCGCCGTTGACCGCGTGGATCTACCGGTCGCTCGGCATTGCAGGTTCCGCAGCGGCGCTGGTGCAGGCCAAGGCCATGTTCGAAGGCAAACTGTCCGCGACGGATTTCCTGAAGGGACTGGACCGGACGATGGTGCACGCACTCGCCGGGTCGTGCGCACATATCGCCATTTCGCGCAGGGACGGGTTGCTCGCGCTGGCAAAAACGATTTAGCTGCCTGCGGTCATTCTCCATGCGCTGGCTGCGACAATTGACCGTGGGCAAGCTGGCGACCTTTGCGGTTATCCTCGCGGGACTGTGGCTGTGCCAAAGGGAGCCGCCCGTGGTGCGGCAAGTGCGCAATGCCGTATTCGACCAGTTTCAGCGCTGGCATCCACGCCCGTATGAAGCCGCGCCGGTGCGCATTATCGATATCGATGAGGCCAGCCTCAAACGCACCGGGCAATGGCCGTGGCCGCGTACGTTGGTCGCGGATCTGGTGACGCGTTTACAGAATGCTGGCGCGGTGGCGATCAGCTTCGATATGATGTTTTCAGAGCCGGACCGCACTTCGCCCGCATCGATGGCGGCGCTGTGGAATGCCACTGGCGATGTGCGCGAGCGGCTACTGACGATTCCCGATCACGATCAGGTGTTGGCGCAGGCGATGCGGCGTGGCGGCGTGGTGTTGGGGTTCGCCGGGCAACGTGATGCGCGCGTCAGCGCGGGTGATGCCGCAGCAATCGCAGCCGCAGCGGTCGCGCGACTGCCGGCGCGCCCTTTTCGCGTGGTGAATGCGGGTGAACCGCCGTTGCCGTATCTCGCGCCCTTTACCTCGGTCGAGACGCCGCTGGCGCTGCTGGAGCAGGCGGCGGCGGGCATGGGCTCCATTAACTTTATTCCGGACACCGATGGCGTAGTGCGGCGCGTGCCGCTGATGGTGCGCATGCGCGATCAAGCCTTGCCGTCACTGGTGGCGGAAACCTTGCGCGTCGGCCTCAAGCAGCGCAATTACATGCTGCGTGCCGCGAAAGAATCCAACATCGGCATTCAGGAATTACGCATCGGCGATGTGGTGATCCCGGCAACGCGCGAAGGCGAAATGTGGGTTCACTACAGCTTGCCGGTGGCCGAACGCACCATCCCGGCCTGGCAGGTGTTGGAAGGCAAAATTGCTCAAGGCAGCCTCGACGGCTACGTGGTATTGGTCGGCACCTCGGCGCAGGGGCTGATGGATTTACGCGCCAATGCCTTAGGCGACATCATGCCCGGCGTGCAGGCGCACGCACAGGCGCTTGAGCAAATTCTCACCGGCAAATTTTTGCAGCGCCCGACGTGGGGTGCCGGCATCGAGGTGTTGGTGATCGTCATAGGCGGGTTGCTGGTGGGCGTGGTGGCGCTGACGTTGCGCGCACTGGTGTCTGCCGGCGTGACGCTAGCGGTGTTGGCAGCCTTGTGCGCAGCGGCGTGGCTGGCGTTCAAGCAGTACGGGGTGCTGCTCGATCCGGCGATGCCGGGTCTCATCATCGCAGTCGTCTTTCTGGTGGGCAGTGTGGTGCGCCATGTCAGCAGCGAGCGCGAGCAGCGTTGGGTGCGCGACGCGTTTTCGCGTTATGTATCGCCCAATCGCGTGGATTTTTTGGTGAATAACCCCGGCCAGCTCGAACTCGGCGGACGTCGCCAAGAATGCAGTTTTGTATTTACCGATCTGGAAAATTTTACGGGGCTGATGGAGAAAATGGATCCCGGCGCGGCGGTGGCGCTGCTGAACGCGTACCTTGATCGCATGGTCGCCATAGCCTTTGCCCGAGGCGGCACACTGGATCGCATCGTCGGCGACGCCGTGGCGATCATGTTTTCAGCACCGGTGCCGCAAGCGGATCATCGCGCGCGCGCCTATCACTGCGCGCTGGAAATGCATGCGTTCGCCAGCACCTATAGCGCGGAACTCAATGCCAAGGGCACGCCGTTCGGCAAAACCCGCATCGGCGTGCATACCGGCGAGGTGATCGTCGGCAACTTTGGCGGCTCAACCATGTTCGACTATCGCGCGCTGGGCGATCCGGTTAACACCGCCGCGCGCTTGGAGGGTGCCAACAAATATTTGGGTACGACCGTGTGCGTGTCAGAAGCCACGCTTTCCGGTGTGGACGACGCCGTGGCGCGGCCGATTGGGCGCTTGGTGGTGAAAGGCAAAACGCAGGCGTTGCAGGTGCACGAGCCGCTCACCGGCGCGCGCGACGCCGCGTACGATGCGGCATTTGAATATTTGCGCCAGGCGTCACCGCAGGCCTTGCCCGCGTTTGAGCAATTGGCGCGCGAGCGCCCGCAAGACGGGCTGGTGGCGCTACACTGGGAACGGTTGCGCGCGGGGGCGGTGGACGATCAAATCCGGCTCGATGATAAGTAGGGTAGTTGCAATATAACTAATTGATTTTAAACGGTTTTATAAGGATATACCATGCGGTTTCTATGTGCGGTCGGGTTTGTCGCAGGCGTAGTAGTGCTGGTCGCTGGTTGCGCCGCGCCACCGCCCGCACCCAAAATGGACGCGCAGAAGCCCGTGTCGTATGTGGTGTTGCTGGATAACGCGGATGGCTCGGTCGGCGCGGTGACGGTCACGGGCGCTAAGGGCACGGTGCAGGTGGAGCGCATGGCGCAGGGTGCGTTGCTTGACGGCAGCGGCAAAGCATTCGCTGTCGAGGAAAGCCGCATTCGCGGCGATTTTGGTGCGGCGATGGCGGCCCGGCCCACGGAGCCGGTGACGTTTCTGCTGTATTTTGAGTCGGGTGGATCACAGTTGACGGCGGAGTCTCAGGCGCTGATTCCCAAGGTGCTTGCTGCCGCCAAGGGCAGGTCGGTACCGGATGTATCCGTGATTGGCCATACGGACACCGAGGGTACTGCGGACATCAATGAAAGCCTGGGGCTGGAGCGCGCCCAGGCCATAGCGAAACTGATCACCGAAGCCGGACTGGCGGTGGCGCACATGGCGATTGAATCGCATGGCGAACGCAATTTGCTGGTGAAGACGCCGGATAACGTTGCCGAGGCGAGAAATCGTCGGGTGGAAATCACCCTACGCTAGACGCTTTAGATGTTTGCGCGACATGCGCGCGGAACACGGTCAGCAGGTTCAGGTAAATGTTCGATGTGTTCGATGTGTTCGATGTGTTTGCAGTGTTCGAAGTGCAGGGTTTTTTATCAACGGAGGCAGGCATGAAATTCGCGAAAAAATGGATACTGAGCGCGTTGTTGGCGATGGCGGCGGTGAGCACACCGGCGATGGCGCAGGAGGCCATTGGGTTTGTCAAAACCGTAACCGGTGATGCGACAGTGACCGATGGCGGCAAAGCAGTTAAGGCCGTGCCCGGCACGCCGATACGCCTGAACAGCGTGTTGAAAACGGGCGCGAAGGGCAGCATGGGCGTGACGTTCAAGGACAATCAGGTGATGTCGTTTGGCCCCGACACCGAACTCACCGTGGACGAATATCTGTATGCGCCCGCGAAAGGCGATTTGAAATTTGCCGCGAGCATGAGCAAAGGCACGCTCAACGTGGTGTCGGGTGTGATCGCCAAGCTCAAGCCCGACGCTGTGTCGTTGAAAACGCCCACCGGCACCATCGGCGTGCGCGGCACCAACTTCCTGGTTAAAGTCGAGTCGCAATAGGTCACATGATGCGACGGCAGCCTGCATTGCTGTTGGCGCGTGCGGCCACGTCGGTGGGCCTGTGCGTAATGCTGTTGAGTGGCTGTGCTACGCCGCCGCCGCCCCAGCCTCGTTCTTACGCGGTGTTGCTGGACAATGCGGATGGTTCTACGGGCACCATCACCGTAAGCGGCGCTGGCGGACAAGTCATGGTCCATCGCGCGGGCGAAGGCGCTACGCTCGACGGGACATCGCCACCGTACCGTGTGGAGCCGGCCAAACTGGATGCTGATTTTCGCGCCGTGCTGGCGGCGCGCCCGGCGTTGCCGGTGACTTTTGTGTGGTTTTTCGCGGATACCAGCACCACGCTGACGGCGGAATCCAAGGCGCAAATTACGCAATTCTTGGAAGCGGTGTTGCGCCGCCCTGCGGCGGATATATCGATCGTGGGGCACACCGACACGTTGGGCACGTCCGAGTCGAACGAACGCTTGGGGTTGGAGCGGGCGCGGCTGGTGGCCGATTTCATCGCCGCCGCCAAGCTGAGCGTGATCGATCTCACGGTTACCTCTAGCGGTGAGTCCGATTTGCTGGTGAAAACGCCCGACGAAACGGCGGAACCCAAAAACCGCCGCGTGGAAATCACGATTCGCTAAACCGATTCGCCACACCGATTCGCTAAACCGATTCGCTACACCGATCCAATCAGCTCCACCATACGTCGGCGTTGCGCAGCATTGGGCAGCCGTGTGCGTGCAGCGTTGAGGTTATCGGTCATGTATTCGGGTTTGTCGGTGCCCGGCAACACTGCGTTGATGGCTTCTTGCGCCAGCAGGTATTTCAGGAAAAACTGTCCCCAGGTGGGTGCGTCGATTTCGGCTTTGGCCCAGTCCGGTACGGCTTTGCCTTGCACGGCACGAAATAACGCGCCCCGCGCAAACGGCAGGTTACACAGCACGGCAACGCCGGTTTCCGCAGCAACCGCCAGCAGCTTGTCTTCGACACTGCGTTCGGCCATGGAATAATTGACCTGAATGAAATCGGGCTTCTCGCCGCGCAATATTTCAATCAAGCGTTCGTTGGCACCGGCCTGATCCTGTGAGTGCGTAATGCCAATGTAGCGGAACACGCCTTCTTTTTTCCATTCGCGCAGCACCGCGAGTTGCGAGGCAAATTGTTTGCGTTCGTTAAAGCCGACGTTGTGCATTTGCATCAGGTCAATTTTGGTGGCGTGCAGACGTTTTTGCGATTCTTTCATTTGCGCGAGCAAGGCTTCGTTGCTGCTGGCGCGCACCTTGGTGGCGAGGAACACTTTGTCGCGCACCTTCATGGCCGCCAGAAGATCGCCGACCACGGATTCGGCCGTGCCGTACGAGGGCGCGGTGTCGATCATGCGCGCGCCGCCGTCGAGCAGCGTGTGAATGACCTTGGTGCGCTCGGCGCGCTTGTCGCTGTCGCTGCCGATGTCAAAAATAATCGCGGTGCCGAGGCCGATCACCGGCAGCTTTTCGCCGCTGTGTGGTATCGCGCGCGTCAGCACAGGGGCCGGTTGCGCAAGCGCCGTGGGAATATTCGCCCACGCAGCAAAGCTCGCACCGAGGGCGAGTACCTTGCGGCGCGCTGCGCTATGGCTTTGGCTGTGACTGAATGCGATAGGGTTCATAAAATACTCAATAAAATCAATTAGTTATAATTTTTCGTCAGGTGCCGGCCCCGGTACGCCTGCGCGCTGTTCCTGCATGCGCCCCAGTGCCAACGCCAGCGTTAGCCAAATTGCTGTCACCGGCACGGTGGCCAGTGCAATCGCACCCAGTTCCAAGCCAGCCCCGCGCAGCGCTGTGAACAGCCAACTGAACAAGGCGTCGCTGCCGCGAAACACTACGTTGTCGATGACGTTTTTCGCTTTGTATTTTTCTTCGCGATCCACCACGGTGAACAACACTTCACGCGCGGGATTGGATATCGCAAAATTCGCCGCGCGTTGCATCGCCTGAAAGGCAATCACCACCCATAGCATAGGCGTTGCCCACAACGCGACAAACCCCAAGGCGAATACGAAGGGTAGAAACGCCGCCGCTGGCCCCGCACCGAAGCGTTTGATGAGTTTGCCGGTGGCGAGAAATTGCACCGCGATGGTGAGCAGACTCACGGCCAAATCAATTTGCGCGAAGATGGCGGTGCGTTGGTCGGCATTTTTGCTCAGGGCCGAAACAATGTTCACCTGCTGAAAATACAAAAACGTGCCGGCCAGCGACAGCAGCGCAACCCAAGCTGCGATACCCGCAAGATACGGCGAGCGCACGATCATCGCCAAGCCCGCGATCCAACTCCCGCCAAGGGCAGCCTCGGGCTTGGCCTTGTCAGCGGCGGCAGCGGCGGTACCAGCGGCTTGTGAGGTTTTGAACGCGGCTGCTGCGGTTTCTAGGCGCATGGCGCAAAACACCGCGCCCTCCAACAGCAAGGCGGCGAAGATCAACAAATTGGCGCGGCCAATGGGTATTGCGAGTGTGGTGGCGATGACCGGCCCGAGTAAAGCGCCTGCCGACCCGCCGGCCGCGATAAAGCCGAACAGGCGCTTGCCGCGCTCGGCATCGTAAAGATCGGCCATGAATGACCAGAACACCGACACTGCGAACAGGTTGAACACACTGATCCACACAAAAAACACCTGCGCGGTCACGCTGAGCGCAATACCCTGCGTCAACAGCACCCAAAACACGACAATGTTGACGACGAAGAAGTGATACACCAGCGGAATAAAGCGCTGCCGCGGCAGCCGCGCCACCAGCGCGCCGTAAATGGGCACCACGGCGAGCATGACAAAAAACGTCGCCGTAAAAAGCCACGGCAGATTTTTGATGCCGCTGGCCAAGCCCATTTCGTCGCGCACCGGGCGCAGCACGTAGTAGCCCGCCAGCAGGCAAAAGAAATAGGCGAACGACCACAGCAGCGCGCGCGCTTCGTCGGGTTTAACGGCGACCACCTTCGCCAGCAGCGGGTGGATGGGCGTGTTGGCGGACGGGTTCATGGGGGCCAGCATCGCGCAGACCGCTGCGCTGCGCGCGCCATTACGCGGCAACCACTGTCGTGCGGTGCATCAGCCGCGGCAGTGCGGCCGGGTAGTCAAAGGTGGCTTTGTGTTGCGTGGTGCAGTCGTCCCACATGACCAGATCGTGTTTGCGCCAGTTGTGCTGCCAGGTGAATTCGGGCTTGATGCAATGTGCCGTGAGTTCCTTAAGCAGATCGCGGCTTTCGTCGGCGGGCATGCCGATGATGTGCGAGGTGTAACCCTCGGTCACATACAGGCACTTGCGACCGTTGACCGGATGCACACGCACGACCGGATGGGTGGCTTCGGGATCTGACTTGATGGCGTCGTTGTAATCTTTTTTGATGCCGGAATCGACGGTTTTGGCGAGGCGCAGCATGATGCTTTGCACGGCCATCAGGCCGTCAAGCCGCTTTTTCATGGCGTGCGACAAGGCGTTGTAGGCAGCCGAGGTGCTGGCGAAGTTGGTGTCGCCCAGTACACGGCCATTTTGTGCGGGCACTTCCAGCGCACGCAAGGCCGATACGGCATGTGGGTTGGCGAGATAGGCACCGTCGGTGTGCCAGAAAATCCCCGCATCGTAGCTGCCGATGTACTGGCCGTTTTTTTGAATGTTGGAAACGACAAAAATTTCCGGATGTTCGGCATGCAACTGTTTGGTGATCTTTAGCTTGCGCAGTTCGCCAAAGTGCGCGCTGAAGCGGATGTGATCTTCATCGCTTAATTCACGTCCGCGAAAGTAGAGCACTTCGTGTTCATAAAACGCCGCGCGGATGATCGCGAAATCGGCAGCGCTGAGCGGCTGCGTGAGATCGGCACCGATGATTTCTGCGCCGAGCGCAGCTCCCGTGGGTTTGACTTGTATGGGCATGGTTGATTTCCGTGGGTGACGCAAGCAGGGTGACACAAGCAATTGGCCCCAGCATATAGCGGTAAGCAGCAGCGCCTGTCAATCGTTTCCAGTCTGCGCAACGCCGACAACGACGCGGGCGATCTGATACGATCAAAACCAGTTACGGCGACACCGGTAGCCGTTACGGAGGCAATCCATGAATCACAAAATCACAGTCGGTATTTGGGTGTTGGCGGCAGGCGGCTTGGCGGCAGCGGGCACCGCGTCGGCACAGACGCGCGCGCCATCCGCAACGGCTGCCGACGCGGCCAAATACCCTTCGCGACTGGTGCGCTTGCAGGTTGGCTATTCAGCGGGCGGCGCGGTGGATGTCTCGGCGCGGCTCATCGCGCAGCGGCTGACCGAGGCGATGGGGCAGTCGTTCATTGTGGAAAATCGTCCGGGTGCTGACGGTATCGTCGCCAGCGATTATGTGGCCAAGGCCGCACCCGACGGACACACGCTGGCTTACATCAGCGCGGGGCACACCATGAACCCGGCGCTGCATCCCAAATCGCTGCCGTATCACCCGGTGCGCGATTTCGCGCCAGCATCAATGATCGCCACCGGCGCGCAAACGCTGGTGGTGAACCCGGCACTGCCGGTGCGTAGCGTCAAGGAACTGGTGGCGCTGGCGAAGGCCAAACCGGGACAAATCAATTTTGCCTCGTCCGGCGCGGGCGGGCCCATGCACTTGTCGGGCGAGCTGCTGAAAATCATGTCGGGCATCGATATTGTTCACGTGCCCTACAAAGGCGGCGGCCCCGCGTTGAACGATGTGATCGGCGGGCAAATCGAAATGACCTTCATCGGCGCGCCGGCCAGCATGCCGCACATCCGCTCAGGCCGCTTGCGCGTCATCGCGGTGTCGTCAGCAAAACGCGTGGGCGCATTGCCGGAGGTGCCGACGGTGGCAGAGTCTGGCTACCCCGGCTACGACGTGGGCGCTTTGTATGCGGTGCTGGCACCGGCGGGCACGGCGGCGGCCGTCGTGGGGCGGTTGAGCACGGAGCTGGCAAAAATTGTTGCCATCCGTGAGGTGCGTGAGCGGCTGCAGGGGTTGGGTCTGGAGATCGTGGGAGGCACGCCGGAACAACTCACCGCGTTCATGACCGCCGACGTGGATAAATGGATGAAGCTGGTGCAAAAAATCGGCTTGAAGACGGATTGACGGCGTAGTTCGATTTGGGATATATCTATAAAAGTCATATAAATCAATTAGTTACATTTACACGAGAAGGAAGGTACGCTGTGGCAAACGACAATAAATTAGGCCAGGGTGCAACCCTGCAACTGGCCCGCTGGATCGCCCATCTGCAATACCGCGATTTACCGGCGCGCACCAAAACCGTGGTGCGCCTGGCGTTGCTGGATACCGTGGGCTGCGGCGTCTACGGCTATCAAACGCCATGGACGCAGGCGCTGCTGAAATGGGCGCAAGCCAGCGGCGGCAAGGGGCGATCGCGTGTGTGGAACGACACGCAGCCTGCGCTGCGCGCCGCAGATGCGGCCATGGTCAACGGCACGTCCGCGCATGCTTTTGAGTTGGATGATTACCACAACGCCAAGCTGCATCCGGGCGCTGTGGTGATACCAGCGGCGCTGGCGCTGGCGGAAGAACAGGGCGTCTCGGGCGAGCGGCTGGTGACGGCCATCGCGGCGGGTTACGAAGTGATGATCCGTTCGAGCCTTGCGCTGGAGCCTTCTGCGGCGCGCTTGCGCGGCTGGCATTTGACCGGCGCGTGCGGGCCGTTTGGCGCGGCGGCAGCGGCGGCGGTGTTGTTGGGCTTGGATGCGGAACGCACCGCGTGGGCGTTGGGGTTGGCGGGCACACAGGGCGCGGGTTTGTGGGCGTTCAACGCGGATGGCACCATGAGCAAACGCCTGCATGCGGGCAAAGCGGCGCATTCGGGCGTGCTGGCGGCGGAGCTTGCTGCGGGGGGATTCACCGGCCCCACGCAAATTTACGAAACCGCTGACGGCGGCTTTCTGAAAGCCTTTTCGGATCAATCCAACGTAGCGCCGCTGACGCACGACTTGGGCAAGGTGTATCACCTCGATGCGGTGTCGATCAAACCGTATTCCTGCTGCGGCAGCACGCATGCGTATATCGACGCCGCGCTGCAATTACGTCAGCGCTTAGGCAATGCGTGGGATGCGGCGCGCCCGGTGCAGGTGGGCATGAGCAAGGTAGTCGATGTGCAATGCGGTTTTGACTACGCGCCCAGCACCGCGCTGAATGCGCAAATGAGCTTGCGCTATTGTCTGGCGGCGGCGCTCGCGGATGGGCAGGTGCTGCCCGCGCAATTCAGCGACGCCAAAATGAACGACGCTGCACTGGGCAAAATCGCGCAGCAACTGGAACTGGTGGACGACCCCGCGCTCGACAAACTCTATCCGGTGCATTTCGCTGGTTGGGTGGCGGCGAAGGTGAACAATGACTGGATGCGCGTGGATATTCTTGACCCCACCGGATCGCTGGCGGCACCCATGGATGCGGCGGCAGTGAGCCGCAAGTTCGCCGGTAACAGCCCCCAGTTGCCGGTCGATCGCATCGCGGCCCTGGCGCTGGATATCGAGCGGCATTCGGCGCGCGAGTTGATCGACTTGCTCATGCCGTCACGTGAAGCTAAGGCCGCCGCGTAAGCGTGGGACGCACTGATAGAAAAGTAATATAACTAATTGATTTATAAGGAAATTATGTTTAATCTGCTTTGGCCGATGGCAGCAGTTGCTGCGCTGGCACCCACGTTATTGGCGGCACCATGCGCGCACGCACAACCGGCGTTTCCCACCAAGCCGGTGCGATTGCTGGTGCCGTTTGCACCGGGCGGCGGCACCGATATCGTCGCGCGGCTGCTCGCGCAAAAATTGAATGAGGCCTTTCGCCAGCCGGTGATCGTGGATAACCGTTCCGGTGCGGGCGGTACTATGGGCGTTGAGACCGCCGTGCGCGCTGCGCCGGATGGCTACACCACCATCATGATGTCAGGCAGCTACGCGACCAATGCGGCGATCTACAAGTTGCCCTATGACGCCGTGAACGACATTTTGCCCATGGGCTTGATTGGGGATACCGCGTTTGTGGTGGCGCTGCATCCGGGGGTCGCCGCACAAAACGTCAAGGAACTGCTGGCGTATGCCAAGGCCAAGCCGGGCGCGCTGAACTACGGCTCGTCGGGTATCGGCGGCATTGCGCATTTGGCGGGTGAGTTGTTCGACATGCTGGCCGCAACGCGCATGACGCACGTGCCGTACAAAGGCACCGGCCCGGCGCTGAATGACTTGCTGGGCGGGCAGATACAACTGATTTTTGGCAGCGCACCGGCGACGATACCGCTGGTGCGCGCGAAGCGCTTGCGCGGCATCGCCGTCACGACCCTCAAGCGGTCGTTCGCCTTGCCCGACACACCGACGGTTGCCGAGGCTGGCGTGCCGGGCTACGACGTAACGCTGTGGTACGGCGTCTTTGGGCCCAAAGACTTGCCCAAACAAATCGTCGAGCGCTGGAACAGTGAAATTCGCAAAGCCACGAAGTTGCCTGAATTGAAGGAACGGCTGGTGGCCGAGGGTTTTGAAATCGCCGACAGCGGGCCGGAGGTGTTTCAAGCCGTGGTGAAACGCGATGTGGCGAAATGGATCAAAGTGGTGAAAGAGGCGAAGGTGCAGGCGGGTGGGTAGTTTTATTTTTACCGCGGTGAATCTATCTGACGGTTAATGTCGGGAATCGGCCATCAGCAGCCGTTCGTAGATCACTGAAATCCGTGGTCTGTCTCCGGTTTGTGATCATCGGTGACGCCTGAGCGAAATCTACTTTCAGAGCCACAATCAACGTGTGATCGGCACTATCCCGGCAGGCGTTTTGGATTGATGTGAGTGACGAGGGTGGCACTTCAGTGCCCAGCGGCGTTTGTTGCAAAACTTGCAGACCCCAAGAGCCACACTCCCGTCAGGTAAAAATGTTACGCTTTTGACTGAGAGGTGTTATCCACAAGTTCAATGGTAGACCCTATTGGCACATGCAATGAAAACAATGAGTTACGTTACTGCCTGCCCTGTAGGCTGCACCAAGTCTATTGTCACCACAGATTACCTGCTGCCCGAAGGCCCGCTACGCCGTTGCAGCGGCTGCGGGCAGTTGTTGAGCGCTGTCGATGAAACGCGCTACAGCGAAACCATGCAAGCCTTCAACGCGCCTGGCTTCAACCAGCCGCCCGCGCGTGAGGTGGCGCGGCGGCGCACTGTCGCCCACCGCCGCTTGCAAACCGCCACGCGCTTGCTCGGCAAGCGGCCTGCACAAACGCGGCTGGTAGACATCGGTTGCTCGCGCGGCCAATTCGTCGGCTACGCCGGTGAGGCGGGCTACACCGCTGAAGGTGTCGAGCCCGCACCGGACATCGCGGCCGCCGCACGCGCGCTGGGTCTGAACGTGCGCACCGGCCTGCTGGAAGAACAACGCTTTGATGACGCCACTTTCGACGCTGCGTCGCTGTTTGAAGTGGTCGAGCACTTGCGCGAGCCGATGCCGCTGCTGCAGGAATGCCGCCGCATCCTCAAGCCCGGCGGCTTGCTGCTCATTAGCACCGGCAACGCGGCGAGCTGGACCGTGGCCGCGATGGGCGCGCGCTGGGATTATTTTCACATCGAAAAAGACGGTGGCCACATTAGCTTTTTCAACCCAGTCTCCCTCAGCCTGCTGGCAAAAAATGCCGGATTTCACGTCGAGCGCATCGACACCGCGCGCGTGAAATTCCATGAAAAGGGTGACGTGAGCGGTGTGACGTACAGGCTCGGCAAAATCGCCGCAGAACTGCTCAATTTGCCCGCACGCGTCGCCGGGCGCGGGCATGACATGCTGGCCTATTTGCGGCGCGCGTGAGGTTGCGAGATAACCAATAAAATCAATTAGTTAAAGAATCTAATTGAGCAAAAAGGCAGGCGGCGTTGCGCCGATCACCGACTGCCGATAAACACTTTGCACATACGCCAGATCGAGCGCCGCGTGGTTGTGTGCGTCGGTGACGATTTTTCCGCCGGCAAACAAGGTGTCAGCCAGCGGCATAGGCGTTGCCAGCATGTCCCACAGCGTGCTTTCGTGTGCGGGGGGCACGTAGTCGAGCGTTACGCGCGCGGGCGCGCGCAGCGCTGCAGCACTGGCCACGATAAAACTGTTGGTGTGGGTTGCGCCCACGCTCGCGGGCCGGTACAGCGCTAGGTGCGGCAGTTCGCTGCGCAGCGTGGTCAGCAAATGGGCGTAGCTCACGGGGTTGTGCAAATCGGCGAAGGTGTTGAATACGGCTATGCCGTCCTTGCCCAGGCAGCGCCGCAGGTCGCGAAAAAAATCCCGCGTGATCAGATAATCCGGCGTGCCATCGCCGTGAAACAAATCCACGACCACCACGTCATAGGCGCGCGGGCAGGCATGCACAAAGGTGCGTGCGTCGGTTTGATAGACGCGGGTTTTTTGTTCGTCCAGCGCGAAAAAGCGGCGCGCGGCCTGTAGCGACGCCGGGTCAATTTCGACAATCTCGGTTTGAATTCCACGCGCCGCCAGTCGCGCTGGCGTCATGCCTGCGCCCAAGCCCAGCGCCAGCGCATGGCGCGCATCGGGGCGATACGCCATCGCCAGCGCTTCCAGCGCGTAGGTGTAAAACGAACTGGAACGACCGCTGGATTCGATGCCGTTTTGTGTGAGCCCGTCCTGAAAATACAGGCGCTTGAAGCTGCCATTGGCATCGGGTTCCTGCTTGATGATTTTGACGGTGCCGAACAGTGAGCGGTACGACGCTTCAACGCGCCAAGCCTTATCGTGATACGTGATGGCACTGGCACGCCCGGTATACGCGTCGGCCTGCCACAGCAGCATCAACGACAACAACAGGCTCACCACCGCCAGTGCCAGTATGGGCGTGGCGCGTCGCAGCGCTTTGGCGGCCATCAAGGCCATCGTCACGCTCAGTGCCGCCAGTACTGCCGCGATAATCAGCACCGCATCGTAATTGCTGACGTAGGGTATGAGTCCGAACGCGGTCACCAGCACGCCGGCCACCGATCCGACAGTGCTGACAAAAAATACGTGTCCCGATCCGCCGTCGCCATCGCCCCGCTTGGCCGACGCCGCCAAGATCGCCACCAGCAGCGGGTTCATGGCCGAGGTGGTCATCAGCGGCGCTGCCAGCAATACCCAGCAGGCCACAAATGCGCCGCCGACGAGGCTCCAGCCCGCCAGATCCGCGAAGGTCGAGGGATAAATCAAGCAGGCTGCAAAGATACACAGCGATGCCAGCGCAGGGAGTGCGCAATACAGTTCCAGCAAGGCAGCCGTTTTGAAGCGCGGGGAATTCGCCAGCTTGCCACCTGTCCAATAGCCAATGGCCAGCGCAATCAGCGTGATCGACAGAATGCCTGTCCAAATGTAAAGGCTAACGCCGAAGTAGGGCGTCATGATGCGCGACGCCAGTAATTCCAGCGCGAGAATGGCACCGCCCGAAATGAAAATGACGGTTTGCAGCAGTAACGCAGGTATGGCGGGCATGAGAGCGGGGCTGGAACGCGGGTGAAGGTGGGGGAACGTGGGGGAACGTGGGCGGGCGGCAGTAAGGTGTCGAGTATAATGCGGCGGCCAATTTATCATAGCTGTAGCGTTCGCGGTGGGGCCGCTGACCAAGGAGAAAGCGCATGCGCAAGTGGCGTGTTTGGGTGTGGGGTTGGGTATGGGTGCGGATGTTGACGGTTGTGCTGGGGCACGTCAGTGCGCTGGCGTTCGCGCAAGAGCCACGCGTGCCGTACGTGCCGACGCCGCATGATGTGGTGGCGAAAATGCTGCAAATCGCACGGGTCAGCGGCAGTGATTACTTGATCGATCTTGGTTCGGGTGACGGGCGCATCGTGGTGACGGCAGCAAAAAAATTGGGCGCGCGCGGCTTTGGCGTGGACATCAATCCCACGCGCGTTGCCGAGGCCGTTGAGAACGCACAAAAAAATGGCGTCACCGACAAAGCGGCTTTTTATCAACGCGATTTGTTTCAGACTGATTTGACGCAAGCCACGGTAATCAGCCTGTATTTGCTGCCGCGCGTGAATCTGGAATTGCGCCCGAAATTACTCGACCTGAAGCCTGGCACGCGCATTGTGTCGCATGATTTTTCCATGGACGACTGGAAGCCCGACGGCTATGCGCAAGTGCGCTCGGAAGAAAAATACGCTGGCGCGGGTGGCGACAGCGAAGTCTATTTCTGGGTGGTGCCAGCCAAAGTGGCGGGTGCGTGGCGCTGGGAGCTGCCAGCGGGCGGCAAGGGCGTGAAACCGGTGGCGTACGCGGTCACATTAAACCAAACCTTTCAGGTGGTTACCGGCAATGCCACGGTCAATGGCCGCAACACGCCGCTGCAAAACGTGAAATTGAATGGTGCCGAGTTGAGTTTTAATTTCACAGCGGACTTCGGTACGGGGCCGGTGAAGCACGAATTCAAAGGCAAGGTGGACGGCAACCGGCTGGATGGCGCCGGCAGTTTGTCGGGCAACCGCACCCAAGGTCGTTATGACTGGAACGCCGAGCGAAATGCCGAGCGAAACGCTGAGCGAAACGCCGAGCGAAACGTAAAAGGCGTGCAAGGCGCGGTAGTGACGCCTTCTATTGTTGCACAATCAGAAAAGGCTCAATAATGCGTGTTTGGTTAGCGATGATAAGCGGTGTGCTGGTGACATTGATGTCGGCAGCGGCGGTGGCGCAGGATTACGGTGACACGCCGTATGTGCAAACGCCGCAAGTGGTGGTCGACAAAATGCTGGAAATCGCCAAGATCAGCGGCAAGGATTTCCTTGTTGACTTGGGATCCGGCGATGGTCGCATGATTATTACCGCAGCCAAACGCTACGGTGCGCGCGGCTTTGGGGTTGATCTGAACAAAAGTCTGGTGACCCTGAGTAATCGCAACGCGGCGAAAATGGGCGTGGCGAATCGCGCGGTGTTTTATGAGCAAGACCTGCACGAAACGGATTTGTCGAAGGCGGATGTGTTGACGATTTACCTGCTGCCGGAAGTCAACTTGATGGTGCGTCCGCGCATACTGGGATTGAAGCCCGGCACGCGGCTGGTGTCGCACGACTATGGCTTTGGCGAGTGGATACCGGATTTGGAGCTAATGATGGACGCGCCGGGCAAGCCCGTGGGGCGCGATCAAAAAAGCAAGGTGATGTTTTGGGTGGTACCCACGCGCGTGGCGGGCAAGTGGGTGTGGCAGGGGCCAGCGGGCGCGTATGAGTTGCAACTGGAGCAGGTGTTCCAGAAAATTACCGGCACGCTGAGCGCGGGCGGGCGTAAGGTGAACATCGACAAAGCGGTACTCACCGGCGACCAGGTTACCTTCGAGGCGGCGCTGGAAAAAGGCCTGCACGAATTCAGCGGCAAAGTCATCAACAACGCCATCAGCGGCGACATGCGCGTCGCGGGTGCGGCGCAGGGGTGGGACGCCACACGCACCGAGCTGCGGGATGCGCGGTTCACCGACCTTAACCCCGGCGTGATGGCGAGGTAGTTGCGTTGCTGCGGTTGATACGCGGGCTGTTGCTGGGGGTGCTGTGCATCGGCGCTGCGAGCGTTACAAGCGCCGCCACGCTGGACGTGCCCACGCCGTACATTCCGTCTACCCATGGAAACGTCGATGGTAAGTTATCGCTTTGAAGGCGTGGCGCGCGGCGACGTGATGGAAGGCGTAGTACGCTATGGTTACGGCCCGAAAACCAGCGAACAACCGTGGCGCGCGCGTCGCAGCGCGGCTGCGCTTTGATGTAGGGATTATGGTAACGATATGATTTCATTGAAAAAAATTAAATTCATTGCGGCCTTGTGCCTAGCGCTTAGCGGCCCGTGGGCCCACGCGCAATGGCCGTACGAAGTGCCGTTTGTGCCGTCGCCGCAAGTGGTGGTGGATGAAATGCTGCGGCTGGCAGATGTCAAGAAAGACGACTTCGTGCTCGATCTGGGTTCTGGTGACGGGCGCATTTTGATTACCGCAGCGGCCAAATTTGGCGCGCGTGGCGTGGGCGTCGATCTCGATGAAAATCTGATTTATCAAAGCGACGCCGCTGCGCAAGCCGCAGGCGTGGCCGAGCGCGTGCAGTTCATCCGGCAGGATTTGTTTAAAACCGATTTGTCGCGCGCGACGGTCATCACCCTGTATCTGTTGCCGGGCGTGAATATGCGCTTGCGTCCGGTGCTGCTGAGCTTGAAGCCCGGCACGCGTATCGTGGCGCATGATTTTGATTTGGGCGACTGGAAGCCCGACGCCAAAGTCACCATCCGCAAAAACGCCATGCTGTGGGTGGTGCCCGCCAAGGTGGATGGCCGCTGGCGTTTGCAATTGCCGTTGCCCGCTGGTGCGCAAACGTGGGATCTTGATCTGCGGCAAAAATATCAGGAAATCGACGGCGTGGTGCGCGTGGCGGATCGTCCGCCCGGCGGCATCTGGCAACCGTCGCTGCGCGGCGACAAAGTGAGCTTTGTGCTGGTCGACAACACCGACCGCGAGCACGAGGCGAACCTGTATTTCGAAGGCACCGTGCGCGATGGCGTGATGTCCGGCGAATTCCGCCGCGGCGTCGGTTCGGCGCAAACACGGCATGCGTGGCGTGCCGAACGGGCACGGCCCTGATCCAGACAATGTTTCGGTATCTCATTGTTTTTATTGGTTTTTTTGTGTCGGCGCTATGGCTTGCCGCAATGCCTAGCGCGCGCGCTGCCGATGCGCCGTATGTGACCACGCCGCAAAATGTGATCGATGCCATGCTGAAAATCAGCCGCGTAGGGGCGAACGATTATGTGATGGATTTGGGTTCGGGCGACGGGCGCATTGTCATTACGGCGGCCAAACAGTTGGGGGCGCGCGGCACAGGCTTTGAGATCAATCCCAGTCTTGTGAGCACTGCTGCGCGCAATGCGCAGCGCGAAGGCGTGCAGGATCGCGTGTCGTTCGTGTCGGACGATCTTTTCTTTGCTGATTTGAGCAAGGCGACGGTGATTACCATGTACATGAGCGAGTCGGTTAATGCGCGCTTGCGGCCTTCGCTATTGAAGCTGCAGCCGGGCACGCGCGTGGTGTCGCACGATTTCGATATGGGTAATTGGACGCCGGATGCCAAGCTTGTGGTGCCAGTACCGGGCAAGCCCTACGGGCCGCCGTCGAGCACGATTTTGATGTGGGTGGTGCCAGCCGATTTTTCGGGTATTTGGTCGTGGCAGTGGTTGGAGGTCACCGGAGCCGAGGTGAATATGGACGCAGCGTTTGAGCAGAAATTTCAAAAGCTCACCGGCAAAGGCCGCGTGGCCGGTCGCGAAACGACGCTCGACCAGCTCGAAATCAGCGGTGACACCATTCGTTTTTTCGTGCGCGGAGAAGGCGATACCGTGCATGAATTCACTGGGCGTTTAAGCGGCAACACCATCACCGGCAGCGCTGTTACCATAGCAGCCCCGGCGAGCCCGGCACGGTCGTTGGGTCTCGCAAAATGGCGCGCGACACGCATTGCGCGCGGCAGCATGGACATTGAAACGGCGGGTAGTCAGTCGTTCGGATCAGGATTATTTACCAAGGAGTAGTAATGAGAGCGGCAATGAGAGTGGCAATGAGAGTGGCCATAGGAACGTTGAAGCAGAGAGTTTCAATTTTTTGCGCAGCACTGTTGTTGACGACGGCGCAAGTGCAGGCGCAAACCGGCGTGGGCGACGTGGTCTATGTGCCTACGCCGCAATTGACTGTGGATGAAATGCTCATCATGGCCAAGATGAATCAATCCGATTACCTGATTGATCTGGGTTCGGGCGACGGGCGTTTTGTCATCACCGCGGCGAAGAAATACGGCGCAAAGGCGCTGGGCGTGGATCTCGACACCTATTTGCTGAAAGTGGCGAACGAAAACGCACGCAAGGAAGGGGTCACCGACCGCGTGACGTTTCGCGAGCAAAACCTGTTCGAAACCGAGCTGACCGGTGCTACCGTGGTGTCTACGTACCTGCTGCCGGAAATGAATCTCAAGCTGCGCTCGAAAATCCTCAAACTCAAACCCGGCACACGCGTGGTGGCGCACGACTACAGCATGGGCGACTGGTACCCGGACGAACAAAAAACACTGGTGGTGCCGGAAAAAAAAGTCGGCAACGCAGGCATCAGCTACATTTTTGGCTGGACTGTGCCGGCGTTGGTGGCGGGCAAGTGGCAATCGACCATCAGCGTGGGCGGCAAGGATGTGCCGTATGAATTTGATATGGAGCAATTCTTCCAGAACATTGATGGCGGTGCCTCTGCCGGCGGCGCACGGGCGGAAATACGCGGCAAAATGGTGGGAGAGCAGGTGCGGTTTTCGCTCACCAGCAAAGGCGGGCAAAAGATTGATCGCCATGAGTTCCAGGGCCAGCTCGCGGGCGATGCCATCACCGGCACTGTGCGCATCGGCGATGGCGCTACGTCGCGTCAGGCCACGTGGACGGCCAAATGGGTGAAACGTGGCGCAATGGTGCGTGCGCAAGACGAACCGGATGGCAAATAACATGAGCAACGCCACCGCCGTCAGCACAACAGCCCAGCCGGGGCAGACGTTATCGCTGTTTGATGCGATCACCATGATCGTCGGCTTGATTGTCGGCGCGGGCATATTTGGCACGTCGTCCATCGTCGCGGGTGCGGCGGGCGAATCGTCGCTGGTGTGGATGTGGATCGCCGGTGGCGTGTTTTCGATCATCGGCGCGTTGAGTTACGCAGAGCTGGCGACGGCATTTCCGTCGGCGGGCGGCGAGTATCACTTTTTGCAGCGCGCTTATGGGCGCTCGCTGGCGTTCCTGTATGGCTGGGCGCGCATGACGGTGATTGTGGCGGGCAGCATCGCTGTGTTCGCCTATTTATTTGGCGATTACATGTCACGCGTCATCAATCTCGGTGAATATTCCTCAGCGATTTGGGCAGCAGTCGTGGTGTTTGTGCTGACCATGGTGAACTACCGCGGCATTCAGGAAGGCAAGATTACGCAAAATATTTTCACCGTGCTGGAAGTCGGCGGGTTGGTGTTGATCGTGGTGGCAGGTTTGTTTTTGGCACCCACGCCGCCCGCAGCGCCTGTGGTTGCGGCGGGCGCTGCCAGCTCTGGTCCGTGGTACATGGGGGCTGGGCTTGGTACGGCGCTGCTGTTCGTGTTGTTTACCTACGGTGGCTGGAACGATGCAGCGTATATCTCCGCAGAAGTGCGCAATCGCGACAAGAATATGGTGCTGGCTCTGCTGGTATCGATCACGCTGGTCGCGTTGCTCTACGTGCTGGTGAACCTAGCGTATTTGAAAGGTCTGGGTTATTACGCGCTGTCGCGCTCCGATGCGGTGGCTGCTGATTTGCTCAAAGCGGTGTGGGGTAGCGGCGGTGAAAAACTCATTTCCGTGATGATCGCCATTGCCGCACTCACATCAGTGAACGGCTCAATCATCGTCGGTGCGCGCTCGAACTACGCGCTGGGCCATGACTGGCCACTGCTGGGCTTTTTGGGCAAGTGGCATGACGCCAGCGGCACACCGCGCAATGCCATGGTGGTGCAGGGGGTGATCGCGTTGGCGTTGGTGGGCTTGGGCGCTATTCAAAAGGCGGGTTTCAAAGGGCTGGTGGAATATTCGTTGCCGGTGTTTTGGGGCTTTTTCATGCTGGTGGGCATCGCGCTCTTTGTGCTGCGCGCCAAAGAGCCGAACATGCCGCGTCCGTTCAAAGTGCCGCTGTATCCGGTGTTGCCGGCGATTTTTGTGGCCATGTGCGGCTACCTGCTGTATTCGAGCCTGACTTACCACGGTGGCAACGCGCTGGTGGGCTTAGGCGTGCTGGCGGTAGGCGCGGTGGTGTTGCTGGTGGCCCGCGCCAAAGAAGCTGCGGCAAAATAGCAACGCGTTACTGCGGGATTCCGCATCGGGCGGCGTGGGCTTGAAAAAGCGCGCGCCGCCCAAATATTTTTAAGACGGTCTTTCGTGTGTGGCGCGTTGCTTGGTGTAATGCCGCTGCGTTTATGTACATAACTATTTGATTTTATTGAGAATTCACTATGGAAACTACTGTCAATCCCGCTGCCAAAGAAACCCACGGCTTCCAGGCCGAAGTTAAGCAACTGCTGAATTTGATGATTCATTCCTTGTACAGCAACAAGGAGATTTTTCTGCGCGAGCTGATATCCAACGCATCGGATGCGGCGGACAAGCTGCGCTTTGAGGCGCTGACGGACAAGGCGTTGATGGAGAGCGATGCGGAACTGAGAATCCGTGTTTCCTTCGACCCCAAGGCACGCACGGTGACGGTGGCCGACAACGGCATCGGCATGTCACGCGACGAAGTGGTAGCCAACATCGGCACCATTGCAAAATCGGGCACGCGCGAGTTTTTCAACAAGCTCACCGGAGATCAAGCCAAAGATGCCAACCTGATTGGCCAGTTCGGCGTGGGCTTTTATTCGGCGTTTGTGGTGGCGGATAAAGTGAGTGTGGTGACGCGCCGCGCGGGCCAGCCTGCGGGGAATGCGACGCGTTGGGAATCCGACGGCGGCGGTGAATACACGCTTGAAACTGTCGACAAAGACACGCGCGGCACCGAAGTCACGCTGCACTTGCGTGAAGGCGAAGACGAAGGCGATCTGGCGAACGGCATGCGCTTGCGCACGATCATTCGTAAGTATTCCGACCACATCACGCTGCCGATCCTGATGCAGGTGGAAGAGTGGGACAAAGACAATTCGGTCTACAAAACCACCGGCAAGGACGAAACCGTCAATCAAGCCAGTGCGCTATGGGCGCGCGCCAAAAACGACATTACCGAAGAGCAGTACCACGAGTTTTACAAACACGTGGCGCACGACTTCGAAGCGCCGCTCATGTACTCGCACAACAAGGTCGAGGGCCGCAAAGAATTTACCCAACTGTTGTACATCCCGGCGCGCGCGCCGTTTGATTTGTGGGATCGCGAGCATCGGCGCGGCATCAAGCTCTACGTGCGCCGCGTGTTCATCATGGACGATGCTGAGCAACTGCTGCCGGTGTATCTGCGCTTCGTGCGCGGCGTGATTGACTCGGCGGATTTGCCGCTGAATGTGTCGCGCGAAATACTGCAGGAATCCAAAGATATTGAGGCAATGCGCGGCGCCAACGTCAAGCGCGTGCTGTCGATGATCGAAGACCTCGCCGAAAACAACCAAGAGAAATTCGCCACGTTCTGGAAGGAATTTGGTCGCGTCATTAAGGAAGGTTTGGTTGAAGACCATAGCAACCAGGATCGCATTGCCAAAATACTGCGCTTCGCCTCGACGCATACGGATACCGACGCACAGGATGTCGCGCTCGCCGATTACATTGCGCGCATGAAGCCGGAGCAGGAGAAAATTTATTTCGTTACCGCCGAGACCTTTGCCGCCGCGAAAAACAGCCCGCATCTCGAAGTGTTCCGCAAAAAAGGCGTGGAAGTACTGCTGATGCACGATCGCGTGGATGAGTGGGTGATGCAGCATCTCACTGAATTCGAGAAAAAGCCGCTGCAATCTGTGGCCAAAGGCCGCCTTGAACTTGGCAAGCTCGAAGACGAAGCCGAGAAAAAAGCACAGGAAAAAGAAGAAGGCGAATCCAAGCCGCTGCTGGAGCGCATCAAAAAAGCGCTGGGCGAAACGGTGAAAGAGGTGCGTGTGACGCTGCGCTTGACCGACTCGCCGGCGTGCCTGGTGGCCGACGAACACGACATGGGTGCCAACTTTCAGCGCATGCTCAAAGCCGCTGGCCAAAACGTGCCGACCGCCAAGCCCATCCTAGAAATCAACCCACATCACCCGCTGGTGGTGCGCTTGCGCGATGAACAGGACGAAGACCGATTTGCCGACTTGGCGAAAGTGCTGTTCGAGCAATCCATGCTTGCCGAAGGCGGCCAGCTTGAAGACCCGGCAGGCTTTGTCAAACGGTTGAATCAGTTGATGCTGGCGCTGGGGGCGAAGTAGCCACGCACTGGCGTGGGGGTATTTCTGTAACTAATTGATTTTAAATAGGATCAAAGCGCGCCATGTTGTTGCCGCTCATCACGGTGACGAAAATGCTGCCGTCGGGTGCAATCACCGGGTCACGCGCAAAGCGTGGCGTGGGCACTGGCCATTCGCTGACTTTGCCGACGGGATTACTGATCGTGCCGGGCGTGATGCCGTAGTTCGATCCGCCGGCGAGCGCCGCGATGGGGGCAAGTGACCAAAACACTGACACGGCGAGCGTTAAATTCATGGGGCGCTCCCTGTAAGCGTTGCGGCGCAAGGCCACACGTGTACGCGTCAACATTATAGCGGCGCGCGAGCCCGGCGGGCATGCTGCGCCATGAGACGCTTTGGCGTGTTTGTGCTTTGGCGTGCCTGTGCTTTGGCATGCCTTGACGGGCCTTGGTGAGTCAGGCGATTATCGGCGGCAGACCCCCCAGATTTTTGATGTCCTCTTTTGATTGCTTTGTGAGAACGATGTGCCGCACGACAACACTCTGATTACCACCGTAGCGGCCTGTTTGGGGCTGGGGCTTGTGCTGGGTTTTGCCGCGTTGCGCGTCAAGCTGCCTGCGCTGGTGGGCTACCTCACTGCGGGGATTATTCTCGGCCCGGCTACGCCGACGCACTTTGTCGATTTGGAACTCGCCCGTCAGCTCGCTGAAATCGGCGTGATGTTGCTGATGTTCGGCATTGGGCTGCATTTTTCATTGAATGATTTGCTCACCGTGCGACGCATTGCCGTGCCTGGTGCGCTGATCCAGATCACGGTGGCCACGCTATTGGGTGTCGCCGTGGCGTTCCAGTGGGGATGGGGCTTAGGCGCGGGCATGGTGTTTGGCCTGTCGCTATCCGTGTCAAGCACGGTGGTGGTGCTGCGTGCGCTGGAAAGCCACGGTTTGCAACAATCCATCAACGGCCACATTGCTATCGGTTGGCTAGTGATTCAGGATTTGGCGATGATTCTGGTGCTGGTGCTGCTGCCGCCGCTGTCCGGGTGGCTGGGCGGCAAACCGGCGAGCGGCGCAGTAGACAGTAATGTGTTCATCACGCTGGCTGGCACACTGGGTCAAGTGGCGTTGTTTATTGTGCTCATGCTGGTGGTCGGGCGCAAACTCTTTCCGTGGTTTCTGTGGCAGGTGGCGCGCACAGGCTCACGCGAGTTGTTTACGCTGTGCGTGATCGCGGTGGCGGTGGGTATTGCCTACGGCTCGGCGGCGCTGTTTGGCGTGTCGTTTGCACTGGGCGCGTTTTTTGCCGGCGTGGTGATGGCAGAATCAGACTTGAGCCACCGCGCAGCCGAGCAGTCCCTGCCGTTGCGCGACGCGTTTTCGGTGCTGTTTTTCGTCTCAGTCGGCATGCTGTTTGATCCGCAAATCCTGATTAAGCAGCCGCTGGAAGTGGCGATCGTGATTGCGATTATTCTGCTGGGTAATCCGCTGGTCGCGTTCGGGATTGTGCTGCTCTATCGCTATCCGCTGAATTCTGCGCTGACGGTCGCAGCGAGCCTCGGTCAAATCGGCGAGTTTTCGTTTATTTTGGCCGGGCTGGGCCTCACGCTCGGCCTGCTGCCGCAGCAAGGGCAGCAATTGATCCTTGCGGGCTCGATCATTTCTATCGCACTGAATCCATTGTTGTTTCAGGCGATTGAGCCGCTGCAGACGTGGATACGCGCGCGCTCCCGGCTGGCTCGCTCACTGGAGCACGCGAGCGATCCGTTAGCCGAATTGCCGATGACGGTGGACGAAAAACTGCTGACCGGGCAAGTGGTACTGGTGGGCTATGGTCGCGTCGGGCGGCGTATAGGCGATGCGCTGTCGGCGCGCGGCGTGCCGTATGTGGTGGCGGATGAAAACCGCGAAATCGTCGATGAATTGCGCAAGCGCGGCATACCCGCCGTGTCCGGCAACGCCAGCGAGCCAGCGGTGTTGATTCAGGCGCATGTGGCGCGCGCGCGCCTGCTGGTGATTGCCATCCCCGATACCTTTCACGTGCGGCAGATGATGGAGACCGCGCGCGTACTGAACCCGGACATAGGCATCGTCGTGCGCACGCACAGTGAAGAAGAAGCGGCGCTGCTGCGCAAGGAAAGCGCCGCCACCGTGTTTATGGGCGAGCATGAATTGGCGCTGGGCATGACACGGCATGTGCTCGAACAATTCACCGTCAAGGACAGTGGCCCCAAGTAGCGAACGGCTCGGGCTATTGTGGTGTGTTGCTAGAATCGCGGCTTGGTCTTCGCGCTCTTGTAGCGCTTGATGCCGGCCATGATTTCGGCTTTGGCTTCTTCCGGCCCCATCCAGCCAATGACTTTGACCCACTTGCCGGGTTCGAGATCTTTGTAGTGCTGGAAAAAATGCGTGATCTGCGCGGTGGTGGCTTCGGGCAGATCGCGCGTGTTCTGGATGGACCGGTACAACGGCGTGAGTTTGTCTACCGGCACTGCCATGAGTTTGGTATCGTCGCCGGCGTCGTCTTCCATTTTCAGCATGCCGACCGGACGGCAACGCACCACCACGCCGGTGATCAGCGGCACGGGTGAGAGCACCAGCACATCCACGGGATCGCCGTCGCCCGCAAGCGTGCGCGGGATGTAGCCGTAGTTGCACGGGTAGTGCATGGCGGTGGACATGAAGCGATCCACATACATGGCACCGGTTTGCTTGTTGACTTCATACTTGATGGGCGGCGCGTGCATCGGGATTTCGATGATCACGTTAAAGTCGTTAGGCACATCGTGCCCGGTGGGTACCCGGTCGAGATTCATGAGGTAATTCCTGTGTTAAAGCTGCGGGTCGGATAACCATGGTAGCGCAAAGTGTGTATGCGATTTGCAGTTAGATGCGGCACACCACGCCAAGGCGAATTCGACCCGGTTGCGCGCGTCGGTTTTGGCCGATTACAGGGCACGATACGGTGCGCGACGCGCGACGGCTGGCGATCCGGCTAAGGTGCCACCGTACGTACCTGCATGCGCAACGGGCCATCAAAAGTTGTCAAGTTAGACCGCATGGCGAATGTTGTCACCCATCGCGCAGGCATGGTACAGTCGTGTTTTGTTGCGTCGCAATATTGGGGTTCAAATGGCTCATCAACAGGCGGCACAAGGCGGCACCCACGACCGGCGGCTTGCCGCACTGTCACTCGGCGCACTGGGCGTCGTGTTTGGCGATATCGGCACCAGCCCGTTGTATGCCTTTAAGGAGGCTTTTGGCGGCGAGCATGCGCTGCCGCTATCGCAGGCCAATGTATTCGGCGTGCTGTCGCTGATTTTTTGGGCGGTGATGCTGATCGTTTCGGTCAAGTACGTGTCGTTTGTTCTGCGTTTTGACAATAAGGGCGAGGGCGGCGTGCTGGCGTTGCTGGCCTTGGCGTCGCAGTTGTTCCGCAAGAATCGCCGGCTGTCTGGCATTGCCACCGTGGTGGCCATTTTCGCGGCGTCGTTGTTTTACGGCGACGCGGTCATCACACCGGCGATTTCCGTGCTGTCGGCGGTGGAAGGCATTTCCATCGCCACGCCCGCACTGGAGCATTGGGTGGTGCCCGCGACCATGGTCATTATCATCGGCATATTCATGCTGCAACCCTACGGCACGGGCAAAATTGGCCGGTTGTTTGGGCCGGTAACGATGCTGTGGTTTTTTATCATTGGCGGCTTGGGTGTGATGAGTATTCTGCAAACGCCGATGATTTTGCATGCGCTCGACCCGACCTACGCCGCGCGCTTTGCATGGCAATCGCCCGCGCTCGCGTTCATCGCGCTGGGCTCCGTGTTCCTCGCGCTCACGGGCGGCGAAGCGTTGTACGCCGACATGGGGCACTTCGGTCGGCAACCGATACGCATCGCGTGGTTTGGCCTGGTACTGCCGGCGTTGATGTTGAATTATCTGGGCCAGGGCGCGCTGGTATTGCGTAATCCCGCTGCGGTGAAAAATCCCTTCTATCTGCTGGCACCGCCCGAATTGTTGATACCGCTGGTGGTGCTGGCGACTATTGCCACCGTGATCGCGTCGCAGGCGACGATCTCCGGCGCGTTTTCAGTGACGCAGCAGGCGTCACGTATGGGCTACCTGCCGCGCATACCGGTGACGCACACCTCTGAAACCGAGCGCGGGCAGATTTACATCGGCCAGCTCAATTGGATGATGTTGGTGGTGGTGTTGTTGCTGGTGCTCGGCTTTGGTTCATCTACGCATCTGGCAGCGGCCTACGGCATCGCGGTGTCGGCGACGATGGCGCTGGAAACCGCGCTGGTGGCATTGGTGGTGGTGACCATGGCGCGGCGTTCGCGCGTGCCGCTGCTCGCAGTATTGCTGGTGGTGTTTGCCGTGGAGTTGATGTTTTTTGCCTCCAACACCACCAAGATCGCGGCGGGCGGCTGGTTTCCGCTGCTGTGTGGCTTGGCGATTTTCACGCTACTGACCACTTGGAAGCGCGGCGCCGAATTGTTGACCGCCAACGCTGCCGGCAAGCATGTTCCGCTGAAGGGGTTTTGCGAGCATTTGGCGTCGGTGACGCGCGTGCCCGGTACCGCAGTGTTTTTTTCCGCAAATCCGCAAACCGTGCCGACCACGCTGCTGCACAACCTGAAGCACAACAAAGTGATGCACGAGCGCGTGGTGTTTCTGACGTTGACGACGGAAGACGTGCCCAAGGTGGCCGACGATGAGCGCATCGAAGTGGACATGCTCGTGCCGCACAGCATTTATCAGGTGATTGTGCGCTACGGCTTCATGGAAAATCCCGACGCCATGCACGTGCTGAAGCTGCTGGCGCAACGCGGCTTGCGGATGGAAATCGACGAGACCACTTTCTTTCTCGGCAAATCCACCATCGCGCGCGCGGAGAAACGTGGCTTGTTTACCTGGCGGCGCGAATTATTCCGCTCAATGCAGCGCAATGCACCATCGGCAGCGGAATATTTTAATCTGCCGCCAGATCGGGTGATTGAGCTTGGGACGCAGTTGCGATTGTAAGTATATGATTTTATTGAGTATTGTTTAATACAAACATGGGGACGATTTGCGCGCAGCCGACGCGCTTATTTTCGGCACGCTGACTTACAGGGCCGGGTGTCGGCACCGTTCAAGGCGTTTTTGGATGCCAGCGCAAAGGTGTGGATGTCACAAGGCTGGAAAGACAAAATCGCCTCGGGCCTTAGCCGTTCCGCCAGTCAGGGCGGCGACAAATTCAACACGCTCACCCATTTATTCATGGGCAGGCGCGTGGCGCTGGTAACGATGCAATTTGCCCGGTTGTAATGTCGGGGCAAGCCGTCATCAAAATCAGGGATCAAGAATATGCGGTTGGCGCTGCAACCATTCCATGGCGCTTTCTTGTTTGACGGTGTGGCACGCTGACAACGATACAGCGATGACTATCATTACGAGTATACGGTAAGCTATTGTTTTCATTGAAGTTCTCCGAGGGTCTCACGTTGCTAAGGCCATGTGCTTGGAAAGCACTTGGCGCGAGCGATGCCTGAGTATAAACACTTATTTACGGCGAAAATTCCGTCAAGATTTTTGCCGCAGCAAAGCCACGGGGCGACGGTCACATGACGCCTTTGCGCTTGAGCCGTGCGATATCGGGTTCGCCATAACCTACCGCAGCGAGAATATCGAGCGTTAACGCCGCCGATGGCTAGTCGAATTGCAGTTTCAGTTGCTTGACGATGCGTGTCCACTTGTCAAATTCACTGCGACGCGCTTCATCCATCTGTGCCGTAGTGCCGCTGGCGGCATCCATATCTTCCGCAGTGAGCCGGTCGCGTAATTCAGTCGATTGCACTGCGCGCGTTGCTTCGCTGTTCAATCGGGTGGCCACCCGCGCGGGCAAACCGGCGGGGGCGACGATGCCGTACCATGCCCCGAAGGCATAACCCGGCACGCCCGCCTCGGCGATGGAAGGCACCTCCGGCATCACACGCGAGCGCGCGGCGCTGCTTACGGCCAGCGCGCGCAGCCGGCCCGATTGCACATGCTGCACGCTGGCGAGCACGGGCGCGAACATCAGTTGCACACGGCCGCTCATCACATCGGTCAGCGCCTGCGCCGAACCTTTGTAGGGCACGTGAACGATATCGATGCCTGCCCGATAACGAAACAGTTCGGTTGCCATGTGGCCGCCAGTGCCCGGCCCCGCCGTGGCGAAATTGATTTGTCCAGGTCGCGCTTTGGCGAGCGAAATCAATTCGCGTACGTGGGTGGCGGCCACACTCGGATGAACGGCGAGCAGAAAACGATAGTGCGCCAGTAGCGCGACGCTGGAAAAATCGCGTATCGGATCGTACGTCAGATGTTTTTTCAGCAGACCCTGAATCGGATGACTGCTGGAAATCAGCAACAGGGTGTAGCCGTCCGGCACACTGCGCGCAACAATTTCAGCGGCGAGATTGCCACCTGCACCGGGCCGATTGTCGATCACTACCGATTGGCCGAGACGCTCGGCCATGCGCACGCTCACCAGCCGTGCGGTACCGTCATTGCCGCCGCCCGGCGGAAAGCCCACCACGAAGCGTATGGATTTGCTTGGGTAGCTTTGTCCTGAGCCTGTCGAAGGGGGTAGCCCTTGTGCCTCAACGACGCTGGCGGTAACGCTAAAAAAAAATATGAGAGTTATGCAACTAATTGATTTTAAATGATATTTTTTCATATTGCCGTCACGTCGTGGTTACGTCGCTGTTACGTCGCCGTCACGCCGCCGTGACGAGTACTCGATCATTTTCCACGTGCAGTTTCGTGCCGAAATTTGCAGAAAGTTTCGCAATACGCGCAATCGCGTCGGCTTCCACGGCTGGTGGCGGCATATGCACTTCACCGGCATCGCTTTGCCGCACAATGCTAAACGCCGCTTCACTCAAGGATGTGCCGTTGAAGGTGAGTTGCGCGCTCATGCCAGTCCAGCCGCGATGCACTTTTTTGTTGCTGCGGATAAAACAAAACATGCCGAGGCCGTAGAACACCGGTTTGGCTTTGTAAAACGTAATCGCCAACGGAAAGTGCGGGCCGTGACCCATCACGATATCCGCACCGGCGTCGATGGCGGCATGCGCGAGTTCGCGTTGGTACTGCAACACTTCTTCGGCGTAGCCCCAGTGGTGCGAGGCAATTACGATGTCGCACTGCGCTTTGAGCGCGGTGACGTCGGCCTTGAGTTCGGCGAGGTACTCCGGGTCTACCCACGTGATGACTTTCGCCGGTGCGCCGGGGCGATTGGGCGGAATTTTATTGTCTTTGTAGTACGGCGGCTGATACGCGGTGTAGGCTTTCATCGCGGCAACCCCGGTAGCGTGCTCGCCAGCTTCGTGATTGTTGGGCCAGTATTGCGAGGTGCGCTGTATGAAGCCGATTTTCACACCATTGCGTTCGATAATCGCGGGCGCGCGCGCGGCGGCTTTGTTGACACCGGTGCCCGCGTGCGCGATGCCGAGTTCATCCAGCCTGCGGTTAGAAGCGCGTATGGCTTCTGCGCCGTAGTTCTGATTGTTGGCGTTGCCAATGACGTGCACGCCGGCCAGCCGCAAGGCTTCACCGCTGGCGGGCGGCGCGTAAAGGCCTTCAAAGCCAGATTGGTCGTCGCGTAGCATCTCGCGCTTTTCGGCAGGGTCGAACAAACAACATTCGAGATTGGCGAATACGGCGTCTGCGGCTTTGAGCGCAGGTGCGACTTGGTTGAACGGCGCGGCGGGGTTGTCGATGCCGATGAGGTTGATGTCGCCGAGCAATTGAATGCGTGTGGTGGTCATGGCAGTACCTGCTTTGTGATTTAGGCTATCGTATCGCGCTCATCAACGGCTGTGTTTTACTGTGCCTTCATGTCCGACGCCTTGACGACCTTTTCCCATTTCGTCAATTCACTGCGAATGAAAGCGTCGAATTCCTGCGGCGTGCTGGTGAGAATTTCCGCGCCCAGCGTGGCGAAGCGCTCGCGCATGTCGGGCAGCTTAAGTTGCTGCACCACCACTTGATTGAGCCGCGTGATGATGGCGGGTGGTGTGGCGCCGGGTGCGATGAGACCGTTCCAGATATTTGCCTGATAGCCCGCGAGGGTTTCAGCGATGGCGGGCACATCGGGCGCGAGTGTGGAACGCTGAGGGCTGGTGGTGCCTAGGGCTTTGAGTTTGCCAGCGCGCACGTGCGGCAGCACCGAGGTTAGACTCGCCATCGCGGCATGGACATGGCCCGCGATGACGTCCGTGGTGGCTTGCGGCGTGGATTTATACGCGACGTGAGTGAGCGAAATGCCAGCCATCAATTTGAGCAATTCACCGGCAAAGTGATTGGGCGAACCATTGCCTGAGGTGGCGTAATTGATTTCACCGGGGCGTTTTTTCGCCAATGCGATCAGCGTTTTCATGTTGTCCGCTGGCAGGCCGTTGGATACCACCAACAGCATTGGCGTGGCGCTGGCCAAACTCACCGAAGCCAAATCACGTGCGGTGTCGAAAGGCATTTTTTTCACCACCACCGGATTAGTCGCGTGCCCGTTGGCCACCCACAGCAGCGTGTGTCCGTCCGGCAGGGCGCGCGCGGCCAATTCAGAACCGAGCAAGCCGCTGGCACCGGGCCGGTTGTCGATAATCATCGGCTGACCGAGCGCCTCGGCCATGCGCGAGCCGACCAGCCGCGCGAGTATGTCCGCATTGCCGCCTGCGCCGTACGGCACGATCAGGCGTATCGGGCGCGTGGGGTAGTCGGCGGCTTGGGCGGCTGTTGCGGCCAGCGCTAGCAAGGCGGTGGCAATGGTCGTGCCCATCTTCAGCGCCGCGACGTGCTCAGCCGGAATCGGCGCATCGTGCGCCACCCCCAATAAATCGCGGATGCCCGCCAGCGCTGCATCGGCATATTGCCCGGCGCTCTTCGGCAGCAGCTTGGGCGTGAGTAAAGCGCCATCCGGGCGGCGGTCGACGATGCCCGTCAAGGTGTCGCTGCGGTCGATCCAGCAGAATTGCCGGCGGGCGGCGGCGGGGAGGGATTGAATAGTCATGGGCCGAGAATGCTATCACGCGGGGGGAGCGGGTTTCTGAAGCGCTCGCGCCGTAAACGGGCACGGACGATAGCTAAATATAATTACGGCTATCAAGCGAGACCAAGTTCATAGAGGTGCCGTCACCCGAATCCAGCACATTGACCGTTATGTTTCGCGTTGCCGACAACAGCACCCCTATCCACCGCAACGCAATTGCGTCACTACCTGAGGCAGGAGCCGTATGCAGCAATTCTGCCAGTACGGATCTGTGCGGGGGCGATGGGTAACCGTCGTCCCTACCGCGACAATGCCTATATCCCCTTTGCCGGCCATCAGAAATTTGCGGCCCACGAATGGCATGGCATCGTAGACATCGACCTTGATGCCATTGCGCGCAGCAACCTCGGCGGCCATTAAGCCAGCGGGTCCTCCGCCGATGATTGCGGTGCGATACGTCAATCCGTTTCAAAAAAAAGGGACGCCGCAGCGTCCCCGACTGTTACCGTGATCGTACGGTTTATTGCAGGCTATTTAACCGTGAATTTTTTCGTGCCGACGGATTTTCCATCGAGAAAAATTTCAATCTGGTAATTGCCCGGCTCCCAGCCGTCGGGTTTGCTGACATGGAAAGCGCTGACATAAGCATCTTTAACGGCGACCGTTTCCGCAGCGTCGCCGACATCGACTGTCTTATCGCCACCTTGCGATATCCACTTAGCTCTGATGTTGACATTGCCGCTGCCGGACGCTTCCACGGAGGCGTATATGAGATCCGTTTTGGCAAACGACTCTGATGGCTCTGCAATCTTTTTGTCAGCGCCGATGGACTTGCCGACATTAACGGCTGTGACCTTGACGGTGGATTCTGGGTTTGCGGGCGCATTGGTTGTTGCGCCTGGCGTCGGCGTTGTTGATGTTGCAGGCGCGGGCGCAGATTCCTTCTTGCATGCCACCATACCCAGCGCCAACGCCGTGACGATCAGATATTGAATACTTTTTTTCATGGGTGCTCCTGTGTGTTTACGCGCATAACATCCGGCGCGGCTGTGTCGCATTGCGAATCCCGCACGCCGGGGTTGTCGGGAATTATTGCCCAGTGTACTACGATGGCTGGCCAAGCAATAGTTTAGATCGCCGTGACCGAAATGGCAGCCTATTTCACCGCGAAGTTTTTCGCCATGACTGATTTGTCATCGATGACTATTTCGACCAGAAACTTCCTTGGCACACAGCCGCTGGCGTTGGTTACCGGAAACGCACTGTCCGTTGGGCCATCGGCAAACATCTGTTCTACTGCCTCGGCAATCTTGGTGACTTTGCCCCCGCTTTGAAACGTCTATTTAAATAAGAATAGGGTCACAATCGTGTTTCGTGTCTGACCCCATTATACAGCGGGGCAAGCGCGTTGTCCGAGTCGGTGTTGGCAAGATACACCTCGCCTTGGGGCGGGTTACGTGCGTTACTCAGTGCGGGTTACCCGCGTTGCGTCGCTCGATGACGGCGATCTTCGGGTAGCAGCAAATTTATATCGAGCACCGCCCCTTTGATTGGCTCACTCAAATTTGCTCATGTGATGAACGGTTAATTTTTATTTAATAAAATCAGATAGTTATCGAGTTTCTGGCCAAGCGGATTTGACGTTCCTGATTACGCGGAATGGAAAGTGTAGACGC
Organism: Burkholderiales bacterium; assembly: GCA_043743335.1. Classification (GTDB taxonomy): domain Bacteria; phylum Pseudomonadota; class Gammaproteobacteria; order Burkholderiales; family SG8-41; genus UBA5216. The sequence goes on from JAYTWR010000031.1 coordinate 60,908, forward strand.
GCCCCCTCGACTTGTGACCCCTCGACTTGCAAGCTCACAACGCCGGAGGAGTTCGCGGCATTTCTCGCCGCGCAGTTGCGGAAAATGCCGCCACTGCTGTAAGCAGCGAGGCTTGAGCCGGAATAGCTGCAGTAGAAAAAAGCAGTGTGGTAGTCTTGTTTCAATGCGGTGACTTACCTAATCGAGGAAATCATGAGTACGCGCGATTCGTCTCTCTCTCTCTCTCTCTCTGGGCGCAATAGCGCCGCTCCATAACAAGCGCGAGCGCCACGCCCAATGCGCGCTGACCATGATGGCAGCTTTTTGCGCGACGCTATTCTGCACGCAAGCGCCGGCGCAGCAGCCGTATCCGGTAAAGCCAATTCGACTGATAGCGGCTATCCCACCGGGTTCGCCGCCCGACGTGCTGGCCAGGCTGCTGAGCGAAAAGCTCGCGAGCAGTCTCGGGCAGCCGCTGGTCGTTGATAACCGCCCCGGGGCCTCTGGCACGATCGGGCTCAATGTGGTCGCCAAAGCGCCTGCCGACGGCTACACGCTGGGCATGTTCTCCATGGGCAATGTCGTGTCGCCCAGCCTGATCGCGAACATGCCCTACAACACTGAAAAGGATCTGGCTGCGGTGAGTTTGATCTCTCGCCAGTCTCATATTCTTGTCGTGCCAAGCGGCTCGCCGATAAAATCGGTCGCAGAACTGATCAAAGCTGCAAAAAGCAAACCGGGTATTTTGAAATTCGCCTCCGGCGGCAATGCCACGCCTGCGCATTTGGAGGGGGAACTCTTCAAGCGGGAAGCGGGCGTGGAGATTGTACACATTCCCTATAGAGGTGCCCCGGAGGGTGCTGTCGCCTTGTTGACGGGTGATGTCGACCTCATGTTCGGGGCCACGGTAGCGGTAGGGCCTCATATCAAGTCCGGAAAATTGCGCGGCCTCGCCACGGTGGCGCCGCGGCGCATTCCGGCCTTCCCTGATATTCCGTCCATGGTCGATCTGGGTTACACCAATATCGTGGTTTCGCCTTGGGATGGTGTCGTCGCCCCGGCCGGGACACCAAAGGCGGTCATTGCGCGCCTGCATCTTGAGACGAAAAAATTCGGCGCGATGTCAGAGATAAAACAACGTCTCGAAGCCGTCGGGCTGGAATCGACAGACGCAGGGCCAGAAGAATTTGCGGCATTGATACGGTCCGAAATGCAAAAGTGGATCAAGCTCATCCGCGATACGGGCATCAAGCCGGGATAAGCATGAATCAAAGCCGGCCAAATTTCGTTTTCATCCTCGCGGATGACCTGGGCTATGCCGACCTTGGCTGCTACGGCGGCCGCGCGAATCCGTCGTGCTCGCCGTGCATCGATCAAATGGCTGCACAAGGGCTGCTGTTCAGCGATGGCTATTCGAATGCGCCGGTGTGTTCACCCACCCGTTTCGCGCTGATGACTGGCCGCTTCCAGTACCGTTTGCGCGCGGGCAACGACGAGCCCATCGCCAGCCGCCATCGCGGTAACGCCGCGCTGGGGCTGCCGCCTTCGCATCCAACGTTACCGTCTATCCTGCACGAGGCGGGTTATCGCACCGCGCTCGCCGGCAAGTGGCACTTGGGCTTTTTGCCGCACTTCGGCCCGTTGAAAAGCGGATACGAGGAATATTTCGGGCCGATGAGCGGCGGGGTTGATTACTTCACGCATCGCGACAGCGCGGGTGTGCATGACCTGTTTGATGGCGAACAGGAACGCGAACGCAGCGGCTATCTCACCGATCTGATTTCGGATCGCGCGGTAGATTTTATCGGCCGCCAGCGCGGCGCGACTTCGCCGTTTTTGCTCTCCGTACACTACACCGCGCCGCACTGGCCATGGGAGACGCGCGCGGACGAAGCCGAGGCGCGGCGCATCGCGAAAATTGTGCATACCGACGGCGGATCGGTGGCAACTTATCTGACGATGGTGCGCCACATGGATGAGGGCATCGGGCGCATACTTGCAGCGCTGAAAGATGCCGGGGCCGATGACAATACATTAGTGGTATTCACCAGCGACAACGGCGGCGAGCGCTACTCCGATACCTGGCCACTGGTCGGCAAGAAAATGGATTTGCTCGAAGGCGGCATCCGCGTGCCGTACGTGGTGCGTTGGCCGACGCGCGTCAAGCCCGGCGGGGTGACCGCGCAACTCGCAATGACAATGGACTGGGTCGCGACTTTTTTCGAGGCGGCCGGCGTGCCAGCGCACGCGGACTTTCCGCTGGACGGCATGAGCTTGCTATCCGTATTGGAACATCCAGACGAACCGGTTGAGCGTGAACTGTTCTGGCGCATGAAGTATCGCGCACAAAAGGCGCTGCGCCAGAGCGACTGGAAGTATCTGTCTATCGAAGGTGATGAATTCCTGTTCGATCTTGCCACCGATTCCCGCGAACGCGCGAATCAGGGCAAACGCGATCCTGCGCGCCTCGCCACGATGCGCGCCCGATATGCAGCGTGGGAGGCCACCATGCCGCAAATCCCGGATGATGCGACGTCGTCGTTACCGTATGGCAAGGCCGATCTGGCGCATCCGGGGAGCGTATAGCCTGTCTGATGAAATTGTTTTGCAAACAGGTATTGTTGTACGCCTTCTCGACGGCCTTGCTTTTGGTAGCCAGTGCTTTTCCAGTCTATGCGGCCCTATTCGAGCCTGCCCCGCCGCAACCGGTGCAGTTGACCGTAGTCAGCAAGCCGGACGAGGCGTTTCAGCTTCTGGTTGACGACGGCAATATGTTCCGCCATATCACCAAGCAATACGCCGGCAAATCGTCGGCGGTGGCGATAGGCACCGTGCGCCTGAATTTTGTGACTGACGCGGCAACGACGGCCACTGCTAAAGCGTTTATGGGCAAGGCAACGGTGTCGCAGTCCGCGCAGATGAAGCTAGTCGGCGTTACCCCGGAAACCATGCAGGCGATTGCCAATGACTTTCACGCGGCGTTACGCAAAAAACTGGCGGAACAGGGCTACGAGGTTGTGCCGCAAATGAAGCTCCTTGAAATCCCGGAGTACAAAGCGGCGGTCGCCGAAACCAAGCCGGTTGACAACTCGTTTACGGGCTCGGTCATCAGCGTATATGCTGAGAGTACGGGCAACATCCGCAGCTTTGGCATGCGCAATTTCTCGTATTACCAAAAAATGCCGGTGGTCATTGCCGACATTACGCTCAATTTTGCGGTCTTTGACAAAGCCACTGACCGCTGGGCATCCGGCAATACGATTAAGGCCAGTGTCACCGCCAAAGCCGTATCGACGTGCAGCGGCTCAATGAGCCTTATGACTGAAGACGGCGGCGGCGGGCGTTTCGACTTCGTGCGCCCTTTGATCCTGCCCGGGCAAATCGCTGCCAGCGTTGATCCCATCGCCAAATCAGGCGGGGAAGTTGCGGGCGCAGTGGTGATCGGAATTTTAGGTGCGCTAACCAACTCCAGCAGCGCTACAGCCAGTTATCAGGTTGCGGCGCTACCGAACTATCGCGAAGTCATGATCAGCGACATGGGCCTTCTTGCCGGTGTGGTGGCGAATGTGCTGAAGAAGCGTTGAGGTTCGCATCACTTCGTTCTCGGCCCACCGAAGCGTGGGTTTTCTATACTGGAAGCGACAGCAATTTGAAGCCGCCTGCGCCTTGGCGTATAATCCAGACTACACGTGAGCGGGACGGGACTGACTATACAGGCCTGTCCCGCTTTCCATATCCGGTGTTGAAATAACTCAATAAAATCAGGAGGTTGCTGTGTTGCCACGCCCGCCCGCCGTCCTCGTGCTCAAGGATGGGACGGTATTTCGTGGCACGTCTATCGGCGCTGACGGGGTATCCGCCGGTGAGGTGGTTTTTAATACCGCCATGACCGGCTACCAAGAGATTCTCACCGACCCGTCGTATTGCCGACAGATTGTTACGCTGACTTATCCGCATATCGGCAATACCGGTGCGAATGCCGAGGACGTCGAATCAGATCGCGTGTTCGCAGCCGGGCTGGTGATACGGGATTTGCCCTTACTGGCGTCGAATTTTCGTATGCAGTGGACGCTGGATGAATACCTGCGCCGCGAAAACGTGGTGGCGATTGCCGATATTGATACGCGCAAGCTCACCCGCATTCTGCGTGACAGGGGCGCGCAGGAAGGCTGCATCATCGCGGGCAAAATAGATGAGGCGGCGGCGCTGACAGCCGCGCAGGAATTCCCTGGCTTGAAGGGCATGGATCTTGCCAAAGTGGTGAGTTGCACGCAAAGCTATGCGTGGGACGAAACGGTGTGGGCGTTGGGCACAGGGTATGGCAAGCTGACTGCGCCCAAGTTTAATGTGGTTGCCTATGATTTTGGCGTGAAGCGCAATATTTTGCGCATGCTCGCTGCGCGTGGCTGCAAACTGACGGTGGTGCCGGCGCAAACGCCGGCGAAAGACGTGCTGGCGATGAAGCCGGACGGGGTGTTTCTGTCGAACGGTCCGGGCGATCCAGAGCCTTGTGATTATGCGATTGCGGCGATCCGCGAGTTGCTCGACAAAAACGTGCCGCTATTCGGCATTTGCCTCGGTCACCAGTTGATGGGGCTCGCCAGTGGTGCGAAAACCATGAAAATGAAGTTCGGCCATCACGGCGCGAACCATCCGGTGCAGGATCTGGAAACCGGCCGTGTCATGATTACCAGCCAAAACCATGGTTTCGCTGTCGATGCGGCAACGCTGCCGGCGAACTGCCGCGTGACGCATAAATCGTTATTCGACGGCACACTGCAAGGCTTCGCGCGCACTGACAAGCTGGCGTTTTGTTTTCAGGGGCATCCGGAGGCCAGTCCGGGGCCGCATGATGTGAGTTATTTGTTTGACCGGTTTATAAAAATGATGGAGAGCGTGAATCAGTGAACAATTAAACGCGTGAACGGGTAACACCGCTGCCATTGGCGGTTACCCGTTCACTCGTTCACTCGCTCACCGGTTCACGAATTTGCATGCCCAAACGTACTGACCTAAAAACCATCCTCATCATCGGCGCCGGCCCGATCATTATCGGCCAAGCGTGCGAGTTTGATTATTCCGGCGCGCAGGCGTGCAAGGCGCTGCGCGAGGAGGGCTATCGCGTGGTGCTGGTGAATTCGAATCCGGCCACCATCATGACCGACCCGAACATGGCGGATGCGACGTACATCGAGCCCATCAACTGGCGGATGGTCGAAAAAATTATCGCCATCGAAAAGCCGGATGCGCTGCTGCCGACGATGGGCGGGCAAACGGCACTGAACTGCGCGCTCGATCTCGCCCGGCACGGTGTGCTGGAAAAGTACGGCGTGGAAATGATCGGCGCGTCCAAAGAAGCCATCGACAAGGCTGAGGATCGCGATAAATTCAAAAAGGCCATGGCCAAGATCGGCCTCGACAGTCCGCGTTCGGCTCTCGCACATTCGATGGAAGAGGCGTTGCAAGTGCAGGCGATGGTGGGCTTTCCGACGATCATTCGCCCCTCGTTTACGCTCGGGGGCACCGGCGGTGGCATTGCTTACAACAAAGAAGAGTTCGTCGACATCGTTGAACGCGGCATCGACGCCAGCCCCACGCACGAGGTGCTGATCGAAGAATCCGTGATCGGCTGGAAAGAGTATGAGATGGAAGTGGTGCGTGATCGCAAAGATAACTGCATCATCATCTGCTCTATCGAAAATCTTGACCCTATGGGCGTACACACCGGCGATTCCATTACCGTCGCTCCCGCGCAAACGCTGACGGACAAGGAATATCAGATCATGGGTAACGCGTCGATCGCGTGCTTGCGTGAGATTGGCGTGGATACCGGCGGCTCCAACGTGCAGTTCGGCATCAATCCCAACGACGGGCGCATGGTGATTATCGAGATGAACCCGCGCGTGTCGCGTTCCAGCGCGTTGGCCTCGAAAGCAACGGGCTTCCCGATTGCCAAGGTGGCGGCTAAGCTGGCGGTGGGTTACACGCTGGATGAACTTCGTAACGATATTACGGGCGGGGCGACGCCGGCGTCGTTTGAACCTTCCATTGATTACGTGGTGACCAAGATCCCGCGGTTTGCGTTTGAGAAATTCCCCTCAGCCGATGACCGTTTGACCACGCAGATGAAATCCGTGGGCGAGGTGATGGCCATGGGCCGTACCTTCCAGGAGTCGATGCAAAAAGCGCTGCGCGGGCTGGAAGTGGGGGTCGACGGTTTTAATCAGCGCACGCGGGATCGTGAAATTATCGATGCGGAACTGGGGCGTCCGGGGCCGGATCGAATTTGGTATGTGGGCGATGCGTTCGAAATGGGCTACAGCCTGCAGGACGTGTTTGATTTGACGCATATCGACCCGTGGTTTTTGGCGCAGATTAAAGACCTCATTGATATTGAGATGGTGCTGGATGATCAAAAGCTCGCGGATATTGACGCGCAGCGCTTGCGTACCTTGAAGCGCAAGGGGTTTTCTGACCGTCGGCTCGCCCATTTGCTCAAGACCACCGAAACCGAAGTGCGTCGGCATCGGCACAACCTCGGCATCCGTCCGGTCTACAAGCGCGTGGATACCTGCGCCGCAGAATTCGCCACGAATACCGCGTACATGTTTTCGACGTACGAAGAAGAATGCGAATCGCAGCCGACAAAACGCAATAAAATCATGGTGTTAGGTGGTGGGCCGAATCGCATCGGGCAGGGCATCGAGTTTGACTATTGCTGCGTGCACGCGGCGCTGGCGCTGCGCGAAGATGGCTTTGAAACCATCATGGTCAACTGCAATCCGGAAACGGTTTCGACAGATTACGACACATCCGATCGCTTGTATTTCGAGCCGCTGACGCTGGAAGACGTGTTGGAAATCGTGCATATCGAAAAGCCGGTTGGTGTCATTGTGCAATTTGGCGGGCAGACGCCGTTGAAGCTGGCGCGTGACCTTGAAGCGAACGGTGTGCCCATTATTGGCACATCGCCGGATTCCATCGACGTGGCTGAAGACCGCGAGCGTTTTCAGAAACTGCTGCAAAAGCTGAAACTCAAGCAGCCGCCGAATCGTACGGTGCGCAGCGCGGCCAAGGCGCTGCTGGCAGCAGAAGAAATCGGTTATCCGCTGGTAGTTCGCCCCTCGTATGTGCTGGGCGGGCGTGCGATGGAAATCGTGCATCAAAAAGAAGACCTCGAGCGTTATATGCGCGAGGCGGTGAAAGTGTCGAACGATTCGCCGGTGCTGCTGGATCGCTTTTTGAACGACGCGATTGAGGTCGATGTCGATGCCGTGTCCGATGGCAAGCAGGTGATTATCGGTGGCGTGATGGAGCACATCGAGCAGGCGGGCGTGCATTCGGGAGATTCGGCGTGTTCGTTGCCGCCGTTTTCGTTGTCGGCGGAATTGCAGGCTGAGCTGCGCCGGCAAACTGTGGCCATGGCCAAGGCATTGAACGTGGTGGGTTTGATGAATGTGCAGTTCGCCATACAAAAGCATGGCGACGAAGATGTGGTGTACGTGCTGGAAGTGAATCCGCGCGCGTCGCGCACTGTGCCGTTTGTGTCCAAGGCCACCAGCTTACCGCTGGCGAAAATTGCTGCCCGCTGTCAGGCTGGAAAAACCCTTTTAGAACAAAAGGTTACGGCAGAAATCGTGCCGCCGTTTTATTCGGTAAAAGAAGCGGTGTTCCCGTTCATTAAATTTCCCGGCGCAGACACGATCTTGGGCCCGGAAATGAAATCCACCGGCGAAGTGATGGGCGTGGGCGAGACGTTCGGCGAGGCCTTTGTAAAATCGCAAATGGCGGCAGGTGAGAAGCTGCCGTCGTCGGGCAAGGTGTTTATCAGCGTGCGTGACAGCGACAAGTCGCGTGCGGTAGAAATCGGCCGTGCGCTCGATGCACTGGGCTTCGCCTTGGTGGCGACGCGCGGTACGGCCAGCGCGTTGACGACGGCCGGTTTGAAATGCCAGCCGGTCAACAAAGTGGCCGAAGGGCGTCCGCACATAGTTGACATGATCAAGAACGCCGAGATTGTGCTGGTGGTGAACACGGTTGAAGACACACGCAAAGCGATCAAAGATTCGTATGCGATCCGTCGCGCGGCATTGCAGCATCGCGTGCCGGTGTATACCACCATCGCGGGTGCGCGCGCGGCGTGTGCGGGCATGGCAGAAGCGCGTGAATTTCACGCGTATGCTTTGCAAAATTTGCATAAGCGTTTGACGACGGCTTAGGAAAATCTAGCCGGCGCGTTAATTGCGGGAGGAGTTATGAATAAAGTACCGTTAACCGTACGCGGCGCGGAAAGAATGCGCATTGAACTGCAGGATCTGAAAACCGTGCAGCGGCCAGCGATTATTGCCGCGATCGCAGAGGCGCGCGCGCATGGCGATCTGTCAGAAAACGCCGAATATCACGCAGCCAAAGAGCGGCAGAGTTTTATCGAGGGCCGGATCGCCGATCTCGATGGCAAAATTTCCAACGCTGAAATTATTGACCCTTCCAAGCTCGATGCCGATGGCCGTTGCGTGTTCGGCGCGACGGTGGCGCTCGAAGACGTGGAAAAAGGCGTCAAAGTGACCTATCAAATTGTCGGCGAGGACGAGGCCGACATCAAACAAGGCAAGATTTCGATTGCGTCACCGATTGCACGTTCCATGATTGGCAAATCGGCGGGCGATATCGCCGAAGTGCAGGCACCGGGCGGCGTGCGCGAGTATGAGATTCTGGATGTGAAATACGTCTGACGGTGCGAACCGGGAACCGGTTCACCGATGCGGCGACATTACGATCCGTGATAACTGCGCTTGGTGCGGCGTTTCTTGTTACGGGTGCGGGGTTTGTGCGTAGCCTGCGTCTTTTCACCCTCGGCAGGCACCGGCTTGGGCCGGTACATTACGAGGATTTTTCCAATGTGTTGTACCGGGCTCGCGTCTAGCGTTTGGCTGATGAGATCTTTCATGCCGACGCGCGCATCGCGGTCTTCGCCGGTAACACGGATTTTGATCAGCTCGTGGCTATTCAGATGGACATCAATTTCGTACATGACCGCGGGCGTGAGGCCGGCATCACCGACAATCACCACCGGCTCGAGGTGATGCGCCTTGGCTTTAAAGTCGCGGCGTTGGGCGGGAGTGAGTAAGATCATGACTGGTAGTGTACGACATTTGCCCTCAGCTTAGACGCCATTCTGATGGTTAAAAGAACCCAAACCAGCAAAGCTTGGATGATGCGGCACGTCAACGATCCGTACGTTAAACGGGCGCAGGCGGACGGCATGCGTTCGCGCGCAGCATACAAGCTGATACAAATCGACGAGAAAGACAAGCTGCTCAAGCCCGGTATGCTGGTGGTGGATTTGGGCGCAACCCCTGGCGGCTGGTCGCAGGTGGCGGCGCGTATCGTGGCACCAGCGGGGCAGGTGATTGCCATTGATTTACTGGAAATGATGGGTTTGGCCGGTGTAACTTTCATTCAGGACGACTTTTCAGCCGATTCCGGCTTGGCGTCGGTGCAGCGCGAGTTAGATGGCCGGAAGGCAGACCTTGTGCTTTCGGATATGGCCCCCAATATCAGCGGTGTGGCGTTGGCGGATCAGTCGCGGCTGATCGGGCTTGTCGAAATGGCGCTGGATTTCGCTGCCAAGCATTTGAAACCACAGGGGAATTTTCTGGTCAAAGTGTTTCAAGGGGTAGGGTTTGATGAATTCGTCTTGGCCATGCGCCACACCTTCGTACAGGTGCAAACGCGTAAACCGGATGCGTCGCGCAAAGGATCGCGTGAGGTGTATTTGTTGGGCAAAGGTTTAAAGGCGGCTGTAAAACTAAAGCCGGCAGCCGGCGGCTGAGAAACGGGGCACTGTGAAACCCCGGTTTTCGTGCATTCTGCACGCTGCGCCAGCGGTAGAAAACGTATAGAATTGAAACACCTACATGATAAAGCTACAGTACGTGGTCAGTCTTGGGTAAACCTTGTTCGGGGTGTGTCTGATTTCAGGCGCGGCACGAAGCGGGTTGCTGTGTATAACCGGAATGCTGTGCAGGCGCGCAGCGAGGAGCATCGTTGAATAATCTCGTAAAAACCGTTGCGATCTGGCTGGTAATAGCCGTAGTGCTGATGACGGTATTCAATCAGGTCGGCACGCAGAAAAACACGCAAAAGCCCATGGAGTACTCCCAGTTCATCGATGAGGTGAAGCAAGGGCGTATCGCCAAGGTGATGATTGAAGGGCGCATCGTGCGTGGCGTCAAGCAAACCGGCGAGAAATTCACCACGTATTCGCCCTCCGATATCTGGATGGTGAGCGATCTGCTGAAGGCTGGTGTGATTGTCGAAGCCAAGGCCGAAGAAGAACAAAGCTTCCTTACGCAGATTTTCATTTCGTGGTTCCCGATGCTGCTGCTGATCGGTGTGTGGGTGTTTTTCATGCGCCAGATGCAGGGTGGTGGCCGTGGCGGCGCGTTTTCATTCGGCAAGAGCAAAGCGCGCATGCTCGACGAATCGAACAACACGGTGACGTTTGCTGATGTGGCCGGTTGTGAAGAGGCGAAAGAAGAAGTCGCTGAATTGGTTGAGTTTTTGCGTGATCCGTCGAAATTCCAAAAGCTCGGCGGGCGCATTCCGCGTGGCGTGTTGATGGTGGGTAGCCCCGGCACCGGCAAAACCTTGCTCGCACGCGCGATTGCGGGCGAAGCAAAAGTGCCGTTTTTCTCCATTTCTGGTTCGGATTTCGTGGAAATGTTCGTCGGTGTGGGCGCAGCGCGCGTGCGCGATATGTTTGAAAATGCCAAAAAGCACACGCCGTGCATTGTGTTCATCGACGAGATCGACGCGGTGGGGCGTCAGCGTGGTGCGGGCTTGGGCGGCGGCAACGATGAGCGTGAGCAAACCCTGAACCAGTTGTTGGTGGAAATGGATGGCTTCGAAGCCAACTCTGGCGTGATTGTCATTGCCGCCACCAACCGGCCTGACGTGCTTGATCCTGCTTTGATGCGTCCGGGCCGTTTCGACCGGCAGGTCGTGGTGCCGCTGCCGGACATCCGCGGCCGCGAGCAAATTCTGCTGGTGCACATGCGCAAGGTGCCGATTGCCCCCGACGTGAAAGCAGATGTGATTGCGCGCGGATCGCCGGGGATGTCGGGTGCTGATTTAGCCAACTTGGTGAACGAGGCTGCGCTGTTTGCCGCGCGCTCAAGCAAGCGCTTGGTCGATATGGACGATTTCGAGCGCGCCAAAGACAAAATCTTTATGGGTGCGGAACGCAAATCCATGGTGATTACTGAGGAAGAAAAGCGCGCCACGGCGTACCATGAGTCGGGTCACGCGATTGTGGGTGTGATGCTGCCGGGGATAGATCCGGTGCACAAGGTGACCATTATTCCGCGTGGCCGCGCGCTGGGCCTGACGTGGGTGTTGCCGGAGCGCGACCGTTTGAGCCAATACAAAACGCAGATGCTGGCGCAGATCAGTTTTCTGTTCGGCGGGCGTATTGCCGAAGAGCTGTTCGTGCACGATATTTCGACCGGGGCGTCCAACGATTTTGAGCGCGCCACGCAACTCGCGCGCGACATGGTGACACGTTTCGGCATGTCGGATTCCATGGGGCCGATGGTCTACGGCGAGAACGAGGGCGAAGTGTTCTTGGGGCGCTCGGTGACCACCCACAAGAGCATGTCTGAAACCACGTTGCAAAAAGTGGATGCCGAGATACGCAATATCATCGATCAGCAATACGCCGTAGCGCGCAAAATCATTGAGGACAATCGCGACAAGGTCGAAGCCATGACCAAGGCGTTGATGAATTGGGAAACCATCGACGCGGATCAAATCAAGGATATCGTCGAAGGTCGCCCGCCGCGTGATCCCAAGCCCGTGCAGACCGTCACGCCGCCCCCCAGTAACACCCCCCCGCCCAACGCCACCGTGCCAGCGGCACCAGCGGCGGAGACGTAGTGCCACTGCGCGAATCAGTGAGCTGCGTGACCGGGTGAACGGGTAACCCCAAGGTTGCGCCGTTCACGCATTCGCTGGTTCACCTGCTTAACCGCTCATGATGTTTCTAAAGTGCGGCAAATATCGGCTGTCTTTGGCACGCCCGTTGATTATGGGCGTGCTTAATGTAACGCCGGATTCGTTCTCGGACGGTGGAAAATTTATTCAATTAAATCAATCAGTTACGCACGCTGAAGCGTTAATCGCAGAAGGTGCGGATCTGCTCGATATCGGGGGCGAATCGACGCGGCCGGGGGCTGCACCGGTGAGCCTCGACGAAGAGCGGCGGCGGGTGTTGCCGGTACTCGAAGCGTTGGTAGCGCGCGGCGTGCCCCTATCGGTCGATACCCAAAAGCCCGAGCTGATGCGCGAGGCCGTCGCTGCGGGCGCTTCCATGGTGAACGATGTCAACGGCTTTCGCGCGCCCGGTGCGCTGGCGGCTGTGGCGCAGAGCGATGCTGCGGTCTGCATCATGCACATGCAGGGTGAACCACGCAGCATGCAACAAGATCCCGCCTATCAGGACGTGATCGCAGAAGTGCGAAGCTATCTAGCCGGGCGTGTCCAGGCCGCGCAGGCGGCCGGTATCGGGCATGAACGCATTGTGATAGACCCCGGCTTTGGCTTTGGTAAAACACTGACGCACAATCTCAAATTGTTGCAGGATTTGTGTCAATTCCAGGGTGTATGTGGCGCGCTGTTGGCAGGACTCTCGCGCAAGACCATGCTGGGCCAAATCACCGGACGCGATGCAGGCGCGCGGGTACACGCAAGCGTCGCAGCGGCGTTAATAGCGGTTCAGCGTGGCGCTCACATCGTGCGTGTGCATGATGTGGCTGCAACGCGTGATGCGTTGGCGGTGTGGGCTGCCCTGAAGCAGGCTTGAGGAATGCGGGTTGAGGTTTGAGGTTTGAGGTTTGTGTAAATTTTGGAGTATGCTCAAAGCTTAGTCATAGTCATCGCCATAATCTTAGTCGTCGATCTTCCATTGTGATCACGGAATCCTGAAAGAAAAATGTCCCGCAAATACTTCGGTACGGACGGTGTGCGCGGCAAGGTCGGCAAAGCGCCGATCACGCCGGAGTTTGTGATGCGGCTGGGTTATGCTGCCGGCAAGGTGCTGGCGGCGCAGTCCAAGCGCGGCGCGCGGGCGGGCGTGTTGATCGGCAAAGACACGCGCGTTTCGGGTTATATGTGTGAGTCAGCGCTCGAGGCCGGTTTTACCAGCGCGGGCGTGAATGTGGCACTGGTAGGGCCGATGCCGACGCCGGCGGTGGCCTACCTCACACGCGCGCTGCGGCTGAGCGCCGGTGTGGTGATCAGCGCATCGCACAATCCGTATGACGATAACGGCATCAAATTTTTCAGCGCTGAAGGCGAAAAACTGCCGGATGCCGTTGAATCAGCCATAGAAGCGCAACTGGATTTACCCATGCATTGCGTCACGTCGGCCGGCTTGGGCAAAGTGCGCCGTATCGACGACGCTGCGGGGCGCTATATTGAGTTTTGCAAGAGCACTTTTCCCTCTGCACTGAATCTGCGCGGCCTTAAAATCGTGGTCGATTGTGCGCATGGCGCGGCGTATCACACGGCGCCGCTGGTGTTTCACGAGATGGGTGCCGAGGTGGTGGCGATCGGCGTTGCGCCCAACGGCTTTAACATCAACAAAAAAGTGGGCGCGACCAGCCCGCAGGCACTGCAAAGTGCGGTCAAGACGTCGCATGCTGACTTGGGTATCGCGCTGGACGGCGACGCCGACCGGCTGGTGATGGTGGATGCGCGTGGCGTGGTCTACGACGGCGATCAATTGCTGTATGTGATCGCGCGTGATTTACAGCGGCGTAAACGGTTGAGCGGCGGCGTTGCTGGCACGCTGATGAGTAACCTCGCTTTCGAGCATGCGCTGGCGGCGATTAACATTCCATTTGCGCGCGCCAAGGTGGGTGATCGTTACGTGATGGAATTGATGCGGCAGCGTGAATGGCGGCTCGGCGGCGAGAACTCCGGTCACATCTTGTGCCTTGATCAACACAGCACGGGCGACGGCACCATCGCCGCGTTGCAAGTGCTGCGTGCGTTGCGCGAAACACACATGACGCTGCAAAAAGCCTGCGCACCGGTGGCGCTATACCCGCAAGTAATGATCAACGTGCCAGTCAGGCATCGTGGCGCTCGCGCGCCCAATGCCATGATGGACAAAGTGGTGCAAAAAGCGGAAAAAGACTTGGGTAGCGATGGACGCGTGCTGTTACGCCCATCCGGCACTGAGCCAGTGATCCGCGTGATGGTCGAGGCCAAATCGCGCGTCAAGGCAGGGCGTTGGGCGAAATCGATTGCAGGCGTGGTAGCGCGTTATTCATAACCCCTTGGGAGGCAGTATGCCGGTCAGTAAAACATTGGCGATATTGGGCGCGGTGGGTGCTTTGGTCGCATTGCTGGCTGGTTGCGAGGGCGTGACCACCGGCAGCGAAGTGGCGAAGGTGGCGCTGCAACCTGCCGAGGGCGGCGAGCGCGGCGCTTATGCGCCGGTGAAATTTACCTTGAGTCCCGATATGAATCCGCTGGCGTTCAATCTGCGTGCAGATTTTTCGCTGGAGGCCACCGAATTCGGCAAATGGAATTCCTATCGTGCTGTGCTCACGCAAAACGGCAGCACGGTCGCCACGCGCAACATCAACATCAATCATCCGCAGACCTCGGCGCAAGGCGAAGCGCCGCCGCCTACCGGCACCGTGCACACGTTGTTTTATGTGGATTTGAGCAGCGGCGGCGAATTTGAATTGACCATCACGCCTACCAAGCCCGTGGCCATCACGTTGAAGGAACCCAGCGTCGATGTGCGGCGTAACGTGCAGCGACCGCCCCAGTAACGAGTAGTTTCGAGTGCACCGAGATAGCGCGAACTAAAGCCGTCTGATCGCTGTCGCCGGAATGCTGTCGGAATCACAGCAGCCGGGCGCTTAAAAAGCTATTGAAATCAAGGGCTTTTCGCATTGCATTGCGGAGGGCTTTCATTGACCCGCCGTCGCCGTCCCTGTAAAATCCGTGGGTTTATTCGAGCCGGGTATCTCATGCGCAGCAAGTTGGTAGCGGGTAATTGGAAGATGAATGGCAATCTGGCGTCGAACCAGGCTTTGCTTAAGTCGTTGATTCCTTTGCTGGCTTCGGTCAGCAAGGCGCGCTGTGTGGTGTGCGTGCCGTATCCGTATCTGGCGCAAACCGAGCAGATTTTGCGTGGTCAAGGCATTTCGTGGGGCGCGCAGGACGTGTGCGAGTACGAGCACGGCGCGTATACCGGCGGGGTTTCAGCGGGTATGGCGGCTGATTTTGGCTGCCGCTATGTGATCGTGGGCCATTCTGAGCGCCGCACTTTGTTCGGCGATACCGACACGGCGGTGGCGAAAAAATTCGCCGCCGTGCTGAAAGCGGGGCTCACGCCAATTTTTTGCGTGGGTGAAACGCTGGCCGAGCGTGAATCGGGCGTGATGGAGCAGGTGATAGCGCGTCAGGTGGATGCGGTGATTTCGGTGTCAGGCGTGGCGGCGCTGGGGCAGGCAGTCATGGCTTATGAGCCGGTTTGGGCCATCGGTACGGGCAAAACCGCGTCGCCGGAAGAAGCGCAGGCGGTGCATGCGTTCATACGCGGGCGCGTGGCGGAGCACGATATTCGTGTGGCGGATGGCTTACCGGTGCTTTACGGCGGCAGTGTGAAGGCGTCGAACGCGGCGCAGTTGTTTGCGATGGCGGATATTGATGGCGGGTTGATCGGCGGGGCATCGTTGGTAGCTAAAGAATTCGCGGCGATTTGCAAAGCCGCTTGATGGTTTAAGTAATTGATTTTATTGGATTAATTTATGGATCTCGTAGTATTGATTTTGCACGTCATCGCCGCCGCCGGCATTATCGGCTTGGTGCTGGTGCAGCACGGTAAGGGGGCTGATGTGGGCGCGGCCTTCGGCACTGGCTCGGCAGGCAGTGTGTTCGGCTCGGCCGGATCAGCCAACTTTTTAAGCCGCATGACGGCGGTACTGGCGCTGGTGTTCTTTTTGACCAGTATCGGGCTGTCAGTGCTGGCCAATAAACGCGGCAGTGGCAAGGGCGTGATGGCCAATCAGCCAGCATCGACGCAGGCGGCAGACAAACCGGCGGCAGCGTCTGATGTTCCTGCGGTGCCGGCGACCAAGTCTGATAAGTCCGATAAATCTGACAAGGCGGCTCCCTCGGTACCCGCAGCAGTGGAACCCAAGCCGGAAGGGGTACCAAAGTAGGTTGTCAAAGCAGTGAGTTAATGCCGTCGTGGTGGAATTGGTAGACACGCCGTCTTGAGGGGGCGGTGGCGAAAGCCGTGAGAGTTCGAGTCTCTCCGTCGGCACCAGTATTAAAAGCAAGATTGAGTTGCTAGTAGTTGTTAGTATTTGGGATTGAGTGGATTTTCGGGTTTAGGGAGTGATGGGGAATAATCAAAATAATTTGGGATTGAAAGCCGAGCGTGGCCGTGCTGCGGTAGACGCGCAATCCTCAATCTCCAATCCTCAATCCAGCTAAGCGATGCTCGAAAACTATTTCCCCATCCTCATGTTCATCGGCGTCGGCTTGCTGGTGGGTGTGGCCCCGATGCTGCTGGGGGGCGGCTTGTCGCGGCTGTTGGGCACTTATAAGCCCACCGAAGAAAAACTTTCACCGTATGAGTGCGGTTTCGAAGCCTTCGAAGACGCGCGCATGAAGTTCGACGTGCGTTATTATTTGGTGGCGATCCTGTTCATTTTGTTCGATCTGGAAATCGCGTTTTTGTTCCCGTGGGCGATTGTGCTCGGCGAGCAGGGCGGCGGCGACAGCACGTTTCGCTACGTGGCCATGGTGGTGTTTCTCGGCATCCTCGTCGTAGGTTTTGTCTACGAGTGGATGAAGGGCGCTCTCGACTGGGAATAAAGGGAGACGATTATGGGTGCAATCGAAACACTAAACGAAAATCTGACCGACAAAGGGTTTATGACCACCTCGGTCGATGCGCTGATCAACTGGACGCGCACCGGCTCGTTGTGGCCCATGACCTTTGGTTTGGCGTGTTGCGCGGTCGAGATGATGCACGCGGGTGCGTCGCGTTACGACTTGGATCGCTTTGGCATTGTGTTTCGCCCCAGCCCCCGTCAGTCGGATGTGATGATCGTCGCGGGCACGCTGTGCAACAAAATGGCACCTGCGCTGCGCAAGGTCTATGACCAGATGGCCGAGCCGCGGTGGGTGATTTCCATGGGATCGTGCGCTAATGGCGGCGGCTATTATCATTATTCGTACTCGGTGGTGCGCGGCTGTGATCGTATTGTGCCGGTGGATATCTACGTGCCCGGTTGTCCGCCCACGGCCGAGGCGCTGCTTTACGGCATCATCCAATTGCAAAACAAGATCAAACGCACTAATACCATTGCCAGAAACTAAACCCGTTCGTAGATCAATGTCTTCCAAACTCGAAACTCTCGCAACCGTGGTGCAGGCGTCGCTGGGCGACAAATGCGTCAGCGCGACCACCGCGTTGGGTGAGTTGACGGTGGTGGTGAAGGCCGCTGATTTGCTGACTGCGGCGCAACAACTGCGCGATGCGCCGGAGTTGAAGTTCGAGCAGTTAATCGACTTGTGTGGCATGGATTACAGCAGCTACGGCGCTGTGGCGGATGAAAGGGTTTACGAGGGCGCGCGCTTTGCCGTCGTGTATCACCTGTTGAGCCTGAGCTACAACGCGCGGCTACGCTTGCGCGTGTTTGCGGCGGATGATGATTTCCCTGTGGTCGAGTCGGTCATCGACGTGTGGCCCTCGGCCAATTGGTACGAGCGTGAAGCGTTTGATCTCTTGGGCATTATGTTCACGGGCCACCCCGATCTGCGCCGCTTGCTCACCGACTACGGCTTTATTGGCCACCCGTTCCGTAAGGATTTCCCGATCACCGGCAATGTCGAAATGCGTTACGACCCGGAGAAGGGCCGCGTGATTTACCAGCCGGTAACGATAGAGCCGCGTGAAATCACGCCGCGTATTATTCGCGAAGGGCAGTACGGTAATAGCGAAGGGTTCCGCAAAGGATAGTGATGGCGGAAATTCGCAATTACACGATGAATTTTGGCCCGCAGCATCCGGCTGCGCACGGCGTGTTGCGTCTGGTGCTGGAGTTGGATGGCGAGGTGATCGAGCGTGCCGATCCGCATATCGGCCTGTTGCATCGTGCGACCGAAAAGCTGGCTGAGACGCGTACCTTTATTCAATCCGTGCCGTACATGGACCGCCTCGACTATGTGTCGATGATGGTCAACGAGCATGCGTATGTGATGGCGATTGAGCGGCTGACGGGCATACAAGTGCCGCTGCGCGCGCAATATATCCGCGTGATGTTTGATGAGATCACGCGCCTCTTGAACCACTTGCTTTGGCTGGGCTGCCATGCGCTGGACGTGGGCGCGATGACGGTGTTTTTGTATTGCTTCCGCGAGCGCGAAGACTTGTTTGATTGCTACGAAGCGGTGTCAGGCGCGCGCATGCATGCGGCGTACTACCGGCCCGGTGGTGTGTATCGCGATCTGCCGGATACCATGCCGCAATACACGGCGTCGAAAATCCACAACGTTGCGGCGATTAAAGACCTGAACGCCAATCGCCAAGGCTCGATGCTTGATTTTATTGAGGATTTTGTACGGCGCTTCCCGACGTATATCGATGAGTACGAAACCTTGCTCACCGACAACCGCATTTGGAAGCAACGCACAGTAGGTATTGGCGTGGTCACGCCGGAGCGCGCCAAGGCGCTGGGCTTTACCGGCCCCATGCTGCGCGGCTCGGGCATCGAGTGGGATCTGCGCAAAAAGCAGCCGTACGAAGTCTATGACAAGATGGATTTCGATATCCCGGTGGGCGTGAACGGCGATTGTTACGACCGTTATCTGGTGCGCGTGGAAGAAATGCGCCAGTCGAACAAAATCGTGAAGCAGTGTTTGGATTGGCTGCGCAAAAACCCCGGCCCGGTGATGATAGACAGCCACAAGGTGGCGCCCCCGTCGCGCGTGGCCATGAAGCAGAACATGGAAGAGTTGATCCACCACTTCAAGCTGTTTACCGAGGGCATGCATGTGCCGGCGGGCGAGGCCTATGCGGCGGTGGAGCACCCCAAGGGCGAGTTTGGTATTTACTTGGTGTCGGATGGCGCGAATAAGCCGTATCGGTTGAAGATACGTGCGCCGGGTTTTGCGCATTTGTCAGCACTAGACGAAATGTCGCGCGGCCACATGATTGCCGACGTAGTGGCGATTATCGGCACGCAAGACATCGTGTTTGGTGAGGTGGATCGATAATGTTATCCGCTACTTCATTAGCCAAAATTGACAAGGCGGTGGCCAAATATCCGCCGCAGGAAAAGCAATCTGCGGTAATGGCGGCGCTCACCATCGCGCAGGACGAAAAAGGCTGGCTAGCTACCGAGACCATGGATTTTGTGGCGGCGTATTTGCAGATGCCGCCGGTGGCCGTGTATGAAGTGGCCACCTTTTACACCATGTATGACTTAAAGCCTGTGGGCCGTCATAAGCTGACGGTCTGCACGAATTTGCCATGCGCGCTGCAAGGGGCATCGCAAGCTGCTGATTACATAAAGAAAAAACTTGGCATAGGTTTTAACGATACCACGCCCGACGGCCGCTTCACGCTAAAAGAAGGTGAGTGCATGGGCGCCTGTGGTGATGCGCCGGTGTTTATCCGCAATAACAAGCAAATGCTGTGCGCTATGTCGAACGACAAAATCGACAAGCTGCTGGGGGATCTGAAATGATCGGTTTGCCCACAGCACCTTTCGCCAAAGGCCTATACGGCCCCGATGCCTTGATTATGAAGGACATCGACGGCACGAATTGGCGCATCAAGGATTACGAAGCGCGTGGCGGTTATCAGGCGCTGAAGAAAATACTCAGCGAAAAAATTACCCCTGAGAACGTCATTGCCGAGCTTAAGAAATCATCGCTGCGCGGGCGCGGTGGTGCGGGCTTCCCAACGGGGCTCAAGTGGAGCTTTATGCCGAGGCAGTTTCCCGGCGAGAAGTATCTGGTGTGTAACTCGGACGAAGGCGAGCCGGGCACGTTCAAGGATCGCGACATCCTGCGTTACAACCCGCACAGCGTGATTGAGGGCATGGCCATAGCCGCCTACGCGATGGGCATTCCCGTGGGTTACAACTACATCCACGGCGAAATTTTCGATGTGTATGAGCGCTTTGAAGAAGCGCTGGATGAAGCGCGCGCAGCGGGTTACTTGGGTGACAAAATCCTCGGCAGCGAATTCAACTTTCAGTTGCACGCGCATCATGGCTTCGGCGCGTATATTTGCGGTGAAGAAACCGGCTTGCTGGAGTCGCTGGAAGGCAAAAAAGGCCAGCCGCGCTTTAAGCCGCCGTTCCCAGCCAGTTTTGGTTTATACGGCAAGCCGACTACCATCAACAACACCGAGACCTTTGCCGCAGTGCCGTGGATTATCGTTAACGGCGGCGAAGCGTTTTTGAACATGGGCAAGCCGAATAACGGCGGCACCAAACTGTTCTCGGTGTCGGGTGACGTGGCGCGCCCCGGCAACTACGAAATCAAACTCGGCACGCCCTTCGCCAAACTGCTCGAAATGGCCGGCGGCATGCGCGATGGCGTCAAGTTAAAAGCCGTCATCCCCGGTGGCTCGTCCATGCCGGTGCTACCTGCGGACATCATGATGGGCACCGATATGGATTACGACTCCATCGCCAAAGCCGGTTCCATGCTGGGCTCGGGCGCGGTGATCGTGATGAACGAAACGCGCTGCATGGTGAAATCGCTGCTACGGCTGTCGTATTTTTATTACGAAGAATCCTGCGGCCAGTGCACGCCGTGCCGCGAAGGCACAGGCTGGCTGTATCGCATCGTTGACCGCATTGAACACGGCAAAGGCCGCAACGAAGACCTCGATCAATTAAATCGCGTGGCTGACAACATTCAGGGCCGCACCATTTGTGCGCTGGGTGATGCTGCGGCCATGCCGGTGCGCGCTTTCATCAAGCACTATCGCGATGAATTTCAGTATCACATCGATCACAAAAAGTGTTTGGTAGCGCCTTATGTGTGATGTTAAATATTTTGGGATGCAGGCTTCCCTCACCCCCGGCCCCTCTGCTCCGCGGCAAGTGTTCCCTTGTCCCGAGGGGAGAGGGGAGATTCGTGAGCATGTGCCATGCTAGAAATTGAAATTGACGGCAGAAAGCTGGAAGTGCCCGACGGCAGCACGGTGATGGATGCCGCGCGCATCGCGGACATCTACGTGCCGCACTTCTGCTACCACCGCAAGCTGTCGATAGCCGCCAACTGCCGCATGTGTCTGGTGCAAATCGAAAAAGCACCCAAGCCCATGCCCGCGTGTGCGACACCAGTGACCAACGGCATGAAGGTGATGACGCATTCGCAGCAAGCTGTCACCGCGCAAAAAGGCGTGATGGAGTTTTTGCTGATTAACCACCCGCTGGATTGCCCGATTTGCGATCAAGGCGGCGAGTGTCAGTTGCAGGATTTGGCAGTGGGCTACGGCGGCAGTGGCTCGAAGTACGAAGAAGACAAGCGCGTGGTGGGTAACAAGAATTTGGGCCCGCTGATCTCGACCGACATGACGCGCTGCATCCACTGCACGCGCTGTGTGCGCTTTGGCCAAGAAATTGCCGGTGTGATGGAGCTCGGCATGATCGGCCGTGGTGAACATGCCGAGATCGTCACCTTTGTGGGCAAGACGGTAGATTCGGAGTTGTCGGGCAATATGATCGACCTGTGCCCGGTGGGCGCGCTGACCTCCAAGCCGTTTCGCTACAGCGCACGCACGTGGGAGCTCACGCGTAAGCCGTCAGTTTCGCCGCACTGCGGGCTGGGTTCCAACCTCACGCTGCAAATCAAACAGAATCGCGTCATGCGTTCGCTGCCGCGTGAGAATGAGGCGATTAACGAATGCTGGATTTCGGACAAAGACCGCTTCTCGTATGAAGGGCTGAACTCCGAGCACCGCTTGGCACGCCCGATGCTGAAAGCAAACGGACAGTGGAAAGAGGTGGATTGGCAGACGGCGTTAGAGTTTGTGACCCAAGAACTGCAACGCATCAAGTCGGCGCATGGCGCGCAATCCATAGGCGCGCTCGCCACACCCCATCAAACGGTGGAAGAGCTCTATCTGCTGCAAAAACTTGTGCGTGGTATCGGCGCGAACAACGTTGACTGCCGTTTGCGCCAAGCTGATTTCCGCGCAGACGGCAAGTTGAGTGGCGCGCCGTGGCTGGGCATGAGCATCGCGGATATCTCGCAACTGGATCGCGTGCTGGTGGTGGGCTCGACGTTGCGCAAAGACCACCCACTGATCGCCAACCGGCTGCGGCAGTCTGCTAAAAAATCGTTAAAAATCAATATTTTACATTCGGCTGACGATGATCTATTGATGCGTGTGGCCAACAAGGCCATTGTCGCACCAGGGGCGATGGTTGCGCTGCTGGCACAGGTGTTGAAAGCTGCGGCTACTAGCAAAAATGTTGCCGTGCCGGAAAGCCTGCGTGCTGCCGTAGATAGCGTGTCGGTGAGTGACGCTGCGCAGCGTATTGCAAGCAGCTTGGCGGACGGTAAAAACGTCGCGGTGTTCCTCGGCAACTTTGCGCAACATCATGCGCAAGCCACCGCGCTGCACGCGCTGGCGCAGGCATTGGCAGAAATCACTGGCGCGAAATTCGGATTTTTGGGCGAGGCCGCTAACAGCATGGGCGGCTATGTGGCAGGTGCCGTGGCGTCGAAGGGTGGTGCGAATGCCGCGCAAATGATCGCGCAGCCGCTCAAGGCCTACTTGTTGTTGGGCGTTGAGCCGGAGCTCGATATGCACAACCCGCGGCAGGCGATTGCGGCTATGCAGCAGGCCGAACTGGTGGTGGCGCTGGCCGCCTACCAACACCAAGCCACCCGTTATGCGCAAGTGCTGCTGCCGATAGCGCCGTTCACAGAAACGGCAGGTACCTTCATTAACGCGGAAGGCCGCGCGCAAAGTTTTCACGGCGTGGTGCAGCCGCTGGGCGAAACACGTCCGGCGTGGAAAGTACTGCGCGTGTTGGGTAATTTGCTGGGCTTGGGCGGGTTTGAGCAACAAAGCGCCGACGACGTGCGGCTGGAAGCGCTTGGCGTCGAGAATAAAAATATCAATAAAAACAACAAGTTATCATCTATAACGATCGGTGCTTCTGCACCGGTTTCGCACCTGCAACGTATCGTCGAGACGCCCATTTACGCCGCCGATGCCATTGTGCGCCGAGCGCCGTCCCTGCAAAAAACGCGGGATGGTCAAGCGCCGATCGCGACGATGAATCGCGTACTGGCGGACACACTGGGCTTGCGCGACGGCGATAGCGTGCGCGTGGTTCAAGGTGGCGAGGCGGTTGTGCCGTATGCTATCGACGATACCTTGCCAGCCGATTGTGTGCGTTTGGCGGCGTCGCGGGCAGAGACCGCGGGCTTGGGTGCATCAGATGCCCCTTTCGAGCTGGCGCGTGTGGCCGGACTGCAAAAGGTAGCGGTGTGAGCGCGATTTTTCAGCCTATGGTCAATCTTGGCTACTCGCTGTGGGCTGTGCTGGCTGCCGTGATCGCCGCGATTTTCGGCAATGACATCGCGCCCTATGTGCTGTATGGCATCAAGATTCTGCTGCTGATTCTGTGCATCGTGGTGCCGCTGATGTTGAGTGTGGCCTACCTCACGCTGTGGGAGCGCAAAGTCATTGGCTGGATACAGTTGCGGATTGGGCCGAATCGCGTGGGCCCGATGGGCCTGCTGCAACCCATTGCCGACGGTTTGAAGCTGTTGGTGAAAGAAATCATTGTGCCGTCCGGTGCGAACAAGCTGTTGTTCGTGATCGCGCCGCTGATGGCGATTATGCCTGCGCTCGCAGCGTGGGCGGTGGTGCCGTTCGATCCCGAAATGGTGCTGGCGAATATCGATGCGAGCCTGTTGTACATCATGGCGATTACGTCGATGGGAGTCTACGGCGTCATCATTGCCGGATGGGCATCGAACTCCAAATACGCATTTCTCGGTGCTATGCGCTCGGCGGCGCAAATTGTGTCGTACGAAATCGCCATGGGCTTTGCGCTGGTAGGGGTGTTGATGGCCGCGCAGAGTCTGAATTTGGTGGATATCGTCAAAGGGCAGCACTCGGCTTACGGCGCGTTCGGCTGGTTCTGGATACCGTTGTTCCCGCTCTTCCTGACGTATCTGATTGCGGGCGTGGCGGAAACCAATCGTGCGCCGTTTGACGTGGCCGAGGGCGAATCAGAAATCGTCGCGGGATTTCACGTCGAGTATTCCGGCATGACATTCGCGATATTCTTCCTTGCCGAATACGCCAACATGATGTTGGTGTCGCTCTTGTGCGCGCTGATGTTTCTTGGCGGCTGGCTGTCGCCGTTTCCTGAATCTTGGGGGCTGCTGGGCACACCGAGCTTCCTGTGGCTGTTGTTTAAAGGGTTTTTGGTGGTGTCGAGTTTCTTGTGGTTTCGCGCGACGTTTCCGCGTTACCGCTACGATCAGATCATGCGCCTCGGCTGGAAGGTGTTTATTCCGGTGACTTTGGTGTGGATACTGGTGCTGGGCGCGTGGATGCAAACGCCGCTATGGATATGGTGGAAATCATGAGGCTGAAATCATGATAGGCAAGATACAGGGTTTTTTCCGCACCTTCCTGCTGTTCGAACTGGTGAAGGGCATGATGCTCACTGGGCGCTATATGTTCGCGCGCAAAATCACCGTGCAGTTTCCCGAAGAAAAAACCCCCCAGAGCGGGCGCTTTCGCGGCCTGCATGCGCTGCGCCGCTATCCGAATGGCGAAGAGCGGTGCATTGCGTGCAAACTGTGCGAAGCGGTGTGCCCGGCGCTGGCGATCACGATAGAGTCCGATCAGCGCGACGACGGCACGCGCCGCACCACGCGCTACGACATCGATTTGACCAAGTGCATTTTCTGCGGCTTTTGTGAAGAATCCTGCCCCGTGGATTCAATTGTCGAAACGCGCATTTTTGAATACCACGGCGAGAAACGTGGCGACCTGATTTATACCAAGCCGATGTTGCTGTCGATTGGTGATGCTTACGAAGAACAGATTGCCCAGGATCGCGCTGCGGATGCGCGGTATCGGTAGTGTGCAAGCCATTCAGATGAATTTCCAAACCTTCATTTTCTACTTCCTCTCGACCGTGCTGGTGGTCGCGGCGCTGGGCGTCATCACAGCGCGCAATCCCGTGCATGCGGCGTTGCTGCTGGTGCTGGCGTTTTTTACATCGTCGGGGTTGTGGTTGTTGCTACAGGCCGAGTTTCTGGCGATTACGCTGGTATTGGTTTATGTGGGCGCAGTGATGGTGCTGTTCCTGTTCGTGGTGATGATGCTGGATATCAATATCGCCAAACTGCGCGAAGGCTTCTGGCGCTATTTGCCGATGGGCGGTGTGGTGGCGCTGTTGCTGGTGGTGGAAATGGGTTTGGTGCTCACCAGCCGTTCGGTGGGCTTTGGCGATGTGCCGCAGCCGCCACCTTTACCGGCGAATTTGAGCAATACCAAAGAACTCGGTCGTCTGATTTACACCGAATATGTCTATCCGTTTGAAATCGCTGCGGTGATTTTGCTAGTGGCGATTGTGGCGGCAATCGCCTTGACGTTGCGTAAGCGCAAGCTGGTCAAATACATGGACCCCGCCGATCAGGTCGCTATCCAGCGCAAAGACCGCGTGCGCATTGTCCGTATGCCCAGCGAAAAAATGGAAGAGCCCGCAGACGGCAAGGAAGGCGGCAAGTCATGATCCCGCTGTCCAGCTACCTTATCTTGGGTGCGATCCTGTTCGCCATTTCAGTGGTCGGTATTTTTCTGAACCGCAAGAATATTATTATTTTGCTGATGGCAATCGAGCTGATGTTGCTCGCGGTGAACATGAATTTCGTCGCGTTTTCGCACTACCTCAACGATCCGGCGGGGCAGATTTTTGTGTTCTTTATTTTGACGGTGGCGGCGGCTGAATCCGCCATCGGGCTGGCGATTTTGGTCGTGCTGTTCCGCAATTTGAGCACCATCAACGTCGAAGACCTCGACCAATTGAAGGGTTAGCGGGGTAGCCAAGAATAACCATGACCGCTATGCAAAAACTTTACCTTGTCGTGCCGTTGGCACCGTTAGCGGGCGCTATTGCTGCGGGCCTGTGTGGTTGGCTATTGTCACGCCGCGCCGCGCACTGGATCACCATTCTCGGCATGCTCGTGTGTCTGGGGGCGTCGGTGGCGGTGTACTTGGACGTGATGCAGGGCAACCATTTTAATGGCGCGCTGTATACCTGGATGGTGTCTGGTAACGCTAGGTTTGAGATTGGTTTCCTGATTGATCCGCTGTCTGCGACCATGATGATCGTGGTGTCATTCGTCTCATTGATGGTGCATATCTACACCATCGGCTACATGGCCGAAGATCCCGGCTACAAGCGCTTCTTTAGTTATATTTCGCTGTTTACCTTCTCGATGCTCATGCTGGTGATGAGCAATAACTTCCTTCAGCTATTCTTTGGCTGGGAGGCAGTGGGCTTGGTGTCGTATTTGCTGATTGGCTTTTGGTACACGCGCCCCACGGCGATCTACGCCAACCTAAAAGCGTTTTTGGTGAATCGCGTGGGCGACTTTGGCTTTTTGCTCGGTATCGCGCTGGTGCTGATGTATTTTGGCTCGCTCGATTACGCCACCGTGTTCGCAGGTGCCAAAAACTTGTCGGCCAACACCGTGGAAATCATTCCCGGCATGACGTGGTCGCTGATGACGGTGATCTGCATCTTGCTGTTCATCGGCGCTATGGGTAAATCGGCGCAATTCCCGCTGCATGTGTGGCTACCGGATTCCATGGAAGGGCCGACGCCCATTTCAGCGTTGATCCATGCCGCCACCATGGTGACGGCGGGCATCTTTATGGTTGCGCGCATGTCGCCGCTGTTTGAGTTGTCCGACACCGCATTGACGTTTGTCATGACCATCGGCGCGATCACCGCGTTCTTTATGGCGCTAATTGCTACCGTGCAGTATGACATCAAGCGTGTGGTGGCTTATTCCACGCTCTCGCAACTGGGCTATATGACCATGGCGCTGGGTGCTTCTGCGTACTCGGCGGCAATTTTTCACCTGTTTACGCACGCCTTTTTCAAAGCGGTGCTGTTCCTCGGTGCAGGTTCCGTGATTATCGCCATGCACCACGAGCAGGACATGCGCAAAATGGGCGGCCTCGCCAAGTACATGCCCATCACGTACTTCACGATGCTGATCGGCGCTTTGGCCAATGCCGGTTTGCCGCCGTTTGCGGGCTTTTTCTCCAAAGACACGATCATTGAGGCGCTGCACGCGTCGCCGCTGGCCGGTTCCGGCTTCGCTTATGTGCTGGCCACCGCCGGCGTGCTGGTCGGCGGCTTTTATTCGTTTCGTCTGATTTTTTACGCATTTCACGGTAAAGAGCGCTTTGCTGATCCGCATGATCCCGCTGTGAAAGCGTGCGACGCAGAACGTGCGCACGACGCGCACGGACAGGGTGACCACAAGGATCATCACGATCATCACGGTAACCACGGTGAGCACGGTGAGCACGATCAGGGCCACGCCCACAAACCCCACGAGTCGCCGTGGGTGGTGACGCTGCCGCTGATCTTGCTGGCGATTCCGTCGGTGGCGGCCGGTTGGATTATCGGCACGTTTGTGTTCGGCGACTACTTCGGCAACTCGATCACGGTCGCTCAAGCGCATCCTGCTATGGCCACGCTCAAGGGGCAGTTCCACGGGGTTATCGGCATGGTCACCCACGGTTTTACCAGCCTGCCGTTTTGGCTGGCCGTCACCGGCGCGGGCATCGCGTACTACATTTATATTGTGCGACCGGATTTGCCGGCGGTGTTGCGTGCGAAGTGGGGCGTGGTGGTGACGATCCTCATGGAGAAATACGGTTTCGACCGCTTTAACGACTGGTTCTTTGCCGGCGGCGCACGACTGCTGGGCACGGGCTTGTGGAAGGGCGGCGACACGGTGGTGATTGATGGTTTGCTGGTGAACGGCTCCGCCAACGCGGTGGGCTGGTTCTCTACCGTCATTCGCAAGTTGCAGTCGGGCTATATCTACAACTACGCGTTCTCCATGATCTTTGGCATTTTGCTGCTATTGACCATTACGCTGTGGTCTTTGTTGTATTAAAAACTGTATATAAATCAATAAGTTACATAATGTATTCGTTGCCGCTGTTGAGCCTTGCGATCTGGGTGCCGATATTGTTCGGCGTGGCTGTGCTCGCCACCGGATCGGATCGCAATGCGTCTACCGCCCGCGTGATTGCGTTGATTGGTGCGGTGCTGGGCTTTCTGGTAACGATACCGCTCTACACCGGGTTTAGCGCCAGCTTGGGCGGCTTTCAGTATGTGCAGAAGGTCGAATGGATCGAAGCCTTCAACGTGTACTACCACTTGGGCCTCGACGGTATTTCGTTGTTGCTGCTGTTGCTGAACAGTTTCACCACGGTGTTGGTGGTCATTGCCGGGTGGGAAGTCATCCAGAAGCGTGTGGCGCAGTACATGGCGTCGTTTTTGATTTTGTCGGGCTTGATGAATGGCGTGTTCTGCGCGCTCGATGCGTTGTTGTTTTATGTGTTTTTCGAGGCCACGCTGATCCCGATGTTTATCATCATCGGCGTGTGGGGCGGACCGCGTCGGGTGTATGCGTCGATCAAGTTCTTCCTTTACACCCTGCTGGGATCGCTGTTGTCGCTGGTGGCTTTGATTTATCTTTATTTCGCCTCAGGCGGGAGTTTTTCGCTGCTAGATTTTTACGATACGCCGCTGACGCTGAGCGCGCAAACGTTTATTTTCCTCGCGTTCTTTATGGCGTTTGCGGTCAAAGTGCCGATGTGGCCGGTACACACGTGGTTGCCAGACGCCCACGTCGAGGCACCCACCGGCGGCTCGGTGGTGCTGGCGGCCATTATGTTGAAGCTGGGCGGTTATGGTTTTCTGCGACTGTCGCTGCCCATCGTGCCGGACGCCAGTCACGCGTTGGCGGGGTTCATGATCTTTCTGTCGCTGGTGGCGGTGGTGTATATCGGTTTGGTGGCGCTGGTGCAGACCGACATGAAAAAACTCATCGCGTATTCATCGATCTCACACATGGGCTTTGTCACCCTGGGGCTGTTTATTTTCAACGCGCAGGGGATGGAAGGCGCGGTGATTCAGATGATTTCCCATGGCTTTATCTCAGCGGCGATGTTCCTGTGCGTGGGTGTGCTGTATGACCGCATGCACTCGCGTGAAATTGCCGACTACGGTGGCGTGGTGAACACCATGCCAGTGTTCGCAGCCTTCTTCATGTTGTTCGCCATGGCCAATGCGGGTTTGCCCGGCACCAGCGGATTTGTCGGTGAATTCACCGTGATCTTAGGCGCGATGCAGGCGAATTTCTGGTACGCCTTCCTCGCCGCAACCACACTGATATTAGGTGCCGCTTACACCTTGTGGATGTACAAGCGCGTGGTATTCGGCCCAGTGGCCAACGCGCACGTGGCCGAACTCAAAGACATCAATTTGCGCGAGTTTATTGTGCTGGGCACGCTGGCGGTGGCGGTGTTGGTGATGGGCGTGTGGCCGCAGCCGTTCGCCGAGTTACTGCACCTGCCGGTCAGTGACATTCTGTCGCACGTCACGCACAGCAAGCTGCCGGGGCTCTAGCGATGCAATACATACTTCCCCTCTGGCCGGCCTTTCCCGAGATATTTCTGCTCGCGATGGCGTGCGTGATTTTGATCGCCGATTTGTTTGTCAGCGATGCGAAACGCGGCATCACGTATTTCCTCACGCAGGGCACGCTGGCAGGTTGTGCGCTGATCACTTGGTTCTACGCCAGCGGCGAGCCGGTGTATACCTTCAGCGGCATGTTTGTCGGCGATTTGATGTCCGACGTGCTGAAGCTGGTCACCTATTTCGGCGTGATTTCGGTCTTGGTGTACGCACGTGAATACATTACCTTGCGCGGCATGTTCCGCGGCGAATTTTTTGCGCTCACGTTGTTTGCCACGCTGGGCCTGATGGTGATGATGTCGGCCAACCATTTGCTGACCTTGTATCTCGGGCTTGAGTTATTGAGCCTGTCGCTCTACGCCATGGTGGCCTTGCAGCGCGATTCGGCGCAGGCGACCGAAGCGGCGATGAAGTATTTTGTGCTGGGTGCGCTGGCGTCCGGCATGTTGCTATACGGCATGTCCATGATTTACGGCGCGGCCGGTTCGCTGGAAGTCACCCGTATCGCCGCGATCATCGCGGACGATGGCGCGAAAAACGTGGTGTTGGTCTTCGGCCTGGTGTTCCTCGCTGCTGGTATCGGCTTCAAGCTCGGTGCGGCACCGTTTCATATGTGGCTGCCCGATGTGTATCACGGCGCGCCGACCGCAGTTACCCTGTTCATCGGCTCCGTGCCCAAACTCGCGGCCTTTGCCTTTGTGATGCGCTTGCTGGTGCAGGCCTTGGGTGTCGAGGAGATTCAGGGGCATTGGCAGCAAATGCTCGCGGTGATGGCGGTGTTGTCGCTGATCGTCGGCAACATCACGGCGATTGCGCAAACAAATTTGAAGCGCATGCTGGCGTATTCGACCATTTCGCACATGGGCTTTTTACTCATCGGCATCGCCGCCGGTGGGCTCAATGGCTACGCCTCGGGCATGTTCTATGTGGTGGTGTATGTGCTGATGAGCCTCGGTGCCTTCGGCATGATTCTGCTTCTGTCGCGCAAGGGGTTTGAGGCTGAAAATCTCAATGATTTCAAAGGGTTAAATGAGCGCAGCCCGTGGTACGCGTTTCTCATGCTGCTGTTGATGTTCTCCATGGCCGGCGTGCCGCCGACGGTGGGTTTTTACGCCAAGCTGGCCGTGCTGCAAGCCATCGTGGAAGCGGGCCATGTGTGGCTGGCGGTCATCGCGGTGATGTTCTCGCTGATTGGTGCGTTCTATTATTTGCGTATCGTCAAACTCATGTATTTCGATGCGCCCGAAGACAACACGCCGATCACACCGCGCGCCGATGCCCAATTGCTGCTGTCGGTCAACGGGCTGGCCGTGCTGGTGTTTGGCATTTTCCCGCAGCCGCTGATGGCCTTGTGCGCCAGCGCCATACTGGCGTCGCTGTAGATATTCGGGCTGCGCAGTGACAGAGGAAGACATGAGCGAGACGCAAGTCTCGTCGCAAACGGTGTTTCACGGCAAGCTGCTGCATGTGAAGTCCGACCGCGTGCTGTTGCCCAATGGCCACGAGGCCACACGCGAATACATTTTGCATCCGGGCGCGGCGATGATTATCGCCATGACTGATGAGCAAACCATCGCTTTGGTTCGGCAGTTTCGCTATCCGCTGGCGCGCCATTTTATTGAGTTGCCGGCCGGCAAAATTGATCCGGGCGAAGAACCGCTGGCTACCGCCAAGCGCGAATTGCGTGAGGAATGCGGCTACGTGGCCACCACATGGCGGCACCTGACAACACTGCATCCGGGCATCGGTTATTCCAACGAGCGTATCGAGCTCTATCTTGCGCGCGGCATCACGCAGGTAGAGCGCAAGCTCGATGAGGATGAGTTTCTCGAAACGGTGCTGGTGCCCGTGAGTGTGGCCATGGATTGGATACGCGACGGACGCATCACCGAAGCTAAGGCCGTGACCGGCTTGCTATGGGCAGAAAAAATCTTGCGTGGCGAGTGGTAGGCCCCACCGGGTCGAGCGAATCACACGCGACTATTTAAATAATTCAATAAAAACAATTAGTTACGTAAAACAGCATGCCGCTTTACGCAGCAACGATTTTTCTCAGTGCTTTTTTGTTGTTTCTGGTGCAGCCGGTTATTGCGCGGCAAATTCTGCCTTGGTTCGGCGGCGCGGCTTCGGTATGGGCCGTGTGCCTGGTGTTTTTTCAGAGCGTGCTGCTCGCCGGGTATGCCTATGCCGATTGGACCTCGCGCCGCGTTGCGCCGCGCACGCAGGCCTACATTCATATTGCCCTGCTTGCGCTGAGTTTGCTGCTGCTGCCGATTTTGCCGGATGTGCGCTGGAAGCCTGGTGGTGAATCCGAATCTGCGCCCATGATTGCCATCCTAGGTTTGCTGGGCGTCACCATCGGCTTGCAGTATTTTTTGCTGTCGGCCACCAGCCCACTGCTGCAAAGTTGGTACTGGCGGCACTTTAAGCACGCTGTGCCATACCGGCTCTTTGCGTTGTCGAACTTTGCTTCCTTGCTCGCGTTGTTGGCGTATCCGGTTGCCATCGAGCCGTGGTTGCGCGGCACCGTGCAGTCGTACGGCTGGTCGGCGCTGTATGGCGTGTTTGCTGTACTGTGCGCCGTCACCGCATGGGTGAGCGCGCGTGCGGCGGGAGTGGGCGTTCCGCAGGCGGCAGCGGAAACGACTGCGGCCCCGGAGACACCTGCGCCCACGTGGGGCGAGCGCGGTTCGTGGATCGTCTATGCGGCGATGGGATCGTGTCTGTTGCTTGGTGTCACCAATCACCTGACGCAGAACATCGCTTCCATTCCGTTTTTGTGGTTGGCACCGCTGGCGCTGTATTTGATCACGTTTATTTTGTGCTTTGACCACCCACGCTGGTACGTGCGGCCAGTTTTTGTCGGCTTGATGGCGGTGGCGCTGCCGGCGATGGCGGGCTTGACCGAGTCGCTGGAGCTGCATATCGCCGCGCCCTTGTACGCGGCAGGGCTATTTGTGTGCTGCATGTTTTGTCACGGCGAACTCTACCGGCTGCGGCCCGCGCCGCGTTATCTCACCACCTTTTATCTGATGATTTCCATTGGCGGCGCGCTGGGGGCGCTGCTGATCGCCATTGGTGCGCCGTTGGTGCTCAAAGGGTATTTTGAGCTGGGCATTGTGGTGACAGCGTGCGCGCTGCTGCTTTTTTGGAACGCGCTGGCGCTGCAGCGCTGGATGACCGCGCTGGCGTTTGTGGTGGCGGGCGTGACGGCCGGTTTCGTGATCAAAAACGTGACCGAGTATTCGGCCGATGTGCGGGTGATGACGCGCAATTTCTACGGTGTGGTGCGCACCAAAGATTTCCCCACGCCCGCGCCGTTTCGCGTGATGTATCACGGTGCCATCAACCACGGCGGGCAATTGCTGGGCGAGGACGTGCGCCGCAAGCCGTCCACGTATTTTGGCCCGACCAGCGGCTATGGACGCGCCTTTGCCAGCCTGGATGAAACGCCGCGCCGCGTGGGCGTGATCGGGCTGGGTGCAGGCGCGATTGCCGCGTACGCACGCAAGGGTGATGTGTTCCGCTTTTACGAAATCGATCCGCAGGTAGCGGCGATCGCCATGATGGAATTTTCGTTTCTCAAAGACAGCCCGGCGCAGATTGAAGTGGCTCTAGGCGACGGACGCCTGTCGCTGGAACGTGAAGCGCCGCAACGCTTTGATTTATTGGCGATTGATGCGTTTGCCGGCGATTCGATCCCCATGCACCTGCTCACGCGCGAAGCGATGGCGGTGTACGTCAAACACCTCGCCCCCGGCGGCGTGATGGTGTTTCAGGCCACCAACCGCTTTGTCGATATCGCGCCCGTGGTGGCGCGGTTGGCCAGCGAGTTCGGCATGAGTGCGGTAATGGTAATGGACGAGCCGGAAAACCTCGGCGCCTCGGGCATCGACTACTGGTTGTCGTCGACCGATCAAATTCTGGTCACGCAAAATCGCGCGTTGCTGAGCCGGCCAGCGTTGCGTCATGTGGCGAGCACCTTGCCGCACGATCCGTCCTTCCGCATCTGGACAGATGATTTTTATAATTTGCTCGGCGTGCTTAAGTGGTGATAGGTCACGTCACAAAAAAAGTTAGCGATTGACGAGCCGCCTAATAAACAGGCGCTTTAGCATTAGTGCCATAAAATCCGCGATTCAAGCGCTTGCTGATAGGCTTGTGCACAGGTTTATCCACAGAAGTTGTGCATAGTTTTGAATGATGAATTTTTATATAAATATCAATTAAATCAATTAGTTATATATATATACTCTCAAGCGACTAAGACAATGAACGATCAACGCAGAAAAAACGTGAATGGCCGCCGCGTGCAAGATGACCGGCGCAAAGGCCGCAGTGCGCTTACGCAGGCCCCGAGCGCCGCTCGCAAGACCGGCGCAGCGGTGTAGGCCGACGCGCGACTTGAAGCGCCGGGTAGCGTCAGCGCGACGCCGGACGTTCGCTGCAAGGCGGTATTCAGACTACGGGTTACTGCGGATATTTTTCTTCGTCTGAACACGCGGTAAGCCCCGGATTTCATTGACAAATCAGGATGCTAAACCTAGCATCGCACGGCTTTCGGCTGCGCGAATTTCAGTGGCTGGGGTACCCTAAAATGTCGTGGAATGGTTGCTGCATTAAATGATTAAGCTTGCGTTGATTTCTGAAGGTGTAAACACGTGGCCGGTGTACGTTGCGCAGTCGCTGGGCTTTTGGCGGCAGGCGGGCACTGAGGTCGAAGTGACTGTCACTGGCTCGTCGATCCGGCAGCTCGATGCGTTGAAAAGCGGTGCGTTTGACATCGGCTTTCAGCAAGTGGATCACGTGGTGCGGGGCGTTGAACAAGGTGCCGACTTGTTCATGTTCATGGGCCAGTCGCACGCGCCGGCGCTATCGCTGATGGTGGCGCCCGAGATCAACCACATTGTTGATCTCAAGGGCAAAGCCATCGTGGTGGACGACGAACGTACCGGCTATTCGCTGTTGCTGAAAAAGCTGTTCGCGGAGCACGGCTTGCGCGAAAGCGACACGCATTTCAAAAACGTCGGCGGTTCCGAAGAGCGTTATCAGGCCATGAAAAACGGCGAAGGCGCAGCGTGCTTTATTAACGCGCCGTTTGACCGAAACCTGATCACGTCGAAGTTGAAGCGCCTGGGCACATCGAACGAATACTTTCCGCAGTATCCGGGGCCGATTGCTGCCGCACGCCGGGCGTGGGCGCGTGAGTACAAGGCTGACCTCATTGCGTTTATTCGTGGTTTTTGCCGCGCTTACGCTTGGTTGCAGGACGCAGCCCACCAAGATGCCGCCGTACGTTTGCTGCCGGCGCATCTGGACATGCCGGCGGATTTGGCTTTGCGGTCGCTGAAGCGCGTCTACAGCCAGCCGCTGCCGCAACTGACCGAAGCCGGCGTAAGCCAAGCCCTAGATCTGGTTTGGGCGGCTGAAAAATACACCGCGCCGAAGAGCGCTCCGGCCAAATACATGGACTTAAGCTTCCTGCGTGAAGCAGGCGTCTGAGGCGGCGCAAGGCGCACCCCACGCCCCACGCCTCACGCCTCACGCCTGATTCGCGATACGAAACGCGCGTTCGGTAAAGTCTGTCTAAAGTCTGTCCAAAGCCCGTTGGCGTTTTTGCTGCTCGACGACAGCACCCCTATGCCTAATAATCGCGGGTATTGCTGGCGCACGCAGTCAGCCGACGGGATAGCTCGGCAGTCGGGCCGGATTGCGGTTTTTAGGATCAGTGGTTTGTGAGACGCGAGCCCGTTAATAGTGCGATTAGGAAAGCCATTGAAAATCAAATACGTACACTTTGTATGCGCAGTCATTCCGGGTATTGTGGCGAGTGTGCCTCAGGCGCAGGCGCAAGATAAATTCCCGTCCAAAAATATTCGCATGCTGGTGCCGTTCGCGGCGGGTAGCCAGACCGATATTCTCGCGCGCTGGATCGGTGAAAAATTTCTCGAAACTTGGGGCCAGCAAGTGGTGGTAGACAATCGTCCCAGCGCCGGCGGCACCATCGCATCGCAGGTGGTGCTCGACGCCAACGCCGACGGGCACACCATGATGATGGTGTCCACCGGCCACGCGGGCAACGCCACGCTGTACTCCAAGCTGCCGTACGACACGATTAAGGATTTTGCCGGTGTGTCGCAAGTGGCGAGCGTGCCCAATCTGCTGGTGGTGTCGCCCACCCTCGGGCCGAAATCGCTGAAGGAGTTGATTGCGCTGGTGAAATCTAAACCGGGTACCATGAATTTTAGTTCCGCCGGCATCGGCAGCGGCACGCAAATCAACGGCGAAATGTTTAATCTCGCAGCCGGCATCAAAGCCGCCCACGTGCCGTACAAGGGCGCACCAGATGCGCTGAACAACGTGATTGGCGGCAATGTGCAATTTAATTTTGCGCCGATACTGGTCGCGGCAGGGCAGGTCAGGGCCGGGCGCGTGCTGGCACTGGGGGTATCGACGGCGACGCGGTCGCCACTGTTTCCCACTGTGCCGACGATCGCCGAGGGCGGCTTGCCGGGCTTTGAATACGATCAATGGTACGGCCTGCTGGTGGCGCAAAAAACGCCGCGCGCGGTCGTCGGTGTGGCGAACAGGGAAGTCGTGCGTATCCTCAGCGCGCCGGAAATGAAAGAGCGCATGCTCACGCAGGGCGCTACACCTAAGCCCACCACGCCGGAGGCGTTCGATGAATTTATCCGTGCGGAAGTGAAAAAATTCGCACCAGTGATTGTGGCTTCAGGCGCAAAGGTTAATTGACGGGGCAGGGTGCAGAAGTCGCGCCGACTTCACCCGAGGAATTTGGCGCGTACGTGAAGAGCGAAGTAGCGAAATGGTCTGGCGTGGTGAAGGCGTCAGGGTATAAAACTAACTGAGGCGTGAGCGATCGTGCGAGTGAGCGTGCGAGTGAGCGGCTTAACAGGTGAATGCATGAAATATGTGATGGCAGCGGCCTTGCTTTACGCAGGCCATGCGTGTGCGCAGGATGCGGCAGATTTTCCGTCACGCCCGCTACGCATTATGGGCGGCGGTGTTGGCAGCACGGCGGATTTTTTGTCGCGCTTTATTGGGCAAAAGCTCAATGAAAAATGGAATCAGCCGGTGGTGGTGGACAGTCGCTCCGGTGCGGGCGGCACACTCGCTGCGGACGTCGTGGCGAAGGCTGCACCGGATGGCTATAACCTAGTGATGGGCCACGCGGGGCCGATGGTGAGCGCGGTGGCGCTTTACAAGGATTTGCCCTATGACCCGGTGCAAGATTTTGCGCCGGTGTCGCGCATGACCACTGGCGTGGTGGTGCTGGTGACGCATCCGTCGCTACCGGTGACGAATACCAAAGAGCTGATTGCGTTCATCAAACAAAAAAGCGGCTTGAGCTATGCGTCGGCTGGCAATGGTTCGATGAGTCACCTGGCCGGTGAGTTGTTCAACCGCATCACGGGTGTCAGCGTGCTGCACGTGCCGTACAAAAGCGCGGGGTTCGCGTTGACTGCGCTGTTGTCATCGGAAACGCAGATTTCGTTTTTGTCGCCGGTGACCGCACACACGCAACTTAAGGCGGGGCGGGTCAAGGCACTGGCGGTGTCGAGCAAAACACGGTTTGTCGGCACGCCTGAAATTCCCAGCGCGACTGAAGCCGGCATTCCCGGCATGGATGCACAACTGTGGTTTGGCTTGTTCACCACGGCCAAGACGCCGCGCGCGGTGGTGATGAAACTCAACCGTGAAATCACCGATGTGCTGAACAAACCGGATGTGCGCCAAATGTTGATTAGCCAAGGCGCCGAAGCCGCACCGTCAACGCCGGCGGAATTGGGCGACTTCGTCAAGAGCGAGTTACAGCGCTGGGTGCCGATTATTAAGGCGGCCGGGATCAAGGCGGGGTAACACTGGCGCGGCACCGAAACTTGACGTGGGTTGGTACCGAAACCGGCATTTATCTGGTAACTTCGCCGCTGCTCGGCGCGCCGGTTTTGAAACCGTAGAAAGTGGCTGAGCAGGTGCTGCCCGGACTCAACCGGGTAAACACATAACTAATTGATTTTATTGAGGAAATTGTAATGGCGCGGAATGCAAAAAAGGTCGAACCCCAACACATCAAAGCCGCCAGCATTGATCCGAAAAAAGGCGTGTCGTCGGCGCCGGATGGCCTGTATAACCCGGCCAATCCGGGGCACCGCTGGGATTTGCCGCTACAGGCACCGGGCCGCATGCAGGTCGATTTTGAAGAGCGCGTGGATTTTCGTCGCTTGCACAACTACCGGCTCGCGCGTACGCGCAACGCGTTGGCGAGTTCCCAACTCGGCGCGCTGCTGGTGTTCGATCAATACAATATTCGCTACATTTCCAGCACCGTAATCGGCGAGTGGGCGCGCGACAAATTGACGCGCTGGTGTTTGCTGACGGGTAACGGCGAGCCGTGGGTGTGGGATTTCGGTTCCGCTGCGCGGCATCACAAAATTTACGCCCCGTGGCTGCCGAAAAATCACTGCCTCGCCGGTAACGTGGGTTTGCGCGGTGCGATCAACCCGAAAGTGGGTTTGTTCGAAGAAGCCGCGAAAGAAATTTACGATGTGCTGAAAGCCGAAGGCGTGGCTGACATGCCCATCGGCATTGACGTCTGCGAGCCGCTGTTTTTGTTTGCGCTGCAAAAGCTGGGGCTGAATGTGGTGGATGGCCAGCAGGTCATGCTCGACGCGCGCGAAATCAAAAGCCACGACGAAATCACGCTGCTCAATACGGCGGCGGCCATCGGCGACGGCGTGTATCAGGATATTTTCGAAGCCTTGAAGCCGGGCATCCGCGAGAGCGAAGTCGTTGCGCTCGCCACCAAGCGTTTTTACGAAATGGGCTCCGATTGCGTGGAAGCCGTGAACGCCATCGCAGGCGAGCGCTGCAGCCCGCATCCGCATAACTTTACCGACCGGCTGATACGCCCCGGCGATCAGGCGTATTTTGATTTGATCCAGACCTACATGGGTTACAAAACCTGCTACTACCGCACGTTTACCGTGGGTAGCGCGACACCGGCGCAGCACGATGCCTATAAAAAAGCGCGGCACTGGATGGACAGCGCGATTGCGATGTTAAAGCCCGGCGTGTCCACTGAAAAAGTCGCGAAAGCCTTTCCCAAATGCACGGAGATCGGTTTTGAAACCGAGATGTCGGCGTTCGGTTTGAACTTCTGTCACGGCTTGGGCATGGGCTTGCACGAGCGGCCCTTGATCTCGCGGCTGAACTCCTTCAAAGACCCGTATGAGTTGAAAGCCGGCATGGTGTTCGCTGTGGAAACCTTTTGCCCGGCGAAAGACGGTGTGTCTGCGGCGCGCATCGAGGAAGAAGTGGTGCTCACGCCGAATGGCGCGAAGGTCATTACGTTGTTCCCGGCGCAGGAATTGCCGATTGCGAATCGGTACTGAGGGCGTGAACGGGTGAACGAGTGAACGAGTAGGCACGTAGGGGGTACCCGTGCACTCTGTTACGCTTTTTGAAATAAGGAACCGACCAAAATTATGACTCAACAAACCACCGAAGTCCGAGCACTCGGCAACGACATCCGCCTAGAGCTCTACAAAATGCAGCTCGACCTGCGCTACTGCGAGAAGCGCGCTTACGATCTGTTTCTGCAAAACCTAATCAAGGGTACCAGCCATTTGTCGCTGGGGCAGGAAGCCATTGCCGCCGCTTTCGGCGTGGCGATGCGGCCGGACGACTGGACGTTTTGCACTTATCGTGGGCATGCGCACACGCTGGCACGCGGGGCGTCGATGGAAGGCGTGCTGGGCGAGTTGATGGGGCGGCAATGTGGCCTGCTCGGCGGCAAGGGCGGCTCCATGCACCTGACCGACGTGACCAAGGGTGCGATGGGCAGCTACGCCATTATTGGCGCGCATTTGCCGGTGGCGACTGGGGCGGCTTGGAGCGCGCAGTATCGCGGCACGGAACAGGTGGCGGTGTGTTTCTTTGGCGATGGCACCACCAACATCGGCGCGTTTCATGAGGCGCTGAATTTTGCCGTGATCTGGAAACTGCCGGTAATTTTTGTGTGCGAAAACAATCTGTATATGGAATACACGCCGATACGCAGCGTGACTGCGGTGGATCACCCGGCGGCGGATCGTGCGGCGGCGTATGGGCTGGAAAAAATTGTGCTCGACGGCAACGATGCCGATGAGGTTTACAACACGGCAGTGAAATACATGGAGCGCGCGCGTAGCGGCGGCGGGCCGGCGTTGATCGAGTGCATGACCTATCGCCACAGCGGGCATTCGCGCGCCGATCCGGGGCAGTATCGTCCGCCGGGCGAGCTGGATCGTTGGCTGGAACGTGACCCGCTCAAAATTTATCGTGAGCGTCTGTTGGGCTTGGGTATTGTTGAAGCCACGCTGTCGGATTTGGAAAGTGAATCCCTGCGTCAAGTGGACGCGGCGACCGAGGCGGCTAAAGGCTCGCCTGTGCCGTCCATAGATGACATCGAAACCAATGTGTGGGCAGACGGGAGCGCAGCATGGCGGAACTAACCTATCGTGAGGCGGTGGCGGCGGCTATCGCGCAGGAAATGCGGCGCGATCCAAACGTGGTTTTTTTGGGTGAAGACATTGGCGCGGCAGGCGGCGTGTTCAAAGCGACGGTGGGCTTGTTCGAGGAGTTTGGCCCCAAGCGCGTGCGCGACACGCCGATTTCGGAGCAGGCGATTCTGGGCGCGGCCATGGGTGCGGCAATGACGGGTTTGAAGCCCATTGCCGAAATCATGTTCTCGGATTTTCTCGCGGTGTGCTGGGATATTGTCGCCAACGAAATCGCCAAAACGCGCTACATGACCAACGGTCAGATCACGTTGCCGCTGGTGATACGCACCGCCAACGGCGCGGGTTCGCGCTTCGGTGCGCAGCACTCGCAGTCGGTGGAGAACTGGGCAATGATGATCCCCGGCATCAAAGTGATTGCACCGGCGTTTCCGGCAGATATGAAAGGCATGCTGGCCGCCGCCGTGCGCGACCCCGATCCGGTGATCGTGTTTGAACAAAAATCGCTGTATCCGTTCAAGGGCGAAGTGCCCGACGGCGAACACCTAGAGCCACTCGGCAAAGCCAAAGTGCTGCGCCGGGGCAAGGATTGCACGATCGTGGCGTTGGCGCTGATGGTGCATCGGGCATTGCTGGCGGCGGAGATTCTGGAAAAGGAGCACGGCATTTCGTGTACCGTGGTGGATGTGCGCTCGCTGGTACCGCTGGATACCGTCACCATTTTGGCGGAAGTGGCCAAGACCGGGCGGCTGGTGACCATTGAGGAAAACCCGCGTCTGTGCGGTTGGGGTGCGGAGATTGCCTCGATAGTCGCCGACGAAATTTTTTGGGATCTCGATGGCCCGATCATTCGCATCACCACGCCGCATGTGCCGTTGCCCTCCGCTGACTTGCTGGAAGACAACACGATACCGTCGGTGGATCGAATTGTGCGTGAGATACGCGAGAAGATTGATTAGGCGAGCGGGGTGCTGGATATGCGTAACTATTTGTTTTTATTGATTTTTTTTATATCCTTCGGCGCGCACGCTGTGGATACGATTTTGCTCAACGGCAAGATCGTTACGGTGGATGATCGCTTCAGCATTGTGCAGGCGTTGGCGATCAAGAACCAGCGTGTGGTCGCCACCGGCAGCAGCGCGGATATCCGCAAGCTGGCGGAGTCGAACACCAAGGTGATCGATCTCAAGGGCCGCACGGTGATTCCCGGCCTCATCGACAACCACTCGCATTGGGTGCGCGCGGCTGAGCACAATGAATTGCGCTTTGACGGCATTACCTCGCGCAAGCAGGCGTTAAAGTTGTTGACGGATCGGCTGGCTGCGAGCAAGCCCGGTGAGTGGGTGGTGGTGCTCGGCGGTTGGTCGGAAGAGCAATTTTTGGACGACGCGCGGGGCTTTCCGCTGGCAGAGCTGGATCAGCTTGCGCCCAACAACCCGGTGGTGCTGCAAGCCATCTACCGTCACAGTTATCTGAATAGCGCTGCGCTCAAAGCGGCGAAGATCGACGAATCCACGCCGAATCCGCCCGGGGGCACGATAGAAAAAGACGCTGGCGGCAAATTAAGCGGCATCGTGCGTGACGCGGGGGGTGTAGCGTTCGTTGCGTCAAAAGTGCCGCACAAAGATCGTGATGCCTGGTTGGCCAACACGCGTGCGCTGGTGACGTATCTCAACGCGCTGGGTGTCACTGCGTGGGGCGATGCCGGCGGGCGCGGCATGGGCGTGCAACACTACGAGCCGTATAAAAATCTTGCGGAGCGCGGTGAGCTTAATGTGCGCGTGTTCTGGACGACTATACGCCAGCCGTCCACCCCGGAGCAGGCGGACAAAGTGATTGCCGAGATTGGCAGTTTCAAGC
Source organism: Burkholderiales bacterium (assembly GCA_043743335.1). Taxonomy (GTDB): domain Bacteria; phylum Pseudomonadota; class Gammaproteobacteria; order Burkholderiales; family SG8-41; genus UBA5216. The sequence continues at coordinate 103,092 of JAYTWR010000031.1, forward strand.
CGTTTCAGGGTAACGATTATTTTGACAACATCGGCTGGGGCGAATCGGTCTATTCCCCGGTGACGACCCAACTCTTGCGCCAACAAAGAGAAGTCGCCGCTGAGCCGTTGGCGCAAATGAAGCGTATCGCGGCGGCGCTGGCGGCGCGCGGCGTGTACTTAAATTCGCACGTGGAAATGAACGGGCCGATAGAACAGTTTGTCGCCGTTTACGAGGAATTACATAAACTCAATCCCATCAAAGGTTTGCGTTGGAGCTTCTCGCACCTTGACCAGATTGATGAGCAACAACTGCAGCGCATGAAGCGCTTGGGTATGACCGCGCAAATTCACTCTAGGCCGTTGATCCAGGGTGTGTTAATGCACAAGGTGCATGGCGACGCGGCGTGGGACATGCCGCCGTTTCGCCGCGTGCAGGATAGCGGCATCGTGTGGGGGCTGGGGTCGGATGCAACGGCGGTGACGACCTCCAATCCGTTTTATACGCTGGGTTTCGCGGTGACGGGCAAAATGGTCGGCGGGCATCATGTCAATCGCCAGAACATCACGCGCGAAGAAGCGCTGATTGCGCACACGCGCAGCAACGCATTCATCCTGTTTCAGGAAGCGAATCTGGGCGCGCTGCAAAAAGGCAAATACGCGGATCTGCTAGTGCTGGATCGTGACTACCTGACCGTACCGGCTGACGCCATCAAAGATTTGAAGCCGGTGATCACGATGGTTGGCGGGAAAATCGTATACGAGAAAAAACCGCAATGAACATCATCATGCCGCAGCTCGGTGAAACCGTCACCGAGGGCACTGTCACCAAGTGGTACAAAAAAGTGGGCGATGCCATCAAAGCCGACGAGACCTTGTTCGATGTCGAGACCGACAAAGTCAGCACGGAAATACCCTCGCCGGTGGCCGGTATAGTCAGTCAGATTCTGGTTTCAGAGGGCGTCGCTGCAAAAGTGGGCGTCACATTAGCGGTGATCGAACAAAGCGGTGGCGCGGTGAAGCCTGCGGTTGCTGTGGTTACGCCGGTGGTTACGTCTGTAGCTGCGCCGACGTTGGCAGCGATGCCCACTACCACTACCACAATCACTTTTCAGCGCGCAGAGCCTGTTCGTTCGCGTGTGCATGCTGCGGATCGCTTGTCGCCGGTCGTGCGGCGCTTGATTGCCGAGCGCAATCTGAATGTCGCGTTGATTGAGGGCACGGGCCGCGATGGACGCATCACCCGTGATGATGTGGTGGAATTCATAGCCAGCGGTGGCGACGTAACGTCCGCCACGCCTGTGGTGGTGGCGGCACCCGCACCCACGCCAGTGCGGCCGATACAAGGTGCAGCACAGCCGCTTGTGTCGTCCGGCACCCTACCGCTCAATGCCGTGCGCAAGCGCGTCGCGGAAAATATGGCGAAATCGTGGGCTGCAGCGCCGCACGTACTGCAAGTGGTTGAAGCGGATTTTTCGCGCATCGTGCAGGTGCAGCGCGCGCAGGGTGACGCGTGGAAAGCGCGCGAAGGCTTCGCGCTCACATTCCTGCCGTTTGTGACACGCGCCATTTCCGTGGCACTGGCGAAATATCCGCGCTTGAACGCGACCTACAGCGACGCAGGTCTAGCGCCGGCAAAACGCATCAACATCGGCATTGCGGTCGATTTGAATTTTGACGGCCTGATGGTGCCGGTGATTAAGGATGTGCCCCATAAATCGTTACCGCAAATTGCGCGTGAAATCAACGACTTGGCTACGCGTGCGCGTGCGAATCAATTGCGACCCGATGATCTCGCTGAAGGCACTTACACCATCAGTAACAACGGCAGCTTTGGCACCGTGATCACCGCGCCGATTATCAATGTGCCGCAGGTGGCGATTATGTCGACTGACGCGGTGCGCAAAAAGCCGGTGGTGGTGGAAACGCCAGACGGCGACACGATTGCAATACGCCCGGTCGGCGTACTGGCGCAGTCGTTTGATCATCGCGCCGTAGATGGTGCGTACTCGGCGGCGTTTTTGCGCGAAGTGAAAACCATTATCGAGACGCGGCATTGGGCGCAGGATTTGCAGGCTTAACTTTTTGGAAAGGCATGGCGTAATAAATGGCAAACCTCAAACAACACAAACTCGGCTGGATCGGCATCGGTCGCATGGGCTACGCGATGGCGGAGCGACTGGCGCAAGCCGGCTGCGATATTTCGGTGTGGAACCGCACCCAATCCAAGGCCGAGCCGCTAGCGAAATCTGGCGCTAAGGTGGTGGATAGCCTCACCGATCTGGCGGACTGCGATATCGTGTTTACCATGGTGTCCACCGGCAAGGATGTGAAAGAAGTGCTGTTTGGCCCGAACGGCGTGATGTCCAAGGGCGGTAAACCGAAAATGGTGGTGGACAGTACGTCGATTTCGCTGGAGGAATCTGCCGAAATCCGCGCAAAGCTCGCCGAGAAAAACATTCAATTGTTGGCCGCGCCGGTGTCCGGTAACGCCAAAGTGATTAAAGCGGGCAAGCTCACGGTGGTGGCGTCGGGGCCGAAAGCGGCATTTGATGCGGTGTCGCCGTACTTGGATGCCATCGGACGCGGCTCGTCGTATGTGGGCGAGGGCGAGCTGTCGCGCATTGCCAAGATTTGCCACAACGTGATGCTCGGCGTGGTGATTCAGAATCTGTGCGAAATCACCGTGCTGGCTGAAAAATCCGGTATGCAGCGTCACGCGTTTCTGGATTTTCTCAACAAGAGCGTGATGGGCTCGATGTTTACCGCGTACAAATCACCGGCGCTGTCGAATCTGGATTTTCATGTCACGTTTACGCCGCAACTGCTGCTGAAGGATATTGACTTGGGCTTGTCCGCCGCGCGCAAGGAAGGCGTGCCCATGCCGACGACCTCAGCCGCGCGCGATCAGGTGCAGACGCTGATCGGCAACGGCTATGATCAGGATTTTTCGCAGCTACTATTGTTGCAGGCGAAGGCGGCTGGGCTGGACATTAAATCCGAGAACGTCAAAGTGGGCGACGGGCTGTAACGCTGATGGTTGCTCAAGTGGATTATCTCGAAGGCACGGATTTTCAAAAGAGCCGTGCGTTTTCGCCAGCAGTCGTCACACAGGGCGGCAAAACCGTGTGGCTCGCCGGGCAAACTGCGACCGTTGATGAATCCGGTAAAGATATTTCCGGCAACTTCGAGGCGCAGGCGCGAAGCATTTTTGCGTTGATCGACAAAACGTTGCAGCGTGTGGGCGGCAGCGTAGCGAACCTCGTCACCATGACGGTGTTCATCAATGATCCACGTCACGGCGACGCGTTTGTGAAGCTGCGCGCAGACGTTTTCAAAGACGGCAAGTTCCCCGCGAGCGCGCTGATTACGGTGTCGCACTTTGCGCGGCCCGGCATGCTGATTGAAATTCAGGCAGTTGCGGTTATATAAAAAATCATTTAAAATCAATTAGTTAAGAAATATCGATGAAGAAGTTCTTGCCATGAAATACCGCTTATGAAGTACAGACGTCTCGGCCGCAACGGCCCGCAAGTCAGCGCCATCAGCATGGGGCGCGGTGCCGCCCCGATCAAGTTTGATACGCCGCAGGTGGAAGACTTCAACGCGGCAATTCATCGCGCGGTAGATATGGGGGTTAATTTCTTCGACAGCTCTGATGCCTATTGGGGCGGGCGGCATGAAGTGCTGTTGTCGCGTGCGCTGAAAGGGCGGCGCAACGAAGCCATGATCGCCACCAAGTTTGGCAACATTGATTTGCCCGACGGCAAAAAGGCCACCAATGGCCGGCCCGAATACGTGCACCAGTGCTGCGATGAAAGCCTCAAACGCATGGGCTTGGACGTGATCGATATCTATTTTCTGCATCGCGTCGACCCGCATGTGGCGATCGAAGAAACCGTGGGCGCGATGAGCGAACTTATTTCTCGCGGCAAAGTGCGCTTTATCGGCCTCTGCGAGGCGAGCGCCAAAACGCTGCGGCGTGCGCACGCCGAGCACCCATTGACCGCGCTGCAGACCGAATACTCGTTGTGGTTTCGTGATGTGGAAAAAGACATTCTGCCCGCGTGCAAGGAGCTTGGCGTCGGCTACATTGCGTATGCGCCACTGGGGCGTGGCTTGCTCACCGGCAACATCAAGCGTGTGGACGACATTCCTGAAGACGACCGTCGCCGCCGTCATCCGCGTTTTTATCCGGAAAATCTGGCGCGCAATGTGCAATTGGTCGCCGAGCTCGAAACCATGGCCAAGCGCTATGACGCCAGTCCGGCACAACTCGCGCTGGCTTGGATATTGGCGCAGGGGGAAGGCATCGTGCCTATCCCCGGCACTAGCAGCGTAAAAAACGTCGCGCAAAACGCGGCGGCCATCGAACTCAGCGTCAACGCCAAAGACCTGACGAAGCTGAGCGAAATTTTCGACATTGGTGCCGGTGCGGGTGAACGCTATATGCCTAACGCGCTCAAGGGCGTGGGGATTTAGTCGGCGACTGCGGCAGTGGTGTCGCTAAAGCATTCCCGCAGAATACGCAGAAAGCGCTCCTGAGTTTTCCGCGAATTCTGCGTCTGTCGCGGATCTATTTTGTCACTCATTCATTGGGAAGCAAGCCGATGGCAACCGCCAAAAAAGCAAAAAGCAAAACAGTCGAGCTCACCCGTACCGCCAGCCGCGAAGATCACGCGCGCCAGTTCAATACCCTGCAGGAAATGGTCATGCACGCGCGTCACAGTCTGTCGCGTTTGCAATGGGACACCTTGTGCGGCGGTTCTGATTCCGAAACCACGCTGCGGCGCAATCGCATGGCGCTCGACAGTCTTGCGTTGCGGCAGCGTGTGCTGGTAGATGTGTCGAAAATCGACATGAGCACCACGCTGCTGGGTGAAAAATTGAAGTTGCCGGTGTTCATCGCGCCCGTGGGTAATTTTTTGCAAATCGCTGATCCGGCTGGCGCGGTGGCGGTCGCGCGCGGGGCGCTGGCGGCGGGCACCACCGCGTTCATCAGCACGGCGGCCAAGCCCAGCATTGAAGAAGTGGCTAGAAGCGTGGATAAACCCCTGCTGTTTCAGCTTTATGTGCGCAGCGATCGCACGTGGATGCGTGATTTTTTGGATCGCGCCAAAGCGGCGGGCTATCGCGCGATTTGCGTGACGGTGGATCGCGCGTATTACAGCCGGCGTGAGCGCGACATTATTAATCAGTATTTGCAGCGTGCCGATTCCGGCGATCCGCGTCATCAAGCGAGTCTGACGTGGGATGACGCGGCTTGGATCAAGCAGCACACCAAGCTGCCGTTGATTTTGAAGGGCATCGCTACCGGCGAAGACGCCAAGAAGGCCGTCGAAATCGGCGCGGATGTGGTTTATGTTTCCAATCACGGCGGACGTCAGATCGATCACGGGCAGGGCACCATCGAAGTGTTGCCCGAAGTGGTGGCCGCCGTGAACGGCAAAGCCGAAGTGCTGTGGGACGGCGGCGTCACGCGCGGTACCGATGTGGTGAAAGCCATTGCGCTCGGCGCGCGCGCGGTGGGCGTGGGCAAGCTGCAAGGCTGGGCGCTGGCGGCAGGCGGTGAACAGGGCATCACGCGCATGTTTGAATTGCTCGCGCAAGAAATCCACACCACGCTGGGTTTGATGGGTGTGAAGTCGCTGAAAGAACTGAACCCGACGTGGGTGCGGCCCGCGATGCACACCGGCTTGTTCGGCGCGACGTGCAATTACCCGGTGTTTGATGAGACGTTCAATAAAAAATAACTGTTTAAAATCAAATAGTTACATATTTTCTGTGCTCTGACGGTACTGCCATGCGCCGCCGCGAAGTTGCACTCGCTCGTTACGATTTCCCGCTGAAACATTACGTGTGCGCGCTGCTGATGTGGTGCGCTGGCGTTGCGCAGGCGGCGATTCCGTCGCTGCTCAGCGAGTTGATGCAAAACCATCGGCGGCTGGTGGTGTTGTCGGAAACAGCGGCCCCGCACCTGCTGGGCGAAGCGCGCCGCGCCGGGCATTATCTGTTTGTGCGGAATCAGCATTTGATACGCGATATCACGCACGAAGTTCAATTCGGCCCGGTGGGTGCCAAATTGGCTGTGAGTACGTCGTCGCAACGCTATCGCGAGTTGACGCGCGAGGCTGACGCAGCCGTCAAGCTCGAAGGCGATCAACTCGCATTGCGTGCGCCGCTGCAGGCCTTGGTGCAGGCCGACTTTCTGCACGGACTTGATCGTGAAGATATCCGGCGGCGTCTAAACGCCATCGGTGATGTGCGCCGTCGCTTTGGTGCCGATGTTGATGAAGCCGCGCGCGCAGCGACTACCGCAGCACGCAAGCCTGCGCGCCCGCTGTGGGATGCTTACGTCAAGAGCCTCACTGCGGACTTCTCTGCAGAGCGGGTGATCTCGCGTCTGGACGAGGACATTTTCACGCTGCCGCCCGATACCGGAGATTTCAGCGAGGCAGCGGCGCGTGCGCGCTTTCTGGAGTGGGACGGCACCGAACTGCCAGCGCGCACCGTACTGCTGACGTTTGATGACGGCCCGCACGCCACACACACGCCGCGCGTGCTCGACATCCTCAAGGCGCACAGCGTGCACGCGATCTTTTTTATGGTGGGCCGCAATCTGGGTACCGTGCAAGACGGCGTGGCTGTGCCCGGCAGCAATCTCGATATCGTGAAGCGTATGGTTGCTGAAGGGCACGCAGTCGGTAATCATTCGTTTACACACCCGGTGCTGCCCAAGCTCAGCAACGAGCGCCTAGCACGCGAAATCGCCGATACGCAACTGTTGCTCAATGCGATGGCCCCCGCAGCAGTCACGCCTTCTGATCGCACCGCACGCACGCGCACGCTGCGTTTTCCGTTCGGCGCGCGCAACGACCGAGTGCTGGCCGAAATCGACGGACGCCGTTTGCGTTCGGTGATGTGGAACGTGGATTCACTGGATTGGGCCGACCCGGTGCCCGAATCGATAGTGCAGCGCGTGCTGCGTGAAGTGGAGCGCGATGAGCGCGGGATTATTTTGATGCACGACATTCAGGCGCGTACGGTGGATGCGCTGCCACGCATTATTGTTGGGCTTAAGCTGCGCGGCTACACTTTTTTACGCTGGGATGGCACGCGTATTGCACCCGAGGCCGCGCCAGAAGCGGACGTTAAAAGTGGACGCTAAAAGCGAGGCCAAACCGCAAGGCGTCAAGTGACTGAGGTGATAGCGTCACGCGTGCTTAAAGTACAATCATTTCCCTCAGGCTGAATAGAGACGAATAATCTGTCTATTTGCCTTTTGTTCGCTTCTTCGCTTTTTGTAGCAGTTCTTTGTGCAGATCAATGAATTCCAGCGTCAGTTTGTGGCTGGGAAAAAGGCTGACCATGGGCCGTGATAGCTCGTGTGATTCGCGGATTTTGATCGAGGCGGACAATAGCGTCTTGAGCACCGGTTGGCCCTCATCAATCAAGGCCTGCACCAGCTTGCGCGGCAGACTCGCGCGCGACTGAAACTGATTGACCACGATGCCATCTACCACGAGCTTGTCGTTGTGGTCGGCGCGTATCTCTGCCACGTTTTCGAGCAGCGTATACAGCGCGCGTCGCGAAAAATCATCGCAGTCAAACGGAATCAGGCAGGCGTGCGCGGCGATCAGCGCCGAACGCGTAAAAAAATTCAGCGCCGGCGGCGTGTCGATGTAAATAGCGTCGTAGCCTTCGAGTTCATTCAGCGCGTCGCGTAATTTGAAAATCTTGTAGCGTGATTCCAGTTTGCCTAGCAGGTCTTCCATGTCCGGGTGCGCGGGCAGTACGTGCAAATTGGGCAGCGGCGACTCGTGGATGAAATCCGCCAGCCCTTTGTTGTTGAAACTGAAAATCAGCATCTGATCGAAAAATTTCGCCAGCGTGCCGTCGAGTTCCGAGCCGCTTTTCCCCAGTAGATAGTGCGTGGAATTTCCCTGCGGGTCGAGATCAATGACCAGCGTTTTGAGGCCGTTGGCCGCACTGATGGCGGCCAGATTGCAGGTGATGGTCGATTTGCCCACCCCGCCCTTTTGATTGAACACAACCCAGCGCATAATATCCCGGCCTTTCAGAAAAAGTTTGCTGCGTGGCCGCGATATGTCCAGAGCGCGGCGACTTTGGATACGGTTGTTGTCGGCGCTTGTGGTCTGAATACGCAGCGCCAGCAAGGTGTGCGTTTATTCTATCCCATACTGCCGAACAAGCTACACTGACGAATACGAAATAGCGGGGACACTGAACTTGAAACGTGGATCGGTGCGTGAATTAAGTAACAACAAGCGCGAGGTTCAAACGGTGTCAAAGCGATTTGCCATGGCGTATCGGCCTGAAATCAACATCGGGCTGGAGAACTACACGCCGCTGGCTTTGTCGAAGGCAAAAAAGTGCGCGTGCTGGCGATTATGTCTGACAAGCGCTTGCCGCACGCGCCCGATATCCCCACCTTGCAGGAGCTCGGCTATCCCATCACCGCGGGCACCCTACGCGGGTTTACGTTTACCGCTGGCGTGCCGAAAGCCGCAGTGGCGATAATGGAAGCTGCACTCAAAAAAGCGCACGACTCCGCAGAGTGGAAAGAACAGGCCAAGCGCAACCTGTATCAGGATGTGTTCATGGGTAGCGCCGAGTTCGCGAAATTTCTGAACGTGCGCATGGCGGATTACAAAGAGTTTTACGAGGCGGTGGGCTTGGGCAAAAAGAACTGAGCCCATTCACCGCCGCAGGTTCTCGTGTAAGATTTGTTCGCCCCTTTACTTGTTGGCACTGACGGTCGGAATAATAGGAATCCACAAAATCATGAGTGTACATATAGGTTATTTGCTGCCCACCCGCGAATCCGTGATGGAAGGGCGGCCCGAGGCCGAGCCGTTGTTGAATCTCGCCGAGCGCGCGGAAAAGCTCGGTTACGATTCTGTGTGGGTGGGCGATTCGCTGCTGGCGCGTCCGCGTCATGAGCCGATCACTTTGCTGGCTGGCGTGGCCGGGCGTACGCGGCGGGTCAAGCTCGGCACAGCAGTGCTGCTGCCTGCCTTGCGCAATCCGGTGCTGCTCGCGCATCAGGTGGCGACGCTTGATCAGGTCAGCGCGGGCCGCGTTATTCTTGGCGTAGGAATCGCGAGCGATGTACCCAATATACGCGCGGAATTTCGTGCTGCAGGCGTGCCGTTTGAAAAGCGTGTCGGCACGCTGCTGGAAGGCATGCGCTTGTGCAAGGCATTCTGGAGCGGCAAACCGGTGGATTGGGATGGCCGCTGGCACGTTGAAAAAGGCGTGTTGGCGCCCACGCCGCATCAGCCGGGCGGGCCGCCCATCTGGGGCGGCGGTTCAGTGCCTGCTGCGCTGGAGCGTGCGGGCAAGTATTTCGATGGCTGGTTCCCCAACGGCCCTGACGCTCCGGTGTGGGGCGAACATTGGCGTCAAGTGCAGGCGCATGCGCGTGCAGCAGGGCGCAACGCGCCGGAACCCGCTGCGTATCTAACGCTGGCTGTCGATGACAGCACCAGCGTTGCTGAGCAGCGCATCAATGATTTCTTGCAAGCCTATTATGGCCGACGCCCCGATGTGCTGAAAAAAACACAGGCGTGTTTTGCTGGGCCAGCCAGCGCGGCTGCAGATTGGCTCAACGGCTATGTGCAGCAGGGCGCGCGCAGCTTGGTGCTGCGATTTGCCGGCGATCATGAGCGGCATCTGGATGTGTTCGCCAAGCTGCGCGAGTCGCTGAAGGTTTGACGAGACCTTGCATGTGTTCTCGTAACGGCGGCCAGCGGGTGCGCGACAGGCCGTGAACCAGCTCCTGCTCGCCTTGGGGGCGATGTTCCTGCAGCAAACGTTTATCGCCTTGGGCCGGTCGCTGCCAGCAGTGATTGCGCCAGCGATTATTGCGGATCTGCATCTGCCGCCAGCGTGGATCGGTATCTATTTTGCGCTGACGGCGCTGGCTTCGCTCGTGGTGCAATTGGGCTGCGGCAGTTTCATCGTGCGCTACGGTGCTTTACGCATGAGCCAGTGGGCGCTGGTGCTGGTGGCGGCGGGCAGTGCGTTGGCGACGCTGGGCACCCCTTGGGCGCTCACGCTGTCGGCGATCATCGCTGGCGGTGGTGGCGCGGTGTCTACGCCGGCCAGCTCGCACCTGCTGGCGCGCTGTTCATCGGCGCGTTATTTGCCCTTGGTTTTTTCCATCAAACAAACGGCGGTGCCGGCGGGGCTGCTGCTGGCCGGGGCATTTGCGCCACAGTTGACCGAACTCATGGGTTGGCGCGCCACCATGCTTTATTGTGCGGTGGCGTGCGTGGCGTTCGCAGTCATGTTGCAACCGCTACGCAACGGCTTTGACAATGATCGAGTGGTGACGCGCACCTTCAAGTTCTCGGATTTCCGATCGACGCTGGTCTCCGTGATGGGCACGCCCAATTTGCGAGCGCTGTCTTTTGCCTGCCTCGCGTTCAATGGCTTGCAGGCGACCGCGACGGCGTATTTCGTGGTCTACCTGACAACCATCGGCTACACGCCCGTGGCGGCGGGCTTTGTGTTTTCAGTCGCGGTGGCGGTGGCCGTGCCTTGCCGTATTTTGTGGGGCTGGTTAGGCAGCAGCTATGTGTCGTCGCGTGTGATGATGGCGGGTTTGGCGTTGGGCATGGCCGCCAGCGCGGTTGCGCTCGCTTTCTGCGGCGCGGGCTGGCCCGTGCTGCTGACGGGGCTGATCGCCTGTGTGTTGAGCGCCACCGCATTTTCCTGGCACGGCATTTTGCTGGCGGAAGCCGCGCGCGCGGCACCGGTAGATATGCGTGGCGGCGTTACAGGGGGCGTGCTGTCTTTCGGCCAAGTCGGCGCGTTGAGTTTACCGTTACTTTATTCGGGGCTGCTGGATACCACCGGCAGCTACGGTATCGGCTTTATCATGTGCGGCATCCCGGCCTTGCTGGTGGGCGTGGTGTTATTGCGCCAACGCGAAGGTGCGTTGCGTTGATCGAACCCGTGCGCGCGGTGACGCCCGCAGCGCCACGCGTTACCATCGGCGTATCCCTTGTACGTTACCGATGACTTCTGCAGAAAGAACCCCCGTCAATTGAATCGAAATCTCTGGCTGATGGCCGTGGCACAAGGCCTGTTTCTCACCAACAACGTGTTGTTTGTCGCGGTCAACGGGCTGGTGGGTTTGTCGCTCGCGCCGCATAACTGGATGGCGACGCTGCCGATTGTGGGCTATGTGATTGGCGGTGCGGCCTCCACCGGGCCAGTGGCTTGGTCGCAGGCGCGCTGGGGGCGCAAAGTGTCGTTTCAGATTGGGCTGGTGGTGGCTTTTTTCTCCACCCTGTTGGCGACGTTTGCCATCCTCAATTCGAGCTTTTGGCTGTTGGTATCGGCGACCGTGATCGCCGGGTACTACAGCGCTAACGGGCAGTTGTATCGTTTTGCTGCTGCCGAGTTGGCAAAGCCCGATTACCGTGAACGCGCGGTGTCGATGGTGCTGGCGGGCGGGCTCATTGGTGGCGTCGCAGGCCCCAACTTGGCGAAATGGACGCAACATTGGGGCGCAGTGCCGTTCGCCGGCGCGTATGCCACGCTGGCCGTGGTCGCGTTGATCGCCATGGCTGTCGTGTCGATGGTGGATTTCCCGCCGGTACCGCCGAAGAAAACGGGCGCGGATGGCGGGCGCCCGTTGAGCGTCATCATGCGCCAGCCGGTGTTTATTGTCAGCACGGCGGCGGCGGCGTGCGGCTATGGCGTGATGAATATTTTGATGGCGGCTTCACCCATCGCCATGCAGGTGTGCGGCCACCCGTTTGCTGATGCGGCGCTGGTGCTCGAGTGGCACGTGATCGGCATGTTTGCGCCGGGTTTTTTTACCGGGCACTTGATCAAGCGGTACGGCGCGGTGACGATCATGTCCGTGGGTGTGGCGCTGAATTTTCTGTGCATAGTAATCGCGCTGGCAGGTGTGGATGTGATGCACTTTCTGGCATCGATGTTCATCGTCGGCGTGGGCTGGAACTTTTTGTTCACCGCCGGCACCGCACTGTCGCTTAAGGCCTACGAGCCTGAAGAAAAAGACAAAGCCCAAGGCGCGATCAATTTTTGCGTGTTTGCGCTGATGATGATTTCGTCGTTCTCCTCCGGCGCGCTAGTGACCACCAACGGCTGGTCGGTGCTGAACTACACGGCGTTGATCCCGGTGACCCTGATGGGGGCCGCGGTGCTGTGGTATGGGCTGCGGGAGCGGGGTTTGCGGGCAGCTTAATGACTGATGACTGGGTGGCGCGCCCATAAAAAAGGGTGCGAATGTCGCACCCTTTTCACGATGAAGGCGGCTGCGCCGCCGGACGCACCCTACGCTACCTTGGCCCGATTCTTCGCCAGCCACCCATCCACCAGCACCACCGTTTGATCCAGCACATCCAGTTGCATGCCTTTGGATTTGGCAATGGATTGCACGAGGCGATCCACGCGCTCGATGTTGGGCGCGCCGGCGGCCAGTGCGCGGGCAGCAGAGGACGGTGCCAGCAGTGACTCAGCGGCTTTGGCGTATTTTTCAAACGGCACCATGTCGCGCGCGTCGGCACCCAGCGATACGCACAGCTTGACTACCCACTCGTAGACGGCGCGTGAGGCTTCGATGTCGCTGTGTACGGCGTCTTTGATTGGGCGCATGGCGTCTTTTTGCACGCAGCGGTAGTTGCCTGCGCACAGCATGGCCCATTTCGCCAGGGGCACAAACACAGAGTCGTGTACTTTTAGTTTTACCGGCAATTCGATGGGGCTGCCGCCGACATCAAAGCGCGAGGCATCCACGTCTTTTTCCAGCACGCGCAAAACTGCCGTGTGCGCGTCCGATTCAAAGCGTGCCGATTTGAAGTTGGTCGGCAGCCGCACTTGCAGCACGTTGACTTTGTCTTCGGGCGGGCGAAAGGCTTGCGGGTCGGGGCTGCACAGTGTCATCGTGGCCGGATCGAAGCTGTCCCACACGGCGGCTTCGGTGTAGCAATCGCGGATGGCATTGGCGTCAATGGATTTGATGCGCTTCAAGTACGGTAGCGGCGGCATGTTCATGATCGACATCACCGGCTTACGTGATTTAGCTACCGCATCCAGCAGTTCGCGTACGCCGGGCGAACGGTATTGCGGCTCTTGCATGGCGAGCACCACGAGATCATAGTTGCCGGGCGTAAACGCAGTGGTGCCGCCAGCGGCCATTTTGCCTGTCAGCTTTTTCGAATTGACTTCCACCAAGCCGTCGCGGCCCTTAACCGGCATGCGGATGACAGCACCTTCGCTGTTGATCAAATCCGCTTCGGCGGGCAGGCACACGAGATCGACGTTATGACCGGCCAACGCCAGTTTGGTGCCGAGCAGCGAGCCGTACGATGCGCCCATGATTAAAATTTTGTAAGCCATAATTAAACCTCGTTCTTGAGTTGGAATGGTGGGTGTATTTGATGGATGTATGTATGGATGTATTCAGGCAAGCGATGCTAACCAATACGCCCGCAGGGCGCAATCACACAGACTGCGTTAGCGGCTAATCGGCCTTGATGCCCGCCGCCTTGATTAGGCGTGACCATTTTACTAATTCTGACTGAATGTAGCCCGCAAACGCCGGAGCATTTTTGACAGCGGGTTCCAGCCCGGCGTTGAGCAGCGCTTCGCGCACGTCCGGCAGCGCCATGGCCGCCACCGCCTCTTGATACATGCGATCGACAATCGCTGCCGGTGTTTTTGCCGGAAACGCAATGCCCAGCCAGCCGCTCGCCTCAAAGCCGGGGTAGCCGCCTTCTGCCATGCTGGGCACGTCGGGCAATATCGGCGAGCGTTTGAGGCTGGTGACGCCCAAGCCGCGCAGTTTGCCGGATTTTACGTGCGGTGCGCCGGTGGAGATGACGCCGGCAAGATAATCCACTTGTCCCGACATCGCATCGATCACCGCGGGCCCGCCGCCTTTGTAGGGCACGTTGGTGACGCGTATGCCGGCGGTGGCTTTGAACAGCTCAAATGCCAGATGCGCAATGCTACCGGTGCCGGGATTGGCCACGGTGATTTTGTCGGGCTGCTGTTTGGCGCGCGCCACAAATTCCTTCAGCGTTTTGGCCGGTGCGCCAGGGTGGGTCGAGAGCAGGCTGCTCACATCCACCAGTTGCGCCACGGGAGCGAAATCTTTGACCGGATCGTAAGGCAGCTTGCCCAGCAGCGTAGGGCTCATGGCGAGCGATGCCACAGAGGCCAGCACCATGGTGTAGCCGTCCGGTGTGGCCTTGGCTGCGAGATCATGCGCGATATTGCCGCCGGCACCAGCGCGATTGTCCACGACGACTTGCTGACCCAAGCGTGGTGCCATGCGCGCCGCGACCACGCGCGCGACCAGATCGTTCGCGCCGCCGGGGGCAAATCCGACGAGAAAACGCACGGGCTTGGCCGGGTAGGTTTCTGCCGCGAGCGCTGATGGCGCGAGGCAGAGCATGGCAGCCGCCATGGACACGGCTGGTAGAAGTCTTGCGGGTAAGCGTGATGTGTTCATGATTTTCTCAATGCGCGCATTGTAGATGAAGCGCCGCCAGAAATGGCGGCGGCTATAATTCACCTTCTCAAGGAGAAGCGTATGGCCACCATCACGATGGCGCAAGCCGAAAGAATCATCGACGCCATACTCGCCCGCGCACGTGAACTGACATGCCGACCCATGGCCGTGGTGGTAGTAGAGCCCGGCGCGATTCCCAAGGCCTATAAAAAAGAAGACGGTTCAGCCATGCTGCGTTATGAAATGGCGATGGGTAAGGCGTATGCGTCGTTGGCGTTGGGGCGCTCGTCGAGTCTGGTGCGGCTACGTACTGAAGAGCGCCCGCTGTTTATGGATTTTTTGTTCAAGGCCTCTGAGGATAAAATTTTTGCTGAAGGTGGCGGCATGCTGATACGCGCCGCCGACGGAGAATTGCTCGGTGCAGTGGGCGTGACCGGCGACACGCAAGAGCAAGACGAGGCGTTGGCGGCGCACGGCATACGCGCGGCGGGTTTGAAGACGGATGATGATTGCGCAGGGCTGGCGCACCCGGTGCGGTTGAAGAATTGATGTGAATTGATGTAATAGGGGTCGTCGATAGTGCCGCACGTGAAAAAACGTAGCCTGTTGCAAACAGCGGTCAATTGCCGTTCCTAGGTTTAACGGCTGTGCGCCGCCTCACTCGGCCCTGGCGCCCGACGCCTTGACCACCGCCGCCCACTTCCGGATGTCTTCGCGCACAAAAGCGCCCAGTTCTGCAGGTGACTTGATCTCGGCCTCCGCACCTAACACGGACAAACGCTTGGCGACCTCGGGCGATTTAAAGTGCGCAGCGACTTCGGTGTAGAGCCGCGTGACGATAGGCTCAGGCGTGCCGGCCGCCGCGAACAAGCCGTACCACGACGTGACATCGTAGCCCGGCAATCCCGATTCGCCCACTGACGGCACGTCCGGCAGCAGTGCCGAGCGTTGCGCGCTGGTGACGGCCAGCGCCCGCAGGCGGCCGGCCTTGACCATCGGCAGCGCGGCGGGAAATCCCATCGATGCGATTTGCACATGCCCGGCAACCAGATCACTCACAATCTGCCCGGTGCCTTTGTAGGAAATCAACACCATTTTTACACCGCCCTGACTGTTGAGCAGCTCCATCGCCAAATGATTGGGCGAGGCGTGCGTGCCGCCGTAGTTGAGTTGTGCGGGGCGCGCTTTGGCCAGCGCTATAAGCTGTTTGATGGATGTCACCGGCAGCGACGGGTGCACAATGATCAGACTGGGAAACGCCGCCAGATTAACGATCGGTGCCAGATCGCGCGCGAAATCGTACGGCAACCTCGCGTAAAGACTCATGCTGATGGCTTGCGGTACCCCGCCAATGAGCAGGGTATAGCCGTCAGGTTCGGACTTCGCCACGAAATCTGCGCCGATATTGCCACCGCCGCCGACGCGGTTTTCCACTACCGCCGGCTGGCCGAAACGCTCGTTGAGTCGTTGCGCGGTCATGCGCCCGAGTATGTCGGTCGCGCCGCCCGGCGGAAACGTCACAATCACGCGCAAGGTGCGGTTCGGATAATTCGGCATAGTTTGCGCGTTGGCTTCGCCCGCCAACCCGTACGTCAGCAGCGCAATGGCGACAACAAACAGGGGGCGAACCATGGCGGTCTCCTGCAAACGCTGCACTTCGAAGCGGTTACAACCACTGCGAAGCCAACGCAAACCCAAAGAAGCTGTGTTCGACTGAATCGAGGATGTTCCGTAACTAATTGATTTTAAACAGTTTTTATGTAGAGAGATTGAAGTCACTCTGCCTTGATCCCCGCATCGTCCAGCACTTTGGCCCAGCGCGCGTACTCCGATTTGATGTAGCTGCTGAACGCCGCCGGCGACGCGCTCGATTGCAGTTCAACGCCTTGGTTTGCAAAACGGCTGCGGATGTCTGGCGCTTGCGTGAACTTCACGATTTCGCCGTGCACGCGCGCGAGTATTTCTGGCGGTGTGCCTGCCGGTGCGAGCATGCCGTTGAAAATGCTCGCCTGAAAAGCCGGCACGGTTTCGGCGATTGCGGGCAAATCCGGCAACAGCGCGCTACGCGTGGCGCTGGTGATGCCCAACGCGCGCAGCTTGCCGCCGCGCACATGCGCGAGCGAGGTGCTGAGGTTGTCGAATTTCACCGGTACTTGCCCGCCCAGCAAATCAATAATCGCCGGGCCGTCGCCGTTATACGGAATGCGCATGATGCGCACGTCGGCCATGCGGGTAAAAAGCGCCAGCGCGAGGTGCGAGCCGGAGCCGTTGCCCGAAGTGCTGCAATTCACTTCGCCGGGACGCGCCTTGGCCAGCGCGATGAATTCTTTCACGCTTTTCACCGGTAGCGACGGGTGTACCACCAGCATCTGCGGCAGCGTCGCAATTAAACTCACGCCCGCAAAATCGCGCACCGGATCGTACGGCGCGTTACGCATCATGCGCGCCGCCACCAGCGCGCTTTGCGCGATCATCACAAAGGTATAGCCATCCGGCGCTGCGCGCGCCACGCTGCCCAAACCGATAGTGCTGTTGGCACCGGGGCGATTCTCCACAATCATGCGCTGGCCCAAACCCTCGCTCACTTTGTCGGCCACCGAACGACCCATCAAATCGAGATTGCCGCCGGGCTGCACCGAGACGACCAAGCGGATCGGGCGCGTGGGGTAGGGTTGCGCGTGCGTGTGGGCCACGCTGCCACAAGCAAGCAGCGCGATGGCGAACCGCACACTCGACATGCCGTTGCTACGCATCGGCCCAATTCTCCAGTTTCAATCCGTCGATACGCTGAAACTCACGCACGTTGTTCGTGACCATCACCATTTCGGCCCACCACTCGTTTTTGTCGAGCTTGGGCCGCAGGATCACCGCGTCACCTTGCCGTTCGATGAGCACCTCTTTGGTGTTGAATCGATAGGCTTTGGGCAAGCGCACGGCTTGGCTGCGACCGGTGGTAAAAACTTTGGCGGTGTCGGAAGCGTTCATGATGCTACCTTTCAGGTGATACATATCACCAATGTCACCTACGCTGCTGATTCCAATATTTCCAGCACCTGTTCCACACGCGTAATCTTGCGCGGGTTGGTGTGCAGCCAGCTATCGTGCATGGCGTGATCGGCGATCATGGCGAATTGATCGCGCGTCACCCCTACTGCCGAGAGTTTGCCTGGTTGCCCCAGCTCGGCAACGAAATTCGCGATCACATCCGCAGCGTCTTCACCGGGATGCCCCATCGCCTCTGCCACCAAGCGTTGGCGCTCTTGGTTCACCGCGCGGTTGTAGCGCAACACCGGTGCCAACATCACGCACGACGTATGGCCGTGCGGCACATCGCAACTACCGCCCAGCACGTGGCCGATGGCGTGGCTTGCGCCCATTTGCGCGCCCGCCTGCCGACCGGCCATTGCCAGCCACACCGCCATCTGACAATCGAGGCGCGCATCGAGGTCTTGCGGCTGTTGTTTTACCCGCGGCAGGCCCGTCGCCAACAAGCGCAGCGCCTGCAAGAAAAACGCATCGCTCGCCGGATTGGCGTTACCGGAACAAATCGCCTCTGTGGCGTGATCGATGGCGCGCACGCCACTCGACAGCCACACCCACAGCGGCGTATGTAACGTCGGCGCTGGGTCGAGTATGGTGACGCGCGGAATCAGCAACGGATGCCGGTAGCTTTGCTTCACCTTGCGACGATTATCCGTGCAGCCGCCGCCCGGTTGGAATTCGCCGCCCGACAGCGTGGTGGGAATCGCAATCTGCCGCACGATGGGGCCGTCAAACGCCGGCACCTTGCGCGTGCCGTCGGCATGCACATCCACGTAATAGGCATCGAGTTCTTCGTATTGCGTCACGTTGTGGCGCAAACAGATTTGCACCATCTTGCCAGCGTCCGTGACCGAGCCGCCGCCGAAGGTGACGATCAAATCCGCACCCGCCGCGCGCGCCGCCTGCGAAACATCCAGCACCGCATCGCGCGGTGTGTGCGCGGGCATGCGGTCATACAGGCCGGCATAACGCCCGCCCAGCGCCTCGCGCACTTTTGCCACCTCATCCGTGGTGCGGTTCATGGTGCCACTGGTCAGCAAAAACACCCGTTGCGCCTGCAAGCGCTCGGCTTCGGCGCGCAACGCCTGCGCCGCCGGCTGGCCGTAAACAATGCGCTCTACTGCGGTAAATGCAAATGTGCCTGCGTACATGGCTGTCGTCCTTGTTAAATGGCTGCGTTCAATTCGCTACTGCTCAGTTGACGGTTTTCGTCGGGGTTGCCCAGCGCGCATCAGCACCACGGCGAAAACACCACCGGCGTCATCAGGCTGGATTGAATGTCTTCAACCATTGCGCCGTGCTGCCTGAGAAACGCGCGCCACTCGGCGCTTTGCATCATTTGCGTCGGCGTTTGCGTAGCCGCATGAGCAGACAGATGCACGACTTCATTCACGTCGCCGCTGTTGCCCGTCCATACTGCAACGCTACTGCCCCACAGCGGCGCGGGCAGTTCGTCCTGCAACAGCCGCGCGAACGAGGCCGTCTTGCCGGCGCGCGTGCGAAAAATACGCAGGTGATACAGATTGCCCTTGCTGGCCGGCACATGCGGATCCGCCAGCGGCGTGAGCAGCCGCGATTGTTGCCGGCGCATCAGCGGCTGCGAATGCGGTAAGTAGTCGTTGCGCCACACGTCCTGCTTTTGCAGTTTGGCGCGCAACACCTCGCGCGTGGCCACCGATTCGTGCTCCCACAAATTGAATACGCCGTTTACCGCACCGATTTCGCACGCCCAAAAACCCAGCAGCTTGCCGTAATCGTCGCCACGAAACGGCACCGCTACTTTGCCGGCGTGATTGACGTAGTCGTCGAGCTTGCCTGCGGCAATTTCGTAGAAACGCAGTTCATGCAGCATGTGATTCGTTCCTAGAGTCATGTTCGGTGCGTGAGGGGCGATTTTAGACGTAAATGCGCCGTGACCGCGCCGTGCCTAACCAGTGTATAAAGATGACTGCGAGATGACTGCGAGATGACTGCGCTGTTATTTATCGCGCAAGACTAAACTTTACCGATTCAGGAAAAAACAAATGAAATCAATTACTTACATAAATCGCCGTGAATTCATTACGGCGGCGCTGGCTGCCATGGCCGCAGCGTCATTGAGCA
Organism: Burkholderiales bacterium; assembly: GCA_043743335.1. Classification (GTDB taxonomy): domain Bacteria; phylum Pseudomonadota; class Gammaproteobacteria; order Burkholderiales; family SG8-41; genus UBA5216. The sequence goes on from JAYTWR010000031.1 coordinate 122,733, forward strand.
GCCTGTCCACGGCAGCGCTGGCGCAATACGGTGCGCCTGCAGCCTCCGGCAGCAAAATGAAAATCGGCATCATTGGCTCCGGCCGGGTCGGCGGCGCGGTGGGCGGCGCTTGGGTCAAGGCCGGGCACGAGGTGATGTTTTCGTCGCTCAATATCGACGACGACAAAAAGCTCGCAGCCAGCCTCGGTGGCGGTGCGCGGGTGGGCACGGCGCGTGAGGCAGCGGCATTTGGCACGGTGTTGCTGATTTCGGTACCGTACAAGGCGCTGCCCAGCGTGGGCAAAGATTTGGGCGAGCTGCTCAAAGGCAAAATCGTCATCGATACCTCCAATCCCATCGTCGCGCGTGATGGCGACATGGCCGTGGCGGCGCGCGAAAAAGGCGCGGGCCTTTCATCACAGGAATTTTTGCCCGGTGCGCGTATCGTGCGCGCCTTCAACGCGGTTGGCTACGCACGCATGGCCGAGGCCGCCAGCAAGGGTGGCGAAAAAATGGGCATGCCCATTGCGGGTGACGATCAGGTGGCGATCACCACGGCGTCCGCACTGGTACGCGATGTGGGTTACGAGCCGGTGCTGGTGGGCAACCTCGCCACCATGGGCAAACACCTGATTCCAGGAACGCCGCTGGCGGGCGAGCGTGCGCCGGATGAAGTGCGCCGTGTGGCGGCTACGCTGAAGTAATGCCGAATCAGGGTAATTTGCACCCGCTACCCTGACCATCCTTCGAAGTGGAGATAGCGTGCGGAAGGCATGTCGCGCCTGTGGCGTCGTAGCGCGCACAGTGAAAATATACTTGAAATAACCGCCGTAACCCTGTATTTTTAAGGGATATTTCAGGAAATTTGGAGGGGTGAGTGCCGCATATTTTGTTGATGCTACTGCTCGCGATGCCTGTTGGTAGTGGTGTTGGGTTCGGCAGCGGCGACGCCTATGCTGCGTCGGCGCAAAAACAGCCGCAGACACGTAAAACGGTGGCAAAAGCCGTGGCTGGGGCGAAAACGGCGCACAAACCCATCCAGCGCGTTGCGGCGCGGCAGTCAGGCAGCAGCCATCGCGGCGGCGCGCGGCGCGTGGCGGCCGCCCCGGCGGAGGTATTCAACCCGGACGTGCTCGACGTGCAATCCACGGCCGCATTGGTGGTCAATCCCAGCGACGGCAAGGTCGTTTACGACAAAAATATCACTGCCGTGGCGCCCATCGCCTCGATCACCAAGCTGATGACGGCGATGGTGGTGCTTGATGCCAAGCTGCCGCTCGATGAGGTGATTACGCTCACCGAGGACGATCTGGATTTCATCAAGCACACCGGTTCGCGCCTGCAAATAGGCACATCGCTATCGCGTGACGACATGCTGCGTCTGGCGCTGATGTCGTCTGAAAACCGCGCCGCTTCGGCGCTCGGGCGCGCCTACCCCGGCGGCATGACGGCTTTTGTCAGAGAAATGAATCTCAAGGCGTTGTCGCTGGAGATGCCCCGCACGTCGTTTGTCGACAGTACGGGGCTGTCGAGCAGCAATGTTTCCACCGCACAGGATTTGGCGAAAATGGTGACAGCGGCGTATCAGTATCCGTTGATACGCCAGTATTCCACGGGTAACGCGTATGCGATTCAGGCGCATAACGGGCGCGCGATGCAATTCGGCAATTCCAATTCGTTGATTGTCAGCCCCGACTGGCGCATTAACGTTTCCAAAACGGGTTACATCCGCGAAGCGGGGCGTTGCCTGGTAATGCACACCACCATCGCCGGTGCGCCGATTGTGATTGTGCTGCTCGATTCCTGGGGCCGCCTGAGCCGTGCCGGTGACGCCAACCGCATCAAGCGCTGGATCGAGTACCACTCGGCACGTACGGTTGGTTAGTCGCGTGCCCTTTCAGTTTTACGACCTGCACCCTGATACAGAAAACTTTCGCGACGATGTGGTGAACGGCTTGGCGCAATCGCGCAAGGCACTGCCGCCCAAATATTTTTACGACGCACGCGGCAGCGAACTATTCGAGGCCATTTGCGATCTGCCGGAGTACTACCCCACGCGCACCGAGCTCGCGATGATGCAGGCCAGTGCGCGCGACATAGCGCAGCGGCTGGGGCCGGATTGTTTGCTCATTGAATACGGCGCGGGTTCTGGCCGCAAAACGCGGGTGTTGATCGAGGCGCTGGCACCCGCTGCGTATGTGGCCATTGATATTTCTCGCACGGCACTGCAGCAGTGTGCGGCGGAGTTGGCGGCGGCGTATCCGAAAGTCAAAGTGGCGGCGGTGTGCGCTGATTATTCACGCCCCATGCAGTTGCCGGTGATTGAGGGCATCGCGCCGCGCCGCCGGGTGATTTATTTTCCGGGATCGACCATCGGCAACTTCACGCGCGCGGATGCGCTGGCGTTTTTGCGGCAGGCGCATGCGCTGGCCGGCAGCGGCGGTGCCATGCTGGCCGGTGTCGATTTGAAAAAAGCCCCCGCGCGCCTGCACGCCGCGTACAACGATGCGCAAGGCGTCACTGCCGCGTTCAACATGAATTTACTGGCCCGTATCAACCGCGAGTTGGAGGGCAATTTTGAGCTGACGGCGTTTGAACATCACGCGTTTTACGATGGCACTGCAGGCCGCATTGAAATGCACTTGCGCAGCTTGCGTGAGCAGACCGTGCGCATCGCCGGACAGTCGTTTTCGTTTGGCAGCGGTGAGACGATACACACGGAAAACTCGTGCAAATATGCTGTTGCGGAATTTCAGCAACTCGCGCGCGATGCCGGATTCACCGCTGCGCATTGCTGGGTAGATGCGGAACAACTGTTTTCCGTGCATCACCTGCAAGTGCCTTGAGCGGATGGTGGTGATATCGAGCGTTATTTCCGGGGATGGCGACGCGGTATCTCGCCGCGTTGCTGGTGGGTGGGATCATCGTTTCACTTTTTCTTTGTGTCGGTGCACGGCACGGCGGGCGGCGTTGGTGGCGCGGGCAACCGCGCACGTAACTACGCCATCGTCAGCCTAGGGTTTTCCACAGCGGGCTTGATCGGGCCGTTTGCCAGCGGTTTGGCGATTGACCATCTGGGGCACCTCAACGCATTTATCCTGCTGTCGGCCTTTACCGTGACGCCGTTTTTGCTGCTGTGGTTCAAGCCCGGATTTCTGCCCAAGGCCAAGCCGCAATCCGCTGACACCGCACAACATCGCGTGTTGGATCTGTGGCGTATGCCTAAGTTGCCGCGCGCCTAGCCGCCCGTAGCCACCGGGCGTTTACGGTCACTCACCCACTCGCTCCACGATCCGGGAAATAGCCGCGAGCCGCTGAGCCCCGCCACTTCCATCGCCAGCAGGTTGTGGCATGCGGTGACGCCCGAGCCGCATTGATGCACGACCTTGTCTGCGGTGTGTGCGTTGAGCGCGGTGGCAAACTCCTGCCGCAAAGCATCTGCAGGTTTGAAGCGGCCGTCGTCGGCAAGATTGTTTTTGAAGAAGCGATTGGCGGCGCCGGGGATGTGGCCCGCCACCGGATCGAGCGTTTCGTTTTCACCGCGAAAGCGGTCGGGGCTGCGGGCATCGATAACGCACAGCGTTTTGTGATCGAGGTTGGCCGCAACGTCATGGGCGCTAACCGCAAGCTGCGGCATGGGATTGGGGTTGTAGCGCACGGGTTTGATCGTGGGCGGTTCATGGGTGACGGGCTGTTTGGCGGCGACCCATGCCGCGATGCCGCCATCCAGCACGGCGGCGTTTTTGTGGCCCACCCAACGCAGCATCCACCACAGGCGCGAGGCAAATACACCATCCGCTGCGTCATAGGCCACGACTTGTGTGTGGTTGTCGATGCCCAGCGCCGCGAGTCGCAAGGTAAAGGTGACCGGATGCGGCAAGGGGTGGCGGCCATTGACGCCGGTTTTCGGGCCGGACAGGTCTTCATCCAGATGCAGGAATCGTGCGCCGGGGATGTGCCCCTGCGTCCAGGCACGGCGGCCGGACTCGTAATTTGCCAAGTCGTGACGGCAATCGCACACGACCCAGTTCGCGTCACCCCAATGCGCCGTGAGATCAGCCGCGGAAATGAGGGTGCTGTAGTTCAACGGGTTCGGTTGGCTCATGGATAGGCAGCGTGTGGCTGCACGGTTACGCGGGAGTGCAACGGTAATCGAAATGAAAAGGTTTGCAAAGGTTTGCAAAGGTTTGCAAAGGGTAACTAGTGCCTGACCGAAAACCCTATCAAGAGCCGATTTCCCCTCGCAGCGGGGGCATGTTCGAAGGCGAAAGCGACCACGAAGATAGACAAGAAGTG
>JAYTWR010000032.1:0-19103 GCA_043743335.1 Burkholderiales bacterium
CACTTCTTGTCTATCTTCGTGGTCGCTTTCGCCTTCGAACATGCCCCCGCTGCGAGGGGAAATCGGCTCTTGATAGGGTTTTCGGTCAAGCACTAACTAGTTTATTTTATTGAAAAAAATAGACATTGCATGCAGCGGCTACCAAGATCGCCGTGACCCTAAAATTTGGCCACAACAGCGCAAGCGCCGTGGTGGCCAAGCCCAACTCGTCGTGCTTCGTGAAACGCTACCGTGAGAGCGCGAAAGCGTGAAAACGATTAAGACGCCGCGCTCAGGTAGCCATCCGGATCGCGCGTAAAGCGATTGCGGCATTCCAGCGTATCAAAGTAATACCACGTGCCATCGTGGAACTGACGCGTGCCTTGTTTGGGATCCACTTCTTTTGCGCCGCCGGGGGTCATGCCGGTCTGGGCTTTTGCGGCGGCTTCGTCAACCGGCCCTTGGCATACTGGACATTTAGCCATGCTTTATTCCTCTTTCGCTATCAAATATTTTTTATGTTTCTACTTACTTCCTGCTCACGCAGCAACCGGTAACGGGCGGCCCAGCGTGACATCGCCAGGAATATCGATCAACGCGTGCGCAATACGCGCGCGGTGCTCGAACGAGGTACCCATGCGCATGGTCCATGCGGACAAGCGCCGGAACCACAATTGCAGGTCAAACTCCATCATAAAGCCGATGCCACCGTGGATGCTTTGCGAATTACGCACTGCCGCTTCGCATTTCTCGTTACAGAAGGCCTTGGCCTGAGACACTTCGACGGACGCGGGCAAGCCCTGATCGAGCTTCCACAGCGCTTCAAAGGTGAGCATTTCGCCACCATCCACCCAAATCTGCATGTCAGCGCACATGTGCTGCACCGACTGAAACGCGCCTATCGGCTGACCAAAGGCTTTGCGGAACTTGGCGTATTCAATTGCCATTTCGATATCTTTGCGCGCCGCTCCCACCATCTGCGCGCACAGCAATGCCGTGCCGCGATCGAGCATGCGCTCGACGATGGGCCACGCTTCGCCGACAGCACCGATAACGTTCGCCTTGGGCACCACCACGTCCTTGAAAGTGACTTCACTTTGCTTGTCTTTCGCCAGCGTAATGAGCGCCGTCTGGCTAATGCCTTGCGAGCGCGCATCGACGATGAACAGCGACAAACCTTGGCCGCCCTTCGACCCTGCTGTGGTTCTGGCCACCACCAAACAGTGATCCGCAGCCGGGAAGTTATCGACAAAGAGCTTCACACCGTTCAGCACGAAGCCATCACCTTGCGCCTTGGCACTCATTTGCACGGCATCGGGAATAAAACGCGGATCGCGCTCGGTGAACGCCCACGTCCATACCGACTTGCCGGCGACCACGTCGGGCAAATATTTTTCCTGCTGCGCAGCCGAGCCGTCGTGCGCAATCGCCAACGAAGCCACCGCAGTGCTGTGCAGCGGAATGGGCGCAAGCGCGCGTCCGGCCTCGCGCATGACCAAGCCCAAATACAGCAGTGGCATTGCCGAACCGCCTACTTTCTCCGGCATGCACATGCCCTGCCAACCGAGTTCAGCCACCTTGGCCCACAGTTCTTTGGAATAACCGAGTGCGTCGGCTTCCATTTCGCGCACTAGTTTCGTCGAACACTCGCCGGTCAAAAACTCGCGAGCACTGTCAACAATCAGATTTTCATCATCATTCAGTAAGACGTCCATTTATTTTGCCTCCGCTGGTTTAGATCTACGCGAGGACGGCAGTTCGAGCCCCCGACGCGCTACTTGGTCGCGCATCACTTGCACGCTACCGTGATTGATTCCCGACTGGAACGACCCCATCACATTGTGCGCGAAAACACCGTCTTCAATCGCGTGCGGTGAGGTTCTCAACAACGTGCCGTAGGGCCCGAGCATTTGCGTGATGGATTCGGTGACCCGCACGCCATGCTCCGGTGCCCACACTTTTTCGGCGGAACCTTCATAGGTGAACTTACCGCCACGCTCAACGATGGACATGCTGCGCATGGTCATCAGACGGCACACTTGCGCTTCGATCCACATTTCGGCGATCTTGTCGCGAATCGCTGGATTTTTGCCGGGTTCAAAGCCGTCGAATTTGTTTTGCTTAACGAAATTAACGATGTCTTCGTCGCGGCGCACCGAGATGAGATAACGCGACGCGCCCACGCGATCCAGATTCAGCCCCATCGAACCCACGCGCCAACCTTTGTTTTCTTCACCGAGCAAACACGATTTATGAATGCGCACATCGTCGAAGAAGGTTTCGTTGGTACGCGCGTTGCCGTAGGTGGTGCCGACCGGTGCCGTCGGACTATTTTGTATCGTCCACAGCGGGCGCACCGTGATGCCCGGCGTATCCATCGGGAACAGGAAAATCGAAATGCCGTCGTGCTTGGCCGCGTTGCGGTCCGTGCGCGCCATCAGGTAGATGTGCGTCGACATGTGCGCGGCGCTGGTGTACATCTTTTGCCCGTTGATTACATAGTCATCGCCATCACGCACGGCGCTGCAGCGCAGGTTCGCCAAATCGGCACCCGCATGCGGCTCGGTGAAGCCAAGGCAGAACGAAATCTCGCGCTTGATGAGGCCCGGGATGTAATAGTTTTTTTGTTCTTCGGTGCCCGCCGCCATGATGGCCGGCGCGCCACTGCCGCCCAGCGCAATATTCACGCCGACGCGGGTGAATTCTTCTTCAACAATGTACTGACTGAGCCGATCGCCATCCTGCCCGCCGTACCGCTTGGGATAAGTAATGCCCAGCCAGCCGCGCGCGTAGAGCTTTTTGTAGAGTTCAGCGGCTTTGGGGCTCATGCCACGCGGACGCTCCACACCCGACTCCGGGTTCGTCTCCTCGGAGACGTCTGGTGTCACGTTTTCCTTAATAAATTCTCGCACTTCGCGCCGCAGCGCTTCCTGCTCAGCGGTATAGGCAAAATCCATGGTCGTCCTTTCTGTGATTCCTGAATCAATGAATCAGCGGCGCACAACGCTGCGCCATGCGTTCAATACTTCAATCCGCTCACGCAGTCGCGCTCACGCAGTCGATTACTCGATGCCCAACTTTTGTTTGTAATCGGCGTCCCAAAACGCCAAGCGCCCCATTTCGACGCGTTTGTCCATACTCAGGTTCGGCACTTCACGCGGCTTCAACGGTTTGTCGGCAATCACGCCCGCACTTTGCAGCGCAGCACAGCGCGAATCATCATACCCCAGAATATCGCGCAGCACTTCATGGTTGTGCTGGCCGAACGTGGGTGCCGGCCCCTTGATCGACAGGGGCATGGCGCTGAAATTCCACGGGCGCCCGACCATCGGCCGACGCGGGCCCATCTGCCGCGCTTCGGGGAATTCCACCATTTCCACTAACCCGCGCGCTTTCAGGTGCGAATCAAAGTGCAAGTCGCGCCCGTCCATGACCGCCCCCGCCGCCACCCCCGCCGCCTGCAAACGTTGCATCGCTTCAAATTTGGTGACGGTTGCCGTCCAGCGTGAAATCAGTGCATCGATGGCATCATGCTTCGCGTGCCGCGCGGCCTCGGTCGCGTATTGCGGATCGTTGGCCAGCATCGGCTGACCGATAACGCCGCACAGCGCGCGCCACTCATCGTCGTCCCGCACGCTTAGCGCGCACCAAGCATCACGCCCTTCGCAGCCATAGACGCCCTGCGGCGCATACTGCCGGTGACGATTGCCGATACGCTCGCCCGGCGCTTTATTCGCAATAAAATCCAGAACATACTCGCTCACGTTGTAGCAGCCCAACTGATACATGCCTATGTCGGCCCACAGCCCTTCGCCGAAACGGCGGCGATAGCGCAAACCCAGCATAGCCGCCGAGGCAATGCTCCACGCCGCAAGAAAATCCACGTAAGACTGACCGGCTTTCGACGGCTCGCCACCCGCGTAGCCGGTGACGGCTGCCAGACCGTGCGTGGCTTCTTGCGTGGTGGCCTGTGCCGGGTAAGCGGAATACGGGCCGCCGCGTCCGTATCCGGTGTTCGACACCATGACAATACCCGGATTGATTTTCTTCATGTTGGGGTAATCGAGCCCCCAACCGCGCATCACACGCGGCGTGAAATTCTCGACGATGACATCGCTGACCTTGATGAGATCGACCAATACGTCGCGGCCTTCTTTGCGCGTGAGATCAATCACCACGGATTTTTTGCCGCGGTTCACCAAGTTGTAACTGCTCATGCGGTTCCACGGATCCGACTTGAATTCGTTGTCAGGCAACAAGCCGGAAAATGCACCACCGCGGGTAAAGTCAGGCCGGTTGGGGCCTTCAACCTTAATGACTTCGGCACCCAAATCGCCCAGCAACCCGGTCGCGTACGGCCCGGCAAACACGTAGCTGCTGTCGATGACGCGAATGCCTTCCAGCGGCTTTTTGGACATGCGTATCATTGAATCCGCCTTGTATCTTGCGCGCCCGCACGATGGCCCATCGCAGACGCTAGCGATGAAATAATGTAACTAATTGATTTTAAACAGTATTTTTCCATACGCCTGAAATCTGGATTGATCCTAGATCACGCCCTTGGCCGTCAGCGCAGCGATGCGCTCTGACCCCAGCCCGAACAGGCCGCCGTAGACTTCAGCGTTGTGCTCGCCCAGCAATGGCGCGCACCGGCGGTAGACGGCCGGCGCATCCGGCATGCTCCACAGCCGGAACGGCACCTTGATGCGCCCCATCACGGGGTGATCGACTTCCTGAAAGTACTCGCGCGCATCGAGATGGGGGCAATTAGCCAAATCTTTCGGCCCCTGCACAATGCCGAACAGCATGTGGTACGTTTCCGACGCGGTGTGAAACAGTTCCTGCATGGTGCGGTCTTTGGCGCCCTCCAGCACGATGCGATCTAGGTCTACCCCATGCAGCGCCCGGCCAGCCACGCTCGCGAAGCGCTCTTCCTTGAGTTCTTCCACACCGAAAAACTCGGTGATGTCGCTCCACTCGGCACCGCCACCGGTCTGCCAAATGAAATAGCCGTCTTTACACGCTTGCACTTGACCGTAATTGCTGCCGCTCGGTCGGCGCCGCCCCTGCACTGCCCCCACCCATCCATACATGGGCTGGTGGATAACCAAAGTGGAAGTCACTACGTCTTGCAGTGAAATATCCACCTGCTGCCCTTCACCCAGCATGTCACGCGCGTGCAGTGCCGCCAGCGTGCCAACCACGCCACTCAGCCCGCCCTCGTACTGCGACTGCATGCCGCCATGCTTGAGCGGCTCACGGCCGGCCAAGCCGCTGATGCTCATGATGCCGCTAAGGGCATAGGTGACGATTTCTTCGTTTTGATATTCACGATACGGGCCGGTCTGACCGAACGGCGTAATGGAAATCATGATGAGCGCCGGGTTTTCTCTGGCGAGCGCTGCGTAATCCAAGCCCAGCGAAGCGAGATACCCCGGCACAAAACTCTCGACAATAATGTCAGCCTTACGCGCCATCTGCCGCAGCAGTTCTTGCCCTTCAGCGGCGTCGAGATTAAGTTTGACGCCGCGCTTGTTGAGATTGGCGAGCAGATACACCAAGCTTTTTTCTGGGTGCGGATCATCACCGGCATGCGGTGCCATGGTACGCCCGCTATCGCCGACGATGGGCTCCACCTTAATCACATCGGCCCCAAAGTCGGCGAGAATTTTTGCGCAAATCGGGCCAGCCAAACCCTGACTCAGGTCCAGCACTGTCAAATCGTCGAGCGTCGCAGGTGACATAATTGTTGTTACTGATAGTGCCGTGATTCGTACTGTGGTCGTGTGCTATTGGGGTTGTATCGGGCGAAGTCCCGTCCGGAAACGCACTGCCGGACCGGATACTTTGCTCCATCCTTGTGACGCACGGCGTAGCCTGTGGTGCAGCGCGGCACGCCGAATTGTTTTTTATGCACTGAAAGATAACATAGCTGCCAGCAAAAAGGTTAACGCCTGGATGCTCACCAAATGGAATCGGCCTGCGCTCGCTTGCGTTGCAAAAGCGACTGGGATTACACTGGCGTCCACCCGGCACTCGCCGGATTCCCAGGAGACAATCATGGCACAAGGTTACCCAAAGATCGTCTTTACCGAAGAGGTAATGCGCGAAGGCATGCAGATCGAAAGTGCGTCGATCGCCAGCGAAGACAAAGTTGAGTTGCTCAATGCACTGTCCGAAACCGGGCTGCAGAATATTGTGGCAGGCTCGTTCGTCAGCCCGAAATATACGCCGCAAATGAAGAACATCGAGCAAGTCATGATGAACTTCAAACCGAAGTCCGGCGTGACCTATTTGGCGATGATCCCAAATGAGCGCGGCATGGAACGTGCGAAAGAGTTTTCGCCGCCACTGACGCTGTCGCGCGGCAAAGGCCTGCCGCGCACCAGTTGCCATCAATGCGACGTGTTCACGCGCCGCAACTACAACAAGTCGCAAATGAAGGAAATGGCGTCGTGGACGAAAACCATCGCCACTGCCAAAGAAAAAGGTGCCACTGAAGCTGGCATCGGCACCAACGCCACCTTTGGTTCTAACTTCGTCGGTGATTTTTCTGTCGATGTGACCATGAAATTCCTGCAAATGCAGCATGATCTGTGGGACGCCGCCGGTATCAAGGTCACGCAAGTGGCCGTGGGTGATCCGATGGGTTGGGTACACCCCACCAAAGTGGAAGAAATCTTCACCCGCGTCAAACGCATGTGGCCGGACGTGGTGGATTTTCGCGCCCACCTGCACAACGCGCGCGGCATGGCGATTACCGCGACCTACGCGGCCATCAAGGTTCTCGAAGAACGCGACACTCTGCACGTCGAAGGCACGCTGGGAGGCATTGGCGGTTGCCCGTACTGTGGTTGCGGCCAAGCCACCGGCATGATGCCGACGGAAGACTTTATGCACATGCTCGAAGGCATGGGCATCAAGACCGGCGTGAATCTCGACAAACTCATTGAATGCGTGTGGCTGCTGGAGCGCATCCTCGGGCGTCAAACGTGGGGACACGTCTCTCGTGCGGGCCCGCGCCCGATGGAAAAAGGCCGTCTGTTCAATGCCAACGCACCGTTCGTTGAAACGCTGGAGCAGGCCAAGCATTTTATGTATGGCCCGAAATCCTACGAAGGTGGCATTTCGCCTTGGGTTGAGCCCATCACCAGCCCGTATTTGGAACGCCTTGAAAAAGGCCTGCCGATGTACGAATTGAATGGCAACTGGCCGTGGCAGGAAGACTTCTTCCCGAAAGTGAAGGATCTCGAAGCGGCCGGCGTCGCGATTAAAAAAGAGGCGGCGGCAGCATGAGTCAAGCACCCGCAAAAGCAAGCGCCCTGACCGCTGAAGTCAAGGCGGTCATCGGCGCCACCGCAGAAAAAATAGAAGCCAGCTTCCATTGGGGCATCGAACGCGAAGGCCTGCGCGTATTCACACAGGCCATCATGGATCCGGATCCCCGCTATTGGGACGACGATTTCGCCAAGACCACCAAGTTCGGTCAAATCATCACACCGCCGATTTATTGCACCTACATTGGTCGACGTTCACGGCCCGGTGATGATGATCCCGTAACAGCGGCCTTTAAAGCCAATCCCAATTCCGACGGGATTGGCGGCATCAAAGGCGCCGAAGGCCGTGGCGGATTGCCGCCGGTGCCGACCCATCTCAAGCGTATTTTGAATGCCGGCAACGAGATTGAACTGCGTCAATATCCCAAACTCGGCGACCGCATTTTTTCGCAAGCAAAATACGCCGACATCAAGGAACGCGTGGGCAAGGATGGTTCACAAATGTTGATTGTGACCACCGAAACCGTGTACACCAACCAAAACGACGAGGTGCTCTGCATACTGCGGGCATCCGGGATCAGGCGCTGAGGAATATCCATGACAACCGCGCAGGAACTAAGAGAAAAGCAGCAAACTTATTACGACGATATCGCAGTCGGGCATCAATTCCCGTCTCTGGTTATCGGGCCGATGACGCCGACGCATCTGTTTCGCTGGAGTGCGGCCATTGAAAACTGGCACCGTATTCACTACGACCAAAGCTTCGCGATTTATCACGAAGGCTTGCCCAACATTCTGGGCCAAGGCTCGTGGAAGCAAAGCATATTGCCGCGCTATCTGAAAGACATCTGCCTGCCCGATGGCTGGCCGTGGAAAGTATCGTTTCAGCACCGCGCCATGATTGTGCCGGGCGATACACTGACAGTGTGGGCGTCGGTCACCAAGAAGTACGAAGAAGAAGGCCTCGGTTTTCTTGAGATGGATGTCGGCATCCGCCTGCAGTACGATACGGAAACCTGCCCCGGCAAAGCGACCATTGTGTTGCCGATCCGCGGCGGAAAAGCCATACCCTATCCGTTCGTACCCCCGAAAAAACTCGCCCCTTAAGCAAGATAGCCAGACTAAAAGGAAACAGCAATGGAACGTTGGATTGCTATAGGAAAAGCGCCGGGCTGGGACGATTTGAAAAAGTTCAGCCAGGAAATGAAAGACACCAGCCAGTGGCGGGTGGATTTACGCACCAGTATCACCAGTGTTTATGCGCTCGCAGATGGGCGCATGATCGCGGAATGTCATGGCCCTGCCAAGGCGGATTTCGAAGCGTGGCTGAGCAAGAAAGGCTGGGCAGTGGAAAGCATCACCAATATCCAGCACATTGCCAAGTCCGGCGAAATCTGGAAAGTCGCCTGACCAGGTCGTTGTATTCAGCTTCGGCACCGCATTGCACTGTTCTGTTGCCGTAGCTGAAAGGTTTGCGCTGTCTACGGGATTTGAAGTTCGCGATCCGCTGAGTCACTACAGCGGATCGTTTGCTTTGGTGCAGCCGATTTCCGCATGCCGTCGAATCATTTGCGTGACGCAGGGGCGTTCATCGTTGCCTCACCATCGCAATTGAAGAATAACTAATTGAATATAAAGGGATTTTTATCATGCAACAGCCATGGCTACCCGAAAAATGGGACAAAGAAGCGGACTTGGTAATCGTCGGATTCGGTGCGGCAGGCGCAGCCGCCGCGATTACCGCGCAAGGCTTAGGTGCCAAGGTGCTGATGCTGGAAAAAGCCCCCGAAGGCGAAGAAGGCGGCAACACGCGCATCGCCGGTCAAGGCTATCAACAAATTTACGATGTCGAAAAGGCCATCACCTATTTCAACGCGTTGTGCGGCAGATTTCCGGTGCGGCCGAGCATGGTGCGCGCGTGGGCGGAAGGCGTGCGCGAGAACAACGATTGGGTCAAGAGCATTGGCGGCGATCCGCAGGAGCATCAACATCAGCCGGAAGGCATTGAATTCCCCGAGCTACCCGGCTCAGACTGCACACACAAATTTCACAACGGCGACGTCCTCGGCTACTCGAACACCTGGAAGTTTTTCGAGGGTGCGGTCAAGCAACGTCCGATTGAAATTCTCTACGAAACGCCGGGCGTCGAGTTGATTCAGGACGGCATTACCAAAGAAGTTCTCGGCATACGCGCAGAGCACAACGGCAAGCCGCTGTTCGTCAAAGCACGCAAAGCCGTGCTACTCACCTGCGGCGGCTTTGAAAACAATCAGGACATGATACGCAACTACCTGCCGAGTCTGCCCTACTGCTACACCTCGGGCACGCCACACAACACCGGCGACGGCATCCGCATGGCGCAACAACTCGGTGCTGACCTGTGGCACATGAACAATTACGCGGGCCCATCCATGGCGCTGAAAGTGCCGGAATACAAAACCACGTTCTCCATGAACGCGCTGCACTTTGGCCACGAGCAACCCGGCGGCATGATCGTGGTCGGCCCGGACGCGAAACGCTTCACCGACGAGAAATTCAAAACCCGCCACGGCAAGATTCCGAAGAGCGGCCTGTGGGGTGCCATGCCCTGCCCGTGCCCGATGCACATGATCTTCGACCAAGCCTTGTTCACTTGCGGCCCGCTGTACGACAAAAAGCCCGTCAGCGGCTGGGGACGCATTATCGAGCGCTACGACTGGAGCAACGACAACAGCGCCGAGCTCAAGCGCGGCTGGATCAAGCAAAGCGACACACTCGCCGCACTGGCCACTTCGATTGGACTGGACGGCACAGTGCTGGAAGAAAGCGTGCAGCGCTGGAACGCCAGTTGCGCAGGCGGCAAAGACACCGAGTTCGGTCGCCGCAAAATGCTGGTACCGATCGGCAAGGGGCCTTACTACGCGATTGAACTTTCGCCGTCGATGCTCAACACACAAGGCGGGCCACGACGCAATGAACGCGGACAAATTGTGCGACCGGACGATACGCCGATACCGCGGCTGTACAGCGCCGGCGAAATGGGGTCAATCTACAGCTATCTTTATCAAGGCACCGGCAACATCGGCGAAGCGTTTGCGTTTGGCCGCATCAGCGCGCGCCATGCGGCAGCGGAATCGCCTTGGGGTTAGAAATAAAAACCCAATAAAATCAATTAGTTACTAAACTTTCGCTTGCGGCGATGTGACGCCACGCGCGCACGTCGCGCTCATTGCTCCGCCTTGATACCGGCCTCCTTGATGATCTTGGCGTAACGGGCCACATCCTCTTTGATCAAGAGGTTCATCTTTTCCGGCGGCGTGATGAACGCTTCCGAGCCTTGCTTGATCAAGTAGTCCTTGGCGTCTGCCGTGGCGAGAATGCTCGCCATTTCACTGGCCATTTTGTTGATGGCGATTTTGGGCGCAGCCGCCTGCGTCACAATGCCAAACCAGCCGCCAGCCTGAAATCCCGGTAAGCCTGCTTCGGTAAATGTTGGCACGTCGGGCAATGCGGGTGCGCGGCTGTCGCCGGTGATGGCAATCGCTCTGAGCCGATTGCTGGTCACATACGTCATCACCGTAATCGGCACCTGGAACGACAATTCCACTCGGCCACTGATAAGGTCAGTCACCAATGAACCCGACCCCTTGTAGGGAATGTGATTCATTTTTGTGCCCACCATGGCGTTGAAAAGCTCAGCCGACAAATGCGTGTTGGCGCCGATACCGGACGTGGCGAAATTGAGCTTGCCGGGTCGCGCTTTCGCCAAGGCAATAAATTCCTGCAAGTTGTTGGCGGGCACCGCTGGGTTCAACACCAACACGAAGCGCGAAGTTGCGATGGTCGCCACGCCGGTGAAATCCCGCAGCACGTTGTACGGCAGGCGAGCGAACATGCTAGGCCCCGTCAGCAGTGCCGACGATGCCAGCAGCACGGTGTAGCCGTCGGCGGGTGCCTTTGCCGCGACTTCGGTGCCGATGATGGTATTGCCGCCGGGGCGATTGTCCACTACCACCGAATGGCCCCAGCGATCTGCCAGTTTGCCGGCAGCCAAACGCGCCATCGGATCAGTGCTACCGCCGGGCGGATAGGGCACGATAAAGCGCACCGCACGGGTGGGATAAGCCGATTGCGCAACCGCCAGACCCGATATTGCCATCAGCGTGCTAACGGCCAATGTGCACACCGCTGCCCGGAATAATTCCACCATCGCGCCTCCTGATTTTCGTATCGTAACAACGCGCACCACGCCGCCAAGAATCCCTGCCGGCAACGCGAGCCTGAATAGATGAATATAGTATATTGCGTTCAGGCTCGCGTAGCCGGTACGATGAAATCCGTGTCGCACGGTTTGTCTGAACCGCCGTGCACGCCTGCCGCCTACGTTCAACTTTCGAGGATCGCATCCATGTCCACCGCTGCCAACCACATCTTGACCGTCGAAGACGGTATCGCCGTCGTCACGCTCAATCGCCCC
Organism: Burkholderiales bacterium; assembly: GCA_043743335.1. Lineage (GTDB taxonomy): Bacteria > Pseudomonadota > Gammaproteobacteria > Burkholderiales > SG8-41 > UBA5216. Next base: position 11,713 of record JAYTWR010000032.1, read on the forward strand.
GCCGCGATGAACTCCATCAACCGCGCCATGCGTCTGGAACTGCTGGAGCTCTTCCCCGCGCTCGATATGCGCAAAGACGTTAAAGTCATTGTCATCACCGGCGCCGGCGACAAAGCTTTCTGCACCGGCGCGGATCTCAAAGAACGCTCCACCCGCACTACCGAAGAAATGGTCTACGACCGCCACTATCTCACCTCCAAATCGACCAGCGTCCTGTCGAGCGTCAGCAAACCGGTCATTGCGGCCATCAAGGGCTATTGCATGGCCGGCGGCTATGAAATGGTGCTCCAGTGCGATATTTCAATTGCTGCCGACAATTCGATATTCGCTCTGCCCGAATGCACTCACGGATTTTTCCCCGGCGGCGGCGCTTGCCAGCGACTGCCCAAACTGGTCGGCTATCAAATGGCCAAAGAACTCATCTTCACCGGGCGGCGCTGGGACGCCAAAGAAGCCAAGGAACTCGGTCTCATCAACAAAATTGTGCCGGTCGATAAAGTGATGGACGAAGCCATGGCGATGGCGCGCAAAATCGCCTCGTATCCTTCCATCGGCGTGGTCCAAGCCAAACGCGCGCTGAATCAATCCATGGAAGTCGGCATGACCGCCGGGCTGCGCTTCGACGTCGAAGCGTGGGTGGGCTGCATGCACTCCGACGAATGGAAAGAGAAACTCGGTGGCTTCGTGCGCAAAGAACGCAAGTCGTAGAGGTACATCGCTGTGCGGCGGCGCTCGTCCATATCCTGAATATTTGTCGTGGAATGTCCTGTAAATCCATTGATAAAGACGAGTATTTTCAGCGCGCCGCAACCTATCGTGATCGAAACCCAATCACGATTGACGCACGCAAAAATCGTGTGGCATGATGTATTGGCACTGATCTCTAGAGGCCGCTCAGGCGACTAATATCCCAGTCACCCGACTCACGGCACTTTACCCAAGCACGCTTCAACCACCAACTCATCATCAGGAAGGGCACGATGAAAACGACTGAAACCCTAGCACGATGGATTGTCGCCACCCAGTATGATCAGCTTCCGATTGCCGCCATTGAACAAGCCAAGAAATCCATACTAGATTACATCGGCACCGCAACCTACGGCACCACCACGCCATTAGGTAACATCATTCTTGATTTCACGCGCGAGCAAGGCGGCAATCCGCAGGCACGCGTGATCGCAACCAACATCCGCACCGCCAGCACCAGCGCTGCATTTGCCAACGGCGCAGCGGGCCACGCCGAAGACTTTGATGATCTGGGCGGCGTTGGCGGACATCCCGCCACCGTGTTGACGCCGACCGTGCTTGCACTGGCCGACGAATTGCACCTCTCTGGCAAAGACGTACTCACGGCGTGGGTGGTGGGTTACGAAATCGGCACACGCCTGAGTGCCAACAACCATACCGACAAAGACTGGCATCCCACCGCCATCTACGGCACCATGGGTGCCACGGCAGCGGCCAGCAAACTGCTGGGCTTGGATGTGATGAAAACCCGCATGGCCTTGGGCATTGCCGGTTCCGAAGCGGGCGGCCTGCGGCGCAATTTCGGCACCATGACCAAACCGTTCCATCCGGGGCAAGTCGCGCGCAACGGCATCATTGCCGCCAAACTCGCCGCCAAAGGTTATACCGCCGACCCCGACATCATCGAAGGCCGCCAAGGCTACGCCGACAACTTTGGCGGGCCCAAGTGCAGCATTCCGTCAATGACCAAATTCCTCGGCAAAGTGTTTTACCTTGAAGAAGAAGGCACGCGTATCAAGCCGTGGCCGTGCTGCGGCGGCAATCACCAAACGCTCACCGGTTTGTTTGGCCTGCTAAAAGAGCAAAAATTTAAGGCCGCCGACGTCGAAAAAGTCGAACACATCGGCCCGAACATTCCGTGCACCGGTGCCTTGCTGCGCACCGAAGTGGTTCAGGGACTCGAAGGAAAATTTAGCCTCGCCTACAACATCTCGGCCGCCATCATCGACGGCAAAGTCGATTACGCAACGTTTACCGACAAACGCGCCGCCAAAGGTGATCTGCAGGCCTTCATGAAAAGGGTCACCATCCGCCGCAGCGACGATGTGACCCTGCGCCGGGCACATATCGCCGACGGCAATCCTGAAGCGCGTCTGCGCGTCACGATGCGCGACGGCAAAGTGCACGACCTGCTGCTCGGCACGGCGTACCATCTGACCGGTAATGCCGTGCTCGACAAGTTCCGTCTCAATGCCGAAGCCACACTGGGCCGCGAGCGCGTCGCGCTGACCATCACGCTGGTGCAACGTCTGGAAAAGCTGAAAGACGTCGCCGAGTTGATGGATGCCGTCACCCTGAGCGACGCGAAGCGTCCCAAGGCCAGCAGCAAAGAAAAAGCGCTGGTTAGCGCTTAGTCGTTCCGTCCCTACCCGCCCGCAGCCGGCTTCATCAGCATTCAGGCTGCGGGTGTGGCAGCGCTAATACAGTTTTATATTCAGGCTCTTCACCTGTCGTTCGACTTCGTCGTACTCACGCGCCAAGTAAGCTTTGAACTGCTCCGGCGTCATGCGCTCATCAGGCAAGCTGCCTTCCGCCGCCAGACGCTGCGCCACCTTGGGCGCGTTCATTCCCTCACTGACCACACGGTGTAACGCGGTAATAATCGCACGCGGTGTGCCTGCGGGTGCGTAAAGATTGTAGCTGTTGACGATCTTGAACCCCGGAAAGCCCTGTTCCGCCACCGTAGGCAAATCGGGAAACATGGCCATACGCTTCAGGCTCATCGCCGCCAGTACACGCACTTTCCCCGCCTTGAGCGGCTGCATGGCCGACATCACAATGCCCGGATACATATGCACTTCGCCACTGAGCACGCCTAACAACGCCGGCGCGCCGCCCTTGTACGGCACGTGCACAAATTTGGCGCTCGCCAACGACGCCAGACGCTCCAATCCCAAATGCGCGGCGGTGCCGACGCCCGAACTGCCGTAACTCAACGGCTGCTTGTGTGAATACTCCGCCAGCTCTTTGATCGACTTCGCCGGTATCGACGGGTTGGTAATCAGCAGATACGGCTGCGCGGTCAATTGCACAATCGGCTCAAAGGCTGTGCGCACATCAAACGGCACGCGCTTCATGGCACCGATGATATACAGGGTGTCCGTCGCAGCCAACAGCGTGTAACCGTCTGGTGGTGATTTCGCCCCGAGTTCAATGCCGATGATGGTCGCGCCGCCGGGCCGGTTGTCGACCACCACGGTCTGGCCCCAACGGTCTGTGAGCATCTGCCCCACCGAACGACTGGTCATGTCTAGCCCACCGCCCGGCACCACCGGCACGATGATGCGAATCGGACGATGGGGATAACGGTCTGCGCGACCGGCTTTGTCTTGGGCACCAATGTCGCCATGCCAACCGGCAACAATGAGTAGTGTCAAACACCCTAGATTACGCCGCACCCCGCTCATGGCGCCCCATCTGAACGATAAACAAGAAAATACATTTTTCTGTTCAAAATCAATTAGTTATACAATAATTACCCATGACACCCACGCTCGCTATCCGCAGCACCGCACGTTACTTGTCCAGCCACACATCTTCCATGCGTAGATTGCTGTATTGGTTGTTCATGCTCGGCACATAGCCTTTGACATAAGGCCGTCGGCAATTGGGCAGGGCCGCAAACGTAATCGTCGGCCGCACCGCATCCATTTGCAATTTGCGGTCAATTTCCTTGACGAGTTTTTTGCGCTCGGTCTGGTCAAGCATCGCTGACTGCTTTTCAAACAGCGCCTCCATCTCCTTGTTGCAATAGCCATCCACGTTACTCAGCGCAGTGCAGGCAAAACTTTCGTAGAACGACACATCGGGATCATCCACCGCCTGTCCGCGCGAACGCACGCCGACGACATAGCCGCGCTTGGCGACCACGCTGACCCAAATCGCCGTGTCGACAGTTTTCATCTCGCCCTTGATATAAATCTTGGAAAAGTGATCCAGAATCATCACCGACACATCGCGGTAGCGCGCCACATCGCGCGTGCTCAACACAATATTCAGCGGCTTGTCTGGGCCGTAGCCCGCCTCACGCATCAGCTTACGCGCTTCTTCGCGCCGCTTCTCTAGGTCCGCGCCGTAGCCGGGTATCGACGCCAGATCGTTCTTGTCGAGCCCCCAAGCCCCTTCCGGCGGCGGCATCAACTCACCGCCGAGGCGATCCAGCCCAGCGCCCTTCACCTTCACCACCGCGTCGCGGTCTATGGCCAGCGCCATCGCGCGCCGAATGCGCACATCATCAAACGGCGCTACGGAACGGTTGATAATCAGTTGCGTATACGCGTGGCTCAAGCCCACTTCGCAAATGGCGTCGGGCCGCTTCGCTTTCACTTCCGCCAGCAACGTCGCGCTCGGCGTATAAATATCCGTTTCACCAGCGACGAACGCAAGATTGCGCGTGCTCGGGGACGGAATAATGGGCATGTCGATTCCGTCCAGATAAGGCCGCCCCGGCTTGAAGTAATTCGGATTCTTCACCAGCCGTATCATTTTGCCCGGCTCAAACGAGCGCACCATAAACGGCCCAGTGCCGATGGGCTTCTGGCGCATGGTGCGCCCATCGATATGGCACGGGTAAACCACCGCCCAGCCCACCGCAAAGAAAGACAGAAACGACGGCTGCGGACGCCCCAGCTTGAAGCTCACCTGATCGTCGCTGTCCACCACAATATCCTGCAGATTGGCAAACCATGCGCGGCGCGGACTGCGACGCAAGATACCCTCACGCTTGCCGGTTACCGCGTCCCAGGTGCATTTCACGTCGGCTGCCGTGAACGGCTTACCGTCGTGCCACGTGACGCCACGGCGCAGCTTGAAGGTAAGTATTTTGTTGTCCGCACTCCATGACCAACTCGTTGCGAGATCGGCCACGATGCTGTCCGGCCGGCTCATGCTTTTGGTTGGATCAAACGTGATCAGGTTGTTGAACACCGGCACGAACGGCGTGGTCACGATGTTCGAGCCTTCTTCATGCAGTGAAGCGCTTGGCGGATTTTCATCGTTGGCGCGCCGCAAAATACCACCGGATTTTTGCGCCAGCGCTTCAACCCCTAGGCACAGCGCGAGAACCGCTATCAAGAACTGGGATAGTGCATGCGTGCGTATCATCACTCTCTCCTCCATCGTTCAGACCGGAACGGATAAAGCATAACAAATCCGCTAGCGCATCGGAAAATTTCTCCGGCGCAGCCACGATCTTTCGTGTTCACCGTGAGTGCGTTATCCTCAATGCTGCCATGCAAACCCACGCGCCCCTTACAGTTCGCATCGCGGTCGCGTTTTTCGTTCCGCTGATACTCACGACTGAGCTGCACCAGCTTTCGCACTCCCTCGTGCACGCCTTTCTCGCGCGGCTGGGCGACCCCACCACCACACTGGCTGCGTTCAGCATTGCGTTTGCGTTCAACACCACCTTCAGCGGCATTATCAGCGTCAGCTCGCAAGCAGCGATGTCCTTCATCACCGATAAACGTTCGGTGTGGCGGATTACGCGCTTTTATTTCCTGATTTCGCTCGCGCCGCTGGTATTGATCGAGACGGTCGCGTTGACGCCGCTGGGCGACTGGGTGTTTGGCCGCATGATGGGCGCAAGCCCGGAAGTCACACGTCTCGCAAAGGCCGCTTCTGCCGTCATGGGCCTCTGGATTTTCCCCAACCAGATACGCAACATCACCACAGCGCTGTGCATGATGCGCCGGCGCACCATGCTGATTTCGCACTCCACCATGGTGCGACTGGCGTCACAGGCGCTGATGCTGATGGTGCTGCCGTGGTGGCTGGAGGGCGCAGTCGCCGGAGCAGCGTCGCTGGTCGGCGCAATGAGCGTAGAAGCGCTCTATATGTATTACGTCAGCCGGTCATTTTATGCGGACCTGCCCGCCAGCGGTGGCGAACAGGCGTCACATCGCCAAATGTGGCGCTTTTCGTGGCCGTTGATGGTAACCACCATTACCGAAAATGGCGTCGGCTTTGTGATCAATTTCTTCCTCGGCCGTTTGGCCAACCCCGATCTTGCGCTGGCTGCATTCGGCGTGGTCAACGCGCTCAAATCGCTGGTTGCCTCGCCCCTGCGTAATCTCGCACAAACAGCGCAAGTGCTAGTGCGCAATCGTGCGGATATGCGCGTGATGCTGCGCTTTGCCCATCGGCTGACCATCGTATACGCCGTATTGGTGGCGATACTGTTCTATACGCCACTGCGCGACGTGATACTCCACCGCGTGATGGGCCTGCCAGTCAAGCTGAGCGACTACGCCATTCCCGGCGTGCAAATGATTCTGCTGGTGGTCATCGTTTGGGGTTACTCCTCTTTGTTTCGCGGACTGCTTTCCGCCATGCGCAAAACGCAAATCATTGCCAGCAGCGCAGTAATTCGTTTGCTGGTGGTGATTGCCGTAGGCAGCGTTACGCTCCTTGCGCCCCATCTCAATGGCGCGGCAGTCGGCGTGGCTGCTGTGGGCTGCGCGTTCTTCGCCGAAGTGCTAATCCTCGGCTGGCGCGTCAGACGCTACAACCGTACGCCGGGACCTATCTTCCCACAAGAAATACGCTAATCGGCGCAATGCGATACCAACTATAACTATATGATTTTATTGAGTATATTTAACCTCAGCCAATCACACCCCACCACACACTGATGCACAAGCAACGCGCCGTGGGATAATCCCGGCGCACAAAGCATTCACTACTGGCCGACACGGCTGGCCAACACGGCTGGCCAACACGTATACCGGCCGCCATCACGGAGAGCATGAAAAATGGATTTCGCCTACACCCCGGAACAAGAAGCGCTGCGCCAAGAAGTGCGTAACTTTGTCGACAAAGAAGTGACTGCCGAAGTCATCGCGGAAATGGAAGAAACCAACGAAGGCCGCCCCTACCACCGCACCGCCTGCACCACACCGCATTTAAAAGCACTGTTTCAGAAAATCGCTGACCGTGGTTGGGTAGGTATCAGCTATCCCAAAGAATACGGTGGCCAAGGCGGCAATCGCATTTCACAGTACATTGTCGAAGAAGAGTTATATCGCGCCAACATCACCGTCTCGCTCGGCGGCAGCGGCGCACCGGCGATCATGGCTGCGGGCACCGAAGAGCAAAAACGCTTTTTTATCCCCAAGCTCATCAGCGGTGAAGTCATGTTCGCGCAAGGCTTCACTGAACCGCGTGGCGGCGCTGACTTGGCGTCGCTGCAATGCCGCGCAATCAAAGACGGCGACCATTACGTCATCAACGGGCAAAAAATTTACACATCAAACGCGGAATCTTCTACGCACATTTACCTGATGGCGCGCACCAACAAAGACGTGCCCAAGCACGAAGGCATTTCGATATTTTTGGTGCCGATGGACACACCGGGCATCACCATC
>JAYTWR010000033.1:0-10652 GCA_043743335.1 Burkholderiales bacterium
TTGACGGTCTACGATATTGTGAAGTTTGCCCGCTCACAGAACATCTTGTGTCAGGGCCGTGGTTCGGCGGCGAATTCGGCCGTGTGTTACGCGCTGGGCATCACGGAGGTGGACCCCGCGCGCATGAGTATGTTGTTTGAGCGCTTTGTGACGCGTGAACGCGATGAGCCGCCGGATATCGATGTGGATTTTGAGCATCAGCGGCGCGAGGTGCTGCCTGAGCGCCTGTGCGAGGCCAGCCTTGACCCTGCGGCGAAAGTTAATAAGTTAGCGCACTTCGGTCATGCCAAATTCAGCCTTGACCCTGCGGCGGTGCACAGATCACACCCCTGCGCCAGCAGAAAACCGCCTGCGTAGTCGATACCGTTGACCCGTGCGATGGTGATCTTGGATACCTTAGCGTTTGCCCCAGCAAGGGGATGGCATTGGCACCGGGGATGGTCTTGCCGGTCTGCGTCATTTCTTTCAGATCAGCGCCCGCGCAAAAAGCACGCCCCTCGCCGGTAAGGATGGCCACTTTGGCGTTGTCGTCCGCTTCAAACTGCTCAAAGGCCCGGATGATGCCTTAGCGCATGGCTCGGTTCACGCAATTTAACTTGTCCGGACGCCTTAAGATGATGATAGCAATTTCATCCTGCACTTCGTAACTGACTGGCGCTTCTTCGGACATGGCGGCTCCACTTCGACTGACGGCAAGCCTAGCGGTGTACGCAAAGCCTATCATTCGCCAGCGGGCATATTGGTTGTGAAATGGCTTCACACATGGTAGCCATGCTCTGTGAAACCATAGTCCTCCCAGTCGTTCAACCCCGGTCAAGCGCAGCCGTCACCATGGATTTTAAAGAACCCGACGACCATAAAGCCATACGCTCCGCCGTAGAGCAAATTTGCGCACGCTTCCCGCTCGAGTACTGGCTGGAAAAAGACCGCAACGGCGGTTTTCCACACGATTTTCACAAGGCATTCGCTGACGCGGGCTGGCTCGGCATCGCAATGCCGCAGGAGTACGGCGGCGCGGGATTGGGTATATCCGAGGCGGCAGTCATCATGGAAACGGTGGCCGCATCGGCGAAGAAGACCGCGGCTTTGAATACATCCTGCATGGCATCAACCCTGAGCGGGTGTTGGTGTCGGCAGAAGCCATCGGCCTTGGGCGTGTGGCACTCAAGCGCGCAGCGCAGTATGCGCGTGACCGTGTGGTGTTTGACCGCCCCATCGGTCAGAATCAGGGCATACAGCATCCGCTTGCCGAGCGCTGGATCGAACTGGAAGCGGGTGCACTGGTGTACCAGAAGGCGGGCTGGCTCTACGATCGGGGGTTGTCGTGTGGCGCCGAGGCCAACGCGGCGAAATTCCTGTGCTGCGAGGCCGGTTATCGCGCCTGCGAAACCGCCGTCCTTACCCACGGCGGCATGGGTTACGCCAAAGAGTTTCATGTCGAGCGCTTCTTCCGCGAATCGATGATTTTGCGCATTGCGCCGGTGTCGCCGCAGATGGTGCTTAATTTTATCGCCGAGAAAGTGCTGGGCCTACCAAAAGCCTACTGAATTTTAGATGAAAAATCAATCACTTACGTCTATTTCATCGATCAGTCTTCTGAATGGCGTGAAAGTTGTTGAGTTGTCACGCCATGTCGCGGGTGCCTATTGTGGCAAGCTGCTGGCGATGCTGGGCGCGCACGTCACTCGCTTTGGCACTGACATCGACATAACAGGATCAGCCGATACGCGCGCCGCCATGCAGCAAGTCGTGCATGCGGGCAAACACTGCGCCACGCTTGAAGACAAAGCTGTATATGCCGCATTGTCACAGGCGCGCATCGTGATTGTGGAACGCGATGATCGCTACGACGCTTTGGCCACGTGGGTTAATGACATCATCCAGCGACGCAAGGGGCTCGCCGCGGACGCCAGCGTGGTGGTGCTGTCGGCCAATGGTGAACACGGCAACGACCCGCCCGGATGCGGACTTACCAGTGCGGCCCATGGCGCGATGGCCTGGGGTATTGGAGAGCCGTCACGAGAACCGCTCACGCCGGCGTACGACATCGTTGACCACGAAGCTGGCGCCAGCGCTGCGGCCGCGGCACTGGTTGCGCTGGTCGCAGGACAAGGCGCGGCGGCAAGCCCCATCGATGTCGCCTCGCGCGACGTGATCGCGCATTTTGTCAGCATGCTGGCGCAAAACTATCTGCCGTATGGCCGCCCCTGGCAGCGCGATGGGCGCAGACCGTTCATGTCCGGCGGCATCTATCCGCTGGGCCTGTTTAAATGCAAAGACGGTTACGTCGCACTGTATTGCCGCAGCACCACCGAATGGAAAGGCATCGTCAAGGCCATGGGGAGTCCGCCATGGAGCAAGGCCGAACGCTTTGAGGACCCGCGCATAATCGCACGCAAGCATGGCGATGAAGCCGACACCTATTTGCTGCCCTGGCTCGAGCAGCACACCAAGACTGAGATCATGGAAATCGGTCTACAATACGGCTTTCCTGCAGCGCCGGTGCGATTTGTCAGCGAGGCGCTGAGCGATCCTCAGTTTGCGTTTCGCGGTTCTTTAAAACCTCAGGTGCTCGACACCGGTAAGACCGTATTGACGCCAGTGGCGCCATGGCGCTTGCACGAAGCGTCCGCTGCCGGCAGCAGCAAACCCTTGCCTTTGCAATCCGCGTCTATCGCACCCAACGAATTTCTCATGGGCCTGCGTGTGCTGGATATGTCGTGGGTGTGGTCGGGGCCGCTCACCTGCTCGATACTGGCGGACCTTGGCGCGGAAGTAATCAAAGTGGAACACTCGTCGCGTCTCGATTCGGTGCGCCAGCGCGGGCGACCGATACGCGACGGCAAGGAAGTCGAAGGCCCTGTGCATGAACTGAACCCGTGGTTCAATCAACTGAATCACGGCAAGAAAAGCGTCGAGCTCGATATCAAGAACGAGAGTGACCGCGAAACAATTCGCCAAATCGCCGCCACCTGTGACATCGTGATCGAAAACATGCGGCCCGGTGCGCTGGCAAAGGCATCACTGGGTTACGAGGACTTCGCGAAGGTCAATCCTTCTGTCATCATGCTGTCAATGTCGCTGGCCGGACAGGCGGGACCACTATCGCACATGAAAGGATACGCGGGGATCATGACTTCCATGGCCGGGCTGGAGTCGCTGGTGGGTTATGTTGAAGATGACGGTACGCAAACGGTGGTCGGCATGGCCAAGACCGCGCTCGGTGACCCTAACGCCGCCAACCATGCCTTTTGCGTGCTGATGGCCGCGCTGTACCGCCGCAAGCTCACAGGTCGCGGCTTGTGGATAGACCTGTCACAAACTGACGCCATCTTGTCGCTGCTCGCCGCACCCTTGATCGAGAGCCAGTTCCACGGCGAGGCACGCGTGATGGGCAATACACACTCACTCTATGCGCCACATGGACATTTTCGTTGCAAAGGCGAGGCGTCGTGGGTGGCAATCTCCGTGCAAACAGAGATGCACTGGCTCGCACTGCTAGCGGCTATTAATGATGCAACACTCACTCGATTTTCGGCCCTGGACGCCACCGCGAGACTGGCGCAACGCCAAGCAATCGAAAAAGCACTCGAAGCGTGGGCAGTCCAACACAGCGCCGATGACATCGTGGCCAGGCTCAGTACCGCACGCGTGCCGGTGGCGCCGGTGGCTACTTATCAGGAGATGAGCGCTTCATCGTGGCGTAAGACACGCGGGCTAACGCGTACCGTCGTGCACCCCTACGTAGGCATGCAAGATGTCGTTGTGCCACCTTGGCGTTTTGGCAACCAAACAGCGGGGGTCGCAAGACCCGCGCCACTGTTAGGCGCTGATACCGAGACAGTCTGCGCCGAGTTAAACAAGTCCCCGCTCCTCGCTTCAGCGGGGAAAGGATTAGGGTGAGGGGCGGCCACCATGCACAGGAAAATCTCCATGCCGAAGTTCATGATTATTGCCGCACTCTCCCTGTCAAATGTAACAGCCCAAGGACAATCCACGGGTGACACCGCCTACCCCACCAAAGTCATCCGCCTGATAGTGCCCTGGCCCGCCGGCGGCACCACCGATCTCGTGGGCCGCGTGATGGCGCAAAAGCTTGGCGACTCGCTGGGCCGGAACGTCGTCGTCGACAACCGTGCCGGCGCCAGCGGCAGCGTAGGGATGGAGAACATGCTGCAATCACCGGCGGACGGGCACACCTTGCTGGTGAGCTCCATGGGCACGCATGCGATGAATCAGTTTTTCTACAAGCTCGCGTTCGACCCGGTGGCGGATGTCGCCCCGCTGTCGATGCTGGTGAATGTGCCTGCAGCGCTGGTCGCGCATCCTTCGGTGACCTTCAGCACGGTGCCCGCGCTATTGAGCGCAGCAAAGACCAAACCAGGTTATCTCAATGTCGCGTCCGGTTCAAACGCCTATGAGTTATTCCTCGAGCTGCTCAAGTCCAAAGCGGCGATCAAGCTGGAGCATATTCGTTATCGTGGCGCGGGCCCGGCCATGAATGATCTGATCGGCGGGCAAGTCGAGATGCTGATCACCGGGTTGCCCGCCATCACGCCGCACGCCAAGGCAGGCAAGCTCAAGGTGATCGCGGTTACCAACACCAAACGTGCCGCCGCCATGCCCAACGTGCCTACTTTCAGCGAGACGGTGCCCGGCGTCACCTTCGACAACTGGACCGCGATGTTCGCTCGCGCGGGCACGCCGCGCGCCATCGTCGATAAACTCAACACCGAGGCGGGACGCATACTCAAACTGCCGGATGTGCACGAGCGCTTTCTTGGCTTGGGCGCGGAGCCCATGGCCAGCACGCCACAGGAGTTGGGCACGACGATGAAGAAAGACGCCGAGGTTTGGGGTAAAGTGATACGCGATACCGGCATTAAAGGCAACTAAGGTTCACTATTATGGCTACCGCGCTGACCCTCGATCTCGGGCGATTTATCTCAACATTGCGATACGAACAGATCCCTGATGCAGCGCTGCAGCCGATACGCACTGCATTCGCCGACACCTTAGGCGTCGCCATCGCGGGCGCACGCGATACAGCTCCGCAGCTGGTGAAAAGTTTAATTACGCCCGGCGGCACTGAAGCCACCCTGCTCGGTAATCAGGGCCGCGCATCAGCGCTTGATGCATCATTGATCAACGGCACCGCCGCGCATGCGCTCGATTTTGATGACGTGTCGCAACGCGGCTTTGGCCACGCCAGCGCATTTCTGGTTCCCGCCATACTGGCCGAGGCCGAGGCGCTGGGCGCGAACGGCAAGGACATCATCACCGCCTACGCCGCAGGCTATGAAACCGTCGCGGAATTGGTGAGCCGCGACGCCGATGTGGGCCGCTACCACGACAAAGGCTGGCATCCCACCGGATGTTTTGGCGCGGTGGGTGCGGCGGCGGCCTGCGCTTCGCTGCGCAAACTCACACCAGAACAATGCGCGATGACGCTGGGGCTTGCCGCATCGCAAGCCTGCGGGCTAATCGTCAACGTAGGTACGATGACCAAGCCCCTGCATGCGGGGCGCGCAGCGCACGCGGGTGTGGCGTCCGCGCGATTAGTGTCGGGCGGCTTTATCGCTGCGCTTGACGCTTTCGAACGCGCACCGGGTTATCTGCATGCGTTTTCATTCGGCGGTCGAGTCGATGTGACCTCGCCCATCAAGACAGGCAGCGAGTGGCGCATCTGCGGCAGCAACCGTATCAGCGTCAAGAAATATCCCACCTGTTATTGCACCCATCGCACCATCGATGGAATGTTTGATCTGCTACGCGCGCATCCCGTGAAGGCTCCGGATGTTGAACACATCACGGTTTCAATCAGCCGCCGCAACGCGCATATCCTGCGCAACCATCAGCCGCAAACTGGGCTAGAAGCGAAATTCAGCATTGAGTTCGCGATGGCCGCGCCCATTATCGCGCGGCGCGCGGGGATGGCGGAATTGACCGATGCCTTTGTTCTGCGCCCCGAGGTGCAATCGCTGATGCAACGCGTCAGTGTCGAGCCGGACGACCGCGACAATCCCGCGCGGCCCGGTTATGCGCTTGAAGATCGTATTACCCTCACCACAAGTGGTGGGGCGAGTTACGACAGCGGCCCCATCACACGAACGCGCGGCGATCATGACAGCCCGCTTGACGAAAGCGAACTGTGGGCCAAGTTTGAGGATTGTTTGATGATGGCCGAAGCCGGTGCATCGGCGCGTGCGTTGTTTGATACGTTGATGCGTTTGGACGATGTGAATGACGTGCGAGTATTGGCGAAGCTGTTTTGTTAAAAATTTAATAAAAACAATAACTTACTGATACTTTACGCTAGAAGCCTCTACCGATGCCTTCCACTTCACGCGCTCGTCCCGGATCCAGTTGGCAAGGCGCCGAGGTCCTCCACCTTCGTATTGCGAGCCAAACGCCGACAACCGTGCACGCACCTCGGGTGATTTGAAGATATCTTCGATCACGTCAGATATCCGCTGTGCCACTGCGGGCGCGACATGGGGTGGCGCCACCACTGCCAGCCACGTGGCATAGTCGTAGCCCGGCACGCCTGATGTTGCCGCAGGCGCGACTCCCGGCAATACGGCCATGCCCGTCTTGGCTGTCACCGCAAGGGGTCTGAAAGTTCCACCTTGTATTTGAGGCATCGCGGACACTGGGCTCGACGCCAGAAAATCAATATGTCCTGAGAGCAGTGCCAGGGCGGATTCCGCGCCGCCCTTGTAGGGCACATGCGTGACTTCCACGCCCGCCATCGCGAACAAAATGGCCGTCATCATGTGACTGGTGGCGCCCGCGCCTGCCGATCCATAGGTGCGCTTGCCGGGATTTTTTTTCGCTTCGTCGATAAACGACTGCAAGGTTTTGAACGGGCTCATGGCATTAACCACAAACACCAGCGGGTCGGTGGTCAGCAGCATTACGGGTGTTAAAGCGTGTGGATCAAACTCTAGTCTGGGATAAATAAACTGGTTGATCACCAGCGGCCCTGGCGCGGTTACCATGATAGTCGCGCCATCCGGCGTGGCGCGATATAACACACCCGCACCGACATTTTGTCCCGCGCCGGGGCGGTTTTCGACCACTACAACTTTGCCCGTGCGCTGGCGTATACCCTCGGCGATGATGCGCGCTGCGGTATCCGCCGAGCCCGCGCCGAATGGGACAATGATACGCACGGCTTTTTCGGGCCACTCAGCAACCTGGGCGGCTTGTGCAGGCTTTATGGCCATTGATGCCAAAATACACGCCATCAGGCCGCGCCAAATACGTCGGCTTGGCATGGACATTACTCACTCATCCGGTTCATACGTTCCAGCGCATCAGCATACTCGGATAACATGTCCGTGAACACTTGCCGCACCGTCATTTCGGACTTCATCTCGCCGACGATCTGGCCGATGGGTGAAGACACCATGGACTTTGCACCGACACGGTCGATGCGCGCGAACGACGGCGTACGCAGAAAATATTGCAGCGGGCGGCCCAGCGGCTCAGGGGCGCCAGGCGCCTCCCATGCGTCTGACCAGCCGGATTTCAGAAAGCGACCGTGCTTGCCGGTGAAGCAGCGTGTCCTCACGGTATCCGAAGACTTGGCGGCCAGCAAACGATTGCGCAAAGCGGGGATCGCATCACTCTCACGCGTGGTAAGCCATACCGAGCCGCACCACACTCCCTCCGCCCCCAGCGCCAACGCCGCCGCGACCTGACGCCCGCGCCCGATACCGCCTGCGGCCAGCACCGGCAACGGTGCCACCGCATCGACGATTTGCGGGGTCAGCACCATGGTAGTGATTTCACCGGTATGACCGCCAGCCTCGTGGCCCTGAGCAATGATCAGATCCGCGCCCGCCATTTTTTGCTTGATGGCGTGTTCGGGCTTGCCCACCAATGCACCGAATTTCATGCCCGCCGCGTGCGCCTTTTCCACCAGCCCCGGCGGTGGGGTGCCAATCGCAGTCACCAGCAGCTTGATGCCGGAGAACTGAAACGCGACCTTAAGCAGCTCCTCGGTGTATTCCGGCGTGCCTTTTTTGCGGCCCAGCATCTCGCGTAGCAACTGGTCCTCTTCGTCGCCCGGCAGATGCGGCACATTGTGTTCAGCCAGCAATTCTTCAACAAACTCGCGGTGGCGCTGCGGAATCAGCGAGCGCGGGTCTTCTTTCACATGGCTCGCCACGTCGTCGTATTTTTGTGGGAACAGCACATCCACACCGTAGGGCCGGCCATCGATGTGGTCTTCGATCCATTGCAGTTCCACTGCTAATTGTTCGGGCGTGGATGTATCCGCGCCGAATACGCCCATGCCACCGGCCTTGGCCGCAGCCACCACCACGTCGCGGCAATGCGAAAATGCGATGATGGGTACATCTATGCCGAACATTTCACACAGCTTGGTTTTCATGACAGGGCACCCGCGCCATTAGGCGCATGAGGTTGATAGCATACAAAAGCCTCCTAGAAGTGGACACAAGCCTGGCGTCAAAGGGGCTGTGACGGCAGTTCACAACGCGATGATTATGCGATCACATTCCACGACTTGCCGCGCAGCCTCTTCTCGACAAAATCGATGAATACCCGCAGTCGTGGGCTCAGATTGCGGCGCGTACGCACCACGGCGTAAATACTCTCCCGGCGCGCATACTCAGTGAGAAGCGGCACCAGTCGCCCCGATTTGAAATCCTCCGCCACGTCGAACTCGGGTAGGCGGAAGATGCCCATGCCGCCGCGGGTTAACTCCAGCAGCAGCTCTGCCTGATCGGCGCAGATTTGCGACTGTATCGAAATGCGCTCTACTTTTTGCCCACGGTAAAATAGCCAGGTCTCGCGCCCCCGCATGGTGTAATTCAACAAGCGGTGCCGGGTCAGGTCCACAGGCGCTTTAGGAACGCCGTACTTTTGCAGATACCCCGGCGCCGCACACAGCACGCGGCGGCTGGTCGCTAGCTTGCGCAATATTAGCGACGAATCCGGTAACGACCCGAAATGAATGGCAATATCCATGTCGTCCGCCAACCCGACAAAGTGCGGGCCTAGCCGAAATTCGATGCGCACATCGGGATACTGCTCGGTAAACTCCGGCAGCAGGGGCGCCAGTTGGCTCCTCGTAAATGACGGTCCCGCATGGATACGCAGCGTGCCGTGCGGTACCTTGGCGAGACTCTCGCCCAGCGATTGCAGTTCGTCAATTGCGTCGATGGCCCGACGTACGCTTTCCAGGTAGACCTCTCCTTCGCGAGTCAGTATCGCAGCCTTTAACGAGCGATCAAAGATACGCACCCCCACGCGGTTTTCGATCCGGGCTATAAGCTTGCTTACTGTCGATGGCGAAAGCCGCAAGCTGCGTGCGGCCGCCGAAAAGCTGCCGCTTTCGGCAACCGCCACGAAGACATGCAAATCCTGTATCTGATTCATGGGAGAGCGTTAATCTGAAAGTTGCGCAAACAATCCGATCTAAGGTGATTGGCACGATATGGAAATAAAATTGTGATATTGCAGAACCATAAGCGCACTCCGTCTTCAATTACCCCCGCTTTCAGCCATTTCTCGATCAGCCTAAGCAGCCGTCGATCCGCGATGCGGTGGGCCAGGAAGCGCATCATCCAGCCGTGATCGATAGTGTCAAAGAATGCGCTGATGTCTGCATCCAGTATCCCCTGTCAACGCTTCGCATCTCACCTCGCGATGAGAGTACGCATGACTCGGAGCCAAGGTGATTCGCCATTTCTTCCTCGTATTGGACTTCCACCAACTACCACTTGCCAGTTTGTGCTGGCGCACTCAAACCACCTTTTCGCATAAGCGCCAATGTATCCGCGCGCCCGCGAGCGGTCAATCGCGCGGTGTTTGGTGAAAATTCTCCTCTCGCGATGCCTATTTGAGCCCTACATCAGCCCGCATCGCTTCACGCCGACGCACTTTGACCGCTACGCGCGAACGCGGGCCGAGCCGGATCGCCGGTGCTGTTGCAGAACCGTTCTTGCCTTGAGTATCAGGCCGCCTGAAAGAGAGCCAGCGGCCGCGCCGGTGCGCGCGGTGGCGCTCTCGCAGGCAAGCCCAGGCGCGTGAGTATTCTGACAATCACCGCAGGCTCCTCCATGGCGGCAATGATCTTCAAGTCGCCGCCACACTGCGGGCAGTGTTCGAGGTCGATATCGGCGGACATAGTGCAACGCCTCAACACCGAAATCGCCGCAGTACTGGCGCAGCCCGATACGCATGAAAAACTGGCGAGCCAGGGCCTCGATGCGAAGTCAACCACGCCCGATGAATTCGCGCGCATTCTCAGCGCGGACGTCGCGCGCTGGGCCAAGCTCGTGCAGAAGCTGGGGTTGAAGGTAGAATAAATACGGTGGTCGCCCATAATGCCAAAGGCATAGTCACCGCAATGGTATGCCTACGGCGCACTTACTGAATTTGCAAACCCGACGCCTTCACAACCGCGGCCCACTTCTTTACCTCGGTTGCCATCATGGCGCGAAACTCCTCAGGCGTGCCGGCCAATGGCTCCGCGCCATCCCTCGCGAGTGCTTCGATGAAATCCGGTTGGATTATCACGCGCGTAACAGCTTGCCGCAAAACCGTCACGATGGCTTCGGCGGCGCCTGCAGGCAGCAATACGCCGTAACGCAATGTGCTTTCATAGCCGGGCAAGC
>JAYTWR010000034.1:0-30927 GCA_043743335.1 Burkholderiales bacterium
CGTGGCCCGGCTCCTGACTCTGACCCACGCCTATGCCGCGTGGCACCGGCGGCAAATTCAGCGCCGAGCGGATCAGCGCGCGCAACTGCTCCAGCGACACCGGCTTGGCCAGATAATCAAAAGCACCCGCCTTCAGCGCGGCTACCGCGTTTTCCGTGCTGCCGTGCGCGGTAATCACCGCCACCGGCGTCTGCGGATGGTTTTTGGCCACGTATTCCAGCACCGACAAGCCGTCGCCGTCCGGCAAACGCATATCGGTCAGGCACAGGTTGTAGCTGTTGGCCGCGAGCAGGGCCAGCGCCTCTTCGCAGCTCGCCGCACCATGCGATTCGACGCCCATACGCGCCAGTGTCATGCCGAGCAGCTCGCGGATATCCGGCTCGTCATCGACCACCAACACGTGGCTCTTTGCGTTCATTCGCCCGCCCTGCATGTCATTGTGAATTGCGCACCTGCGGTGCTTTCCACGTAATCCAGTGTCGCGCCGTTGGCCGCGCACAGCTCTCGTGCAATATACAAACCCAATCCGTTGCCGCCTAGCGCCGAGGTCACGAAGGGCTCGAACAAGCCGCTGCGCACCGGCAGCGGCACCCCGAGCCCGTCATCGATAACGTCCAATTTTACCGTATGACTGCCGCGCACCCGCTGCGCGACGACTTGCACGCTGCCGGCCTTGCCACGGCAATGCCGCAGTGCGTTGCGGCACAGATTCCACATTACCTGATTCAGGTGGGTACGATCAAACGTCACGCGCAGCGCGCTGTCCGCACGCACCGTAAAAATCGTCGGGTCCGCGCGTTCGGTTTCCGCGATTTCCGCCACAAACTGTTGCACAAATTCCGCCAGCCCGAACGACTCCAGCAACGGTGCCTGCCCTCGATTCAAGCCCAACACATCATTCACCATGCGATTCAGACGCTGGGTATTGTCGTGAATAATGCCCAGCAGCCGCCGCATGCTGGGTGAACTTTCAGGCTCCTCGTGCAGCAGTTGTGCCGCGTGGCTGATCGAGCCCAACGGATTGCGCACTTCGTGGGCGATATTCGAGGTGAGCCGTCCGATGGCCGCGAGCTTCATCTGCTGCGCTTGCACGCGCACGCGCGTGAGATCTTCTAGAAAAATGACCGTACCCGCCTCGGGCCGCTCGCCGACCTGCACAAACCGCAGTCCGTGGACATCATCCATCGACGCCGTAAAAGCCGGCTCCGTCGACGCACCACCCGCCCGCCAGCGACCCCAGTGCGCGGCCAGCGCGGGGGCGTAATCCGCCAAGCGAACAGCCTCACCTTCGTGCACATAAGCCTCCATGGCACCCAGAAGAGTGACCGCTTGGGTATTGATCTGGCGAATCACGCCGGTGCCGTCCACCACGATTACGCCGTCCGGCATATCCTGAATCACTAGACGGTTGACTTCCGACAGGTTGGCCACATCGATTTCGCGCTGCGCCGCGATTTTTTCATTTTCCTGCGTGAGTCGCGCCAGCGTGTGCGCCACCATCGCCGTGGCGAAGTAGCCGATGCACAAAAAGCCAGCCTGTATAAACTGCGCCGGACTCTCTTGAAAAATCAGCACTTCGTACACCTGTTCCAACAGCATGGCGATGCTCGCCAGCGCCGCGTAAAACAGCGTCAAGCGCCCGCGGCTGATCAGCCCGGCACCTGCCAGCGTGGTCAACAGCAGCAAGCCCAAGCCGCTGGACAGGCCGCGGCTGGCATAAATCAGTACCGCGACAAACGCGATGTCCGCTACCACTTGCAGTGCGATTTGCGCATTAAAGCGCCGCCGCGTACGGATGGTCAGCGCGCACGCCACGCCAAACGCCATATAGATCACCAACACCTGGATGTACAGCGTGCGGTCGTGCGATCCGAGTTGCAACAAATTGCCGCTCAGCAGCACGCCACCCAGCAACATCAGCGCAATCAGCAGCCGGTAGAAATTAAAAAAGTGCAGCGACCGCCAATACGGTTCAGGCAATTCGTTCAAGCTGCGAGTCGGCACGCGCCCGTCCAAAAGCTCGCTCATGCGAAATCAATCGTCCCGGCTGTGGTGGCGCTGATGTTCAGGGCTGCAGTAAAATTGCCCGCGCACAGTCAAACTTTCGCCACGCGGCAAGTGCACGCCGCAATCGGCGCAACGCACCATGTCGTCGTCGACGATTTTATTCTGCCGTGACGCGGCATCACGTTCGGCGCGGCGGCGAAAACCGGCACGTATAATCCAGTACAACACCAGAACGCCTGCCAGCAGCAGCAAATACTTGCCCATCGTCGAAGCGCCTCTAAAAAGGGAGCGCTCAAGTCTGCCGCATTCCACGCCTGCCGTCGAGTTCGCGCTAAATCGAAAAATCCCTGGCGACGGCGGGTTGTGTGCCACGGTCACAATTGACTAAAATCCCTGCAATCCCATTCAACCTCATTCAACCTCATTCAACCTCACTCCGCGAAGGAACCACATGGCCCAGCTCATACTCACCGGCGATCTGAATTTCATGGGCGTCACCGACCCCACGGTGCCGTTTCGCAAGACCCTCGACGACTTTAAAGCCGCCGACGTGCGGTTCAGCAACATGGAGTGCTGCCTCTATGCGCCGCCTGGCGGACATGCGTGGGATAACGAAGGCTTTTTCGCTGAACCCGGCCCCGCTGGTGAAACACTGAAACTCGCGGGCATCGACGCTGTGGGAATTGCCAACAACGTCAACTACGGCGAAGCCGCCATCAACGCGTCGGTCAAGCGGCTCGATGAAATCGGCGTCAAGCACACCGGTGCCGGTGCCAATCGCAATGCCGCCTATGCGCCGGTGATTATCGAGAAAAACGGTGTGCGCTACGGCTTTTTGCAACGCACCTCCGTGTACTGGCCCACCAATCACGAAGCCACCGCCAACACCGCCGGGGTGGCCACCATCAAGGGCCACACCGCGTATCAACTGCCGTTACACAAGACGCGCCCCGAAATACCCCCGGCCAACCGCCCCGGCATTCCGCCGGAAGTCCTCACATGGCCTGACGCCAAACACCTGCAACTATTCAAAGACGATGTGGCCGCACTGCGCAAGCAAGTCGATATTCTCGTCGCCTCCTGCCATTGGGGCTTGCACAAGGACGTGCTCGACTACATGACGCAAATCGCGCATGCCGCCATCGACGCGGGCGCAGATTTGGTCATGGGCCACGGCCCGCACTACTCACTGCCTACGGAGATTTATCAGGGTAAGCCCATTCTTTACGGGCTGGGCAGCTTCTGTTTCCACACCGGGCACGGCGGTCGTAAACACGGCGACTGGATGGGCATGATGGCACGTGCCACGATCGACAACAAAAAAATCTCGGCAGTTGCCATCAAACTCGTGCGCCACAACGAGGCCAACGAAACGTATTTTTGCGATCCGGCGAATGAAGGTGTGGAGTTGGGCGAACTCAATAGGCGCGGCGCGGCGCTGGGCACCAAGCTCGTGGCCAACGGCATGGCACTGGAAATCGCCCCGGCTTGACGCTGACACGGTGCGCGCTGGCGCACGGGTCGGCAATGGTTACTTCGCCAATCCCATATCCGTAAACAGCGCTTTCACATCGGCGTACTCGGCCTGCCAGTGCTTGAACGTTTCGGCGCTGTTTTTATAAACGTTCGCCATCAGGTTGCGCTCAACGTCCTTGAGCCATTCCGGGTCTTTGACGGCACGCGCGACCGTGCTTTCCCAATACGCGATCTGCGTAGCAGAAAGCCCCGGCGGGCCGGCGAGGCCGCGCCACAGGTCTTGCGCGCTGTCCACGCCCAGATCTTTCCAAGTGGGCGTCTGCGCAAGCTCGCCCTGCCAGCGTTGCGGCGCGCCGATGGCAAGCACTTTCAGCTTGCCGGTTCGCACATGCGCGATCACCGTGGAAACCGAGCCTGCCAGCACGTCGACGTGCCCCCCCATGACCGCCGTGACGCCTTCGCCGCCGGAATTGAACGCTACCGTGCGCAGACGTTTGATATCCGCCCCCGCGGCTTTCATCGCATGCGCGAACGAGGAATGCGTCGCATTACCCACCACAGTGCCGATGGCCACCGAATACGCCGCTGGATTCTTGCGCGTGTTGTCAATGAATTCCCGCGCGTCACGGATCGGCGAATCGGCGCGCGTTACCAGCGTTACATACTCCACGGCAAAAATCGCCAGTGGCGAAAAATCCGTGTAGTTCAGCTTAGTGCGCCCTGCCACGTGATTACTGATCAGCGGTTGCGCCACCACCTGCAAATAGTGCGCATCGCCCTTGTGGTTCGACATGAACGCTAACCCCACCGCGCCGCCGCCACCAGGCCGGTTAGAAACCGCAGACGGTGGCTCGAAGAATTTACGCTCCTGAAAAATGCGTTGGATCAACCGCCCTTGACGATCCTGCGGCCCGCCGGGCGTGGTGCCGACGATGATGTCAACGGGCCGGTCGGGCTTCCACGACTGGGCCTGCACCGACAGGCCCATCATGCACAACGCCGCCACGCTGAGTCGAAGCATTATAAAAAACTCTTTTAAAATCAATTAGTTACGTTAATTTCGCCCATCGACTCGCTGCGTCTATCGTCAAATGCCTGCCGCCTCGTCTCGCGGAAAGCGCAGCTTGCGCGCAGGGTAAATTTTCGCCGGATAATTTTTCAGCGCTTCTTCATCGACCTCGACGCCCAAGCCCGGCGCATCGGGCAAGTCGATATAACCATTCTTCGGCCGCAACTGCCCTTTGGAAATCTTGTCGACAAAATCAACGAAGGGCAAAAAGTATTCGGTAATAATAAAGTTCGGCATGGTCGCTGACGCATGCACGGTAGACGCCAGCGCCATCAGTGTCGAGTTGTAATTGTGCGGCGAAACGGCCACCAGATACGGCTCGGCCATGGCGGCGATTTCTTTCAATTCCAGAATGCCGCCGCAGCACGCCACATCCGGATTCAGAATATCGGCGACTTTTTTCTCCAGCAACGGACGGAAACCGGCTTTGGTGTAAGTGGCTTCGCCGATCACCACCGGAATGCCGATCTCGCGTCGTATGTGGGCAAGCTCTTCAGGGTACTCGGCCTGCGTCGACTCCTCCATCCAGTACATGTTGTATTCAGCCAACCGCTTGTCGAGACGTATGGCATGCATGGGCGCGAGCCGACGATGCTGATCAATGAGAATATCCACGTCCGGCCCCACCGCGTTGCGCACCGCCTTCACCACCGCGACCGCGTGCTCTTCTTCCTCGCGCGGAATCCACCAACGCCACGGCGCAGGCAGCGGGTCCATTTTCATCGCGGTGAAACCCATCTTCACCACTTCTTCCGCCGCGCGCGCGTAATCATCCGGCGTCTTCAACTGATAACCCCAGCCGTTGGCATACACGCGCACTTTCTCGCGCACCTTGCCGCCCAGCAGGTTGTACACCGGCTGATTGCACGCCTTGCCGACGATATCCCACAACGCCTGCTCGATGCCCGACACCGCGCACCACAATTCCAGCGAGCCGCGCCGCGCGGCGTAATCGTCAAACGCAAACTGCGTGAAGTGCTTGATATCAAACGGACTGCGTCCCACCAGATACGGCCCCAGACATTCGAGCTGTGCCATCACCGCGCGATCACGGTCGTATTGCGAATACGCCTCGCCCCAACCGTGGATGCCGGCATCGGTTTCGACTTTGACAAACATCAAATTCTTGCGCCAGCCGGGATGCACGGCATAGCTTTTGACTGCGGTGATTTTCATGGGGAGCGCCTTGGGTTGTTCAAATGATGGGTGTCAAATGATGAGTGCGCAATCTATGCCGGTGCGTGACGCTGTGTCAAGAAGCGGGCACATTGAACACGTTGTGCGTACGCCGCACGCTACGCGATGGGAGCCTTGAGCTTTAGCAACTCACCGATCTTCTCCGACGCCTTCAAGCCCGTGCCCGTCAGCACCAGCACCGTCGATTCGGCTGGCTTAATCGCCCCGCTCGCCAGCAACTGCGTCAGCCCCGCGCCTGCCGCCGCAGAGGTTGGTTCCACATAAAGACCCTTGCGCGCGAGCGTGCCGAGCGCGGCAACAATTTCATCCTCGCTCACCGCAACGATGCTGCCGCCCGACTCGCGCACCGCGCGCAGCGCTTCCACCACGCGCGTGGGCTTAGACGAGGCTATGCCTTCGGCGATGGTTGGCGTCACCGTCGTGGGCACGAGATGATCCGCGCCCGCCTTGAACGCATTGAAATACGGCGCGCAGTTCGCCGCCTGCACGCCGAAGATGCGCGGCATTTTGCTGATCTCGCCGTTGCGCAGCAGTTCGCCAAAGCCACGCTCGCAGCCGGCGACGTTGCTGCCGTAGCCCAAGGGCACAATCACGTTGTCAGGCGCGTTGAAGCCGAGTTGTTCCCATAGCTCGTACGCCAGCGTCTTGGTGCCCTCGGCGAAAAACGGCTGCCAGTTGTGACTGGCGTAAAAAATTTCATGACTCATGCGCAGGGCGGCATCCGCCACATCCTGCCGCGTGCCACGGATAGTGATCACATCGGCGCCGCAGGCTGCGATTTGCGCGATCTTAGGATACGACGCCGTCTCGGGCACGAGGATGCGGCAACGCATGCCCGCCGCCGCCGCGTAGGCCGACAGCGATGCGCCCGCATTGCCCGATGAATCCTCCAGCACATGCTCCAGCCCGCAGCTTTTCAGATAGCTCACCATCACCGTCATGCCGCGATCTTTAAACGACCCAGTGGGCATCATGAATTCGCACTTGAACAGGATCGGCGCGCCGCGCCACTCGCCGCAGGTCAGCGGCGTCCAACCTTCACCCATCGTCACCGCATGCCGGTCGTCCACACCGATCGCTTTGGCGTAGCGCCACACGGAGTAGCGCGACGTTTCGATATCGCCACGCCGTAACCCCGCACCCGGCGTGAGATTGAGATAGCCGCCGCTGTCAGAACACCAGCGGGCGGTGTCGGCAGGGTAGGTGGCGCCAGAAGTCGGGTCTAAATAATTCATTAAAATCAACTAGTTACGTTATTTATCTAGGGGCTCGCGAGATACGCTTTACTCAACGCCAACACATGATTCACATCGTCCCTGTTGTTGTACGCATGCAGCGAGAATCGCAGCAAGCCGCGCCGTATCGACAGCTTCACCTGATGTTCACCCAGATATTGGTACAGCCCATTAAAGCGCT
Organism: Burkholderiales bacterium; assembly: GCA_043743335.1. Taxonomy (GTDB): domain Bacteria; phylum Pseudomonadota; class Gammaproteobacteria; order Burkholderiales; family SG8-41; genus UBA5216. The sequence continues at coordinate 7,166 of JAYTWR010000034.1, forward strand.
CATCGTCCGAACCATAGTGATTCGCGCTCATATTGCCGATGGTGACAATGCCCGCGAGGTGCGGCCCTGGCTTGCCGCCCGCCACCGGCACGCCCAGGTCGAGATAGCCCTGCGCCAGCGCGTGTACTAAACGCGTTATGTGCTGTTCGATTTGCCGCGTACCGATGGCCAGCAACTGCTGCATCGACGCATCCACCGCCGCCGTGGCCGCGAAATTGTAATTGCCCAGATCAAAGCGCCGCGCGCCAGCCGCCAACTGATACGAAGCATCCCCCATTGAAGCCTCGTGCGCATCGCCCAAATCAACACCAAAGCGCGCGAGATAAGCGGGGCGCATTTTGTCAGCCCACGCGCGCCGCACGTACAAGAACCCCATGCCATAAAGCCCGAGCAGCCCCTTTTGCGTCGACACCGCCAGCGCATCGATATTCGATGCCTTCACATCGGTGTGCACTTTGCCTGCGGACTGCGCCGCATCCACCAACAACAGCACATCACGCTCACGGGAGGCGCGCCCGAGTGTGTCGATGTCCGTGCGAAAACCCGGCGCGAAACTCACGGTCGACGCCGTCACGCAACGTGTGCGTGCATCCATACGCGCAATCATGTCGTCAACGGGGATGTGGTTGTCACGCGGTTTGACCATGCGCACCTCGACACCCTGGGCTTGCAGATTCAGCCAGCAATACACATTGTTCGGGTGCTCCAGCTCAGCGCAGACAATCACATTGTCGCCAGCCTGCCATTGCAGGCCAGTGGCGACGATGTTCAAACCCTCAGAGATGTTTTTCGTAAAGGTGATTTCATCCGCATCGGCATTGATGAGTTGCGCAAAGCGCCCACGCGCGCGCTCAATCAGCGCGAAAAACTGTTCCTTATCGCCGCCGTTGTACATACGATCATCGATTTGCGCATCGAGCGCTGCGCGCACGGTGTTGGACAATACGCCGCGCGCGGCTACATCCATGTAAGTCCACTTTTTCAGCGCGGGAAAGTCCTCGCGAAACGCGGCGATCACATCAAATTCAGTTGCGCGTTTGTTCATTTCAGCTTCCCTCAAGGTAAGTTCTGGATGAATAGTTGGGCGATATGCGCCCCTCGACCACATCTTTTTCGACGGCGGTAATGGTACGCTGCTTCGCGTCACCATAGCCCGCACCGCCCGGCGTGCAAATGCGCAACACGCTGCCGCGAGGCAGGGGCACATCGGCGGCGGCTGACGGCAACTTGTGTTCGTGCGGCGTATCCGGGTTCAGTATAAATGCGCCGCGCGCGCCCGAACCGCCGCCCTTCATACCGGGCGACGCCACCTGTTGCCGCTCCGACGACAGGCTGACCACAATATCATCGGCCAGCACACGGTAATCACGCACCACGCCTGCACCACCGCGATATTGCCCCGGCCCCGATGATTCATCCCACAGCGCGTAACGCTCCACACGAAACGGATACGCGTGCTCCAGCGCCTCACTCGGCAAATTAGATGAACCAGAGGCATGCACGCGCACACCATCCACGCCATCACGCATAGCGCGCGCGCCCATGCCGCCCGCCACTGTTTCGTAATCCACAAAGTACACCCCCGTGCGCGGATCGGTGCCCGACAGCACAAACAGATGATGCGGCCCGCTGCCTGCCAGCGCTTTATCGGGCATGGCCTTCGATAACGCACTGGCAATCACATCGCCCAGTACACTGGCGGATATTGATCGGCAGCCGATGGCCGCCGGTGGCACAGGGCCCACCACGCACCCTTCAGGCGCGTGAATATGCAGCGTGCGGTAGTAGCCCGCGTTGGCCGGTACTTCCGGATCAAGCATGGCCTTGGCCACCGTATACACCGTGGCCAGCAGCGCGCGATACGGAATATTGCGTGCGCTTTCCAACTGCTTGCCGGAGCCGGTGAAATCAAAATCCATGCGCTCCTTGCCGATGGTGAGCGCGAGTTTGATGGCGCAGGTTTCGCCTGCGAGATTGCCATCCAAAAAATCTTCAGCCTCATAACGCCCTGGCGGCAAACGCTTAATGGCCGCGCGAAAACGCCGCTCAGTAAAATCCAGATACCCGGCGATGGCGGCCTGCGCATCTTTCACACCATAACGCTCGAACAACTGCAACACGCTGCGCGTGCCCACCGTGTTGGCGGCGAACTGCGCATTCAGATCGCCCACGCGCTCATCCGGCGTGCGCGAGTTGAGCAGAATGATATCGACGACATCACGGTTCACCACGCCTTCGCGCATGACGCGTACCGGTGGTATGCGCAAGCCCTCTTGGTAGATCGATTTACACACCGCCGCTTCCGACCCCGGCACCATGCCCCCCACATCGGCGTGGTGCGCGATGTTGGCGACGTACGCGACGATCTTGTTGCCGGCAAACACCGGAGCAATCACATTGATGTCGGGCAAATGCGTGCCGCCACCGTTATAGGGATCATTGGCCACAAACATATCGCCGGGCTTGATGGTCTTGATCGGAAAACGTTTCAAAATTTCATCCACCGCACCCACCATGGAGCCCAGATGAATCGGCACCCGTTGCGCCAGCGCAATCACCTCACCCGCCGTATTGAAGATGGCGGTCGAACAATCCGCACGCTCCTTGATGTTGGGTGAAAACGCGGTGCGCATCAGCGTCGCACCCATTTCCTCGGCAGTGGCTAACAGGAAGCGCGCGATGACTTCGGATTTAATGGGGTCGATTTTGGGTTTCATGGTCAGCGGTCACTTCAAAGCGATATGCAAATAACCCAACGCATCACGATGCACTTTTGCTTTGGGTGGCACCACGGTGGTTGCATCCATTTGCTCGATAATGGCCGGGCCTGTGGCGCGCCAATTCATCGGCAGTCGATCACGTTCATACACCGGCGTTTGCACAAAGTTCGTTTCCGGGAACCACACTCGGCGCCTCTCTGTAACTATTTGTTTTTGTTGTATTTTTTGGCTTTCCGTGGCGGCACGTAGCGCTTTGCGCGCTGCCGTTACTACCAGGCGCAGGTTGACGATTTCAACGGGTTGCGCTGGCATGTCGTAGCCGTAAAACGTTTTGTGCCGCTGGTGGAAGTTGCTGGCTAAACGCTTGAGGCCGACCGCGCTGAGTTGGCCCGTAGTCAGCGGCATGATGAGCTCAAAGTTCTGGCCGAAGTAACGTAAATCGACGAACCACTCGAACTTTGCTTTTTTCTCCGCTTCACCCGTGAGCCATTCCGCACCACGCTTTTTCAAATCCGCAAAGCCCGCATTAAAAGCTTTGACGTTCTGCGCTTCTGCACGCAGCAGGCGCGTCAAACTAAAATCACCCCGCACATCCGCATGCAACAAGCCGATGGCGGATAGCAGCCCTGGGCGTGGCGGCACCAACACGCGCTTCATGCCCATGTTGCGCGCCACATCGGCAGCGTGCAACGGGCCTGCGCCGCCGAAAGCCACCAACGCAAAATCACGCGGGTCTTCGCCTTGTTCGACGGAGATCACGCGCACCGCACCCATCATGTTCACGTTGATGATTTCGATCACACCGGCAGCCGCTTTGATGGCGTCACCATTCATGATCTTCGCTAACGCATCAATGGCTGCGCGCGCTTTGTCGGGGTGCATGGCCATGCGCCCGCCGAGCAGCGACTTGGGGCTCAAGCGCCCTAGCACCACATTGGCGTCGGTCACAGTCGCCTGCACGCCGCCGCGCCCATACGCTGCCGGGCCAGGGTAAGCGCCCGCGCTTTGCGGGCCGACTTTCAGCAAGCCGCCTGCGTCTATCCAGGCAATCGAACCGCCGCCCGCACCGATAGTGTGAATGTCCAGCGTGCGCGTGCGCACGGGAAAGCCGCCCATCTGCCGTTCGCTTTTTTTCGCTGGCTCACCATCGCGGATCAAACACACATCGGTGGACGTGCCGCCCATGTCGAAGGTAATCAGGTTGAGCGACTTGAGTTGCTGGGCAATACCCACCGTGCCGATTACCCCACCCGCCGGGCCAGAGAAAAAGGTATTCACCGGCATCTTGCGCACCGCACCCGGCGACACCGCGCCGCCATTGGACTGCATCACACGAGGCGTATGCGGTATACCCAGCGCTTTCACACCGCTCTCAAAGCGCTCCATGTAGCGATCCATGATGGGCATCAGGCTGGCATTCACGGCCGCAGTGGAAAAGCGCTCGAACTCACGAAACTCGCCCAGCACAGCGTTGGACGTACACAAATAAATCTCCGGCCACGCCGCTTTGACCATAGCGTGCGCACGTTGCTCGTGGTCTGCGTTCGCATACGCATGCATAAAACAAATCGCCACCGCCTCCACGTTTTTGGCTTTGAGCACCGCCACTGCGCGCGTGACATCGTCCTCCGTCAGCGCGGTCACCACGCTGCCATCGGCGGCAATGCGCTCGTTCACCTCCAAGCGGCAATCGCGCGGCGCAGGCGGCATGGGCTTGGGGATGTCGAGGTTAAAATAATGCGGGCGGCGCTGGCGCGCCAGCTCCAGCACATCGCGAAAGCCTTGCGTGGTAATCACCCCGGTGCGCGCCCATTTGCCTTCCAGCACGGCATTGGTAGCGAGCGTGGTGCCCAACACGAGGAAGGCCACATCCTTGCGCGGGATTTTGTTTTGATCCAACAACTCGGCAATGCCATCGAGGATGCCGCGCGCGGGGTCGCCAGTGGTGGTGGGCACCTTGTGATAGTGGTAGCGCCCGCTATTTAGATCAGCGGCGACCAAATCGGTGAAGGTGCCGCCGGTGTCTATGCCTACAAAAATTTTGCTCACGATGTGCCCGGCCGTTTCTGATTCAACAAGTCCAACAAACGCTGATTGCTTGTTCGTTTGTGCGTTTGTCCGTTTGTGATAGCGTTCTGCTTCAATTCTACCGGAGCCCCATGATGAACAGCCCGAGTATTCAAGAAAACGCCGCCGCATCGGCCTTCCCGCTGCCGGACGGCTACAGCCACGCACTGTGCGCCAACATCGCCGCATGGACGTACGATCAACTTCCCGCGCCGGTGCGCCACAACGTCAAAGCGTTGATACTAGACACCTTGGGCGTGATCGGCGGCGCGGCTAACGCGCCGGGCATCCCGGAACTGAACACGCGGCTGGCGCAGTGGGAGAAAACCGGCTCCGCCACCGGACTCATCGGCAAACGCAAATACTCGCCGCCCACGGCTGCCATGGCCAACGGCGCCGCCGCGCACGCGCTGGATTTTGATGACCAACATGATCCGGCGCGCGTGCATACCAGCGCCGTGGTACTGCCCACGCTGCTCGCCACCGCTGAAGATTTATCCGCTACGGGCAAACCCGTGAGCGGTAAGGATTTCATTTTGGCCTACGCCATCGGCGCGGAGTTGCACGCGCGCTTCGGCCTGGCCTGCTACAACAGCCTCGGCAAGGGCTGGCATCCGACGATGATTTTCGGCACCGTGGCGGCTGGCGTGGCCGCTGCGCGGCTGATGGGCCTGGACGCCGACGGCCTCGCCCACGCGCTCGGCATGGCGTTTCACCAAGCCAGCGGATCAGCGCAAAGCATGCGTGACGGCGCGTTGTCGAAGCGGCTGGGGCCGGGCTTTGCCGCGCGCAACGCCGTAATGGGCGCGTTTCTCGCCGCCGACGGACTCAGCAGCACGCGCGCCACGCTCGAAGGCAATGCCGGATTGTTTGCGCTCTACGAACGCAACGAAGTCAAACCGGAATTGCTCACGGCAGGTTTGGGCACCGATTGGCGCGTGGCCGAATACAGCTTCAAGCCCTACCCCTGCTGCCGCTGCAACCACACGCCCATCGGCATCGGCATTGAGCTGCATGAAAAGGGCATCAAGCCCGCAGATGTCGCCGCCATCGAAGTAGGCATGGGCAACGTGAACTGGCTCACCGTCGGCGCGCCGTACGATCCCACGCGCAACGACGTAGTGCATGCGCAGTTCAACACCGCCTACAGCTTTGCGCGCGCCTTCGCAGACGGCAAGGTCGATCTGCACAGCTATCGCAAACCGGCCATCACCGACAGCGCCATTACGGCACTGACGGCCATCACCCAAGTCGTGGATGACCCCGCCATCGATCCCACCGCCATCGAGCCCGCGCGTGTCAAAGTCACGCTGAAATCCGGCCAGGTGATTGAACTTAAACGCGACACCATCAAGGGCAGCCCGCAAGACCCGATGAACGACGTAGAAATGCGCGCCAAGGTGCGCGGCTGTCTGGCGTTTGGGTTGGGGGCAAGTGCGGCGGATGTGGATCGGCTGGCCGATGTGGTGGCGGGGCTGGAGAATTCCGGGGATGCGGCGAAGGCTATTTTAGGGGCGTTTCCGCAGCAGAAAAAATAGGCAATTTACCTTGCAGTAATAATCCGTAAAGGAATTCCATGCGTAGCGCGAAAACGGTTTTTGTTTTTTTGGTTTTAGCTTTAGTCGTCACTTTTGCATCTTGCAGTATCGGCACCATTCAGACGGGGAATGTCGGCGTCAAAACCACGCTGGGTAATGTCGATAGAAACGAGGTAACGCCCGGGCTGTATTTTATTTTTCCACTGATTCAGACCGTGGATCAGTACACCGCAAAGGAGACGTCGGTTGACCTTGAAAACCTCACGCCTAAAGCCAAAGACAATCTTTCTTTGAAGGACTTGGATATTTCCGTGTTCTACAAAGTCTCGGACAACTACGTTGCTGATCTTGCCATTAAGTACAAAGGACAATCTACCTACGACAAGGGCTTATATTTTCCGGCATACAATTTGATTGCGTCGCTCGCGCGCGGTGCGGCTTACGATCAGATTGCAAAACTGGACAGCCTCGTCATTCACACCAAGCGAGATCAAATCGAGTTGGGCATTAAGAATGCGCTGCAATCAGAGCTCGAAGCGGCAGACAAGGGCGTATTTGCAATTACGCGAGTTGTGGTGCGGTCTGTTGTCACCGATCCTTCCATAGAGCAATCCATTCGAAACGCTGTGGCAGCGCAAAAGCAACTGGAACAGATTGAGATTCAAAATCAGATTGCCGTAAAACAGGCTGAAATAAAAGTGACCGAAGCCAAGGGTATTGCCGAAGCCAATCGTGTCATTAACTCCACACTGACCCGGGAATATCTGCAACACGAGACGAATCAGGTTTTGGGGGAATTTGCCAAGAACGGGAAAAGTAACACCGTGGTCATACCGGCTAATATGCAAGTCGCGCCGTTGATTAACATTAACAAGTGACGCATTTCATTTTCGACGTTAGCCGACGGGTGCGCGCCACAACTTCGCAAGCGCCGCCGACTCCCCGGGACCGCATCAGTCGTGGTGCTGACATCGTGATAGGGCCTTGCGTACGCACGTCACGCGAACGATGCGGTTCGCTACGCTCACCGGCATCCTACGACGAAGCTGAACAGTTACAGCAATTTTTGCTAGACTCCAAATCCAATTTCCGAGGAATCACACCATGGATTTCGCACTCAACGAAGAACAAAGCCGCTGGCAAAACGAAGCCCGCCATTTCGCCAAAGAGGTGTTGCTGCCTGCATCGCTGAAACGCGATCAAATCGAAGGCGGCCGCGAACCATGGGATTGGGACATCATCAAAGCGGGCTCCAAGCTTGGATTTCGCACCTTTACCGTGCCGCGCGAACTGGGCGGCGTGGGTGCTGATTTTGTGACTCAAGCCATTGTGATGGCCGAGCTGGCCAAGGCCGACAGCGCCATGTCCAAGGCGTTCAGCCAAAACTGGAAGTGGAGCCATCTGATCGCAGAGTTTTGCACCAAGGATCAAAAAGACCGCTTTCTCACGCCGTTTCTCAACGACGACACCTACCTCATCGGCTCCGCCAGCACCGAGCCCAACTCCGGCTCCGACAACCGTTTTCCGCCGGACGACGTGACCTCCGGCTTTCGCGTCAAGGCCGAGCGCAAAGGCGACGAATGGATACTCAACGGCGAGAAAACCTTCATCGCCAACGGCTCCGTCGGCAAACTATTTTTCGTCAACGCGCGTTCCGACACCAGTGTGGTTGCGCGCGAAGGCACCACCGTATTCATGGTGCCCGTGGGCACGCCGGGCTTTCGCATCGGCAAGGTGTTCAACAAGGCGGGCTGGCGCTTTTATCAGAACGCCGAACTGATTTTTGAAAATGCGCGCGTGCCGCACGCCAACGTGGTGGGCGAGCCGCACAAGGGGCAAAAAGTGCGCAGCGGTGTGGCCGCCGAATTCAGCGACTTCGAACTCGCCGCCAATGCGCTGGGCATTTGCGACGCGGCCACCGAATACGCCATGCAGTTCGCCAAAAAAGAAAAGCGCGCTGGCAAGCCGTTGTGGGATCACCAGCTCGTGCAACTCAACATCCACGAAATGCACATGCTCACCGAAACGCTGCGCTCGTATGTCATGCGCACTGCGTGGGACATGGACACCAAATTACACGGCTCGTTAAGCCCGGTGCTGGTGATGGCCTATGCCTCGGACGTGTTGCAGCGCGTGACCAAGCTCAACATGGACGTGCATGGTGCCAGTGGTAATCGAGGTGGCATGATGGACGCCATGACGCAAAAGCTGGTGCGCGACGGCATTATCTGGACCCACCTCGCAGGCGACAATACACAGCGCCTCAAGGCTGTGCGTCGCATGAAATAACTGTTTAAAATCAATTAGTTATATCGAAATGGCCACACCCTTCAAAATCTACGGCACCAACGCGTTTCGTACCGTGCTGCTCGGCAGCCTGCCCGCGTTTGAACGCGGCACGGGGAGAGGTCTCACCAGCGCCGTTGAATTTGGCGCAACCAATCACACACTCGCACGCATGCGCGCGGGCGAAACGGCCGACCTGGTGTTCGCCACGGAAGGCGCACTCACCGAGCTGGCGAACGAAGGCCACATCATCGCCGGTACCATCACCGTACTCGCCACTTCAGGCGTCGGTGCCTGCGTGCTTGCGGGCAAGCCCAAGCCTGACATCAGCACCGTTGAGGCGCTTAAGCAAACGCTGCTCAACGCCACATCCATTGCCCACTCCAAAGCCGGCCAAAGCGGTATCCACATGGCCAAGGTGATCGAGCAACTCGGCATCGCCGAGGCCATCCGCGACAAACTCACCATCAATGCCAGCGGCCTCGTGGCGGAACGCGTGGTGCGCGGTGACGTTGAACTGGGCTTTCAGCAAATTAGCGAATTGATGGCCGTCAAGGGCGTGGACATCATCGGCCCGCTGCCCGACGCGGTGCAGCTCAAAACCATCGTCGCGGCGGGTGTGGGCACAGGTTCCGCCTATCCCACACAAGCGCAAGCGTTAATACGCGAACTAGCGTCGCCCACACTGGATGATGCCAAGCGTGCGGCGGGGTTGGTGCCTGCCGCGTGAGGTATTACACAGCTTCTGTCGGCGCTCCCCGTGGAGTCTTCTGATGAAAAAAATTATCGGTGCGTTGTGCGCATGCCTGCTCGCCACCACCGTTGCAGGCGCGTGGGTTGCGTCGGCATACGCTGCCGACGCCAGCGACATCGCTGACGGGCAAAACATTTTCATGCAGAAGGGTGGTTGCGCAGGTTGCCACGGCTGGGCGGGTGACGGACGCAAAATGGACAACCAGCAGCCCGACGGCGCCAACCTGCGCGAAACTGCGCTGGACCGTGACATCATTATCATGACCATCAAGTGCGGCAGACTAGGCCGTAGCATGCCCGCCTATGACCGGCTTGCTTACAGTGCGAATGACGGTCGCTGCTACGGCATGAAGTCGGCTGATCTGAAAAACAATCCGCTACCCGATGCGCCCGCAACCTTGCAAATGCGAGAAATCGAACGCGTGGTGGATTTTTTGTTCGCCAAGGTGATCAAGCAAGGCCCGGTGACGCGTGCGAAGTGCGCAGCGTTTTGGGGCGCAGAAACGTCGGCTTGCACCGAATTGCCATAGCCGCGTATCAACAAAAGCGACGCCCATGCGCGGCTTTTTTATGGGTTGATCTTGCAGCCTAATTCAGCGAAAAAACAAACAGCGTGGTAGGGTGGGCAAAGCGCAGCGTGCCCACCGACGTGGCAATGCACGATTCAACTGCGTGGGCATGCTGCGCTTTGCCCACCCTACATCCCGCGACGTGTTTTGAATCAATTCAGCGAAAAAACAAACAGGTAACTTGAGTTTTCCAGTTTGTCGAACTTCACCGGGTGCAGGTGCCGCCCACTGCCTTGCACGGCAAGGTATTGTTTGGGCCCGATGGCGTAGGTGACCGGCGCGCCTTTGAGCGGCGTGCCGACGTTGAAGCGCCACAGCTCTTCCAGCGTTTCATCGTTGTAGGCGACTACCCAGCCGTCTTGCAGTGCGGTGAACACAATGCCACCAGCCGTCACCGTTGCACCGGAGCGGATTTCAATTTCCGTCACAGCTTTGGCCAGTACTTTGTGGTTGTTGGTGTCGAACGCGGTCACCGCGCCGTAGTACAAATCACTGGTGTATTTGCGCGCGGCGGCGCTGGTGCGTTCGGGGCCTTTGGGGCCGAACTTAAATTCGGCGCCCGTTTGCGAGAAGCAGCCTTCGGTGCCCACGCCGTACGCGATGCCCTTCACTGGGTTATAGGCCGTCGGTTGATGCGCTACGCCGCCGTGCCACGTGGGGCATGCGCGCTTGAAACCATCGCCGCGCTTGGCGCGCGCTTCGGGGTTGTACACCTGCACATCGAGTTTCGAGTTGTAATCCAAGGGGCGTCCGGTGTTGGGGTCGAGGCCCTTGGTCCAGTTCAGGTCATTGACGTACTGCGTGCCTTTGATGAACTTGCCGGTGGCGCGATCCAGTGTGTAATAAAACCCGTTGCGTCCAAAGTGGCCCACGACGCTGCGGCGCTGGCCGTTAATGGTGGCCTCATACAACATGTGTATGCCGTTTTCGTCGTAGTCCCAAGCGTCATTGGGTGTGTACTGAAAATGCCACTTCGGTTTGCCGGTGTTGATATCGAGCGCTATCACCGAATCGGTGTAAAGATTGTCGCCGGGGCGCGCTTCCGCGTCATAAATCGGATACGGATTGCCGGTACCCACCACATACATTTTGTTCACAGGGTCATACGAACCGGTTTGCCAGATGCCGCCGCCACCGGTTTTCCATGCCTCATGTTTGTCTTTCCAAGTTTCGCTGCCGGGGTCGCCGGGTTTGGGTACTACATACCAGCGCCACAGTTCATTGCCGGTGTTGACATCCAGCGCCGCCACCCAGCCACGCGTGCCGCCATCCCCCGCGCCGTTTTGGATCAGCACCTTGCCATCCGCCACCAACGGTGCGGTGAGAAAACGTTCCTCCAAACCAAACTCATTCTTGGTCAGGATTTTTTTATCCCACAGGATTTCACCGTTCTCACGGTTGATGGCGATTACGCGGCCATCCGGCAAGTTGGCGAGCACCTTGTCTTCCCATAACGCAATGCCGCGGGTGATGGACACATTGCCCTGCTTGGACACACCGGGATCGGTGATCCATACAAACTCACCGCGATTGGCGTTGCGCGCGTCGATTTTGTAGACCGTGCCCCAGCCATCAGTGGTGTACATAAAGCCGTTGTCGATCAGTGGGTTCACCTCACTTTGTGGGCCGTTGGGGCCCACCCCCTGCATGCCGCCGAGCGCCAGCGCCCACACCATGCGCATGTCTTTCACGTTGTCGCGATTGATCTGCGTGAGGCGCGAATAACGCGTGGACGCATAATCGCCGTTCATCAACAGCCAATTCTGCGGCTCGTTCTGCGCGTTCACGAGGCGGTCGCCATTGACGGTGAGGCGGTATTGCGCGAGGGCGGGGGTCGCTAGTGCGCTGCCGATAAGTGCGGTGGCAGCCAACAACTTGAAGCGTTGCATCAGTAATGGCATGACGGTCTCCCTTGAAATGAGCGCCCCCGGATATTCTTTTTGTGGTGATGAGGGTTAAGCCAGAATAGCGCCGATAAGCGGCGCTGTCCATTGACATTGCGGATAGCGTCAGCGTGGCGGCGGCTGTGCAGCCGCAGGCTGCACGTCGGGCAAGCGGTGCGCAATGCCCCTATGGCAGTCGATGCAGGTCTTTTCGCCGCGTTTGAGTAGGGTGGAATGCATCTCCATCGCACGCTTGCTCTGCCGGGTGAAATCCATCGAATCCAAGTTGTGGCAATTGCGGCACTCCAGTGAGTTGTTAGCTCTAAGGCGCGCCCACTCGTGTTGCGCCAGTTCTAGGCGTTTGTCGAGAAACTTCTCGCGCGTGCTGATGGTGCCGAATACCTTGCCCCATACCTCTTTCGAGGCCTGCATTTTGCGCGTGATTTTGTTGGTCCAGTTGTGCGGCACATGGCAATCCGGGCAGGTCGCGCGCACGCCGGAGCGATTGGTGTAGTGGATGGTGGGTTGCAACTCAACGAATACGTTCTCGCGCATTTCGTGGCAGCCGACGCAAAACGCCTCCGTGTTGGTGGCTTCCAGCACGGTATTAAAGCCACCCCAGAAAATGATGCCTCCCATAAAACCGCCTAGGGTAAGAAAACCAAGGCTGTAATAGGTGCTGGGCGAGGCCAGCGTGCGCCAATAGCGCTGCATCCCCGTACGAAAGTTCTTCATTTGCCGTTCCCAGCGGTGGGTTTGAGCAAGCTGGTGCCCACCTTGCCGGCATCTATAAAGGTGTTATCCACCGGCGGTTTCACCTCGGTCTGGGGCACATGACACAGCGTGCAGAAGTAGCGGCGTGGCGAAATCTCGGCTCGGCTTTGGTTGTTGCGATCCATGAAGTGCGTGACGCTAACCATGGGCGCTTGTGACTCCGCCACTCGCTCGCGCCCATGGCAGGCCATACAACGGTTAAAGTTTTTGTCGACTTGATAGTTATCGATCTGATGCGGGATCACCGGCGGTTGCATCACATAGGCGCGGCCCTTGCGCACATCATCGTTAACCATCTTCGACATCAGCGGTGCAACGCCCTCTTTGTCCAGCGGCGTAGGGCCACGCAAGCCGTTGCCCACGCTGGGTGCCGGTTGGGCCAGTGCAGCACACGAAATAAGTGTCGCTAAAAGAGCCAGTGCATTTTTCATGATGATCCTCTTTTCGTTATGCCTATACAGCCACGATCTTGACCGCGCACTTCTTGAAATCCGTCTGCTTGGAGATCGGATCAGTCGCATCCAGCGTGACCTTGTTGATGAGCTGCGTGGCGTCAAACCACGGCACAAACACCAGCCCTGGCGGCGGGCGATTGCGTCCACGTGTTTCCACGCGGGTGCGCATCTCGCCACGGCGCGACACGATGCGCACCTCGCTGCCACGGCTAACATTGAGTTTCTTGGCGTCGGCCGGGTGCATAAACACCACTGCATTGGGGAAGGCTTTGTACAACTCCGGCACACGCCCTGTCATCGAACCCGAGTGCCAATGCTCCAGCACGCGGCCTGTCGATAACCAGAACGGGTAGTCCTGATCCGGTGCTTCAGCAGCAGGTTCGTAGGGCAGCGCGATGATATTGGCGCGATGATCGGCGTTGCCGTAGAAATCAAAGTTACTGCCGGGTTTCACATAGGGGTCGTAACCTTCCTTGTAGCGCCACTTGGTTTCAACGCCCTTGACCACAGGCCAGCGCAGGCCCGGCACCTTGTGATACGCGTCAAACGGGGCCAGGTCATGTGCGTGGCCGCGCCCAAACCCGGCATATTCCTCGAACAATCCCTTCTGCACGTAATAGCCGAAGGCGCGAGATTCATCGTTGTCGTAACCGGCTTCAATCTGCGATAGCGGAAACTGATTCACCGTCCCGTTTGCAAACAGAATTTGATAAAGCGTCTTGCCGCGGTACTCGGGCTTTTTTGCCAGTAACGCTTCGGGCCAGACTTCTTCCACCTTGAAGCGTTTAGAAAACGCCATCAACTGCCACAAGTCCGAGCGCGCCTCACCCGGCGCGCTGACCAGTTGATGCCAAAACTGTGTGCGTCTTTCGGCATTGCCGTAAGCGCCTTCTTTTTCCACCCACATTGCCGTGGGCAGAATCAAGTCTGCCGCCATCGAGGTGACGGTGGGATAGGCCTCTGACACCACCACAAAGTTGTCCGGGTTGCGATAGCCGGGCAAGCCCTCACCCATCATGTTGGCGGCGGCCTGCATATTGTTGTTGACCTGCACCCAGTACGCATTGAGCTTGCCGTCTTTCAACATACGGCTTTGCAGCACGGCGTGATAGCCGGGTTTGTCGACTATCGTGCCTTCGGGTAACTTCCAAATCGCTTCGGCTTTGGCGCGATGTTTGGGGTTTGCCACCACCATGTCGGCCGGCAGCCGGTGCGAAAACGTACCCACCTCGCGCGCTGTGCCGCAAGCCGAGGGTTGCCCGGTGAGCGAGAACGGCGAGTTGCCCGGCGTGGCGATTTTGCCGGTGAGCAAATGGATGTTGTAGCAAAGGTTGTTGGCCCACACCCCGCGCGTGTGCTGGTTAAAGCCCATAGTCCAGAATGACACCACCTTGATTTTTGGGTCGGCATACAGCTCGGCCAGCGCGCGCAGTTGTTCAACGGACACGCCGGAGAGCTTGGACACATACTCAGCGGTGTACGGTTTTACGAAATCACGAAATGCTTCAAACGTGATCGGCGTCATCACATCGGCGGTATTGGCATTCTTCGCCTTTTTCTCCAACTCATGCGTGGGCCGCAAGCCGTATCCGATGTCTGCCGTGCCGAGCTTGAAGTTGCAATGTTTGGTGACAAACTCCTTGTTGACGCGGTTGGTTTGGATAATGTGGTTGGCAATGTAGTTAAGTATGGCCAAGTCGGTTTGCGGTTTGAAGATCACCGGCAGGTCGGCGAGATCAAAACTGCGGTGCTCAAACACCGACAACACAGCCACCTTCACCGCCGGGTTGGACAAACGGCGATCGGCTACGCGTGACCACAGTATCGGGTGCATCTCCGCCATGTTCGAGCCCCACAGCACAAAGGCATCGGCGGCTTCAATGTCGTCGTAGCAACCCATCGGCTCATCCATGCCGAAGGTGCGCATAAAGCCCGCCACAGCGGAGGCCATGCAGTGCCGCGCATTGGGGTCGATGTTGTTGGAACGAAAGCCGGCCTTGAATAGCTTATTGGCGGCGTAACCTTCCCAGATCGTCCACTGGCCTGAGCCAAACATGCCGACGGCGGTGGGACCTTTTTTCTTCAAGGTTTCCTTGAATTTTTCCGCCATCACATCAAACGCGCGCTCCCAACTGACGGGGGTGAATTCACCCTGCTTGTCGTACTGGCCGTTGCGCATGCGCAGCAGGGGTTGCGTGAGGCGATCCGCACCGTACAGTATCTTGGCAAGGAACGCGCCTTTGACGCAGGTCAGCCCGCGATTCACTTCCGCCTGCGGATCACCTTGGGTAGCAACTACGCGGTTGTTTTTGACGGCAACGCTGACGCCGCATCCGGTGCCGCAAAAACGGCATGCGGCCTTGCTCCACTTCAGATCAGTGGCCGATGCCTCGGTGGCGATATTCGCCGCATGGGCGGACGGGCTGACACCGGTGGCACAGGCTGCCGCCAGCCCTGCGCTGTCGCGTATGAATTCACGCCGTGTGATGCGGGTGTCTGCGTGCATTTGGTGTTCCCTTTAAGTTGATATTCGCTGGCGCGTCGTGTGCACCAAGCCTAGCTCGCAGGCGGGCCAGCAAAGACCTGATAGACCCAGATCGCAAGACCGTAGAGGCCGACGATGGCAACGGCGAGCAGCGGTGCCAGCACCACCGTCAGGAACACAAACACGCGTCCCTCACGGGTTTGCCGCTGGCTCAGCCCGTCGTTTTCACTGGCGTTCATAAGTTAGCGAATCACCAGCACAGGCAGCTTGGTATGCGACAGCACACGCGTGGTGACGCTGCCCAGCACGGCACCTTTTACTGCGCCGTAACCGTGGGAGCCCATCACAATCACGTCACAACCACGCTTGGCTGCGGTATCAACAATGGCGCTGTAATCCGAATTGCCATGAACGTGTACGGTGTCGCATGCGACACCGGCTTTCTTGGCTGCCGCTACGACCGGGTCGAGCTTCGCCTTGGCGTGTTGCGCCATGGATGCTTCCCATTCCTTTTTCGTCAGCGTGAATTCCGGCAGCAAATAGCCTTCATCCATCAATTGGCGATAAGTCGGTGATACGTTTAGTGCGGTGATCTTTGCACCTTGTGATACGGCGAATTCAACGCCGCGTTGTATGGCATTGTTGGATACGTCACTGCCGTCGACAGGTAAAAGTATGTGTGCAAACATGATGTCTCCTTGGTATGGTTAATAAAGGGCGTTAGTGCGCGGTTTCGCGTGCGCCGATCACTTTGCGCAAACCATGGTGATCGGTAATTTGAATCTGGCGGATGTCGGCACGTATCAATCCGGCTTTCTTCAGCCGGGTGAGGCAACGGCTCACCGTCTCCAGCGTCAGGCCGAGGTAGTTGCCGATGTCTTCGCGCGACATGGGCAGCGTGAATTGGCTGTGCGACAAGCCGCGGCGCTCATGGCTGCGCGCCAGCCCCAGTAGAAAGCCTGCGACGCGTTCTTCGGCGTGCATGCGGCCGAGAGACAACATCAAATCCTGATCCCCGACTACCTCGCGTGCCAGCAGGCGATGCAGATAGTTTTGCACCGGCGCCGACTGGCGGCTCATGCGTGACAGTTGCGCAAATGGTATGGCGCATACGCGCGATTCTTCCAACGCAATGGCTGCGCTGGCGTGCACGTTGTTACCAATGGCGTCCACGCCGAGTGTGTCGCCGGGTAGCCGGAAGCCGGTGATTTGTTCACGGCCATCGTCGAGCGACACGATGGTCTTGAAGGCCCCGGTCTTGACCACATGCAGATGGGTGAAGGCATCGCCAGCGTGATACAACGCGGTGCCGATCTCCAGCTTGCGGTGCTGCGCTACCAACGCGGTGAACTCGGTGCGTTCGTCACGCGTGAGTCCCTCGGGCACACACAAGGTGTTCAAGCGGCACAACTCGCAGACCGATACTTGCGTCGCCGTGTCGATCATCCGCAACGCTACTCGCACAAAGGCGGGCGCACGGGTCACGTTCGCACTGCTTGCACCGTTGGCTCCGATGGAACTAAGACTGGTAGCAATGTTCAGCATGAAGAGACTCCTGATGGATTTGAACAACGGCTTCACTATGAGCGCCGGGCGTGCGCGCTGGTATCGGCGCAGGCTGAATCGCGCGGGGCTATGCACCGCGATGTTTTGTAGGGAAATTCCTACCCGGCATTCAATATGGTGCAATTAAAAATAATCATTTAAAAACAAATACTTACACTACATTCTCAGATAGCCATGTAGGGGATGGCAATTGCGTAACGCATCAACCCGGCTTGTTCATCCGCGTTCTTTTTTTTGGCGGTTAAGTTGATATTCATCAAAGCGAAGACACGGGCGTCGCATAAACTTTTATTGCACTCACGCATCTCTCCATTGAATTTTGGCTACCTCGCCCTGTTTGCCTTCGCGGCATTACCGCTCAGCCAAACGCCGGTGCTGGTGGCTTGCGCAATTCTCGGCATGAGCCTGCCACAAATATTCCTGGCCGTGCTGGCGGGCAAATTGGCAAAGTATGCGATTAGCGCCGCCGCTACGGCGTATGCCGCACAACGCGTGGCGGCGCTAAAATCGAACGCGCCGGTGCATAGTCGGCGCTAACCCTGCTGTTCGTTTACATCTGCGAGGTAACACAATGAAAATGACTTTTGTCGTACACAACGCCAATCAAACCAGCCAGGTCATGAGTCTGCTTGAAGCGAGCGGCATCGACTACTACACGCGCTGGGATCACGCGACCGGTAAGGGCCATGGCACTGAACCTCACTTGGGAACCGGCAGTTATGGCAGCACCAACGCGGTGTTGATGATTGCGTTTGAAGAGGAGCAGCCGCTCACGGAACTGATCGCTGCAATCAAGGCCGCCAACGCGAAAATTCAGCGTGCGTCTGATCACATACGCTTGTTTCAGTTGCCGCTGGAACGTGTGGTGTAACATTCGTGGTAAGGCTCACCCATTGATTGCCCTGATGGAGTAGCTTGAGTAGCGATGGAAGTGCTGTCATGAGCACACAAAATGGAAATCACTTTTCTCGGCGCCACCGGCACGGTAACCGGTTCCAAATATCTGCTGCGCACAGGCTCGTGCACGGTGCTGGTCGATTGCGGCTTATTCCAAGGCTACAAACAACTGCGTTTGCGCAATTGGGCGCCGCTGCCCTGCGATGTTCGTTCGATCAATGCGGTGGTATTGACCCATGCGCACATCGACCACAGCGGCTACGTACCGCTGCTGATCAAGAACGGGTTCGCCGGCAAGATTTACTGTAGCGCGGCAACGCGCGATTTATGCGCGATCCTGCTGCCGGACAGCGGACACTTGCAGGAAGTCGAGGCCCGCTACGCCAACCAAAAGGCGTATTCACGGCATCAACCGGCCTTGCCCTTGTACACGCTGGACGACGCCAAGCAGGCGCTTAACCGGTTCCAGCCTATTCCGTACGACGCTCCTTTTAATCTGGGTGGCGGACTAACGCTGCGGCTGCTGCCTGCCGGGCATATTCTGGGCGCATCGCTGGTGTTACTGAATGACAGCAATCGAACGATGCTTTTTTCGGGTGACCTTGGACGCCCAAACGATCCCATCACGTTGCCTCCTGCTGCCGTTACGAAGGCCGACTATGTGGTGGTGGAATCCACCTACGGTGATCGATTACATGGCAAGACTGATCCGCAGCAAACGCTGGCGGAGGTGATCAATCGCACGGCGCAGCGGTATGGCGTGGTGGTTATCCCCGCGTTTGCAGTGGGCCGCGCGCAAACGCTGCTCTACCATATTCATGCCTTGAAGGCGGCGCACAGGATTCCGGACATCCCCGTTTTTTTGAACAGTCCCATGGCGGTTAACGCCAATACCCTGTATCACCGGCACAGTGCTGAACACCGCTTGACGCCTGCGCAATGTGACGCCATGTGCGCCACCGCGCACATTGTTAATAGCGTCGAGGAATCCCAACAACTGAACGAACGCCATGGCCCCATGGTGATCATTTCCGCAAGTGGCATGGTCACCGGCGGGCGCGTGTTGCATCACATCAAGGCCTTTGCGCCGCACCCGAGGAACACGATACTGTTCGCCGGCTTTCAGGCGGGCGGTACACGCGGTGGTGCCATCGTGGCCGGCGCGGAGTCGGTCAAAATACACGGCGAATACGTGCCCATACGCGCAGAAGTCGCGATGATTAATGATCTATCCGCGCATGCCGACTACGCAGAGATATTGCAATGGTTGGGCCGGTTCACCACGCCACCACGGCATACCTTTGTGACGCACGGTGAACCGTCAGCCGCCGATGCCATGCGCAAGCATATCGAAAAAAAACTGCACTGGCCGTGCAGCGTGCCTGACTATCGTGAAAGCGTGTTACTGGACTGAAAAGGGATCACGCTTCATCGACAGGTGTTTGCGGCGCATTCGTCAGCCGATGCTCAATCGCATAACGGATCAATTCGGCCTGATTGTTCATGTTCATTTTCTCCATCAGGCGCGACTTGTGCGTGCTCACGGTTTTGGGACTTAACGCCAATTGATCCGCAATGTCGGTGATAGATTTGCCTGCGACGATCAGTTGCAACACTTGCAATTCGCGATCGGATAATTGCTCGTGCGGTTGGGTGCTGCGATTGTTGCGCAGCGTGCTGAACAGTGCTTGTGTCACGGTGGGGGAAGCGTACACGCCGCCTGCCGCAACCTTGCGTATGGCGGAAACCAACTGTTCGCTGGCACTTTCCTTGTTGAGGTAGCCTGATGCGCCCGCGCGTATGGCGCGCACCGCGTACTGCTCCTCGTCGTACATGCTGAGCACCAGCACCGGCAATGTGGGTTGCGCTTGCTTGACGAGTTTGATCAGTTCCAGCCCGTTGCGCCCCGGCATCGACATATCGGTAACCAGCACATCCCATGTCTCATCACGCACCAAGCGCAACACGTCATTGCCGTTGGCGGCTTCGCCCGCCACTTGCAGATCGGCGTGTTTGGCGAGTATCTGCTTGAGCCCTTCGCGTACGATGGTGTGATCGTCTGCGACCAGTATGCGTATCATGGTATTTGTCCTCTGCGATTCGCTGCGGCCGGTATGCTGGCCTCGATGATGGCGCCTGCACCTGGCGTGCTGGTGATCGCAAACGAACCGCCGAGTACGTAGGCGCGCTCGCGCATGCCTAGTACACCGTGGGACGGCGCCTTGCGGTCGCCAGGTACCTCACGCTCTCGTATCCCTACGCCATTGTCGCTCACGCGCAAATGCAGGGTATCGCCGCGGCGAACCACGGCTACGCTGACGGATGTCGCCTGTGCATGGCGCGCGACGTTGGTGAGCGCCTCCTGCACGATGCGAAACACGGCGGTGGCTGCGTCGCCGCTTGCGCCGAGATCCTCGTCCGCTATCGCCAGTTCCACCGCGATGCCGCTGCGTGCGGAAAAATCCCGTGTCAACCATTCCAGCGTGGGCACCAGGCCCAGATTGTCGAGCATCACCGGGCGCAGATCAGTGGCAATGCGCCGCACCGCGCGCACAGTGACGTCGATCAGTTGTTTCATGTCCTGTGTGCGTTTGGCCGCCGTGGTCTGCGCTGGCAGCAGCTCATCGGCGATGGCCGCGGCATCCATCTTGAGCGCGGTGAGCGCTTGTCCCAGCTCATCGTGTAGTTCACGCGCAATGCGGGTCTTTTCCTCTTCGCGTATGGATTGCAGCGCCGACGACAATTCACGCAAGCTATCGCGTGATTCGCGCAGCGCGGTCTCGGCCTGTTTCTGCTGGTTAATCGACTCCAGCAATTCGCGCTCCATGCGTTTGCGTTGCGTGATATCGCGATAGATCGATGACGATCCGGTGATTTTCCCGTCACGGTCGCGAATCACCGAGATCGTCAACGCCACCTGGATGTCCGATCCTTCCTTGCGCCGCCGGATAGTCTCGACATTGACAACCGGTTGACCCGCCATCGCCTGCTCCGCGAGATCGCGTTGATCGGACGGTGTGTTTGGCGAAAACAGATTGCGGATGTTCATACGCAACGCCTCCTCGCACGTATAGCCGAAAATGTGCGTCGCCGCCGTGTTCCAGGTCACGATAGCGCCGTCGCGCGAACGGCTGATGATGGCGTCACTGGAGGATTCGACCAAGTCCGCGTAGCGCTGCAGCGCCGCGCGATCCTGTTCGCGTTGGGTGACATCGCGCAGGATGACGGTAAATAGCTTGCCCTCGGACAACTCACTCTTGGAGATCGAAGCGTCGATCGGAAACACCTCGCCATCGTTACGCACCCCCTTGAGGATGCGGGCGCCGCCGCCCATGTCGTGTGTGGCGCCGTGTTGCGCACCAAAATTCTCGATATGGCGGCGATGTACGGCGCGCACCGCCGCAGGAATGAAACGATCCAGCGGCTGCCCCAACGCCTCTCGTGCGGAACAACGAAAGATCGCCTCCGCCGCTGGATTGAACAGCACGATGTTTTGCGCCTCATCGATGCTGATGATGGCGTCTTTGGCGGCTGCAATCAGGCTGTCATACATGCGGGCTTACTCTGTCAACGGCCATTATGACGGCGATGCATGCAATGACCGCCGCTTTCTTCGAGCGCTTCGCAGTTCACAAAAAAAACCCCTATAAATCAGACACTTATTCGTGCGGATTGCTGGGAGGCGTTGTACCGTACGGATTTGACGGCGCGTTTGATCCAGATCAGAAGCCATAGCCACAGATGCAATAGATTGTTCAGCGCCATTGACTAGCGATGGTATCGCGCGGTCATGCAAATACGCGCGATTAAACAGGAGCACTGGCCATGGAACGCTCCGAGTTGCCGCGCGTATTGCTCGCTGACCCATCCGCCAACATCGTTGAGCGGCTCGCCACATCAATCGTTGATGTGGCGCAGGTGGTAGGCCGCGCCATCAACGCACGCGACGCGTTAGCTGCGGTTCGTAACGCCCATCCCCATCTCGCGGTGCTCGATATCGCCATCGCCAACGGCGTTGAATTGCTGCGCCAGATCAAAAACCAGCGGCCGAATGTGATCGTGGTTGTGCTCACGCATTGCGTGGAGGATGAAACCCGGCGGTTGTGCCAACGCCTTGGGGCAGAGTTTTTTCTCGACAAGAACGACGCATTTGATCAGGTACGGAAGATCGTGATCGCCATCAGCAGCGGATGGGGCCGTATGCCTTCAGTGAGCGGCGAAGGAAAACCATGAAAGCACAAAGACCAGCGTTTGTACGGCTTTTGGGGACACCCCTCTTCCTGAGTACGCAGACTGCAGCCCAATAAGGACGCAATGTGATTGCGGGCGTCATGGTTTGAATAGGCGCGTAGGCAGCGCTGCGTATTCCGGGCTTGCTGCCCTTGGTACTCGTCTATCCGCGTCCCGTAGCGTATAACTGGCGCATGCCATCTGACCCGATTCATCGCACCCCTGCCCCGCCCGCCCCCGTATGGAAGCAGCTCGGCCCCGGCCTCATCACGGGTGCCGCGGATGACGACCCGAGTGGCATCGCCACTTACTCGCAGGCGGGTGCGCAGTTCGGCTTCAACATGCTGTGGACGATAATCTTAACTTATCCGCTGATGTCAGCGATCCAGATGGTCAGCGCACGTCTAGGCTTGGTAACCGGGCGCGGCCTTGCCGCCAATATCCGGCGCGCGTTTCCGGCGCCGTTGTTGTACGGCATTGTGCTGCTGTTTGTGGTGGCCAACACGATCAACATTGCCGCCGACATTGCCGCGATGGCTGATGCAGTGCATCTTTTCATCGGTGGGCCGCGCCATTTGTATTCGGCACTGTTCGGGCTGGGGTGTCTCGCGTTGCAAGTGTTCCTCACGTATCAGCGCTATGTGCGCTATCTCAAATGGCTCACGCTTGCGCTGTTCGCCTACGTGGCCGTGGTGTTCACAGTGCAGGTACCGTGGAGCGCGGTGGTGGTGGCCTCGGTGTGGCCGCGCTTGCAATGGGATAATGCGGCGTTGATGATGATTGTCGCCATCTTCGGCACCACCATCAGTCCGTATCTATTTTTTTGGCAGGCGGCACAGGAAGTAGAGGATTTGCGCGCCACGCCCGGCATGGCCTCGGTGCGCCACGATCCGGGTAGCGCCACCGTAAGGCTCGCACGCATCAAGTTCGACACCTGGGTCGGTATGGGTTTTTCCAATGCGGTGGCGTTTTTCATCATCCTCTCGACTGCGGTGACGCTCAACGCCGCTGGCATCACCAACATTCAGACCTCGGCGGAAGCGGCGGAGGCGCTACGCCCGCTGGCTGGTGAATTCGCGTTCCTGCTGTTTGGTTTGGGCATCATCGGCACGGGCTTGCTTGCAGTGCCGGTGCTGGCGGGCTCAGCCGCCTATGCGGTGGCTGAAACGTTTCGCTGGAAGGCCGGGCTGGATCTCAAATGGCCGGCACAGGGCCGGGGCTTCTACGGCATCATTGCTATCGCCACGTTGGGCGGTGCGTTGATCGACTTCTTGCCGATAGACCCAATCAAGGCGCTGTTGTGGAGCGCCGTGATTAACGGCGTGATCGCCGTGCCGATCATGGCGCTGATGATGCTGCTCGCGAGTTCACGGCGCATCATGGGTGACTTCACACTACCGCTTTGGCACCGCGTGCTTGGCTGGGTTGCGACTGCGGTGATGGCGGCGGCAGTGGGGACGTGGGGATTGAGTACTTTGATTTAGAACGCAAAAGCAAGTCCGTACGAGTGCGATGGGGCCGGGTCGTTCAACGCCAATC
>JAYTWR010000035.1:0-2744 GCA_043743335.1 Burkholderiales bacterium
GCATGGTTGCAGCGCTTGCGTCGTCGCAGTCAACGACATCGGATGACGTGGGCGCGATTCAAGCGCCTGATTGACCGCTATGTTCCGCGCTGCCGACAACAGCACCCCTATCCACCGCAACGCAATCGCGTCACTATCTGAGGCAAGAGCCGTATGCAGCAATTCTGCCAGTACGGATCTGTGCGGGGGGCGACGGGTAACCGTCGTCCCTACCGCGACATTTCCTATACCCCAAACCGCTCGATTAACGGTACGTGGAACAGCGTACGGCCGATAGGCGGTTACAGTTGCTGCGCACGGCGGTTGTATCAAGACCGAAAACGAAACACAAGAGGAGAGCACCGATGTTCCAATCCGAAATAAAAAAACTGGCGAAAACACTGGCGGGCGCTGCGCTTGCGCTGATCGCGGCCGCGCTTCCGGCCACGAGCACGGCGCAGCCGTTCACGCGGATGGAATATCGCGTCGTCGAGAGCGTTACGTTGACTGGCGAACAATTTCTGATGGGCGACAAAAATGGCAAGCCGGTCTCGCTCGCTGGTGAGTTGCGCATTCCTGCGCCTGGTACCAACCGGGTGCCAGCGGTGATCCTCGTGCATGGCTCCGGCGGCATCAGTGAATCGACCGATCGCTGGGCCGAGGAGTTGAACAGCATCGGTGTCGCCGCGTTTATTCTGGATACGTTTTCCGGACGCGGCATCGTCAGCACGGTGAACGACCAGTCGCAACTGAACTCGTTGGCGATGATGGTGGATGCCTACCGCGCGCTGGCGATGCTCGCTGGTCATGCGCGGATTGACCCGAATCGCATCGCCATCATGGGTTTTTCAAAAGGCGCGGTGGCGTCGGTCTACTCCAGCAACGAGCGTTTTCGCGCGCTGTACGCGCCGGGCAATGTTCAATTCGCCGCGCATATCGGCCTCTATACGCCCTGCAACGTGCGGTACAGCGGCGATGAGAAAACCACCGGCAAGCCGGTGCGCCTGTTTCACGGCATCGCCGACGAATACGTTTCCATCGAGCCCTGCCGCGTTTATGCGGCGCGCCTCAAAGCGGCGGGCGTCAATGTTTCGCTGACCGAGTACCCAGACGCACATCACGCCTACGACGCGTTCGCACGCAAGCAGCCGCTCCGCTTGCCGCAAGGGCAGACCACGCGCAACTGCTGGCTCGAAGAGGGCAAAGACGGCGTCATTCTGAATGCAAAGACCGGCAAAAACTTTGACCTGAACGACGCCTGTGTTGAAAAGGGTCCGCAGGTCGCCTACAACCAGCCCGCGCACGAAGCGACTGTCAAGGCGGTAAAGGAAATGCTCGCAGACGTGTTTGGACTGGCGAAGTAGCGCTGCCGGTTTAGTTTGAATAGCGAGTGCCGTAGCCTGCTGTTTGCCGAGTCACAACCGCGTGCCGAAAAGTCCGCAACCTGGCAAAACCCGCGCCACGCCGCGCCGCCATCACCACAACGTCTACGTCGTCCTGCTGTCCCTCGACGTGCTCGACGAGCCGCGCTTCCGTAAATCAAACCCGGACTTCACCTACGGCAACCCGTGTGTGTATGTCGGCATGACGGGCTTGTCACCGGACGTGCGCTTCGACAAACACAAGGCCGGGATTCAGGCGAATCGCTATGTCACGCAATACGGTGTGCGCTTGTTGCCGGAGCTTTATGCGGTCTACAACGTACAACGTACAACGTAAGGGGTCAGGTCTACACATTCCACTATCAAAGATGAATTCCGGCGTGCCTCTGATGCAGGTCAGGTGGCAAGCATTTGTTTTTGAACAATTATTTGAAGGGATGTTGATGACGCCAAAGCGAGTTGCTGCGCGGTTTTATTTGACGGGAACAGGTGCAAATCTAGTGCGCGATTGGCTGATGAGGCTGCCTGTGCCCGACCGGCGGCAAATCGGGCACGACATCCGCGATGTTGAGTTTGGCTGGCCAGTGGGCATGCCATTGTGCCGGGCGATGGGAGGCGGGCTGTGGGAGGTGCGTTCAACGTTGCCCAGCCGCCGTATTGCGAGGGTGTTGTTCTGTGTGAGTGAGGGTGACCTGGTGTTGCTGCATGGCTTTATCAGGAAAGCGCAGAAAACCCCAAGCAGCGATTTAGACGTGCCCTTAAAACGGATGAAAGAAGTGCAATCATGATCAAGCGCAAAAATTCCACAGCGAATCCTCATGTCGGCGGGTTGTTCGAAGACTGGCTGAAGGCGGAAGGCATTTACGAATCGGCCACGAATGCGTCGATCAAAAAAGTCGTGGCATGGCAGATTCAGCAGGCCATGCAGCAGCAGAACCTGACCCGCACGGAAATGGCGCGTCAGATGGCGACAAGCAGAGTGCAGTTGAACCGCCTGCTCGATCCGGCCAATGACAGCGTGACCTTGGGTACCTTGCATCGCGCGGCGAAGGTGTTGGGTCGCAAAGTGGTGTTGGCACTGGTGTAGCGTGTGCGCACAGCCGTAAGGCGGCAGCAGGTGCGACGTGTGTCAAGACCACTTCGTACCGCAACGGGGTCAGTTCTCTCTTAAGAAACAATTACAGCACGTTGATTTCTCTTGAGGTTTTTCATACGGGTTGTTCCGAGGCGACGAGCTTCATGCCCACTTTTTCAGCGCGCTGCGCCAGATGATGTAGCACGCGCTGCGCCCAGCGTGCTGGTGGTGCATCCATCGGTGCCGGCGCGTTCGGTGAAAGAGTTGCTGGCGCTGGCACGGGCGCGTCCGGATGAGTTGCGTTTTTC
>JAYTWR010000036.1:0-32040 GCA_043743335.1 Burkholderiales bacterium
GGCGCTGATCCAGCCGATTGCGATGGAAGAGGGGCTGCGCTTCGCGATCCGTGAGGGTGGCAGAACCGTCGGCGCTGGTGTGGTCGCGAAAGTTATCGAGTAATTATCAATGGCCGCTTTGAAAAGCTCAAAAATTCGTATTCGCCTGAAGGCGTTTGACTATCGGTTGATCGATCAGTCAGCGCAGGAAATCGTGGAGACTGCCAAACGCACTGGCGCTGTGGTCAAAGGCCCGGTGCCGTTGCCGACCCGCAAAGAGCGTTTCGATTTGCTGCGTTCGCCGCACGTTAACAAAACGTCGCGCGACCAAATGGAAATTCGCACCCATCTGCGGTTGATGGATATTATTGACCCGACAGATAAAACGGTGGACGCGCTGATGAAGCTCGATTTGCCGGCGGGTGTAGATGTAGAGATCAAGCTGTAAGGTTACTGCTGTAGCTGGGTGCAGGTTGTGGTAAATGGATTGAGGTAAGGCGCGTTACGGGGAAAACCCTGAACGTGTTTGATGGATAAGAGTGGCCCGTCAATTGTAATGGGCGCCTTTAAAAAAGGTAAATAAATCATGAACTTAGGACTTGTTGGCCGTAAGGTCGGCATGACCCGCGTTTTCACCGAAGACGGCGATACCGTTCCGGTGACCGTAGTGGATGTGTCGAACAATCGCGTTACACAACTCAAGACGCCTGAAACTGATGGCTATGCTGGCGTGCAGGTCACGTTCGGCAAGCGCCGGGCAAGCCGCGTAGTTAAGGCAGCAGCCGGCCATTTCGCTAAGGCGGGCGTCGAAGCAGGCCACACGCTGCGTGAATTCCGTGTGACTCCCGATAAGCTGGCCGATCTAAAAGTCGGTGGCGTAGTCGGTACGAGCGTATTCCAGGTGGGGCAGATGGTGGACGTGACGGGCGTGTCGATGGGCAAGGGTTTTCAAGGATCCATCAAGCGCCATAACTTCTCGTCCAATCGCGCCAGCCACGGTAACTCTCGTTCGCACAATTCACCCGGCTCTATCGGTATGGCGCAAGATCCCGGTCGTGTGTTTCCCGGCAAGCGTATGGCCGGCCACATGGGCGCAGTCAAATGTACAGCGCAAAGCCTGCAAATTGTGCGCATCGACGAAGCGCGGCAGCTTTTGCTGATTCGTGGTGCTGTGCCCGGTTCACGTGGCGGCGATGTGGTGGTCATGCCGTCGAAGCGTGTCAAGAAAATCGTGGCCAAGCCTGCTGCGGCCCCCGCTGCCAACGCAAAGAAGTAAGGGCGGATAAAACATGGAACTTAATCTGATAGACGATCAAGGCAAGGCGACGGCAAAAGTTGTCGCGTCGGATGCCACCTTCGGTCGTGAGTTTAACGAAGCACTGGTGCATCAGTTGGTGACGGCCTATCTGGCCAACGGCCGCAGTGGCACGCGCGCGCAAAAAGACCGCGGCGAAGTGCGTCACTCCACCAAAAAGCCGTTTCGTCAAAAAGGAACGGGCCGCGCCCGCGCCGGTATGACTTCGAGCCCGTTGTGGCGTGGTGGTGGCCGGATTTTCCCGAATCGCCCGGATGAAAATTTCAGCCAGAAACTGAATCGCAAAATGTATCGCGCCGGTGTGTGCGCCATATTGTCGCAGCTGGCTCGTGAAGATCGACTGGTGGTGGTGGACAATTTCACGTTGAGTTCACCGAAAACCAAGTTACTCGTGCAAAAACTGAAGAGCATGGGCTTTGACGACGTGCTGATTATTACGGATGCCATTGATGACAACCTGCGTTTGTCAGCGCGCAACCTGCATTACGTCAGTGTTGCGACAGCAGGTGAGGCCGATCCCGTGACTTTAATTCGTCACGAAAAAATTGTGGTGACCAAAAGCGCGGTTGCCAAGATTGAGGAGATGCTGGCATGAAAGCAACCGTGAAATCCTACAGTCAGGAAAGACTGACCCAAGTGTTGCTTGCGCCAGTGGTTTCGGAAAAGGGCACCTTTGTCGGAGAGAAGCACAACCAGTTTGTGTTTCGTGTAGCGACAGATGCAACCAAGCCCGAAGTCAAGGCAGCGGTAGAACTGTTGTTTAGCCCGAAAGACAAGAAACTCGAAGTGGAAGGCGTTCGCATCGTCAACGTCAAGAGCAAAGAAAAGCGTATGGGCAAGTTTGTGGGCCGCCGTAGCGGTTGGAAAAAGGCTTATGTGTGCCTGAAAGCCGGGCACGACATTAACTTTGCCGAAGGGGAGAACAAGTAATGTTGGTTAAAGTCAAACCCACTTCACCAGGCCGCCGCGGTCTGGTCAAGGTTGTTACGCCGGGCCTGCACAAGGGAAAACCGGTGACGGCGCTCCTCGACAGCCAATCCAAAAAGGCTGGCCGCAATCAGCATGGTCGTGTCACCATGCGCCATCAAGGCGGTGGTCACAAGCAGCACTATCGCATGGTTGATTTCAAGCGCAACAAGGATGCCATCGTTGCCAAGGTTGAGCGTATCGAATACGACCCTAACCGCAGCGCGCACTTGGCATTGCTGTGTTATGCGGATGGTGAGCGCCGCTACATTATCGCCACCAAAGGCTTGGCAGCCGGTGCGCAACTGCTGTCCGGTTCCGAAGCACCGATCAAGTCTGGCAATGCGCTGCCATTACGTAATATTCCCGTTGGCAGCACAATTTGCTGTGTCGAAATGTTGCCGGGAAAAGGGGCGCAATTAGCGCGCTCGGCGGGAACTTCGGTGCAGTTGCTGGCGCGCGAAGGTGATTACGCACAGCTCCGTTTGCGCTCTGGTGAAATTCGCAAAGTGCACGTGAATTGCCGTGGCACCATCGGTGAAGTGGGCAATGAAGAGCATTCGCTGGAGTCGATAGGCAAGGCGGGACGTGTGCGTTGGCGTGGTGTGCGTCCGACGGTACGGGGCGTGGCCATGAACCCGATTGATCACCCGCACGGCGGCGGCGAAGGCCGAACCGCAGCGGCGCAGGCGCCGGTCAGTCCTTGGGGTGTAATGTGTAAAGGTTACAAAACCCGCAAGGTCAAGCGCACTAACAGCATGATAGTGCGTCGACGCAATTCCAAAGCGACCGCGTAAAAGCGCGTAACCGGATTAAGGATTAGATATGGCACGTTCCATTAAAAAGGGTCCGTTCGTCGATCACCATTTGATGCACAAGGTGGAGACGGCGCGCGCGGCTTCTGACAAGCGCCCCATTAAAACTTGGTCGCGCCGTTCAACGGTGCTGCCCGATTTTGTCGGACTGACAATTGCAGTGCACAACGGTAAGCAACATATACCGGTATATATCACCGAGAACATGGTGGGGCATAAATTGGGCGAGTTTTCGCATACGCGGACGTTCAAGGGCCACTCCAAGGCAGGCGGGGCACCCGCAGACAAAAAATCCGCGCCGACGCCTTCGGCCAAATAACGGGTGAAGCGAACGGAGAACAGCATGCAAACAACAGCAAAACTGCGCGGCGTCAGGCTTTCGGCTCAAAAGGGCCGGTTGGTCGCTGACTTAGTGCGCGGGCAGGCAGTAGAAAACGCCCTGAATATTCTTCAGTTTTCGCCCAAGAAGGGCGCCACCATTATTCGCAAAGTTCTGGAATCAGCCATCGCCAACGCAGAGCACAATGATGGAGCGGACATCGATGAGTTGAAGATTACCAGTATTTACGTGGAGAAGGGGCCGGTGCTCAAGCGCTTTCACGCACGGGCCAAGGGCCGCGGGGTGCGGGTGCTCAAGCACTCCTGCCATATATTTCTGACGGTTGGCGATGGAAGGAACAGCTAGTCATGGGTCAAAAAATACATCCGACAGGATTTCGCCTCGCGGTCACTCGTGACTGGTCATCGCGCTGGTATGCCAACGACCGCAATTTCTCCGGTATGCTGCTTGAGGATTTGCAGGTGCGTGATTATCTCAAGCAGAAACTTTCGCATGCGGCAGTCTCGCGCGTCGTGATTGAGCGCCCGGCAAAGAACGCGCGCATCACGATTTACAGTGCACGTCCCGGCGTTGTGATTGGCAAAAAGGGCGAGGACATTGAATCACTTAAGTCCGCGCTGCAAAAAATGCTGCATGTACCGGTGCATGTCAATATCGAGGAAGTGCGCAAGCCGGAGTTGGATGCCCAGTTGATCGCGGATTCCATTGCACAGCAGTTGCAAAAGCGCATCATGTTCCGTCGTGCCATGAAGCGCGCCATCACCAACGCCATGCGTTTGGGCGCGCAAGGTATCAAGATCATGAGTGCCGGACGTCTGAATGGTATTGAGATAGCGCGCACCGAGTGGTATCGCGAAGGACGCGTACCACTGCATACGTTGCGCGCCGGTATTCATTACGGTGTGTCGGAAGCCAAGACCACCTACGGCATTATCGGCATTAAGGTTTGGGTCTATCAGGGTGAGATGTTAGGCAAGAACGAACAGCCGGTGGCAGCACCGGGCGGCGCGCCGTCCGACACCCCGTCGCCGGCGAGGAAACCGCGCAAGCCAGGAGTGAAACGTGTTACAGCCAGCCAGACGTAAATATCGTAAAGAGCAAAAGGGTCGCAATAAAGGTATTGCGACTCGCGGTGCCAAGGTCAGTTTCGGCGACTTTGGGCTAAAGGCAATAGGCCGTGGCCGTTTGACAGCCCGTCAGATCGAAGCGGCCCGTCGTGCAATGACGCGCCATATCAAGCGGGGCGGCAGAATCTGGATACGCATCTTTCCCGACAAGCCGATTTCACGCAAGCCTGCGGAAGTGCGTATGGGTAACGGTAAGGGTAATCCCGAGTACTGGGTTGCCGAGATTCAACCGGGAAAAATGCTGTATGAAATGGATGGCGTCAACGAAGTGACGGCAAAAGAGGCATTTCGTCTCGCAGCGGCGAAGTTGCCGATTGCAACCACGTTCGTGCAACGTCAGGTTGGAGGCTAAGAAATGAAAGCTAGCGAATTACGCGGTAAGTCGGTTGATGAGCTGAAGCAGGAATTGCAATCGTTGCTCAAGGCGCAGTTTTCATTGCGCATGCAAAAAGCGACTCAGCAACTGGCCAATACCAGTCAGATCGGCAAAACACGGCGTGACATATCGCGCGTGCGCACTTTGCTGACGCAAAAAGAAATGGGCAAAACAGCATGAGCGAAATGACCGCCAATAAGCGCACCCTCACTGGCCGCGTGGTCAGCGACAAAATGGACAAAACCGTCACAGTTTTAGTAGAGCGTCGTGTCAAGCACGAGCTTTACGGGAAATATCTGACGCTGTCCAAGAAATATCACGCCCACGATGAAAAGAACGAATTTCACGAAGGGGATACCGTGACCATCGAGGAATGCCGTCCGATTGCCAAGACAAAGGCGTGGCGTGTGGTGAATTTGGTAGAAAAATCACGCGCGGTTTAAGGAATTAAGTATTTTTTACTTGGTATAAGTTTAAAAGTCAGCTATAATCGATAGTCTTTTCTGCTACGGTTCAGTTAACCGTAGCAGGTAATAGAGTGTCGTCGCGGTTTCAGTCCCTTCGGGATCCAATACTGGTCTGATGCTTTGGGTGGTCGATTACCCGCTGCCGGATCAAGTTGGAGAAGCGCCACAAGCAGCGGCAGCCACAGCGCAGCAGTGTCATTTAGATGAGAAGCGAATCATGATTCAAATGCAATCCGTATTGGATGTTGCGGACAACACGGGTGCCCGTGCTGTGATGTGCATCAAAGTATTGGGTGGATCGAAGCGGCGATATGCCGGTATCGGCGATGTCATCAAGGTCAGCATCAAAGATGCGGCACCGCGTGGTCGCGTCAAAAAGGGTGAGGTCTATGATGCGGTAGTGGTGCGCACGGCCAAGGGTGTGCGCCGGGCTGACGGTTCATTGATCCGTTTTGATTCAAATGCTGCGGTGTTGCTCAATGCCAAGCTGGAGCCGATAGGCACGCGTATTTTCGGACCGGTGACGCGTGAATTGCGCACGGAGCGGTTCATGAAAATAGTGTCACTCGCCCCGGAAGTTATTTAAGGAGCGCGGTATGAAAAAGATCAAAAAAGGCGACGATGTTGTCGTTATCACGGGCAGGGATGCTGGCAAGCGAGGTACGGTGCTGCGCTTGGTGGCCGACAGTCATGTGCTGGTTGAAGGCGTGAACAAAGTCAAAAAGCACGAGCGTCCAAATCCAATGAAAAATACGCAGGGCGGCATTATTGACAAGGAAATGCCGCTACAAATTTCAAATGTCGCCTTATTCAATCCGGCGACAAAAAAGGCCGACCGCGTGGGTATCAAAGTCATCGATGGTGGCAGGCGCGTGCGATATTTTAAGTCCAATGGCGAAGTCATTGACGTATGAGCGAACAGAAAGAACAGAAGAAGGCAAAGCTGCCGCGCGAACCCAAGGGTAAGGCGGGGCGCAAGGGTGCCGGAGATGGTGACGCGGGTGATGGTCTCGTAGCCAAGAAGGCGTCGACGGCAAAGCCGGCGGGCCCTTCACGGTTGCACGCGTTTTACCGAGAGTCTGTGGTTAAGGATTTGACGCAGAAATTCGGCTACAAATCGGTGATGCAGGTGCCGCGGCTCAACAAGATTGTGCTCAATATGGGCGTAGGCGAGGCGGTTGCTGACAAAAAAATTATGGATCATGCCGTTTCGGACATGACCAAAATCGCCGGCCAGAAGCCGCTGGTGACCAAATCGCGCAAGGCCATTGCCTCCTTCAAGATTCGCGAGAATTATCCGGTAGGGTGCAAAGTCACGCTGCGCGGCACGCGCATGTATGATTTTCTTGATCGGTTGGTGAATGTGGCGATGCCGCGTATACGCGATTTCCGCGGTATCTCGGCTCGCAGTTTTGACGGCATGGGTAATTACAATATGGGCGTCAAGGAGCAGATCATTTTCCCCGAGATCGAGTACGACAAAATCGACGCGATTCGCGGCATGAATATCACCATTTCGACCACGGCCAAGACAGATGATGAGGCGCGAGCCTTGTTGGCCGCCTTTAAATTTCCGTTCAGGAACTGAGGCATTTCATGGCTAAGCAATCCATCATCAATCGTAATGAGCAGCGCAAGATCACGGTCAAGAAATTCGCCGCCAAGCGCAAGGCCTTGCAAGACACCGCGAACGACCAGTCACTGACGATGGAAGATCGTTATGAGGCGCGTCTGAAGTTGCAAAAGCTGCCGCGCAATGCCAGTCCGGTGCGGGTACGCAATCGTTGCGCGTTGACAGGTCGTCCGCGTGGGGTGTTTCGCAAGTTTGGGCTGGCGCGCGGGAAGCTGCGCGACATCGCGATGCGCGGGGAAATCCCCGGCATCATCAAGGCGAGCTGGTAAACGTCGTATCGTATCTACGTCAGTTCGTCTATCCGTAATTCCGTATCTGGTGTCGTTAATCGTATAGAGCCAG
This sequence comes from Burkholderiales bacterium, assembly GCA_043743335.1. Lineage (GTDB taxonomy): Bacteria > Pseudomonadota > Gammaproteobacteria > Burkholderiales > SG8-41 > UBA5216. The sequence goes on from JAYTWR010000036.1 coordinate 7,361, forward strand.
GAAGCAGGAGAAGATTGCATGAGTATGAGTGATCCGGTCGCCGACATGCTAACGCGCATACGTAATGCGCAGCAGTCGGAGAAACAATCGGTAGCAATGCCGACGAGCAAGCTCAAGGCTGCTATTGCCCGCGTGCTCAAAGACGAGGGGTATATCGAGGATTTTGCTGTCCGCAGTCAGGATGGCAAGTCGCATCTCGATATCAGCCTGAAATATTACGCTGGACGCCCTGTGATCGAAAAGATCGAGCGCGTCAGCCGCCCAGGTTTGCGTATCTACAAACCGAGCAAGGATATTCCAGTGGTCATGAACGGCTTGGGCGTGGCGATTGTGTCCACCTCCAAAGGTGTCATGACAGATCGCAAGGCGCGCGGCATGGGCGTGGGTGGCGAAGTGCTGTGCATCGTCGCTTAACGGGAACGGGGTTCTAACATGTCCAGAGTTGCAAGCAATCCAGTGCTCATTCCTGAAAAAGTGGATGTGACGCTCAGTAGTAGTGAGATTTCTGTCAAGGGTCCGTTAGGGACGCTGTCGGGCAAACTGTCGCCCAGCGTACAAGTGCAAAAAATTGAAAACCGCCTCGAGTTCAAGGCTGCTGATGGTTCGAACGTGGCCAATGCCATGTCCGGTACCATGCGCGCGCTGGTTTCGAACATGGTTATCGGCGTGTCCAAGGGTTTCGAGAAGAGGCTGGCGTTGGTCGGCGTGGGTTACCGTGCGCAAGCGCAGGGCGACAAAGTCAATCTGACGTTGGGTTTCTCGCATCCCGTGGTTCACCAGTTGCCTAATGGTGTAAAGGTCGAAACGCCCACGCAAACCGAAATCATCATCAAGGGCGCAGACCGGCAGCAGGTGGGGCAGGTCGCAGCGGATATACGCGCATATCGCAGTCCCGAGCCGTATAAAGGCAAGGGTGTGCGTTATGTCGGCGAACAGATTGTGCTCAAAGAAACCAAGAAGAAGTAGGCGGGCAGGAGTCCACTAAGCCATGATAGACAAGAAAGAATCACGCTTGCGGCGTTCGCGCCGCACCCGCGCCAAAATCGCCGAATTGAAGGCGGTTCGCTTGACGGTAAACCGTTCGAATACACATATCTATGCGCAGGTGATCGACGCCACGGGAGGCAAAGTGCTTGCCAGTGCGTCTTCCGCCGAGAAAGCCGTGCGGGGTGAGTTGAAAAATGGCGGTAATGTCAAGGCGGCTTCGATGGTCGGAAAATTGATTGCTGAAAAAGCAAAAAAGGCCGGCGTTGAGACCGTGGCGTTTGACCGTTCCGGGTATCGTTTTCATGGTCGTGTCAAAGCGCTGGCTGAGGCCGCGCGCGAAGCCGGCCTCAAGTTCTAAGATCAGGACTAGGAAATATCCATGGCGAAAATGCAAGCATCAAAAATGCAGACCGGCAACGAAGAGCGTGGCGACGGTTTGCGTGAAAAAATGGTGGCGATTAATCGCGTTACCAAAGTGGTCAAGGGTGGTCGTATCATGGGCTTCGCTGCACTGACAGTGGTGGGCGATGGTGACGGCAGTATTGGCATGGGCAAGGGCAAGTCGCGTGAAGTGCCGGTTGCCGTGCAAAAGGCCATGGAAGAAGCGCGTCGCAAAATGGTTAAAGTGCAATTGAAAAATGGCACCTTGCAGCATACGGTGATTGGCCGCCATGGCGCTGCTAGCGTCTTCATGCAGCCAGCGTCCGAAGGCACTGGCATCATTGCCGGCGGCCCGGTGCGCGCGGTGCTTGAGGTGATGGGCGTGACCAATATTCTGGCGAAGTGCTTGGGTTCAACCAATCCTTATAACGTCGTGCGTGCAACGATCAACGGCCTGACTAAGATGAATACCCCGGCCGAAGTAGCTGCCAAGCGTGGCAAGTCGGTCGAAGAAATTACAGGTTAATCATGGCTGAGCACAAAAAAATCACAGTAAAGCTGGTTCGCAGCTTGATAGGCACCAAAGGCGAGCACAGATTATGTGTGCGCGGCTTGGGGTTGCGCCGTATTAACCACACCGTTGAAGTGATCGACACGCCCGCAAATCGCGGCATGATCAACAAAGTGTCGTATATGGTAAAAGTTGTTTAAAATCAATTAGTTAATGAGTTAATTTTGCCATGAGACTAAACACTATCAAGCCGGCCAAAGGCTCCACGCATTCGATCAAGCGAGTGGGCCGTGGTACGGGCTGTGGGTTGGGTAAGACAGCGGGGCGGGGCCATAAAGGACAGAAGGCGCGTGCTGGCGGCTTTCATAAAGTCGGCTTTGAGGGCGGTCAAATGCCCTTGCATCGCCGTTTGCCCAAGCGCGGTTTTCACTCGCCGTTGTCGGGCGATACCGCTGAGGTGCGTCTGGGTGACCTGCAAAATGTGAGCGCAGAAAACATAGATTTGGCTGTGCTGAAGCAAACCGGCCTTGCGCACCAAACGGCGTTGGCGGCAAAAATCATTCTTGCGGGAACGATAGCGCGTAAGGTGGTCATAACGGGTTTGGGTGTTACCAAAGGCGCGCGCGCCGCAATTGAAAAAGCGGGCGGTAGAATTATTGATGCAGTGGCTCCAGTCGTTGCGCAGGCGTAACGGGTAAAAGAGGAACGGGCATTGGCCGTTAACGATTCACTGCTGGCATCAGGAAAACTAGGCGATTTGAAGCGCCGCTTCCTGTTTTTGATCGGCGCGTTGATCGTCTTCCGAATCGGCTCGTTCATTCCGGTGCCTGGCATCGATCAGGGCGAACTCGCTAACCTGTTCAACCAGCAGCGTGGTGGCATCCTTGACATGTTCAACATGTTTTCGGGTGGTGCGCTGGAGCGGTTTTCGATTTTTGCGTTGGGTATCATGCCTTACATTTCGGCGTCGATCATCATGCAGTTGATGACCGTTGCGTCGCCAACGTTGGAAGCCTTGAAAAAAGAAGGCGAAGCAGGGCGCCGCAAGATTACGCAGTACACGCGCTACGGCACGGCAGGATTGGCATTGTTTCAGAGCATGGCGATTGCCATCGGGCTGGAAAGCCAACGCGGGTTGGTGATTGATCCGGGCTTGGTGTTTCGCTTGACTGCGATGGTGACGTTGACCACCGGCACCATGTTTTTGATGTGGCTGGGTGAGCAGATTACCGAGCGTGGTATTGGGAACGGCATTTCGCTACTGATTTTTGCAGGCATTGCAGCGGGCTTCCCGCAGGCGGTGGGTGGCACGTTGGAACTGGTGCGCACCGGTGCGATGTCCATACCGGTGGTGCTGTTTATCGGGGTGTTGGTGGTAGGTGTGACCGCGTTTGTGTGCTTTGTCGAGCGCGGGCAGCGCAAGATTTTGGTGAATTACGCCAAGCGGCAAGTGGGGCGCAAGGTGTATGGCGGGCAAAGTTCGCATCTGCCGCTAAAGCTCAACATGGCGGGCGTGATTCCGCCGATATTTGCGTCATCGATTATTCTGTTCCCAGCGACGATCGTAGGCTGGTTTGGTGAAGGCACTTCCACCTCGGCTGGCGTGACTTGGCTTAAAAACGTTGCAGCGACGCTGCATCCCGGTGAGCCTGTTTATACCTTGCTATATGCGTCGGCGATTATATTTTTCTGTTTTTTTTACACAGCACTAGTGTTTAACCCGAAAGAAACCGCCGATAACCTGAAGAAAAGCGGTGCTTTTGTACCGGGCATACGCCCCGGCGACCAGACCTCGCGCTATATAGAAAAGATCACGTTGCGGTTGACCTTGGTGGGCGCGGTTTACGTCACACTGGTTTGCCTGCTGCCGGAATTTTTGATTGTATGGAAAAAGGTGCCGTTTTATTTTGGCGGCACTTCATTGTTGATTATTGTGGTGGTGACGATGGACTTCATGTCGCAGGTGCAGGCGTACATCATGTCGCATCAGTATGAGAGTTTGTTGAAAAAAGCCAACTTCAAAGGTGGAATGTTTCCGACGCGCTAGAATGAAAAAACGAGGAAACCGTACAGAGCTGGGGAGCGATCGAAGAAACCCTACCGAATGGAACCCTTAAAGGCAAACTAGAAAACGGCCTTGTCGTGTTGGGTCTCGTTTCAGGAAAAACTCGCGTGCGCTGCATCTTTATTTTGTCGGATGACAAAATGACCGTTGAAATGACGCATTAGTATTTAACGCGCGGTCGGATTGTGTTTTGCGCGAAGTGAAGTAAACACAGTAGTTGAAGCAACATAGACTGGAGCCGGAAAATGAAAGTGCAGGCATCGGTAAAACGGATGTGTCGCAACTGTAAAGTTGTGAAGCGTAAGCGCGTGGTGCGAGTGATTTGTAAAGACCCGCGCCATAAACAGCGCCAAGGCTAAGGTATCGCCAAGGTTGATTTAAAAATACTATTTAAAATCAAATAGTTACGTAATTGGAGTCCTAGCATGGCCCGTATTGGTGGCGTCAATATTCCGAATCATCAGCACGCAGAAATCGCTTTGACCGCGATTTATGGCGTGGGCCGTAGTCGCGCACGCAAAATTTGCGTTGCCGCTGGCATCGAAATCACCCGCAAGATGAAAGACTTGTCCGATTCCGAAATGGACAAGCTGCGCGAGCAGGTCGGTAAATTTGCGACTGAAGGTGATCTGCGCCGCGAAGTCTCCATGAACATCAAGCGCTTGATGGACTTGGGCACGTGGCGTGGCAAACGGCATCGCGCCGGCCTGCCGGTTCGCGGCCAGCGCACGCGCACCAATGCGCGCACACGCAAGGGCCCACGCAAGGCAGCGGTGAAGTTACAAAAAGGCACTACGGCATAAGTTTGGTTCAGTTGCCCGATTCAGTTTACAGGTTCGTTTACAGGTATTAACACATGGCAAAAGCAAGCACGCGAGTGCGCAAGAAGGTCAAGAAGAATGTCGCCGAGGGCATTGCCCACGTGCATGCGTCATTCAACAACACCATCGTGACCATCACCGACCGGCAGGGCAACGCGCTAGCGTGGGCCACCTCCGGCAGCAATGGCTTCAAAGGCTCGCGCAAATCCACGCCGTTCGCCGCGCAGATTGCAGCCGAGCAATGCGGCAAGTTGGCCGTCGAATGTGGCGTCAAAAATCTCGAAGTTCGTATCAAGGGGCCAGGCCCTGGGCGTGAATCCGCAGTGCGCGCCCTGAATGCCGTGGGTTTCAAAATAACCAGCATTTCGGATGTGACACCAGTGCCGCACAACGGCTGCCGTCCTCCGAAAAAGCGTCGCGTCTAAGGGGATCCCACCGTGGCAAGGAATCTCGATCCGAAGTGCAGGCAGTGCCGTCGTGAGGGCGAAAAATTGTTCCTCAAGGGCGAAAAGTGTTTCACCGACAAATGCGCTATTGAGCGCCGTAACTACCCGCCCGGCCAGCATGGCCAAAAGCAGGCTCGGTTGTCGGGCTACGGCGTTCAATTGCGTGAAAAGCAGAAAATCCGCCGTATTTACGGCCTGCTCGAAGGCCAGTTCCGCCGCGTGTATGCGGAAGCGGCATCCAGCAAGGGCGTGACAGGTGAAGCGCTGCTGCAAATGCTCGAAAGTCGTCTCGATACCGTGGCCTTCCGTATGGGTTTTGGTGCCTCGCGCACCGAAGCGCGTCAGGTGGTGCGTCACAACGGCATTCTGGTCAACGGCAAGCGGGTAAATATTCCGTCGTATCAGTGCCGTCCAGGCGATGTGGTCGAAGTGGCCGCGGCTTCCAAGACGCAGTTGCGCATCAAAGCCGCCGCCGAAGCTGCTGAATCGCGTGGCCGCGCGGAATGGATCGAGGTCGATACCAAGGCGCTGAAAGGCACATTCAAGGCACGGCCGCAACGTAGTGAGCTTCCGTCCAGCATCAACGAATCGCTCGTGGTCGAGCTTTACTCGAAGTAATCACGATATTAGCGAAGGGGCGTTTATACCATGTCCAGTACCGCACTTCTGAAACCGCGCATCATCGATGTTCAGAATCTTTCTACGCATCATGCGCGGCTCACTATGGAGCCGTTCGAGCGCGGCTATGGCCATACGCTTGGCAACGCGCTGCGCCGCACCTTGTTGTCCTCCATGCCCGGCTATGCGGCCACTGAAGTCAGCATCGCCGGTGTGTTGCACGAATACTCCACGCTGGATGGTGTGCAGGAGGATGTCGTCGATATTCTGTTGAACCTTAAGGGCGTGGTGTTGAAACTCCACAACCGCGACGAAGCCACGCTGTCCCTCAAAAAATCCGGCGAAGGCGTAGTCACCGCCGCTGACATTGAGCAGAATCACGACGTTGAAATCATTAACCCCGAACACGTGATTGCACATTTGGCCGCTGGCGGCAAAATCGAGCTGCAGATCAAAGTGGAAAAGGGGCGCGGTTACATTGCTGCCACCAGCCGCAGGGCCGTCGAAGAAGAAGCGCGCAGCGTAGGCAACATGCTGTTGGACGCCTCATTCAGCCCGGTGCGGCGCGTAAGCTACTCGGTGGAATCGGCGCGTGTCGAACAACGCACCGATCTCGACAAGCTGGTGATGGACATCGAAACCAATGGTGCCATTGATCCCGAAGAAGCCGTGCGCTACGCTGCGCGCATCATGGTCGAGCAGTTGTCGGTATTCTCTGATCTCACCGGCACGCCCGCCACCATCGAAGAAAAACGCGCCACGCAGGTTGATCCCGTGCTGCTGCGACCGGTGGATGATCTTGAACTCACCGTGCGTTCGGCCAACTGCCTCAAGGCGGAAAACATTTACTACATCGGTGATTTGATCCAGCGCTCCGAGACCGAGTTGCTGAAGACCCCGAACTTGGGCCGCAAATCGCTCAATGAAATCAAGGAAGTGCTCGCCATGCGCGGCCTGACTCTGGGTATGCGGCTCGAGAACTGGCCGCCTGTCGGACTCGAAAAGCCCTAAGCTGTTGCGTGAACGGCAGCAAGAAAGACAGCACGAAAACAAGGAAATAAAATGCGTCACCGCTTGGGATTACGTAAGTTAAACATGACCAGCAGCCATCGCTTGGCGATGCTGCGCAACATGACCAACTCTTTGCTCCTGCACGAGGCCATAAAAACCACGTTGCCCAAGGCCAAAGAGTTGCGCCGTGTCGTCGAGCCCATCATCACGCTCGGAAAATCGCCCACACTCGCTAACCGCCGACTGGCTTTTAACCGCCTGCGCGACCGCGGTATGGTGGTTAAACTGTTCGCGGAAATCGGCCCACGCTATGCCAAGCGCAATGGTGGTTATACGCGCATCCTGAAGTTTGGCTTCCGCAAAGGCGACAATGCGCCGATGGCGTTTGTTGAACTCGTGGATCGCCCGGAGCCCACGGCCAAAGCGGCACCCGCCAAAGAAGAAGCGACGACTTAGCAGCAACATCGCAACAAAAAGCCGGCCCTGAATTCAGGGCCGGTTTTTTTTGGTTAAAGTGGACCCCGTAGTCAAGACAATAATGCAGTGAGTTTAAGTGATACACCCAACTTCATTCGCAGTTGGACGGCGCTGCTGGTTGGCGCGCGCGCTCGGCGATGCGTTGCACGCGTTAAGCTGTGCAGCGGGCTATAACATTCGCTGGTTGATGCGGGAGATCGTCGGTCTGGGGCTTGGGGCGTTTTTTTACGCCTGTATTCTGCCGCTTCTATTGTGCCGCGCTACGTCTACGCAGGCTGGGCGCAATCTTCGGGGACTATGGCACGCTTCGCGTCTGTGCTGCTTACTCGCGTTTTCGCTGCATCAGTCGGCGCTGGACTGTAAACTTGGCTCGGATTTGAATTTTGCAGGGCCGATTATGTAATCAATATGGCACGAAAATCATTCACGTTGGTGCGCGTCGGACCGGTGACTACCAAGTCGTCGAGCAGGTCAAAAAAGCGGTAGCCGTCGTTGTGATCCAGTAACTGCGCAGCGTTCAGTTTTTTCGTCGCCGCCCGCACTAGCGCATCGGGCGTCAAAATCGCGCCGGCGTTGTTCTCCGAGCCATCGATGCCATCGGTGTCGCAGGCTAGGGCGTGTATGTTGGCTGCGCCGTCGAGATCGACTGCGAGCGACAGCAAAAACTCCGTGCAGCGCCCGCCGCGTCCCTTGCCCTTTATCGTCACGGTGCACTCGCCGCCGGAGATCAGCGCCACCGGCGGTTTCCATGGCGCGCCGTGTAGCCGCACCTCACGCGCCAGCGCGCCATAGACTTTGGCTACTTCGCGTGCTTCGCCGGTGACCGAATCGCCGAGTATCACCGGCTGCACGCCGTGTGTTTTGAAAAACGCTGCCGCAGCGTCGAGCGACGCATGCGCGGTGGCGATGACGCGGTTTTCCACGCGCTCGAATACCTTGTCGCCGGGTTTCAGCGTTTCAGCAATTTCACCTGCCACACCGCGCGCGAAATGCTTCGCAATCGCACTAGGCGGCGTGACGCCGTAGCGCGCAAGCACATTCAGGGCATCCTGATAGGTGCTGACATCCGGTGCGCAGGGGCCGGAGGCGATGTGCGTGGGGTCGTCGCCGGTAACATCCGATATCACCAAGGCAGTCACCGGCGCTCGGCAAGCGGCGGCGAGCCGACCGCCCTGAATCGCCGACAGATGCTTGCGCACCACATTCATGTCCTGGATCGGTGCACCGGATGCAAGTAATTGTTTTGTAAGGGATTTTATATCTTCAATCGCAATGCCTTCAGCAGGCAAGGTGAGCAGACTTGAGCCGCCGCCGGATACCAGCACCAGCAGCCGATCGTTGGGTGTCAGCGCCTTCACGCGCCGCAGGATTTCCTGTGCGGCTTTCTCGCCGGCTTCATCAGGCACCGGGTGCCCGGCTTCGATCACCGTGATGCGATTGGTGAGCAGGCCATGCTGGTAACGCGTAATCACCACGCCATCCAGCGGTGCGCCGGGCGGCCAATGTTGTTCAACGGCCAGCGCCATTGACGCTGCAGCCTTGCCCGCGCCCACCACCAATGTGCGGCCCTTGCCGGACACCGGCGGCTGGGGCAAATACGCGCCAACGACTTTCAGCGGATCAGCCGCCGCCAACGCGGCTTGAAAGCTGCCTAACAGCAAGTCGCGCGGTGCTAGCGCTGCCGTCATTGCAACGCCGCTTGCAGAAAGCGCGCGGTGTGGCTTTCAGCGTGCTGCGCCACTTGTTCCGGTGTGCCCTCGATGAGAATGCGTCCGCCGCCGTTGCCGCCTTCGGGGCCGAGGTCGATGATCCAGTCGGCGGTTTTAATCACATCCAGATTGTGCTCGATGACCACCACGGTGTTGCCGTGGTCGCGCAGTCGGTGCAGCACGTGCAACAGCATGTCGATGTCGTGAAAATGCAGCCCGGTAGTCGGCTCATCTAGGATGTAAAGCGTGCGTCCGGTGTCGCGCTTGGAAAGTTCCAGCGCGAGCTTCACGCGCTGCGCTTCGCCACCCGAAAGCGTAATCGCGCTTTGCCCGAGCTTGATGTAGCCCAGCCCCACATCCAGCAGCGTTTGCAGCTTGCGCGAAATCGCTGGTACCGCGCTAAAAAACTCCGTGGCAACTTCGACCGTCATACCCAGCACGTCGTTGACGCTTTTGCCTTTGTAGAGGATTTGCAGCGTTTCGCGGTTGTAGCGTTTGCCTTGGCACACGTCGCATGGCACGTAAACGTCTGGCAGAAAGTGCATTTCCACTTTCAGCATGCCGTCACCTTGGCACGATTCGCAGCGTCCCCCTTTGACGTTAAACGAAAAGCGCCCCGCGCCGTAGCCGCGCTCGCGTGCAGCCGGCACACCGGCGAACAAATCGCGTATCGGCGTAAACAAGCCGGTGTAAGTGGCCGGGTTCGAACGCGGCGTGCGGCCTATCGGGCTTTGATCGACGTTTACCACTTTGTCGAAAAATTCCAAGCCCACGATGGCCTCGTGCGGTGCCGGCTCTGCACTGCTGCCGTAGAGATGTTGCGCGGTGGCAGTGTACAGGGTGTCATTGATGAGCGTTGATTTGCCCGAGCCGGACACCCCCGTGATGCACACGAAAAGCCCCACCGGGATGCCCACGGTCACGTTTTTGAGGTTGTTACCGGTAGCACCTTGCACCACCAGCCGCCGCTGCTCATTGACCGGATGACGCAGCGCCGGCACGGCAATTTTGCGCCGACCCGACAAATACTGGCCGGTGAGCGACTCGGCATGCGCGCAGACTTCCGCAGCCGTACCCTCAGCAATGACGCGGCCGCCATGGACGCCCGCGCCCAAGCCCATATCCACCACGTAATCGGCGCTCATGATGGCTTCTTCGTCGTGCTCGACCACAATCACGGAATTCCCAATATCGCGCAGGCGCTTCAGGGTTCCGATCAGCCGCTCGTTGTCGCGTTGATGCAGACCAATCGAAGGCTCGTCTAGCACATACATCACGCCGGTCAGGCCTGATCCGATTTGCGAGGCCAGCCGAATGCGCTGCGCTTCGCCGCCGGACAGAGTGTCTGCCGCACGATCCAGCGATAAATAGTCGAGGCCCACATTCACCAAAAACTGCAGCCGGTTGGAAATCTCATGCACAATTTTGTCGGCAATCGCCCGCCGCGCACCGCTGATATCCATGGTAGCGAAAAACGCTACAGCCCGATCCAAGGCTAAGTTGCTGATTTCATGGATGTTTTTTTCACCGACGGTGACATGCCGCGCCTCTCGCCGCAAGCGCGTGCCGACGCAATCGGGGCAAGTTTGGGAATTGAGATACTTGGCGAGTTCCTCGCGCACCAATACCGAATCGGTTTCACGATAGCGGCGTTCGAGGTTCGGCAGCACGCCCTCGAACGTATGCTCACGCACCGTGGCTTTACCGCGTTCGCCCACGTAACTGAAGGCGATTTTTTCGCTGCCGGAGCCGTTCAGAATAAGATGCTTCACCTCGTCGGTGAGCTCGTGATACGGCGCTTCGAGATTAAAGCCATAGTGCCGCGCGAGGCTTTGCAGCATGTCGTAAAAAAACTGGTTGCGCCGGTCCCAGCCCTTGATGGCGCCGGAGGCCAGCGACAAATCCGGAAACGCCACCACGCGTTTGGGGTCGTAAAAGCTGACGTGGCCGATGCCGTCGCAGCGCGGGCAGGCACCCATCGGATTGTTGAACGAAAACAAACGCGGCTCAAGTTCTGGTAGTGAATAGCTGCATACCGGGCAGGCGAACTTGGCGGAAAACAAATGTTCTTTGCCACCGTCCATTTCGACGGCCAGCGCGCGGCCCTCGGCGTGACGCAGCGCGGTTTCAAACGATTCCGCCAGCCGCTGCTTGGCATCTTCACGCACGCGCAAGCGATCCACAATCACATCGACAGTGTGCTTGTTGTTCTTTTTGAGCTTCGGCAATGCGTCGACTTCGTACACCGTACCGTCGATGCGCAGCCGCGTGAAACCTTGCGCGCGCAGCTCCTCGAATAAATCGGTCTGCTCGCCTTTGCGCCCGGAGACGAGCGGTGCCACGATCATCACGCGCGTGTCGGCCGGCAACAGCATGACGTGATCCACCATTTGCGACACACTTTGTGCTTCGAGGCGCTTGCCGTGATCGGGGCAATGCGGATCGCCCACGCGCGCGAACAAGAGGCGCAGATAATCGTGTATCTCGGTAATAGTGCCAACGGTCGAACGCGGGTTATGGCTGGTCGCTTTTTGCTCTATGGAAATCGCCGGTGACAGGCCGTCGATCAAATCGACATCGGGCTTTTCCATGATCTGCAAAAACTGCCGCGCGTACGCCGACAGCGATTCTACGTAACGTCGCTGGCCCTCGGCGTAGAGCGTGTCAAATGCCAGTGACGATTTGCCCGAGCCTGATAAACCGGTGATCACCACCAGCCGATTGCGTGGCAAGTCAACGTTGATATTCTTCAGGTTGTGCGTGCGTGCGCCGCGCACGCGGATGTACTGCATCGGCTCGCCGGCCAGAGGTAGCGTCCGCGCCGACTGCTCAACCTTCGCGCCCGGCATTGGGATGACATTCGTGCTGATGGCCAATTTGCAACCCGTCGGAAAATGTAAACCTGCTAATATACCCGTCTTTGCGTCCAAGTCCTACGCCGTTTTTCCCCATGTCTTCCCCCTCCCGTATGAGCGCGCTTGAGCTGCGTGCCAGTCTTGCGCTCGCCAGCGTATTCGGGCTGCGGCTGTTTGGCATGTTTGTCATCTTGCCGGTGTTCGCGATTTACGCGGAAACCCTGCCCGGCGGCAGCAATTTAACGCTGGCGGGAATTGCCATCGGCGCGTACGGGCTGATGCAGGCAATTATGCAATTTCCCTTGGGCTGGTGCTCTGACCGCTTCGGGCGCAAGCCGGTCATCTATGCGGGGCTGATTGTCTTTGCCGTGGGCAGTGTCGTCGCGGCGGCTGCGCCGAATATTTATGTGGTGATCGCGGGCCGTGTGTTGCAGGGCGCAGGGGCGATTTCGGCGGCGGTCATGGCGCTGGCCTCTGACTTGACGCGCGAGGAGCATCGCACCAAATCCATGGCCATGATCGGTTCCACCATCGGGCTGGTGTTTACTATGTCGCTGGTGGCCGCGCCGTGGCTTAACCAGATGATCGGCGTGCCGGGCATTTTTGCCTTGACCGGCGTGCTGGCCGTGGTGGCGATGGGCGTGGTGTGGCGCGTGGTGCCTGCTGTGACTGAGACGCCGCCGACGCGCGCCGGTACCTTGCGTGCCGATCTCAAATTAGTGCTGGCTGATGCGCAACTCATGCGGCTGAACTGGGGCATTTTTACGCTGCACGCCGTGCTGATGGCGATGTTTATCGCCGTGCCGTTTGCCTTGCGCGACGCCGGGCTGCCGCTCGGTCAACACTGGAAGGTTTATCTGCCGGTGATGCTAGCGTCGTTCGTGTTGATGCTGCCTGCGGTGATGGGGGCGCACGCGCCGGGCCGGCTCAAGCGCTGGTTTGTGGGGGCTGTTGCGCTATTGCTGGCGGTGCAAGGGGCGATGCCGTGGCTGTTGGGCGGGATGTGGCCTATCGCTCTGTTTTTATTGATCTTTTTTACACCATTTAATGTGCTGGAGGCGATGCTGCCGTCGCTGGTGTCGCGCATCGCGCCGCCGCAACTCAAGGGCGCGGCCATTGGCATCTATAGCAGCGTGCAGTTTTTGGGCGCATTCGCGGGTGCGGCTGCAGGTGGCTTTCTGTACAGTCATTGGGGCGTGACCGCCATCGTCGTGCCGGGTGCCGTGCTGTTGGCGATCTGGCTTATACTAGCGTCAGGCATGCGCGAGCCGCCGCCGCGACATTCACTCAAGGCGGCAAGCGATACTGCGGCGGCACCTGCTCCGGCAAGCGCGCCCGCGCAATAATTTATTCAGGAGTCAAGCATGGCATCAGTGAACAAAGTTATTCTGGTCGGAAACTTGGGCAAAGATCCCGAAATGCGCTATCTGCCGAGCGGCGACGCCGTGGCCAATTTCAGCATCGCCACCACGGACAAATTCAAAGACAAAAGCGGCGCGATGCAAGAGCACACCGAGTGGCACCGCGTGGCGTTCTTTGGCCGTCAGGCCGAGATCGCCGGGGAATACTTGAAAAAAGGCTCGCCGGTGTACATCGAAGGCAGCATCCGCACCAACAAATGGAAAGACAAAGAAGGCCAAGATCGCTACACCACCGAAATTCGTGGCGACCGCATGCAATTGCTCGGCAGCCGCGGCGGCTCAGACAACATGGTGCGTGAACAACCGGCGTCTGCGGGTGGCGGCGGCGGCGGCGGCGGCGGTAGCGGTGCTAGCGCCGGCTCCAGCGGTGGTGGCGAGAAACGCGCGCCGGCGAAAAAAGGCGGCGGCTTTGATGAAATGGATGACGACATTCCGTTTTAGCGCGACAGCGGTAACGCGTAAATCAGCGGCACCTGCGGGTGCCGTTTTTTTGTGTAGCGGTTGCTGACCCTCAATAAAAAATGTTATAAATCAATTAGTTATGATATTTTTTATTGCTGATCCCATGGGGCGGGACAGCGCAGCGCCTTGTGCCGTAGCGAAATACCGCAGATGACTCGGGTGAAATTCTGCTCTAACCGATAAACGGCTTTTGCCACAGAGGACGCCGAGAACACCGAGAGGAATCCGGGCGTTACCGTGATTCACCGGTTCCCCCGGTGGGTGAGTAAACGTTGCAGACCGGTAGTTGTTTTTCCTCGGCGTCCTCTGTGGCTAATGGCGGTTTTTAGGTTTAACCGGATACCCAGTGGAGCGCGTTGCGCAGGGTTATGTCATGGCGACACGAGTGGCTGCGGTATAATCGTCCGTTGAGAATTTTCGCTGTTTTTGGAGTGGCAAATGCCGATTTACGAGTATCGCTGTGACAGTTGTGGCTTCCAGAAAGAATTCATTCAGCGCATGAGTGATCCGCGTCTGACGGATTGCCCGGACTGCAAAAAGCCGGCGCTCAACAAAATGGTCACCGCCGCCGGGTTTCAGTTGAAGGGCAGCGGCTGGTACGTGACCGATTTTCGTGACGGCGGAAAAAACACCAGCGCAGCCAAAAAAACTAAAGAAAAACAATCAGATACGTCCGCCAAGGCCGAAGGCGGTAAGACCGACGGCAAGACCGAATCTGCGGCATCGACCACGGCTGCGAAGTCAGAATCCAGTGGCGGCGGTTCATCAGGGTCGTCGTCGGGCGCGACCCCATCGACCCCTTCGACCCCTTCGATCTCATCAGCCTCTGCGACCGCCAGCAAGTCCAGTGCATCCAGCGCTGCAGCGACTTCCAGCACGTCCAGCAACACTTGAGCGGGCACCCGTTAGCGCAATTGCGTTGTAACGATTGCGTCGGGTGTGCGTTGCTAGTTGCAGACGCGATGCGCCGTGCACTGCCGGTATGCCCTGATTAAATTTTGCCTTTTGACATGTCTAAGAAGAGTTTTTTCAAGCGCTATTTACTGACCGGCCTGCTGATCTGGGTGCCGCTGGCGATCACCGTGTGGGTGCTCAATCTGCTGGTGAGCACCATGGATCAAACCTTGTTGCTGATGCCGCGGGCATTGCGCACCGAAAACTGGTTGGGCGTGCATATTCCGGGCCTAGGGGTCATTTTGACACTGGCGGTGGTGTTTCTCACGGGCGTGCTCGCCGCAAACTTTATTGGCCAGAAGCTGGTGCGGTTTTGGGAAGCCGTGCTGTTTCATATTCCCGTGGTGAATTCCATTTACAAGGCGGTCAAGCAGGTTAGCGACACGCTGTTTTCGGGGTCGGGCCATGCGTTTCGCAAAGTGCTGCTGGTGCGCTATCCCCATCCGCAGGCTTGGTCGCTGGCGTTTCAAACCAATGTGCCGGGCGAGCTGAACCGGCATTTTCCGGATGAGCATGTGGCAGTGTTCATTCCCACCACCCCCAGCCCGGTCAACGGGTTCTATTTTTACGTCAAGCGCGCTGAAGTGATTGAGCTCGACATGAGTGTTGATGAAGCGCTGAAATACATTATCTCGATGGGCGTGGTGACATCGGATAGTGATTCAAGCAACACAAACGTCCGTCCGTCCGCGCCTGTGCTCGCGCCGGTACCGCCGGTGGCACCGGTGGCGCAAGCGCGCGCGGCAAACGAATAATTTTTGGTCAAGATTGAGTCAAATACATGCGTAGCGAATACTGCGGGCTGGTGAGCCGCAAACATCTGGGACAGGTCGTGACAGCGCAGGGCTGGGTGCATCGGCGCCGCGATCATGGCGGTGTGATTTTTATTGATATGCGCGACCGCGAAGGCTTGCTGCAAATCGTGTGCGACCCGGACAACCCCGCAACTTTTAAAATTGCAGAGACGCTGCGTAACGAATTCGTGGTGAGCGTCACGGGCAAAGTGCGTCCGCGCCCCGAGGGCACGGTGAATGCCAATCTGGTGAGTGGCGAAATTGAGGTGCTGGCGCAATCGATTGAGATTTTGAATCCGTCACTGACGCCGCCGTTTTTGATGGACGACGAATCGCTGTCAGAAAACGTGCGCCTCGAATACCGCTTTCTCGATTTGCGCCGCCCGGCCATGCAAAAAAACATGCGGCTGCGTTACCGCACAGCCATGGCCATACGTAATTATTTGGATAAATTGGGTTTTATCGATATCGAAACGCCGATGCTGACGCGCTCCACGCCGGAGGGCGCGCGCGATTATCTGGTGCCGTCGCGCGTGCATTCCGGTGAGTTTTTTGCGTTGCCGCAATCACCGCAGTTGTTCAAGCAAATGCTTATGGTGTCGGGCTTTGACCGCTATTACCAAATCGTCAAATGCTTTCGCGACGAAGACTTGCGCGCCGACCGCCAGCCGGAATTCACGCAAATTGATATCGAGACCTCATTCCTGACACAGCTTGAAATCACGGACATGATGGAAAAGATGATCTGTTCCGTGTTTAAAGCGGTGCTGGATATTGATTTGCCGCAGCCGTTTCCGCGCATGCCGTTCGATGAAGCCATGTCGGTGTATGGCTCCGACAAGCCCGACATGCGTGTGACGCTTAAGCTTACCGAGCTCACTGATGCGATGAAAGATGTCGCGTTCAAGGTGTTCTCCGGCCCCGCCAACACGCCGGGCGGACGTGTTGCGGGCCTGCTGGTGCCGGGTGGCGCCACACTCACGCGCGGCGAGATTGACGCGTATACCGAGTTCAGCAAAATCTACGGTGCCAAGGGGCTCGCATACATCAAAATCAACGATGTCACCCAGTTAAACGAAACGGGCTTGCAGTCGCCCATCGTGAAAAATCTGTCCGGGGCCGCATTGAAAGCCGCGATAGAGCGCACGGGTGCCAAGAACGGCGACCTGATTTTCTTTGGCGCGGACAAAGCCAAAGTGGTGAATGAGGCGCTGGGTGCGCTGCGCGCCAAAATCGGTCATGAGCGCGGTTTTGCCAGCAAGGAATGGAAGCCGCTGTGGGTGCTGGATTTCCCCATGTTCGAGTGGGACGAAGAAGGCAAGCGCTGGAACGCCATGCACCATCCGTTTACCGCGCCTGCGGCGGGGCACGAGGATTATCTCGCCACCGATCCGGGCAAAGCGCGCGCCATTGCGCACGACATGGTGTTGAATGGTTGGGAAATCGGCGGCGGCTCAGTGCGTATCCATCGGCAGGACGTGCAGTCGAAAGTATTTACCGCGCTGGGTATCAATGCCGAAGAAGCCGAGGCCAAATTTGGCTTTCTGTTGAAGGCCTTGCAATACGGCGCGCCGCCGCACGGCGGCATTGCGTTTGGTTTGGATCGCATTGTCACCCTGATGGCCGGCGCGGATTCGATACGCGATGTGATTGCGTTTCCGAAAACGCAGCGTGCGCAGTGTTTGCTCACGCAAGCGCCGAACGTGGTGGATGAAAAGCAGTTGCGTGAATTGCACATCCGGCTGCGCACGGTGGAAACAGCGGCGGCATCGTAGTAAGGTTACCTTTGCATCAAAGACGCAATGCAGCGTTGAGGGGCAGGAATTAAAGGATGTCGATCTGTGAAAAAAATACTCAATAAAATCAATTGGTTATGTATTTTTCTGCTGGCAGTGGCCATCGCTGGGCCGGTGGCGGCGCAGCGTGACGCAGCGCCTGGCTCGCAAGCCGCGCCGCGTGAGCGCGTGCAATTTCGCTTGGGCGAAATCAGTGTTGCCGCTTTGCCGCCCGAGGCGCGCGCGACGCTGAAACTCATCGACAAGGGCGGGCCGTATCCTTACGATCGCGATGGCATTGTGTTCGGCAATTTTGAAAAGCGCTTGCCACTGAAGGATCGCGGCTACTACCAGGAATTCACGGTCAAGACGCCGGGCGTCAATCATCGTGGCGCGCGGCGTATCGTCGCGGGCAAGGGCGGCGACAAATATTACAGCGACGATCACTACACAACCTTTAAACGGATAGCGCCATGAGCGTCTCGCGTAACTCGATAGCGGCCATCGAGGCCAAACGATCTGGCGTGTATTGCACGCCGGAGTCGCTGGACAGTCTGCGTTTGCAAGCGAAGAAAACGAATATGGTGTGGCTGGATTTGCCGCTGCATATTGTGTCCAGCAAGCCGCAGTTTATGGCCCTGTGCGCGCGGCAACTCAAACTGCCGTCGTATTTTGGCGGCAACTGGGATGCGCTGGCCGATTGTCTGCGCGATCTTAACTGGCTCAAAGGTTCGGGCTTCGTGCTGCATCTCGCTGGCCACGAAAAATTCGCCCTCGGCGCGCCGGAAGACTACGAAACCGCGCTCGACGTGCTACGCGAGGCGGCGGACTTCTGGAAAGCGAAAGGCACGGCGTTCTTTGTGCTGGTAGACGGCGCCAAGGCTCTGCCGGCGTACTAACGCAGCAGGTTTCCCGGATTGGCCTACAAAATCCCGATTTCGGTTTTGGTGGTCATACACACGGCTGATTTGCACGTGCTGCTGATCGAGCGCGCGGACCGGCCAGGCTTCTGGCAATCGGTCACCGGCAGCGTGGACAGCGTGGATGAGCTGCTCGAAGCTACCGCCGTGCGCGAAGTGGGTGAAGAAACCGGTATCGACGCAACGCGGTACCCGCTGCGCAACTGGAATAAGCAAAACCAGTTCGAAATTTTCTCGCGCTGGAGCGGCCGTTACGCGCCCGGCACCACGCACAATCAGGAACACGTGTTTAGCCTCGAACTGCCCGCGCCGCTGCCGGTAACGCTGGCACCCAAAGAGCACACGCAATATCAATGGTTGCCGTGGCAGGCGGCGGCGGAGCAGTGCTTTTCATGGAGCAACGTCGCGGCGATCCGCGAGCTGCCCGTCAGAGTCCGTGAAAATAATGTGTTAAATCGTGCCGCTGGCTGAAATGGCGGTAAACCGTTTGTGCGTACGCACATTATTGCAACACTGCCGACGGGAATTCCGCAGCGGAAAACGGGTCTGAACGTTAGAGTAATGTGATATCTTTCCAAGTCTTTATGTGTTTTGCCACCGAGGCAGTTGAAAAAGCGCAACGCAGGCACAATTGAAAGGGCAATATGGAAAACGCTACTGTAAGTCCGATCAAATTTGACCGTTACAAGCCGCTGGCTGACGACGACTGTCAGCCGCGCATCCTCGCCGCCAAAAAGGCGCTGGGCCAGCGCGTATCGATACTTGGCCACCACTACCAGCGCGCTGATGTGTATCGCCATGCCGATTTGGTGGGCGATTCATTGGGGCTATCGAAGCTCGCATCGCGCACCGATGCCGACTATCTGGTGTTTTGCGGCGTACACTTCATGGCCGAAGTGGCGGACATTTTGTCCAAGCCCGAGCAGACCGTGATTCTGCCCGACATGAGCGCGGGCTGCTCCATGGCCGACATGGCGAATCTCACCAAGGTGGAGCGCGCGTGGCGTGAAATCGGCGAAGTGCTGAACGCCGACGAAACCATTACGCCGATTACCTACATCAATTCCGCCGCCGATCTCAAAGCGTTCTGCGGTGAGCATGGTGGCATTGTCTGCACCTCCAGCAACGCGCGGCAGATATTGCAGTGGGCGTTCGCGCGCCGCGAGAAAGTGTTGTTCTTCCCCGATCAACATTTGGGCCGCTGGACGGGTTATTTGATGGATATCCCGCTGGCGGAAATGCTGGTGTGGGATCCGGATTTGCCGATGGGTGGCTTGACCGCACAGCAAATCAAAATGGCGAAAGTGCTGCTGTGGAAAGGGCACTGCTCCGTGCACCAAATGTTCCAAGCCTCGCACATCCTGCGCTGGCGTCAGCAAAATCCGACCGGCGCGGTGATCAGCCATCCGGAGTGTAATTTTGAAGTGTGCAAACTGTCGGATTACGTCGGTTCGACTGACTACATCCTCAAGACCATCGCGTCCAGCGCGCCGGGCACGCGCTGGCTGGTGGGCACCGAGTTGAATCTGGTGAATCGCCTCGCGGAAGAATTCAAGCCGCAGGGCAAGGTGGTGCAGTTCATGGCGCCCACCGTGTGCATGTGCTCGACTATGGCGCGCATTGATCCGCAGCACTTGGCTTGGACACTGGAAAATCTGGTGGCCGGCAAAGTGGTCAATCCGATCAAGGTGCCGCCACGCGAAGCCGATCTCGCACGCATTACACTGGATCGCATGCTGGCGGTTTCCTGAAATCCCGCTTGATTCAACAGCGGCGTGTCGCGCAAGCGGCACGCCGTTTTTCATAGATGGATTCCTCGGCATCCGCGCCCGGCCTGCCACTGCGGGTGGCGACCTACAATATTCACAAAGGCTTGTCGCTCTTTAACCGGCGCGTGGTCATTCACTCATTGCGCGATCAATTGCGCGCGCTCAATGCCGATTTGGTTTTTTTGCAGGAAGTCGCCGGACGGCACGACGGCCATGCGCGGCGCCACGGAAACTGGCCCAGCCAGCCGCAGCACGAGTTTCTCGCCGATTTGACGTGGCAAGCCCACGCCTACGGACGCAATGCCGTGTACGACCTTGGCGACCACGGCAACGCGATCCTGTCGCGGTTTCCCATCGTGCGCTGGGAAAATCAGGATATATCTGCGCATCGTTTCGAAAGCCGCGGCCTGCTGCACGCTGAAATCGCGGTGCCGGGTTGGCGCGAAACACTGCATTGCGTGTGCGTGCATCTGGCGCTAACGGCGCGCGGGCGCGGTCGCCAGCTCGAGCGTTTGCGTCAGCGCGTCGAGCGCGCGGTGCCCGCCGCAGCGCCCTTGATTGTCGCTGGCGATTTCAACGATTGGCACTGGCGGCATCGTGCCACGCACGAGTTCGCGCATCCGCTCAATATGCAAGAAGTGTTCGAAGCCAGCGGCGGGCGGCCCGCGTTTAGTTTTCCGGCAGTCTTGCCTTTTCTGCGTCTTGACCGCATATATACCCGTGGCTTTCGCGTCTGCAGCGCGCGCGTGCAGCGTGTGCCCCACTGGCGGCAAAGCTCGGATCACCGCGCATTGACTTGCGAATTGGTTTTATTGTAACCAATGGGTTTTATTGTAACCGATGGGTTTTATTGTAACTAATTGATTTTATTGAGTAATTTATATTATGCCTTTTGCGGCCCAACGATTCCGGAGTAACGCGTGAGTACCATTCCACAAACCAGCGGCGTGGGCACTATTGACGCGGCGACCGCGCCACCAACCGACAAACGCAATGAGTGGCGCGTGGTGCCCACGTTGTTGCCGTTTTTGTGGGAATACAAGGGGCGCGTGGCGATTGCGTTGGTGTTTCTGGTCATAGCCAAACTCGCCAACGTCGGCGTGCCGTTGTTGATGAAGGCCATCGTCGACGATCTATCGCCCACGCAGCAAGTGCTCGCGGCACCGATGCTGTTGCTGGTGGCGTATGGTTTCTTGCGCTTTGCCAATACGATGTTTGCTGAACTGCGCGACATGGTGTTCGTGCGCGTGGCGCAGCGTGCGGTGCGGCGCGTGGCGTTGAATGTGTTCCGTCACTTGCACAGCCTGTCGTTGCGTTTTCATCTGAACCGGCAAACCGGCGGCATGACGCGCGATATCGAGCGCGGCTCGCGTGGCATTTCCACGTTGCTGACCTTCATGCTGTTTTCGATTATTCCGGTGATTTTGGAATTTTTGCTGGTGGCCGGCGTGCTGTTCGCGCAGTTCGACTGGCGTTTTGTGGCGGTGACGTTTGCTGCGGTGATAGCCTATATTGCATTTACCATTTCGATCACCGAGTGGCGCACGGCGATTCGCCGCCGCGCCAACGAGCTGGATTCCAAAGCCAATACGCGCGCCGTCGATAGCCTGCTCAATTACGAAACGGTGAAGTATTTCAACAACGAAGAATTCGAGGCGCAGCGCTACGACGCCAACCTAGTGAGCTACGAAGCTGCCGCCGTCAAAACCGAGGCCTCGCTGGGGCTGCTCAACATCGGCCAAAGCGCCATTATTGCCGTGGCCGCAACCACCTTGATGGTGCTAGCGGCGCAGGGTGTGGCCGCAAAAAATTTAACGCTGGGCGATTTGGTGCTGGTCAACGCCTTGTTGATTCAGCTCTATATCCCGCTGAATTTTCTGGGTATGGCCTATCGTGAAATCAAGCAGTCGCTGATCGACATGGATCGCATGTTCCGCCTGCTCGAAGAAAACCGTGAAATTCAGGATAAGCCCAGCGCACAGCCGCTGTCGGACGGTCCGGCAACGGTCAAGTTTGAAGGCGTCAATTTCAGCTACGAGCCGGAGCGGCAAATTCTGTTCGATGTGAGCTTCGACATTCCCGCCGGTGCCAAGGTGGCGGTGGTGGGCCATAGCGGCTCGGGCAAATCCACGCTGGCGCGGTTGCTGTATCGCTTTTACGACGTGGGCGGCGGTGCCATCCGCGTGAATGGTGCGGATATTCGCGACGTGCAACAGTCGAGCCTGCGCGCGGCAACCGGCATCGTGCCGCAGGATACGGTGCTGTTTAACGACACGATTTTTTACAATATTCATTATGGCCGCACCGGTGCTGCGCATGAAGAAGTGTTCGAGGCTGCGCGCGCTGCGCATATCCACGATTTTATTGTGAGCCTGCCCGACGGTTACGAATCGCCGGTAGGCGAGCGCGGGCTCAAACTCTCAGGCGGTGAAAAACAGCGCGTGGCGATTGCGCGCGCCATACTGAAAAATCCGCGCATCCTGATTTTTGATGAGGCGACTTCGGCGCTGGATTCAAAATCCGAAAAGGCGATACAGGAAGAACTCACCCGTATCGCCCAAGGCCACACCACACTGGTCATCGCGCACCGGCTGTCCACGGTGATGGATGCGGATCAGATTCTGGTGATGGATCACGGGCGCATCGTTGAGCGCGGCACGCACCGCGAACTGCTGGCGCAAGATGGCCTGTACGCGCAGATGTGGGCGTTGCAGCAAGAAGAAAAAGAAAAAAGTGAATTAAATCAATTAGATACGATATTGCCGCAGCCGCAGCCCATCTGATCGTTGAACCTCATGCGGCCGCTGGCAAAGTAATCTGCGCCAACGTGCCGTGATCTCCGGTTGCCGCGAGTAGTTTGATGGTGCCGCCGTGGCGCAGCACGATTTCACGCACGATGGCGAGGCCCAGCCCGCAGCCTTCCACACCGGTACCTAACACGCGGTGAAAGCGTTCCAGCACCGCGTCGCGTTCGGCTTCGGGAATGCCGGGGCCATCGTCGTCCACTTCAATGCGCAGCGCACCGTGCTCCGGCGTGAGACGCACGGTGACATGGCCGCCGCTGGGCGTGTAGCGTATGGCGTTGTCGATCAGGTTGCCGAGCATTTCGCGCAGCAGAAAGGCGTCGCCGTTCAGATGTGCCGGCGCCTCGGGGCCGTCAAAGCCCAAATCGATGCCGCGTTCCAGCGCGCGCGGCACCCACTCGGTGGTGGTGGTGCGTATCAGCGCCGCCATGTCCAGCCGTTCTGTCGCCTGCGCGTGTTCGGCAGACGGCTCGGCACGCGCCAGCGATAGCAGTTGATTGACCAGATGCGTGGTGTGTGCGGCTGCAGTTTGCAATTGGGTGAGACTGTTGCGAACCTCATCGGGCTTGGTGAGGCGCAGCGCCAGTTCGGTTTGCGTGCGCAGGCCGGCGATAGGCGTGCGTAACTGATGCGCGGCGTCGGCGATAAAGCGTTGCTGCGACGACAGCGCCGCGCTCAGCCGGTGCAGCAGGGCGTTCATGGATTCGATGAGCGGGCGCACTTCCTGTGGCACACGCTCAGTGGGCAGTGCCGACAAATCGCGATGCGAGCGTTGCTCGATTTCCTGCTGCAGCACGGACAACGGGGCGAGTGCGCGCATGACTGAAAACCAGATCACCACAAACGCCAACATCGCCAGTAGCGCCTGTGGCAGCGCAAAGCCAAGGGACAGTTCGCGCACCAGATCTGCGCGCGCGCGTTGCGTCTCCATCACATACACCGTGACTTGTCCACGGATGTCTTCGGTTTCTACCGGTAACTGAATCGCCGCCACGCGCACCGGCTGATCACGATAGGTGTCGTCGTAGTACAGAGCTTGGCCGGTCTTGGATGGCTGCGCGGGTTTGATGTCCGGCTCGCCAGTGATGTATTCGCGGTCCGGCCCGGTCACCATGTAATAGAGTTGGCCGGTCTCGCGTGTGCGCAGCATTTGTATGGCGACTTCCGGCAGATCCACATAGATGCGCCCGCGCAGCACACGCACCTGGCGACCAATGTCGAGCGCGGATTCCAGCAGCGCGCGGTCGTAGGCCACGTTGACGTAGCGCTTGGCGATGTCGTAATCGATGTACGCACTGATGATCCACAAAATGCCCAGTGGAATGGACACCCACGCCAGTACTTGTCGGCGTAGCGTGGCACGGCGTTTCATGCGCGGTCTTTTTCCATCAGATAGCCGAGCCCGCGTATGGTGCGAATCACCACGCCAGACGGTTCGATTTTTTTGCGCAGCCGGTGCACGCAGACTTCAATGGCGTTGGCACCCACATCTTCGTCCCAACCGTAGAGTTTTTCGGCGAGTTGGTCTTTACTCACCACGCGGCCGCTGCGCATCATCAACACTTCTAACACACCGAGCTCGCGCGCCGACAAATCCAGCGGCAGGTCGCCCACGGTAACCCGGCGTCCAGCGGCATCCAGATGCAATTTTCCGTTTGAAAACAATGTGTTACCACCGGCAGCGCCACGGCGTATCAATGCCCGCACGCGCGCCTCCAGTTCTGGCAACTCGAACGGCTTGGTCATGTAATCGTCGGCACCCAGATCGAGGCCGCGCACGCGATCTTGCAGCGCATCCCGGGCGGTGAGCACCAGCACCGGCGGCGTGGGCGAGCGGCGGCGCAGGCGCTTGATGACTTCAAAGCCGTCAATCCGCGGCAGCCCCAAGTCGAGAATCACC
>JAYTWR010000037.1:0-1771 GCA_043743335.1 Burkholderiales bacterium
CAACAGCGGCAGCGCAGTAAAATCGCGCCCTGTGGTCAAGCCCCGCTCAAAACCTTCGACTCCAGACGCTGATGCAGCGCTGATCGCTGCTCTGCCGGCGCCGTTGCACGCACTGGCGGCGCAAGGCACGATTCGCCGCTATCGCGAGCACACCATGCTGATCGAAGAAGGCGATGAGGGCAGCACGACCCTCATCGTACTGGCCGGGGCGTTGCGTATTTTTTGCACCGGCCCGAATGGCCGCGAGATGACGCTCGCGGTCTACGGCCCAGGCGAATACGTCGGCGAAATGTCGCTCGACGGCGGGCTGCGCTCTGCCAGCGTGGAGACTGAAACCGAGACCATTTGCGCCGTCGTCACCGGGCCCACCCTGCGCCGGCATTTGGCCAACAGCCCCGAATTTTCGTTCGAGTTGATCGTGCGTCTGATCCGCCGCACCCGTCTCGCCACCGAGAACGCGCGCAGCCTCGCGCTGCTTGATGGCTATGGCCGCCTGGCCAATTTTCTCAACCGCCTGGCGGAGCCCCACACCGCCGGCAAGCGCATCATCAAAGCAGCGCTGACGCACCGCGACATTTCGGAACGGATCGGCTCGTCGCGCGAGATGATCAGCATTCTGTTGAAAGATCTGGTACGCGGTGGTTTTTTGAGCATCAGCAAACAACAGATCGTGCTGTTGAAACCACTGCCGCCGCGCTGGTAGGCAGGTGCTGCCAGGCGCCGGCTGGACGCCGGTCAGGAAGCGAGCGCCGCTTTTGGCGCTGCGGCGTTCACAGCACCCAGCTTTACCTTCGCGCTCACGCCGGCGATCACGCCGCCGGTCACCAGCAGCGACGCCAGCCACTCAAACCGGCTCACGCTATCGCCGGAAATTTCGATTGACGCCAGCATGCCGGCCACCGGCACCAGCGCGAGCATCATGCCGACCGACAAACTGCCGATGCGCAACACCGCGTAACCAATCGCCATGAACGCGACGCAACCCATCAGCACGCCCTGAATCACGAAGTGCAGCGCCACCTGTGCGACTGGCGCCGTAAGGATTTGTTTTTCGGCCACGAATACATACCAAGGCAGAATCAGCACTGCGGATGTCACTGCAACCAGAGCCGTGCCGATTGCAGCGGGAATCCGGCGATGCTCGGCGTAAATTAAATACGACGCGCCGCACATGGACGCCGCGACGAACATCAAATCGCCCCACAGCGCAGAAGGCGTTGCGTGTCCGGTGGCAGAAAACCACAAGATCATGGCGCCACCGATGAAGATCAACGGCAACCCCAGGCGCTGGCCCGGCGCCGGCGTGCGAAAGAAAGCGAACCAGGAGAACAATGCGATCCAGATCGAAATCATGCCCGGCCCGAGGGATGCCCCATGCCCGGCCGGCGCCATCTGCAACCCAAAAATCGTGAAGCCCACCATGCCCCAGCCATGCGCAAACGACAGCGGCAACGCTTTGCGCCACAGGTCGGCCGGAATGCGCCGCGCAACGTAGATCAAATACGGGAACAGACACAGCGCGCTGCCACCGAGGCGCAAAAACATCATGTCAGCCGGTGAGAGCGAAGTCAGCATGCCGCGGCGAGTCACCGCCGTGTAGATCGAGTAAATCGCCAAACCCAGCAAAGCGGCGGCCAGCCCCTGCAATCGCTGACGAGAGAGTGCTGATGTTGACATGGCTACGGCGTCCGCTTCGCGCGCTTGCGCACTTCCGAACCATAGCGCCCAAAGTCGTGCGGGCGCTCTGGCGAAACACTGCGAATCGTATTCG
>JAYTWR010000038.1:0-4060 GCA_043743335.1 Burkholderiales bacterium
GCGGCGATCTTCAAAGTGCTGTCTACGCCCGAGACGAAAGCGCAATTCTTGCAGCAGGGCGCAGAAGCCACGCCCACCACGCCGGAGGATTTCGCACGCTACATCCGTGCGGACTACGACCGCATTTCGAAGCTGGCTAAAGTTGCCGGGCTGACGGCGGATTGATATTGTCGTTTGACGCCGCAGCAGCAGCGCTATACGCTGACTGACGGTGAATAAGGCGATGCTTCAAGCATCGCAGCGCCGGGGCTGGTACATACCAACAACCAATTGCACAGGGAGCAATGACATGCGAAAAATAAACGTAGAGTCCAAGTCACTTTTCACGGCGCGGCTTAGCCGCTGGGCGGCAACAGCCGCAGTATTAGGCAGTGTTGCATGGGCGCCCGTAGCATTGGCAGCCGACGTCACCTACCAACGCCTGCTCAACCCCGAACCGCAAAACTGGCTGATGGTGCATAAGGACTACACCGCGCAACGGCACTCGACGCTCAACCAGATCAACAAGTCGAATATCAAAGATCTGAAACTGAAGTTCGCGGTGGCCGTTGGCGGCACTTCGCCCAATGAATCCCTGCAAGTCACGCCGCTGGTGGACGACGGCTACATGTATGTGATTGACGGCTGGGGCGCAGTCTACAAAATTGACGTGCGCTCGGGCACGCATGGCCGCATCCTGTGGAAAATGGACCCCGGCATTAAAAAATACGCGCGCATTCGTGGCGTGGCCATGTGGGGCAATCTCATTCTTTCACCCACTGGTAAAGATGGCCGCATCATTGCCACTGATCGTGATACCGGCAAAATAGTGTGGGACAAAAATTTGTCCGATCACCCTGAGCTGGAGTTATCTGCCGCACCGCTGGCGCTGAAAGACGACATCATCGTCGGTGGCTCCGGCGGCGATGCGGGCACGCGCAACTGGATTGCCTCGCTGGACCCCAAAACCGGCGATCTGAAGTGGAAGACCTACACCATTCCCGCGCCGGGCGAACCCGGCAGTGAAACCTGGAAAGACAAAAACGAAGCGTGGAAAACCGGTGGCGGCGCGTTTTACGTCACCGGCTCGTACGATCCGCAAACCAATCTGACCATCTGGGGCTCCGGCAACCCGGTGCCCGGTTACGATGCCACGCGCCGCCCCGGCGACAACCTGTATACCGCCAGCGCCATTGGTTTTGATGTGGCCACCGGGAAAATGAAATGGTATTTCCAGTACACGCCGAACGACAGCCGCGATTACGACGAAACCGGCACGCATGTGTTGATTGATACCAAGGTCAACGGCCAGGATCGCAAGATCGTCACGCATGCGGGCCGCAACGGGTTCAACTACACCTTCGACCGCACCACCGGGCAGTTTCTTAACGTGGGCCAGTATGTCGCCAAGGTCACCTGGACCAAGGGTATCGACCCCAAGACCGGCAAGCCTGTCGACTATGACCCCAAGCGGGATTTGCAGTTATATGCCGAGCCGCCCAGCGTGCTGGAAAACAAAGGCACGCGCCTCGTGTGCCCGGAGATTTCCGGTGGCAGCAATTTATGGCCCGCCGCGTACAGCCCGCAAACCAAGCTGTTCTACATCCCCAGCCTCGAAGGCTGCTCTGATGTCACCCCCGACCACAGCGCGCACGTGCCGGGCAAGTTCGCGGGCGGCACCTATACGCACCCGGATCGCATCACCAGCAGCTTAGTGGTGATGGACCCGGCCACCGGCAAACAAGTGGCACGCAAGGAGTTTCCGTATCCGAACACAGCCGGCGCGCTCTCCACGGCTGGCGGCGTGGTTGTCACCGCGCTGGTTGATGGCACGGTGATGGCGTTTGATAACCAATCGCTGGAAGAACTGTGGCGCATCAACGTTGGTACCGGTTTCAACGCGCCGCCCATGACGTATTCCGTCAACGGCAAACAATACATCGCCATTGCATCCGGCTTGGGGCGCTCGGCCAAAAATAAACTGACCAAGTCCACCGAGATGCGTCATCTGTCGAATGCGACGATGATTTTTGTGTTCGGGTTGTAAGTGGCGACAAGTGCGAACAGTACGATATGGGCCACACGGCTAGCCGTGTTGCTTGTGGTTAGCGGCACGATGGTAGAGGCGGGTGCACAGGAGGATTTTTCCTACGCCCGCCGCCTTTATCTCGACAAGGCGCAATGCTCGTACTGCCACGGCTGGGCCGGTGACGGCGCGGGCGAAGGCCAATCCAACGGCGGCGCAGCGAACCTGAGGCAAAGCCGCATGAATCGCGCGCAGATGATCACCACCATTCTTTGTGGGCGGCCGGGCACCGCGATGCCGCATTTCGATGAGGCCGCCTATAGCGACAAGCGCTGTTACGGCATGACCGAAGCCGATGTAGGCAAGCTCAAGCCCAGCTTGCCGCCGGGGTCAACACTGCAGCCGCGCGAGGCCGAGGCCATTGCGGATTACCTGCTGGCGAAGTTTGTCGGGCGCGGCTCCATCACGCGCGGGGAATGTGAGGAGTCGTATGGCAAGGGGGCGCGGGCTTGTGGGGAGTATCCCGCAGCGAAACCGTAATTTGTAGAAGTCGTAGACAAACCGTGTTGGAAACCGGCCAATAGCGGGCGTTGGCTCCTGTATTCAGCAACGTCGGCAATCGGTGTACGCTGTGCTCTTGCAAAAAACGCCAGCGGTGGTTTTCGCGCTTTTGTTATCACCGTTAGCACAATAGAAAATCCCGTTAACTATATGTTTTTATTGAATAAATAATGATGCTTTACCGGGATGTTAACAAGCGTGCTGGGATGTTATACGGCGTTTCGTTGTATAAAACTAGTTCGGCAACAAAAAAGGGCATCTGCCGTGAGACAAACACCCTTGATGCTGCGAGCGTGAGGAATCGGTTATTTCAATGCCTCGATACCAGCGCCGAAATTGATATGGAATGTTGCTCCATCCATCACGAGGGCGGGTACGGACTTGACACCGGCAGCCTCCGCCTCTTTCAGACGCGATTTGTCGTTGCCGAGATGGACGATCTCAACATCGTATTTCACAGGGTCAAGTGCATTGGCTACGTTCTGTTCGGCGGCAACGCATACGGGGCAGCCAGCGTGATAGAAAATGGCTTTGGTTTTCATAACTGTTCTCCTGGGTTCGTTAGTGCCACGTGGCACACGTGCATAGTAGGAACAACGCCAGTCCCCGCAAAGAAGGCACTTCTCGGTGCCCCGGTAACATTTTGGTGTAACTTGTGGAAAATAGAGGAAATAAAAATATGCCACCATCAGCGAAGTCAGCCTATATGCAACTCGAAGATGTGGTTGGTTGCAAGTGGTCTGTCTCGGTTCTGCGATCCGTCGCCGAGGGCGTTTCGCGTCCTGGTGCATTGGAGCGTCACGTACAAGGAATTTCAACCAAAGTTCTGTCTGAGCGGCTACGCAAACTGACCACTTATGGTTTGCTAGCCAAGCATGTTTACGCAGAAGTGCCACCTAGGACAGAGTATTCGCTGACACAGACTGGTCAAAAGCTGGTCAGCATTATCGATCAGATAAAGCTCTTGGATGACGAAATCAAGAGCGCCGAACAAGGCGCTCCAGCGGACGCCAAAAAGCGGCGCCGCTGAGCTTGGACGTTAGGCTGACGAATGGCTCAGTCGATCATTGCCGGGGTTTCACATCACTTACGAGATCAGCATGGCGCCCATCGAACAGCAAGCGTAGGGTGGGCACGTCCTTTGTGCCCACGCGGACAGCGACAGACTGATCTTCCGCGACATTGGCTATCGCGTCAAAAATTCAAACAATCTGCAATCGCGTTTTCCGGTTCGTGGGCACGCTGCGCTTTGCCCACGCTACGTGACTTTAACGCCGGCCCTACGCCAGCAAGCGTAGGGTGGGCACGTCCTTTGTGCCCACGCGGACAGCGACAGCCCGATCTACCGCGGCATTGGCGAGGGAAATTTGGGTCAGACACGATACTTAATCGTGTCTGACCGTTCGCAGTAACCGCAGTGAATCTAGCGGGTTGAAGTCCCGTCCGGGGAATTGTCCGTGCGTCCCGGTAGCGTGAAGAAGCGGCGTCGAAGCG
>JAYTWR010000039.1:0-2802 GCA_043743335.1 Burkholderiales bacterium
AAATGCTGCAAGCCGATGCCGCCCGACGCTATCGTCGGCTTCGTCACCAAGACGCGCGGCGTGATGGTGCATCGGCTGGATTGCACAAATATTGTGAGCTTGAGCCAGGAGCAACGTGACCGTCTGATGCCTGCGCAATGGAGCGCAGGCATGGGTGAAACCAACGCCCAAAAATTCGCCGCCGATATTGAAGTCATCGCCAATGATCGTCAAGGGTTGCTGCGTGACATTTCAGAAGCGCTGTCCCATGAACGCGTCAACGTTACCGCAGTCAATACGATTTCAAAAGCGAATATGGCGTCTATGCGATTTACAGTGGAGATTCAGCGCACGGAGCAACTTCAGAAGGTGTTGCGCGCGGTAAGTGAGGTCGAGGGCGTGGAAAGTGTGAGGCGACGGTAAAAATAAGCTTCACTCAGCGGCCGCGCCTGCCAGCGGCAAGTCAAGCCAGTACCGGCTACGCTCCAACCGGTATGCTTTCACTTCAATTTTTGAATTC
The DNA here is from genome assembly GCA_043743335.1 of Burkholderiales bacterium. Taxonomy (GTDB): domain Bacteria; phylum Pseudomonadota; class Gammaproteobacteria; order Burkholderiales; family SG8-41; genus UBA5216. Next base: position 500 of record JAYTWR010000039.1, read on the forward strand.
GCGGCAGCGCCCAACTTCATCGTCAACGCCCCCGCTTCATCAGTGCGATAGACCTTGATTCCGCGCTCGGCGTATCGCGCCATGACATCCGGATGCGGGTGGCGAAAACGGTTGCGGTAGCCGACCGGAATTAGCGCGATTTTTGGTTGAACGGCATTGAGAAATTCTTCAGTCGACGATGTTTTGCTGCCGTGGTGGGGCATCACTAGCACATCGGCTTTTAATGCATCAACATCGCGCTCGATCATTTCCAGCTCACTCTTTTTCTCAACGTCCGCGGTCATCAAAATGGTGCCACCGGGTGCGATAATTTTTAGCACACAGCCGAGGTCATTGGTTTTGCGCTTTTCATCCGCGTAATCATCTTTCACCGGATGCAAAATATCAAAATCAATTCCATCCCAGTGCCAACTATCGCGCGTGTCGCAGCGTATTACTTCCAATGCATTCTTTAGCGTCTCGATATTTTTATCGTTGGTGCGATCCATCGAAGTCATCACCCATTTCGGATTGCGTGTATCGATGATCGATTTCGCGCCGCCCGAATGATCCTCATCAGCGTGCGTCACGATCAGTGCATCGAGCACGCGAATGCCCTCGCCTCTGAGGTACGGCACCACGATGCGATTGCCGGAATCAGCGTCCGGGTTGTAGCGCGGACCCGTGTCGTAGACCAGTGTGTGGTTTGCCGTGCGCACCACCGTCGCCAAACCCTGTCCTACATCGAGCAGCGTGATCCACACCTCGCCAGGTTTCGGCGTCGGTGGCAGCAGCGCAAACATCGGCAGCACAAACACGGCACCTAGCCAGCGCGGCGCCACACCGCGTGGAAACAGCATCCACGCGCAGCCAGCAAGTGCCAGCACGACCGACCACGGCTGCGGTGCGTGACTTTGCCACACAGCGCTCGGGGTTTGTGCCAACCATGCCAGTGCCGCATAGCACCACGCCATAATTTCGTGCGCAAGCGTTAGTAAAAAGTCGAACGGTAGCACCGCGCCAGCCAATGTAATCGGCACCACCACCAAGCTCACCAGCGGAATCGCAAACGCATTTGCAATCGGCGATATTAACGACACCTCCTGAAACAAGGCGAGCGTCATTGGCAGCAAGCCGAGGGTCACGGCGACTTGCGTGAGCGCCGCACCTTTGAGCGATGAAAGCCGGCCGGTGCGATGTGCGGTCACATAAAAAATTGAGGCCACCGCACCGAAGCTGAGCCAGAATCCGGGTGCCAGGACCGCCCAGGGATCAAATAGCAACACTGACAGCAAGGCCCAGGCAAGTATGCGTGTGGCAGAGGTGGAACGGCCCAGCCACAGGGCCATCGCGACTGCCGACAACATAAACAAGGTGCGCTGTGTGGGCACGGAGAAGCCGGCAATCAGCGAGTACGAAAGCGCCGCAATGGCGCCCGCGAGCATCGCCGCACGCTGCGCGGGCAAACGCAATGCGAGCGCCGGAATACGCGCCCAACCCCAGAACGACAGCGCATAAAACATCGTTGCAACCATCGTGATGTGCAGTCCAGAAATAGAGATTAGATGGCCCACACCGGTGCGCCAAAAGACTTTCCATTCGTCCGCCGGAATCGCAGTTTGTTCACCGATTGCCAGCGCAATCAGCACACCGCGATAAGGTTTTTCGTTGAGGGCGGTATTCATCCGCTCCCGGATTTTAAACCGCAGCCGATCCACCGCTGCTTCAAAGCCGCCCGCAAAATCATCGAGCTTGCGATTCGCGTCAGGCGCCGCTTTTTGCACGCGAATATAGCCGGTCGCACGAATATTTTGTTCTAACGCGAACGCCTCAAAATCGTATCCGTGCGGATTTAACGTGCCATGAGGTCGCCGTAGCCGCACGATAAATTGCCAGCGCTCACCGGGCTTGATTTCAGGTGGAAGCACCGCCTCTATGCCCTTGCGGGGACGCTCGGTATACCAAGCAAGCGAAACATGCGGCGGAATTTTTGCGCCCTCGGTGGCAACGCGCTCGATGTCAAATTCAAAGCGCGTGCCGCGATCATTGAGTACCGGCAAGCTCGCCACAACACCGACGAGTTCAACATCACGGCCCTCCCAATCGCGCGGCAACTCGGCACTGAGTCGAACATCGGCGCGCCAGTCGGCATAGCCAAAGCCCAGCATCACGCCACAACATATCATCGCAAACCCGGCGAGGGTGCCGGACGCGGCGCGATTTATCCACGCGGGAACGTAGTGTTGGACGCTTGAACTAACGCGCGATTGAATCCACATCAATACCAAGGCCGCAAGCAAGGGCATGAAAAACCACGTAAACGG
>JAYTWR010000040.1:0-18191 GCA_043743335.1 Burkholderiales bacterium
GCTACACTTCTTGTCTATCTTCGTGGTCGCTTTCGCCTTCGAACATGCCCCCGCTGCGAGGGGAAATCGGCTCTTGATAGGGTTTTCGGTCAAGCACTAGTTAGAGTCAGAGTTTTAAAAAAACACAATAAAATCAGTTAGTTAGTGATATTTCTGGATGGGCGGATTGTCACGGTGACGAAGGATCTAAACCTTTGTCCCGCAGCACCGTCTGCGCTGCCGGCGAGCGCAAGAATTTCACGAAGGCCTGACCGGCTTCGCGCTGTGTGGATTGCGCAAACGTGCTTGCGCCGTAGACGATGGTTTGTTGCAGCGTTGGCGGCAGTGGGTCGAGTATTTGTATGCCGGGTACCGGCAGCAGTTCGCTGATTTGTTGCACGGCAATGTCGGCGTCGCCGCAGTGCGACCACTGCGCCAACAAGCTCGCCGGGCTTGGGCGTGACGCGCTTAGCAGCGACGGCGTCTTCGATGCCCAACTTTTTGAGGACATTCACGAAGTGCATGCCGCTGGCGCCTGCGCTGTACGACACTTTCCCGGCGGCGAGCAGTGCCGCTTTAAGTTTATCGGGCGTGCTGATGTCGGGCTTGGGCAAGCCGACACGCACCGCGAGGCCGGTGGTCGAACGCGCAAAGGCGACGCGGCTGTCGGCCTGCAATTTGCCTTGCTGAATGAGCGGGCCAGAAAATTCCTCGGGGCCGATGAAAATGTCGGCTTGCCTGCCGCCGCTGATTTGCTTGGACAGTTCCGAGCCGCCGCCATAGGTGATGTTGACCTTGTGCCCGCTGGCGTGTTCGAACTCGGGCACGAGTTCAAGCAAGGCTTCTTTCGCGGAAATGGTACTGAGCACGACAAACTCGGCGCTCGATGCTGCGCTGGACATAAGGCTCATACACAGTGCTCCTGCGGCCGTGAGTGTGTGGAGGTTCATGCGGAACGCAATATTTCACCGGGGATAACCCCCGTATGTTTGCCGTGCTGAAAGAGGATTTGTCCGTTGACGATCACCTGCGAAATGCCCTCAGCCTTGGCATATAGGCGCGTGCCGCCGGCGGGCAAATCTTTCACCGGCGTGGGGCGCAGCGGCGAGGCGATTTTGTGTTCGTCGAAGATCACGATATCCGCAGCGGCACCGACTGCCAACCGGCCACGGCCCTGGAGTCCGAAGTAATCTGCGGGCTCAGCAGTGATGCGCTGTATCGCGTGCTCAAGGCTGAGCGCTTTTTCTTCACGTACCCAGTGGCCGAGCAGCCATGTGGTGTAGCCGGACTCGCACAACATATCGAGGTGCGCACCGGCGTCCGACAGGCCGATGAGCGTACGCGTATCGCGCAGCGCTGCCGCCAGTGCGGGCTTGTCCGTATTGGCGCGCGGCACGACGTACTTCACCTGCAACTGGTCTTCGACGGCGATATCGAAAAACACATCGTCAGGGTCCTGCCGACGGGTTGCGGCGACTGCGCCGACGGTTTTGCCTTCCAGTGCTTTGAGCGCGGGGTTTTCTACCGAGACGATGATGCTGTTTTGTGCGAGACCTGCCCACTTGCGCCCGAGCTTGAGTTCGTCCTTGAAGGCTTGGCGAAACGCCGGATCAGCGTAGATCGCCATCTGCGTTTCAAACGAGGCATCAAACACGGCGTTGGCCGACAGCATTTCGGTAAACATGAAGGGGCGACGCAGGTTCATGTCGTAGAGCAATGGCCGCGTGAGAATTTGCGGTTTCGCGCCGCGCTGAATCAGCGGGGTCACGCGATCCAGAATGTCTGCGATGGCATTGGGCTTTTCGATCAGGTTGTGTAGCGAGAGCCAAGTTACTGGGCGCTCGCTGGCATCAACCATGAATTTGAGCAGCGCTTCTTCGTCGTCTGCCAACTCGGCGTAGCGTTTGGTGAGCGCCATTTCGATCACGCCGCGTTTGAGTGTTTTGAGCACGCCGCAATAAGCGGCGAGTTCGTCGCGGCTTGCCAGACGTGCCGACAACGGTTTGCCGCCGTGGCCGATGTGCTGGCGGCTGACGGTGGTGCTGAAACCCCACGCGCCGGCATTCATGGCGTCGCGCAACAGGCCCGCGATGGCGTCGGTTTCAGCCGCTGTGGCGGCGCGTTCGTTGGCTTCGGCACCCAGCACATAAGTGCGTAACGGCGCCAGCGGCACCATAAATGCGAGATTGATGGCGCTGCCACGCCGGGCGGCGGCGTCGATGAATTGCGGAAAGGTTTCCCAATCCCAGCGTATGCCTTCGGTGAGCACGGCGTGATCAATGCCTTCGACAGTGACCAAGTCTTCGGTCAACAGCTTGCGCACTGCGGGCCGGCACGGCGCGATGCCCACGCCGCAGTTGCCCATCATCACGGTGGTGACGCCATGCTCACTGGAACTCGACAGCAGTTGATCCCAGGTAATTTGCGCGTCGTAGTGCGTGTGGGGATCGACGAAACCGGGGCATACAATCTGGCCAGCGGCGTCGATGGTGTTACCGGCTGCGCCATCCACCTGGCCGATGGCAGCGATTTTTCCGCCTTGAACCGCGACATTCGCCCGCACGCGCGGCGTACCGTTGCCGTCAACAACAGTGCCATTCTTGATGAGCAAATCGTAGGTCATGCCTAATTCTCCGAATGGTGTGGGGCGAACTGTGCCGTCAGCCGCGAATCATAAACCCTTGTGTCCCGTCTCGCAGCGTTGCCGCCTAGTCCTAGTACTAGGGAACTTGATATCATGATTAACGTGACGCAAGTTCGCGCCAGTGGTGCAACACAACTCAAATAAACGGAGGAGTCCATGAGCAGCCTTGTAAAAAAAACCATCACCCGTGCGGCCGTGCTGATGATAGCCATACCCAGCATAGCCGCCGCCCAGCGCGCCCCGGCTGCTGATGCAGGGTATCCCGCGAAGCCGATTCGCCTGATCGTGCCGCAAGCCCCAGGTGGCAGCAACGACATCATGGCACGCTTTATCGGCGGACAACTGGCGGAGCGCCTAGCGCGGCAAGTGGTGGTGGACAACCGCCCCGGCGCTGAGGGCATCATCGGCAGCGAGCTTGTTGCACGCGCAGCAGCCGATGGCTACACGCTGCTGATGGCGTCCACCGCGTTTACCATGAACCCGGCGATGATGAAAAAGCTGCCGTACGATCCCGTCAAGGATTTTGACTTCGCCGCCGTGCTGGGGCGTGGCCCGGTGCTGGTGGCGGTAGGGCCGTCGCTGCAGGCGACGACGCTGAAAGAACTAATCGCCGTGGGTAAATCCAAGCCGAACTACATCACCATCGCTTCGGCGGGCGGCTTCAATCATTTCGTGTCGGCGATGTTTCGCAGTCACGCCGGATTTGACGCGACGATAGCCCTTTACAAAGGCGGCGGTCCCGCGCTGGTCGATGTGATGGGCGGCCACGTGCATATGGCCTGCCCGACCATCGTCACCGCAGCGCCGCATCTGCGCACCGGCAAGCTCAGGGCGCTGGCCATCAGCAGCCCCAAGCGCTCGGCGGTCATGCCTGATTTGCCGACGGTCGCCGAAGCAGGATTGCCCAGCTACGACGCGTCAATTTGGTGGGGCTGGGCCTCAGCCGGCGGCACGCCCGTGGTGGTGCTGAACAAACTCAACACCGAAGTCGCGACCATTCTCAAACTGCCGGAAACCGCTAAGCGCATGGCCGCCGAAGGTGCCGAGGTGGAGATACGCAGCCTTGAGGAAATCCGCGAAATGATTAAGGTTGATTTGGTGAAGTGGGCGAAGGTGGCGGCGGATGCGAAGATGCCGAAGATCTAACGCTAGGCGCTCTAAGAAAATCTTAAATAATCGTTAAAAATCAATTAGTTACAATTTTCAGTGCTACCAGGTATCCAGCACTCAGTTAACGCTAATCTTCGCCGCCTTGACCAGTGCTGCGTTAGTGCCGATTTCAGTTTTGATGTAGGCATCAAATTCGCGCGGCGTCATTTGCATTTGTTCCGCGCCGAGCTTCGCCATGCGTTCGGTGATATCGGGCGCTTGCAGGGTTTTGAGGGTGTTTTGATGCAACTTGGCGACAATGGTCGTGGGCGTTTTGGCGGGGACCACCATGCCGACCCAAAAGTTGTAGTCTGAGTTCGCCACGCCGGATTCGAGTGTGGTGGGCAGTTCGGGCAAAGCTGACGAGCGTTTGGTGCTGCCGACCGCTAGGCCGAGCAGGCGGCCTTCTTTGATGAGTTGAATGACGGAAATCACCGGGCAAAAATAAATGTCGATGCGGCCAGTGATGATTTCGGTGAGGGCTTCCGGCGTGCCCTTGAAAGGAATATGCACGCCTTCGAGCGCCGCGCCCATGCGAAAGCGTTCGGCGTTCAGTTGAGTCGCGCTGCCCGCGCCGGCGGACGCATAGGTAAGCGAACCCGGTTTGGCTTTGGCACCGGCGATCAACTCTTTGACCGAGCGGATGTTTTTTGACGGTGCGATTACCAGCACGTTAGGCAGATTTGCCAGCGGCGTGATGCCCGAAAAATCGCGTAGCGTGTCATACGGTGTGTTCGGGTAAGTGGTGGGGGTGACGGTATACGACGACGAATGCACGAGCAGCGTGTAGCCGTCCGGGTTGGCTTTCGCGGCCACGCCCACGCCGATGGTGCCGCCTGCGCCGGGGCGATTTTCAATCACGATGGTGTAACCGAGTTGTGCGCCGAGCCGCTCGGTGACGATGCGCGCTACGGCATCGGTGGCGCTGCCTGCGGTAAATGGAACCACCGCACGCAACGGTTTGTTCGGCCATGGCGCGGCATTGTCTTGAGCGTGCACGCCGACGGTGGTGAGCGTGAAAGCAGCGATGCTGCGAATGATTGCATGTAACCTATTGATTTTATTCATTTTTTGTAACTGTTCCGCTTCGTCGTAGGATGCCGGTGAGCGTAGCGAACCGCATCGTTCGCGTGACGAGTGTACACAAGGCCATATCACGATGTAAGCACCACGAGTGATGCGGTTCCTTCGTGGCGAAACCTTTGTGGCCATAATGGTGTTAGCAGCTTTCGGTCAGGCTTGGGTTAGTGCAGTGGCAGCGCGCGCAGTGCCAGCACGAATCGTACGCCAAAGCGCGTCTTGCGTCATCGGTAATGTTTCTACACTGACGCCTAGCGGCGCAAGGGCGTCATTCACCGCATTAGCGACCGCAGCGGGTGCGCCGAGGTAGCCCGCTTCGCCTGAGCCTTTCTGGCCGAACGTCGTTAGCGGCGAAGGCGTGCAGTGATCGACGATGCGGATGGGCGGCACTTCCATTGCGCTGGGCAAAAGGTAATCCATGAAGGTGCCGCTGGCGAGCTGGCCGTCAGCGGTGTAGGCGAATTTTTCATAGAGCGCAGCGCCAATGCCGTGGGCAATGCCGCCGTACGTCATGCCATGTACGATGTCCGGGTTAATCATCACGCCACAGTCGTGACCGCACACATAGCGCTTGATGGCAGGCTGCGCGGTGTCGGCATCCAGTTCAACGTAAACCACATGCGCCTCGAAGGCGTAACACGGGTAAATCTGCACCGAGCCATCGGCAGCCGGCAGCGCGCCGCCCGTGGGTACTTGCCACACGAACTTCGCTTGCAGGCCAGGTTCGGTGTCCGGCGGCATCTGGTGGAATCGGCGATGCGCGATGGCAGCGATGTCGTCCCACGTCACGCGCTGCTCCGGTTGATCGCGCACCGACACGTTGCCGTTGGCGTAGACGGCGTCTTCGATGCGACAGCCCAGGTTGTGCGCCGCGATTTTGATCACGGTGTTACGTATTTTGCGCGCGGCACCCGCTGCAGCACCGCCGAGCATGATGGCCATGCGACTGCCGACCGGGCTGTTCGACGGCAGCGCCGACAACGAATCGGCGCGCACCACGCGGATGCCCGCCGGATCGCGTTCGAGAATTTCGCCGATGACTGTAGAGACCAGGGTTTCGTGGCCTTGTCCCGACGACGAGGTGTTCATCACCCCGGTCACCGCGCCCGATAAATCCACGCGCACCAGACACGAATCCATCCAGGTGGTGGTGTCGTTGTTGGGGTTAAACAGCGGCTCGAACGCGGCATTGCCACCGCTGGGTTCCAAGCACGTGGCGATGCCGATGCCCGCATAGCGCCCTGCAGCGCGCGCCTGATCGCGTTGTTTGAGCAGCGCGGGGTAGTCCGCAGCACGCAGGGCTTTGTCCAGCACGGCGTGGTAATCGCCCGAGTCGTAGCGCGAGCCGCTGGGAATTAAATACGGGAATTCTTCCTTTAAAATCAGATTCTTGCGGCGTAATTCGATGCGATCCATGCCCAGCAGCCGGGCGATGCGATCCATCGTACGCTCTATCGCAAAATTGGTGGGTGCTTGGCCGAAACCGCGTACGGCTTCTTGCGGCGTTTTGTTCGTCATCACCGAAATGGGCTCGTATTCAACGGCGGCAATGCGATACGGCCCGCAAATCGCGGTGACCGGTTTGCCCAGTTGCAGCGGCGCGCGGCCGGCGTAGGCACCCACATCGTCCAGCGCGCGGATTTTGAGCGCGCGCACCGTGCCGTCATTGTCGAACGCGGCCTGCATGTCGAAAATGCGATCCGGCCCCTGCGCATCGCCGCCACGCATGTTTTCAAGGCGGTCTTCGATAAAACGCACGGGCATGCCGAGCTTGCGCGCAAGATAACCCGTCAGCACGGTGTGCTTCAGGCCGCGTTTGACGCCATAGCTGCCGCCAACATCGACGTCGTAATGCACACGCACGGCGTTGCCCGGCAAGCGCAGCGCGCGTGCGGTTTGATCGGGAAATTTCGGCATCTGGATGGATGCCCAAATATCGAGAATATTCTGACCGGGATCCCACTGCGCGACGACGCCGAAGGTTTCAATTGGCACCGTCGAGCTGCGCCCCCAAACCGCGCGTAGTGACACTTGGTGATCGGCCTTGGCGAAGGCCTCATCCACCGCACCCCACACAAAGCGCCGCCGGAACAATACGTTGCTGCCTTGTGCCGTGTGCACTTGCGGGCTGTCGTCGCGCAACGCCTGCTCTGCGCTGATGACGTGCGGCAAAATCTGGTAATCCACTTCGACCCGTTCGGCGGCGTCTTCGGCCAGCGCCCGCGTATCGGCCACGACCGCCACCACCCATTCGCCGCAATAGCGCACCACGTCGCGCGCCAGAGCATAGCGTTTCATGTGCGGCGCATCGATGCCGCTGACGAGGGCTTCGGTGGCGGCGTGAAATTCGTCGCCGGTCAGTACGCAATGTACGCCGGGGGCGGCGCGTGCGGCGTCGGTGCGTATGGCGGTGATGCGTGCGCTGGCGTGCGGTGAGGCGACGATGGCAATATGTTTCATGCCGGGCAGTGCAATGTCGGCGACGTAGCGTCCGCGTCCCATGACAAATCGCGGGTCTTCGCTCGCGCGTCGGTGTTTGCCGATGTAGCGAAAGCGCGGTGCGCCGGATGATGCGGGAACATTCATAAAACAGGATGCTATCACGGCGGGAATCCGAGTCACCTAGTGAGGTTGGGCCACAAGGCATGGTGTGTCGGGCATTGACCGCACCCGGTCGCGCAGCTACAGTGACTGCCACGCAATGAGGGGCGCTAAGATTCCTAAAATTCAAACCAAAATACCATCTGCCGACGAGGCCGCATTGACGGCTGCGCGGCATGCTGTTGCGCGAGCCAGTACTATTACTGACACTAACGCCAGCGCCTTTGCAGCGGTCAAGCGAACCGCGATGTTGCCGGTGATGGTATGAGCGCCGGTTTTACCTTGCCGCTGGCTGCGCCGCCACGCTGTGCGTGGCGCAGTACGGCGCTGTTTGTGGGGCTCAGCCTGGGTCTCGCCTATGGAATGCGCGAATTTGCGAGCCCGTTCGCCCACGGATGGGCGGTCATGGTTTGGGGCGGCATTTTTCTTGGCGTGCTGCTGGCGATTGAGCGGCAGACATGGATGCGGTGGTGCGTGGTGGCGCTGTGGGTCGAGGGGTTGGCGAACTACGGCATCTGGGGCGAGGGGCTGCTGGAGTCGCTGGCGGTCGCTCTGGGGCACGTCGGCGGTTTGTGGTTGGCCGCGCTGCTGGTTACCCGCTATTGCGGATCGCCGTTTCAGCTTCAGTCCACACGTGACGTGCTGGCGCTGGCGTTGTTTTCGATGGTGCCCGGTGCGGCATTCAGCGCCGGGGTTGAAAGCGTGGTGGGCTTGCTGGATACCGGCAGTTTCAGCGTGGCGGCCTGGGCGCGCAACTGGACGGGTTATGGCTTGTGCGGCCTGATTGTCGCGCCGCTGGTGGTCACGCTGTCCACCCGCATGCGCGAGCCTGTTCGGATTGATACGGCGCGGTGTGTGGAATTGCTGACGCTGCTGACGATTACCGTGGCGGTCACACACCTTATTTTTAGCACGCGCGTGCCGCTGCTATTTTTGTTATTGCCGCTGCTGATATGGAATGCGCTGCGTTTTGACATGGCCGCTATCGCCATCGGCGGGAGCGTCGTTGCTGCGATGGCGATTCATCATACTGCGCTGGGTTGGGGACCATTTGGCGCTGCCGGGTATTCGATGGATGTGAGCGCAATATTGGCGCAATCGTTTATGTGCGTCGCGTCGTTTGTCGGCATGATGTTGTCGTCGGTGATGTCGCAGCGGCGGATGGCGCTTGAGGCACTGCGCTGCGCACATGAAGAAACCGAAGCGCGCGTGGTGACGAGAACCACTGAATTGCGCGCCTCTGAGGGTACGCTGCGCACGCTGCTGGACACCATTCCGGATTTGGTGCGGCTGAAGGACGCGCAGGGCCGCTACGTCAAGTTGAACCGCGCCGCGATTGATGCGTTGGGTATGCCCGAGTCACAGTTGATCGGCAAGACCGTATTTGAAGTGCGTTCCTCAGGGGCGGCGACACGCATTGACGCGGAATTCCAGCGCGCGCTGGCGTCGGATAAACCGCTGCGCATTGAGGGCCGCTCGACACTTCGGCCTGCGGTATGGCGTGAAACTCTCATGGCACCCATACGTCAGGCGGATGGGGTGGTCAGCGGCGTGGTGAGCATTACGCGTGATATTACCGAGCGTCATCAAGCGCAACTGGATGCGCTGCGCGTCAGCGAAGAACGCTACCGCACGCTGGTGGAGCAAGCGAGCGATATGATCTATCGTGCTGATTTTAAAGGGTTTTTTACCTACGTTAACGCCGATGCTGTAAGGCGCGTGTTTGGCTACAGCGAGCAGGATCTGATCGGCCATCAATATCTCGAATTTATTCATCCTGACAGCCGTGCCGAAACACAGGCATTTTATGAGCGCCAGTTTCGCGAGCGTATCGCAGCCACGTACTTTGAAACCCGTGCGTTGACCAAGGATGGCCGCACGCTATGGATTGGCCAGCACGTGCGGTTGCACATGAAGGGCCGCTACGTCATGTACCTGCAGGCGGTGTGCCGCGATATCAGCGAGCGGGTCGCGGCGCAACAGGCGCTGCGGGCCAGCAACGAGAAATTACGCCACCTAGCGGCACGGCAGGAGGCGCTGGTGGAGGACGAACGCACACGTATTGCGCGCGACCTGCATGACGGCATCGGCCAGTCGTTGAATCTCGCACGCATCAAACTGGCCGAGGCGGTGGCGCAGCCGGTCGCTGGAGCGACCCTTAAAACTTTGGGCGAGATCGTCGCCATTATCGATCAAACCAGCGCACACATCCGCACGCTGGAATTTGACTTGAGCCCTCCCTTGTTGCGCGAATTGGGGCTTACGCCTGCGCTGGAGTGGCTGGCCGAGGAAATGAAGCGCGTGTATGGCTTGCAGGTTGATTTGAGTGACGATGGCACCGTGAAGCCGCTCAATCAGGCGCAGCGTCTGATTGTGTTCAGGTCTGTGCGCGAGGCGCTGATTAACGTGGTGCGTCATGCCCATACGCCGCGCGCACACGTGGATACACAACGCGCGGATGAGCGGCTGGTGGTGACTATCAGCGATGAGGGTAGCGGCTTTGACATGGCGACGCTGATTCAGGGTTTCGGTTTGGCCAGCGTACGCGAACGCATGGAACACGCCGGTGGTACGCTGGATGTGCGCGGTGCGCCAAGCGAGGGTGCGCTGGTGACGCTGTCGCTGCCGTTGCTGTCGCCGCTGTCGCCGCTGAGCGACGATCAGCGTTGATGACGGTTTTCGCGGACTTACGATGAAAGTCGCAGGGGTTGCCTGGCGCAGCATTTGGCGCAATACCGATAGCGATGGTGATCGGGATCGCGTAACGTTTATTGATCAGACGCGTCTGCCGTTTGAGTTTTATACACAGACGGTTGCGCGCTGCGAGGAAATCGCGCAGGCCATTCGCGCCATGCAGGTGCGCGGAGCGCCGCTGATCGGTGCGGCTGCGGCTTACGGCTTCGCGCTGGCAATGACGGAGGATGCGTCGGATGCGAATCTCGAATGCGCTGCGGTAACGCTGGGTAACACGCGACCCACCGCGGTCAATCTGCCATGGGCGATCGCGCGCATGACGCGACGGCTGCAAGGGTGTGATACGACGGCCCGTGCCGCTACGGCCTGGCGCGAGGCCGAGGCCATCGCGGACGAAGATATCGCGCTGAATCGTGCCATTGGCCGCCACGGGCTGGTGCTGCTTCGCGACATCGCCCACCGCAAGGGCCGCGTTCACGTACTGACGCATTGCAATGCGGGCTGGCTTGCGACCGTCGATGTAGGAACCGCGCTCGCCCCGGTGTATCTAGCGCACGATGCAGGCATACCGGTGCATGTGTGGGTGGATGAAACCCGGCCACGCAATCAGGGCTTGCTCACCGCTTGGGAATTGACGCAGCATGGCGTGCCCAACACGTTGATTGCGGATAACGCCGGTGGTCACCTGATGCAGCGCGGGCAGGTGGACATGGTGATGGTTGGCGCGGATCGTGTGACCGCCTCAGGTGATGTGTGCAACAAAATCGGCACTTACCTGAAGGCGCTGGCGGCCCAAGATTGCGGCGTGCCGTTTTACGCCGCCGCGCCTGCGCCAACCATCGACTGGGATTGTTCTGACGGCTTGCGTGACATACCCATTGAGGCGCGCGATGTTGACGAGCTGTTGGTCGTGCGCGGATTGGCTGGCCCTGGCGGCGCTAGTGGTGCCGATGGCGTGCGTAGCGTGGCGCAGGTGCGCATCGCAGCAGAAGGCACTGCCGCAGCCAACCCGGCGTTTGACGTGACCCCGGCGCGGCTGGTGACGGGCATCATCACCGATCTTGGCGTTGCCGAAGCTTCACGGGAAAGTTTGGCCGCCTTGTATCAATTAAAGGTGACGTGATGGCGACTGAGTTGCAAACGCGCAAGCAGATTCTCGCCACCGCCATGCGGATGAACGCGTTGGGGATTAACCGCGGCAAGTCCGGCAATGTGAGTGCGCGCTGGAAGGATGGGCTGCTGATTACGCCGTCCGGCTTGCCGTATGAAGACACGCGTGCGACGGATATGGTGTTTATTGACGCGCAGGGTCGTGCGCAAGGCGCACGCGAGCCGTCGTCGGAATGGCGCTTTCACTTTGATATTTTTCGGCACAAGCGTGATGCCCAAGCGGTGGTGCATACGCATGCCCCTTTCGCGACCACACTTGCGTGCCTGGGCATGGGGGTGCCGGCGTTTCACTACATGATTGCGGTCGCGGGCGGCAGCGACATACGCTGTGCGCCGTACGCAACCTTTGGCACGCAGCGGCTGTCCGATCACGCCGTGGCCGCGCTTAAGGGTCGCAAGGCTTGTCTGCTCGCCCATCACGGCATGATCGCTACCGGCAGCAGTTTGCAGGCTGCGCTGGCGCTGGCCGTGGAAGTCGAGACCTTGTGCGAGCAGTACTGGCGTGTATTGCAAATCGGCAAACCCAAGCTGCTGCCGCACGCGGAGATGGCGCGGGTTTTGGAAAAATTCAAAACCTATGGGGCGTGCGAGGACAAAACCCTGACCCTGACCCTGACCCAAAGCGACTGACGGTCGAAAGCGATACGCCGGGCGTTCCGACGGTTATTGGGCCAGTCGTTGCGCAGCCAACTGTACCGCATCGACGATTTGTTGATACCCGGTGCAGCGGCACAGATTGCCGCCGATGGCCTCGCGTATTTGTGTTTCAGTGGGCTGCGCTACGCGATTGAGCAGGTCTTGCGCGGCGATCAGCATGCCCGGTGTGCAATATCCGCATTGCAGGCCGTGCGTCTGGCAAAAACTGTCTTGCAGCACGCTTAGTGTGCCGTCGGCGTTGGTCAAGCCTTCCACCGTGGTGATGGTGTGGCCATCGGCTTGCACGGCAAACATCAGGCAAGCGCGCACGGGGTCGCCGTCGAGCAAGATAGAGCACGCGCCGCACACGCCGTGCTCGCAGCCGACATGCGTGCCGGTGAGCCTTAGATCGTCGCGCAGCCAGTCCACCAGCGACAGGCGTGCCGGTACCGCTGCGGTGCGAATGACGCCGTTGACTTCAACGCGGATGCGATGCAAGGCGTCGCTCATGACGGGCTGCGCGCTTGATCGCGCGCCTCGCGCAGGGCGCGTGCGCAGAGCGTTGCTGCCAGATGCCGACGGTAATCCGCACCCGCATGCACGTCGTCTGAAAATTCGACTGCGCCCGCAGCGGTTTGGGCGGCTTCAGCGATGGCCTGGTCATCCAGTAGCGTGCCCACCAAGTTTCGCGCCAGATCGGCAAATGCCACAGGCACGGCGTTGCCACCCCCGATACCGAAACTGGCGCGGGTGCAGCGTCCTTCGGCATCCAGCGCGACTTGAGCGGCAGCGGCGGCGAGCGCGAAATCGCCGTGCCGGCGGCTGCTCTCGGTGAAAGCCGAACCGGTATGAGGCTCGTTCCATAGCGGCCAGTGGATGTCTTCCAGACACTCATCGGCGCGCGCAGCCGTGGTGAGCGGTGCAACAAAGAACTCAGCGGCGGGCACGGCACGCAGGCCTTCCTTCGACCGCAGTAGCAACGTGGCCGCCAGCACCTGCGCGACCAACGGTAACTCGGCGGCCGGATCAGCGTGCATCAGACTGCCGCCCACGGTTCCGCGATTGCGCGTTTGAATATGTCCTACCCACTGCAAAGCCTGACGCAGCAGCGGCACGCGCTGCGCCAGCGCGGCATCTCGTTCAATGACACATTGGCGCGTGCAGGCACCGGTGCGCACGGTGTTCGCTTCCAGCGCGACAAATTTGAGCGCGCTGATTTCGTTGATGTCGATCAACACGCCGGGCCGCGTGAGACGCATAGCCATCATCGGCACGAGGCTTTGTCCGCCCGCGATGAGCTTGGCCGCATCGCCATGCTCGTGCAGCAGCGCACAGGCTTCGGCGACCGATGTGGCGCGTTGATAATCGAAGGCGGTGGATTTCAAGTTGTTGATTTTATTGAGTTATTTTAAAATTTGTTGCTAGGGCTGCGTCACCGACCCCACGCCGCTGCGAGCAGTAAATCGCCGCATCGCAGGTCAATAGTGCGGCGGGATTTCTTCACTCAAATGGCGCGGTTCGTTCGGCAGCGAGGCCAGTACTTGTTTGCGCAGTGAGATCAAATCCTGCTGGAGTTGGTCAATTTGCCGTTGCTGGCGGTAAACGGTTTTGTTCAGTTCATCGAGCAGGTCTTCCGACAGCATGAGCTTGATTTCGATGGCTTCCAAACGATTTTCCATGGATAGACCTTTGTGACTTTGTGACGCGGATAGTGGGCTGTAGCAGCCCAGTGTTTACTGAGCGCCATATTCTGGCAAGCCATCGGCGCGACGCCGATGGGCGGTTAGTGATTTCTTATTTTACACTTGTAAATCAATAACTTAATTTGGTGGGCGGCGACTACGAATAAGAACTACGAATAAGTCGTCTAAGCTGTTAATACGAGGATCAGTCGGGCGATTCATATCTTCCGCGTTTGCCTAGTGGCGTGCGTGCGGCAGGTTTACCCGGTACGGCCGGCTCGCTGTCATCACGCGCAAGATCACGCGGTAAGTGGCGCTGTCTTCTAGGCTTGGCGCTGCAGACTTGCTTGGGTGAGTCGCGCGGTGAGGGTGCTATTGTTCGGCATGACGTTACGCTCACCGGCAGCTTGCAAAGCCTACGCCTACGCCTACGCCTACGTCTACGCCTGCACCTTCAAATTTAGCATCATGCCCTGATCTTCGTGTTCGAGATTGTGGCAGTGAATCATGTAGACCTGATCGCCATTGAACGGGTGGCTGAAGTCGATGACGATGCAGACATTTTCGCCGGGCCACACCAGCACGGTGTCTTTCCAGCCGAGGTCGCTGGCGGCCAAGCCTTTGTCGGTGACGGCGAGTTTTTTCTGCTGCTCCGGGCTGCCTTTGCGCTCGATGACCTGGAACTGGAAGCCGTGGATGTGAAACGGATGCGGCATGCTGGCTGCGGCGTTTTTGATTTCCCACACTTCGGTGGCACCGCGCTTGACGGTGAGCGGGGTTTTTTCCTGTTGGTAGGTTTGGCCGTTGATGCGCCATACCATCTTCACGTGATCGAGCGCGATGGTGCGCGCCACGCCGCAGTTGGCTGCGGTGGGAACGATTTTTGACAGCGTGGCGGGCACGGCGCGGTCGTAAGGCACTTTGCGTCTGACGTGTAGACGCAAGATGTCCATGGCGACGCCGATTTCGGGGATGTCGGGTTTGTCTTTTTCTGCGACGGCGGGCGTGGCGACTTTTTCGCCTTTGTCATTCGTACCGTCTTTTTCGTCTTTTTTTGCTGCACCACCGTGCATGGCGTGCGCGCCCTTGTCTTCGGGCTTGGCGTCTTTTACGTCTTTTGCGTCCGTCGGCTTGTCCGCGCCGGGCGGGCCGTCTTCGTGCTCCATGGGGTCGAACGCCACACTGCTTAGGGTGACGGCATCGCCCACTTTCGCTTGCCGCAAATCGAGCAGCACGTCGATGCGCTCGGCGGGTGAAAGAAAAACTTCGTTTACTTTTCGCGGCGTGTCGATCAGGCCGCCGTCGTTGCCGATCAATTGCATGTCGAGCCGTTGTTCGCTACTACCAACGCGAAACGCCAGCTTGTAAGGGCGCGCGTTGGACGCATTGAGAATGCGAAAACGATAGACGCGCGTGTCCGCTTCAAAATACGGTTTGGGCGTGCTGTTCACCAGCACCTGCGCGCCCAAAAAGCCGTCGGCACGGTCTTCATCGGTAGGGTTGAACACCAGTGCGCCTTGCGCGTCGAGCCGCCGGTCTTGCAGCATCAGCGGAATGTCGGTCACGCCCAGCGTAAGATCGAGCGCTTTTTGCAGCGCGAGTTCTTCTTCGTCTTCAACGATAAACAGCCCTGCCAAGCCCTGATACACCTGCTTGCCTGTGAGGTGATGCGGGTGCGGGTGATACCAGTACGTGCCCGCGCGGTTGGGCACAGTGAAGTTGTAGTCGTACGTTGCGCCGCCTGCGATGGCGTAATGGGGGTGCCCGTCGTTGTTGCTGTCCACGATCAAGCCGTGCCAGTGAATGATGCTGGTTTCCTCAATGCCGTTCCACAACTTGGCGTTGATTTTGCCGCCGCTTTTCAGGCGGATTACTGGGTTGAGCATGCGCTTGCCTTGAGACTCCACTTCGTAGGCGAGCAGCGGTGCCGGCTTGCCAGGCACGATGTCGTGCTTGACCGGTTTGGCGGAAATCGTGAATGCCGCAGTCGGTTCGAAAATGCCGTAGAGCCCGTCTGTGCCGGGCACGCGCAGGCGGTTGGGGAAGGCGGCGTCGGGGGTGAACGGCGGTTCCAGTGCGGGCGGGGGCGGCTTTTGACTTTGCCACCAGGCTACGCCGCCAGCGATGCCGGCTGCGCCTGCTGCGCCGGCGATTAACAGGGTTCTGCGGTTGGTCATGGGATGGGTTGGGATTGCGCCTGCGAGGGAACGAAAGTGATTGGGGTGGCTACGGCTTCTTCGCGCGATACGCCTTGACTGCTTTATCCAAATCATCCAGCTCTTCACACGGTATCAGGCAAATTTCACGCAGCGCTGCGAGGTGAATCTCCGCGCTAGGCAAATCGCCGACCATCAAATAGGCCTCGCCGATGTACTCGTGCGCGCCGCGATGGCGCGGGTTCAGCTCGATGGAGCGTTTGTAATACTTGAACGCGAGCTCCATTTGCTTCAGGTTGCGATAGGAAAAGCCGAGGTAGTTGTGCAGATCAGCGCTGTCAGGGTCGCGCAGCGCAGCTTGCTGAAAACGTTTAACGGCTTCAGGCCAGTTTTTTTTCTCCATGGCCACTTTGGCGGCGGCGTAATCGGGGTCGCTGGCAGAGGCGGCGGGGTTATCTTCGTAGGGTTCGGCACCCAGCCTAGCACCGGGTGTGATGAACACCAGTGCCAGCAGGGTTATTGTAACTAATTGTTTTGTATGCAATTTTTGGCCTATCGTTGCGCAACGTAGTCGCGCGCACGGGCGAGCTCAGCGCGCGGTGAATCGGCATTTTTCGCAAGGTCGGTGAGCTTGGCGTAGAACTCGGCGGCTTTGCGCCGTTCGCCCGCAGCGTCGGCGGCGCGTGCGATGCCAAAGATGCTGCGATAGCGGTTGGGGTAAGACTTTAACGACGCTTCAAATTCGCGCAGCGCGGGCGCGGCTTGACCCATGTCGAGCAGTAGCTCGGCGTAAAGTTCGCGCAGCGGATACAGACGGTTTTCCATGGCCACGTGTTTGACGCTGCCGTCTTCGTTGTCGGCGGCGGTGCGCATGAATTTCTCAGCTTGGTCTTTGTTGCCTTCAGCGAGCGCCACCCATGCCAGTACTGACAGCATTTGCTCTTCGGTGCGGTCGGCCCAATAACTGTTGTTGGATTTTTCGAGTTGCGCACGCAGCGTTTGCATCACGGCCACTTCGGTCTTCGCACCCGCGAGATCACCGCTGCGCGCCATGCCCAGCCCACGCGTAAAGCGCGACAGCGATTCTGCCATGGGCGAAGTGGTTTTGGTGACAGGCAATGCGGCAGCGCCTTTCCAGTCGCCGCGTTCCAGCGCCAGGCGCGCGGGTATGGCCGACAGCGCGGTGTTCATGGTCAAGTCGCTGGCCGTGGCGGCGGCTGCAACCGCGAGCGCGCGCTCATACATGGCTTTGGCTTTGGCATCTTGCCCCAGTTGCAGGTGCGCGTAGACGATGAAATCCATCGCGTGGTAGTAATCCTTGCGCACGTCGAGCGCATGCAAGTTTGAGGCAATCGAGTCTTCCCACAGGCCGACCATCGAGTAAATGTGCGACGGCATGTGGCGTGCGTGTGGCGCGGCAGGGGCGAGTTTGGCGTAGCGGCGTGCGGCGGCGATGCCTTTGTCAGCGAGCGGCGGATAATCGTAGGCGTGAATCAGAAAATGCACCACGCCGGGATGCTCTGGGTTCTTGGTGAGCAGGGTTTCGAGAATCTGCGCCGACTGGCGTTGCTGGGTGTAGCGCACATCGTTCTTGGGCGCGCTGGCTTGCAGATTCAGCGCGTAGAACACCCAGGCTTCGAAATCATCGGGATATTTTTGCGTGAGTTGTTCGGTGGCCTTGGTATACGACAACAAGCGCGTGGTGACGGGGATTTTGTCGTGATCGCGGTAGTAGGTGGACAGCGCGTCGATGTAATCACGCTCACGCTCGGTTTTGGCACCGAGGCTTTTGGCTTTTTCGAGGGCTTCCCACGCGGCTTGGGCGTTCTTGGCTTGCGGCGGCCCAGAGAGCGAATTGCCGAGGTAATCCAGCGCGATGCCCCAGTAAGCCATCGCACAATTGGGATCGTCTTTCAGCACGGCATCAAAGGTTTTGCGCGCCTCACCAAACCAGTACGAGTGCAGCATCGCCACGCCCGAAACGAATTTGGCCTGAACCTTGAGGCTGCATGAATTCGGGAAGTTGACTTTGCCGAGTTGATCTTCGCCGTTGTGCGCGAGTGCTGCGCCCGACATCAGTGTCAGGGTTGCGGAAACCGTGGTGGCCAGCTTGCGAAGGTTCATGGTGTACTTCATGGCAATCTCCTTGTGGGATGAAAATTTGTGCCTGTGCGTTGCTGATGCGATACGTCACAGATTTTCCGCTTTAGCAGTGACGAAGGCAATTGTTTTGCGCACGCGTGGTGCGCGGTTTTGTGAATCAGGGTGATTTGTAAGTATTTGTTTTTATTGAGTTTTTGCATCTATTCAGTCCGGGGCAAAAGATAGCGAATGCCTCCCTCACCCCAACCCTCTCCCAGAGGGAGAGGGGGCAACCCCACGCCCGCGCTAACCTCAAAT
>JAYTWR010000041.1:0-103351 GCA_043743335.1 Burkholderiales bacterium
ATTTGAGGTTAGCGCGGGCGTGGGGTTGCCCCCTCTCCCTCTGGGAGAGGGTTGGGGTGAGGGAGGCATTCGCTATCTTTTGCCCCGGACTGAATAGATACGATTATTTAATTCAACAAGAAAGCCACGCGTGCGTCGTGCGTTGGCGCCCAAATCGCTTTCGCCCATGCGTGATTTGGATCGAACGTCGATTTGCGCACCGCTACCTTGGGCGCGAATGCGCATCACCACATCATCTTTGAAGTGAAAAATGCGCGTGGCGGCGGTGGCTTCGATACGGCCTTCGGCTGCGTTTGTGGCGGCGATGTCCCAGTGGTGTTTTCGGACGATAGCCAGTGCCGTAGCAAAAACGACGGCGGTGCTATGTGAAAATTCCGCAGTCACCAAATCAGGATAGTGCCTGCGATGCTCGTCTGCGGTGTAGCCGTTGTAAGCTGCGCCATTCGCGCAGTTGAGCCGTACGTCACGTAGCGCCACAAACGGCGGCGGATCAGCCGGATCGGTGCAGACATCGTGTACCCAGCGCATCACTCGGCCTTGACGCCGGCGGCTTTCACCACCTTGGCCCATTTCACGATGTCGCTTTTGATATCGGCGGCAAACGCATCTGGGCCGAGCAGCGCCAGCTCTGCGCCTTGCCCTTGCACGAAATTCTTCATGTCGTCGGTTTGCGCCATTTTCGCCAGCGCGTCGTAGAGTTTTTGCACAATAGCGCGCGGCGTTTTCGCGGGCGCGACGATGCCCGTCCATGAGGTCACTTCAAAATCTTTCAGCCCCTGCTCGCTGATGGTGGGAATGTCTGGCATCAACGCCGAGCGCTTCAACGTGGCCATGCCCACCGGGCGCAAGCGGCCTGCCTTTACCAATGCGTTGAGCGCGGTCACGCCGGTGCAGAACATTTGGATCTGCCCCTACAGCACATCGGTGGTGGCCACGCCCGCGCCTTTGTATGGCACATGCACCATGTCGAGCCCGGCCATGGTGTTAAACAACTCGCCGCACAAATGCGGCGAACCGCCCACGCCAGACGAGGCAAAGTTGATGCCGCGCGGTTTGGATTTCGCCAGCGCGATCAGCTCTTTCACATTGGCTGCGGGCACGCTGTTGCTCACCACCATCAAGTACGGAATCACCGCCACGCGCGCTACTGCTGTGAAATCGCGCGTCGCGTCGTAGCCGATTTTTTTATAGACGCTGGGCGCCACCGTCAGCGGCCCGGCGATGGCCACCAGCAGCGTGTAGCCATCCGGCGGCGCTTTGGCGGCAATCTCGGTGCCGGATGTGCCGCCCGCGCCGGGCCGGTTATCCACCACCACTTGCTGGCCCAGCGCGAGTGTCAGGCGCTGCGCAATGCCGCGACCGAGAATATCGTTGGTGCTGGAGCCGGGTGAAAACGGCACGATCAAGCGAATTGGGCGCGTGGGGTAGGCGTCGGTTTGGGCCTGCGCGCAAGCCGCGACCAGTAGAGCGGTAACCGAGAGTGTTAGTGTAAGTAGTTGTTTCAATGTAGAAAAACCTGCAATGGCGAGTGAGCGGCAACGCGGAATGCTATCACGCATGGCATGCTTGCTACACTGGCACCATCACATAACAACGGAGGCGCGTATGCAACACTCTCAATACAGCAATTTTTTGGCGCGAGTCATCGCGGCGCTGAGCAGCGTGATGGCGGCCTGCGCAGCTATGCCTTTGTGGGCGCAATCTGCTGGGGCAGGCTATCCCAACAAGCCCATTGAGTTAATCGTTACCACGTCTCCGGGCAGCGGCGGTGATGTGGTGTCGCGCACCGTTGCTGAAATCATGCGCCGTGAAAAATTTTTGCCGCAGTTGATGACGGTTAACAATCGCGTGGGCGGCGCGAGCGTCATCGGCTACAACTATTTCAAGACACGGCGCGGTGACCCGTACACCATGATGTCCACCACCGGCACTATTTTGCTGATGGCGCATCGCCCGGATGTCAATATCGCGCTGGAGAATTACACGCCGCTGGCGCTGTTTGCGATTGATCCACAGACCATCATGGTACACGCCGATTCGCCGTACAAAACCTTCAAAGATTTAATGGACGCCGCACGGCGCGCGCCGGATACGCTGGTCGGCGCAACCACATCCACCGCAGGCACCGGACGCATGGTGATCTGGCTGATGGAAAAGCAGGTAAACGCCAGAATCAAGTTTGTCACCTTCAAGGGCGGCGGCGAGGCGGTAACGTCTGTCGCCGGCGGGCACACCACGTTCACCACTGAAAACTTAAGCGAAGGCCTGTCGTTTGTCGAAACCAAACGGCTGCGCGTGCTGGCGATTGCCGCTGACAAGCGCCTGCCGCAAGCGCCCGATGTGCCGACGTTGCAGGAACTGGGCTACCCGATTACGGCGGGCACGATGCGCGGTTTCAGTTTCACTGCTGGCGTGCCGAAAGAGGCGGTGGCGACGATGGAGACGGCGCTGAAAAAAACCCATGATTCGCGCGAATGGAAAGAGTTTGCCCAGCGTAATATTTTTCAGGACGTGTTCCTGGGCAACGCCGAATTCACGCAATTTTTGGCCAAGCGCATGATCGAGTATCGTGAATACTATGACGCGATAGGCTTGGGCAAGAAGTAGCGTCCGATGGGACGCAGTCTAGACTAGCCGCAGCCGTCAATCGGCTTCGAAGTTCACCGCGTAGTAGCCCACCGAGCCGGTTTTTGAAGTGTCTTTCCACCAGTGCGGCGTTTTGGCGGGGATGGTGATGACGTCGCCCTTGACCAAGCGGTGCGATGTGCCGCCTTCAATGCCTTTGCCGCGCGTTTGGCCCGGCGCGGTGATTCGGGGTTCGATCATCGTGCCGCCGGTAACAAACTCGGCTTCGCCATCGACGATGATGAACACGTGGTTGGTCTTGTCGTGCATTTCCGAGCCGCGTTGTACGCCGCGATTGGCAATGACGATCAAGCCCTCGTCTTCGATGACGCGCCCACCTTTGATCATGGAGGCGGCAATTTTTTCACTGTTGACGTAGTGCACGCGGTTGGGAAAGCCGCCAGCGGTGGCGTCATGCGTCACGGCGGGCAACGATATTAGGACTGCGAGGGCTAGTAAGGTTTTCATGTGTAATCGCCTTGTATTAAAAAACTCAAATAAATCAATTACTTGCGGTGAAACTTCACACGGGCCGCATGGGCAAGCAAAGCCACGCGACGATACTAATCACCCACAGCAGCAGGCCTAGCCTGCCGAGATTACGCCAAGTGCGACTGGCCGCTTTGAGTAATTCGAAATCATCATCAACCAGCCCATCCGGCGGAGGCAGGGCGTTGCGCTGCCAAAACGCTGCCGCGATCAGGATTAGGCTACTGAAGAATAGCGTTTTAACGAGGGTGTGCACGGGCACAGGATAGACGCTTGACCGGCGGAATTCCAGCGCCAAGCGACGCGATTGGGTGTGCGGGCTGCGTATAATTAAAGCATGACGACACACAGTCCGAAAATGCAAATCGCTGGAATCTTACTCGCCGCTGGCGCAGGTAGTCGCTTTGGCGGCGGCAAATTGCTGCATCCGCTGGATGGCGTTGCCATCGGTGTGCGGGCGGTGCGGCATTTGCTGGCGGCAGGGTTGCCGGTGACAGCCGTGGTTCGCCCGGGCAGCGATGAACTGGTGCGCCTTTTGCAAGGTGAGGGTGTTGCAGTGACGGTGTGCGCCAACGCCGCCGATGGCATGGGCGTGAGTCTGGCGCATGGGATTGCGCAGACGCGCAACGCGCAGGGCTGGGTGGTGGCGCTGGCGGATATGCCGCGCCTACGCCCCGCGACAATTCAACAGGTGGCCGATGCGGTGCGTGGTGGGGCGTTGATTGCGGCACCCGCGTACCAAGGCGAGCGCGGGCATCCGGTGGGGTTTGGCGCGGCGCTACGGGATGAGTTGCTGGCGTGCCACGGCGACGAGGGCGCGCGTGCGGTGATCAAACGCCACCATGCGGATATCCGGCTACTGCCGACGGATGATCCCGGTGTGATTTTCGATATTGATCGCCGGGAAGACGTGCCGCCGCCGTTATAATTACGCCTACCGTTATTTCAAGGAATCCAAAATGCGTTTTGAAGGCACCGACAATTACGTAGCAACCCACGATTTGATGCTGGCGGTCAACGCGGCCATTACGCTGGAACGCCCGTTGCTGATTAAGGGCGAGCCGGGCACCGGCAAAACCATGCTGGCGCTGGAAGTGGCCAAGGCGCTCAAGCGCCCGCTGTACGAGTGGCATATCAAATCGACCACCAAGGCGCAGCATGGTTTGTATGAATACGACGCGGTGTCGCGGCTGCGTGATTCGCAGTTGGGCGACGCGCGCGTCAAAGATATTGGCAACTACATTGTGCAGGGCATGTTGTGGAAGGCGTTCGAGTGCCCGGAGCCGTCAGTGCTGCTGATCGACGAGGTAGACAAGGCCGATATTGAGTTCCCCAACGACCTGCTGCGTGAGCTGGACCGCATGGAGTTTTACGTCTACGAGACGCAGCAACTGATCAAAGCCAAAACCCGGCCGCTGGTGATTATCACCAGTAACAATGAAAAAGAATTGCCGGACGCGTTCCTGCGGCGCTGCTTTTTCCACTACATCCGGTTCCCCGACCGCGACACGATGACGCAGATTGTCGATGTGCATTTCCCCAATATCAAAAAGATTTTGCTGAATCAGGCGCTGAATGCGTTTTTTGAAATCCGCGATGTGCCGGGCTTGAAGAAAAAGCCGTCCACGTCGGAGCTGCTGGATTGGCTAAAGTTGTTGGTGGCGGAAGATATTTCGCCCGAGGCGCTGCACAGCCAGGATCAGCACAAAATCATTCCGCCACTGCACGGTGCCTTGCTCAAAAACGAGCAGGACGTGCATTTGTTTGAGCGGCTGGTGTTTATGTCGCGCAAAAAATGATCGTGGGGTATGGCCGGTAGCAGATCAAGCACACGTCGGCGGGGCTTCCCGCCGGTCCTCGACGATAACGTTAAGCTATTGATTTTAGGGAGTTTTCCCAGCCCTGCGTCGTTGGCGAAAAAGCAGTATTACGGGCATCCGCAGAATCATTTTTGGAAGCTGATGGGCGTTTTGCTGGATGAACCGCTGTATGACATGGATTACCCGCAACGCTTGCCGGTGCTGCTCAAAAACGGCATTGGGCTGTGGGATGTGCTGCGGCTATGTGAACGCGCGGGCGCGCTGGACAGCCATATTCGCAACGCGGTGAACAATGATTTTCGCAAGGTCACGCGCGTGGCCACGGGGCTTAAGCGTGTGTGTTTTAACGGTAAAACGGCGGCGCGGTTTGAGCCAGTGTTTGCCGCAGCGGGATATGAAACGCTGGTGTTGCCGTCGTCCAGCCCGGCTTACACTTTGAAGTTTGAGGCGAAGCTCAAGGTGTGGCGGGGTGTGATGAATGATTGAGAATTACCGCAATTTTGACTAGGTTGGAGGGTGGAGGGGGGCGGACTACCTTCCCTCACCCCCGCCCCTCTCCCGGGGGGAGAGGGGAGAATGCTGATTCTTTGCGGTTGCCGAATGGTTGCGCGCCAGTTTGATGTGCTTCCCTCGCCCTTCGGGAGAGGGATCGAGGGTGAGGGAAATGGGTAATGTAGCGCCAGTGTCCGCGATGGCCGTTATAAATAGTAAGTGAGTGTAAGTGAGTGTTTCAAAAATTACTGAATAAAATCAAATGCTTATAGAATTCTTCCTGAAGCTAAAAGAAGGCAACGTGCCGGTCTCCATCAAGGAGTTCCTGATGTTGCTGCAAGCCTTTGAAAAACAAGTGATTTTCGGCAGTGTTGAGGATTTTTACTATCTCGCACGCACCTGCCTCGTGAAAGACGAAAAGTACTTCGACCGTTTTGACCGCGTGTTTTCGGCCTACTTCAAGGGCATTATCGATGTAGAGGATCTCGAAACCAAAATTCCCGAAGAATGGCTGAAAAAGCTTGCCGAACGGCATTTGACCGAAGAAGAAAAAAAGCTCGTCGAAGCGCTGGGCGGTTGGGAAAAACTCATGGAGACGCTGAAAAAACGTCTTGAAGAACAAAAAGGCCGTCATCAGGGCGGCAGCAAATGGATCGGCACGGCGGGCACTTCGCCTTTCGGCGCTTACGGTTACAACCCCGAAGGCGTGCGCATCGGCCAGCAGGAATCGCGCCACCGCCGTGCGGTCAAAGTGTGGGATCAGCGCGAATACAAAAATTACGACGACAGCGTCGAACTCGGCGTGCGCAACGTCAAGGTGGCGCTGCGCAAGCTGCGCAAGTTCGCACGCACCGGCTCGCCCGACGAGCTCGACATGGAAGACACGATCCGTTCCACCGCCAAAAACGCCGGTTGGCTGGATCTGAAAATGGTGCCGGAGCGTCACAACGCGGTGAAGGTGCTGCTGTTTTTTGACGTAGGCGGTTCGATGGACGATCACATCAAAGTCTGCGAGCAACTTTTCAGCGCTACGCGTACCGAATTCAAGCACCTTGAGTATTTTTACTTCCACAACTTTTTGTACGAGCGCGTGTGGAAGGACAACCGCCGCCGTCACACCGAGCGCATTTTCACGCACGACTTGCTGCGCACCTTTGCCCACGACTACAAAGTAATTTTCGTCGGCGACGCCACCATGAGCCCGTATGAAATCACCTTTCCCGGCGGCAGCGTCGAGCACACCAACGAAGAGCCGGGTGCGACGTGGCTGCAGCGCGTGCTGGACGTGTATCCGAACACCATCTGGATCAATCCGCAAAACGAAAGCCTGTGGGATTACCACGAGTCGATCCGTATTACCAAAGCCATTATGCAAAACCGCATGTTCCCGCTGACCATCGACGGGCTGGATCGTGGCATGCGGTTTTTGAGCAAAAAGCAGTGAGCCACGATTGTGCCGCGCAGCCCGTCACGGGCCGGGCTATGGCGTAAGATTGCGCCATGCAAAAACGTAACCTGTTGCTTTTATTGATTAATATTTTTTTAAGATGTAGGATTTTTCAATAACTATATTTTTATACAGTATTCCGAAAATTTGTGCCATAATTCGCGCCGGGCAGTAAAAATCAGAACAAAAATCGAGAGCGAAAGAGAGTAAACATGGCCAGAGAAACCAAAGAAAACATCAGGGATTCCAGCATGGACGACAACAAATCCAAGGCGCTGTCAGCGGCGCTGTCACAGATCGAAAAGCAGTTCGGCAAAGGCTCGATCATGCGCTTGGGCGAGTCCGATATCGCCAAAGACATCCAAGTGGTGTCTACCGGCTCGCTGGGGCTGGATATCGCGCTCGGCATCGGCGGCCTGCCGCGCGGGCGCGTGGTTGAAATCTATGGGCCGGAGTCGTCCGGCAAAACCACGTTGACGTTGAGCGTCATTGCGCAAATGCAAAAGCTGGGCGGCACGGCAGCGTTTATCGATGCCGAACACGCGCTGGACCCGCAATACGCCGGCAAGCTTGGCGTCAAGGTCGAAGACCTGCTGATTTCGCAGCCCGACAACGGTGAGCAGGCGCTGGAAATCGCCGACATGCTAGTGCGGTCCGGCTCGGTGGACGTGGTGGTGATCGACTCGGTGGCAGCACTCGTGCCGCGCGCGGAAATCGAAGGCGAAATGGGCGAGCCGCAAATGGGCTTGCAGGCGCGGTTGATGTCGCAGGCCCTGCGTAAACTCACCGCCAATATCAAGCGCTCGAACACGCTGGTGATTTTCATTAACCAAATCCGCATGAAAATCGGCGTCATGTTCGGCAACCCCGAAACCACCACGGGCGGCAACGCGCTCAAGTTCTATGCCTCGGTGCGCATCGACATTCGGCGCATCGGTGCCATCAAAAAGGGCGAAGAAGTCATCGGTTCGGAAACCCGCGCCAAAGTGGTCAAAAACAAGGTTGCGCCGCCGTTCCGGCAGGCGGAGTTCGATATCCTCTACGGCGAAGGCATTTCGCGCGAAGGCGAGATTATCGAGCTCGGTGTGCTGCATAAATTCATCGAAAAATCAGGGGCTTGGTATAGCTACGGCAAAGATCGCATCGGCCAAGGCAAAGACAATACCCGCGAATATCTGCGTGAACACCCCGAAATGGCCAAGGAAATCGAAGCCAAAGTGCGCGCGGAACTGGGCGTAGGCACCGGAGCGGCCGTTGAGCAACCCGATACCCCGGACGAAGAAGAAGCCTAGCGCGCAGGCGCAGCAGCCTTCGCTGCGCAGCCGTGCGCTGCGGCTGCTGGGTCGGCGTGAGTTCTCGCGTCAGGCGCTCGAAAGCCGTCTGCGCGTGTACATCGAATCGCCCGAGGAATTGCACGCGCTGCACGCACTACTCGACGAACTGGCCGAGCGCGGCTGGCTGTCCGACACGCGTTTTGCCGCAGCGCTCGTGCGCCAGCGCAAAGACCGCTACGGCAAACGCGCCATTGCGCAAAAGTTGAAACAAGCGGGCGTGTCCGCCGAAGACACCGCTGCGGCGTTGACCGGTATGGACGCCGACACGGAATTTCAAACCGCCTGCGCCCTGCTAAACCGCAAATTTCGCCATCCGCCCACGGATGACAAAGAAAAGGCGCGGCAAGTGCGATTCCTGCAAGCGCGGGGCTACACCATCGGCACGACGTTGCGGGTGTTGAAAACCAGCGGTCGCCCTGAAGAGGCGTAGCGTCTTACGGGGCATGCAGTGGCCTAAAGCCCGGCGAAATACGTTAAAATTCGGGTCGATTTAGTGGGGACGTCACATCAAAGTCTACCCTCACCCCCGCCCCTCTCCCGGAGGGAGAGGGGAGCAAACCGCATTCGCAACCGTAACCGCATTCGTAACCGCATTCGTAACCGCAATCGCAATCGCAATCGCAATCGCAACCGCAACCGCAAACCGCAATTGCAATCGCAAACCGCAATCGCAATCGCGATACGCATCAGGATAGCGCGGACGTGGGGTTGCCCCCTCTCCCTGCGGGAGAGGGTTGGGGTGAGGGAGGCTTCCCCTGTCTTGTGCCTCGAACTGGATAGATACCAACATGAAAACTATCACGACGATTGCGGTGTACCCTGCTGTCGCTGCGCAACGGTCGTCGCGGCTGTAGCTGCGCGCTCTTCGGGTACCTCCTGCACAACCAAAAATACCCAGCATTTCCCTCAGGTAAGTCTATGGTAAGTCTCAGGTAAGTCTAAGGTAAGTCTAAGGTAAGTCTATGAAAAGTAATGAAATTCGTGCCAAGTTCCTCGCCTACTTTAACGGTAAGGGGCACGCTGTCGTGAACTCCAGCCCGCTGGTGCCAGGCAACGACCCGACGCTGTTGTTTACCAACTCCGGCATGGTGCAGTTTAAGGACGTGTTCTTGGGGCAGGACAAGCGCAATTACGTGCGCGCCACCACCTCGCAGCGCTGCGTGCGCGCGGGCGGCAAGCACAATGATCTGGAAAACGTCGGTTACACCGCGCGACATCACACGTTTTTTGAAATGCTGGGCAATTTCAGCTTCGGCGATTACTTCAAAAAAGACGCGATTCATTATGCTTGGGAGCTGTTGACCGGCATCTACCAGTTGCCGAAGGACAAGCTGTGGGTGACGGTGTATCAAACCGACGACGAGGCCTATGAAATCTGGTCGAAGCAAATCGGCGTCCCTGCGGAACGCATTGTGCGTATTGGCGACAAGCCCGGCGGCGGTTCGGATAACTTTTGGCAAATGGCCGACACTGGCCCTTGCGGGCCGTGCAGCGAGATTTTTTACGATCACGGCGCTGATGTGGCCGGCGGCCCGCCGGGCTCGCCGGAGGCTGATGGCGACCGTTACATCGAAATCTGGAACCTCGTGTTCATGCAGTTCAACCGTGACGACAAAGGCACGCTGCATCCGCTGCCCAAGCCCTCGGTCGATACTGGCATGGGGCTGGAGCGTATCGCAGCGGTGTTGCAGCACGTGCATTCCAACTACGAAATTGATCTCTTTCAAACGCTGATCGCCGCAGCGGCGCGTGAGACGGGTTGCAAAGATCTGACTAACAACTCGCTCAAAGTCATCGCCGATCATATCCGCGCGTGTTCGTTCTTGATCGTTGACGGGGTGATTCCCGGTAACGAAGGGCGCGGTTATGTGCTGCGGCGGATTATCCGTCGCGCGATTCGGCACGGTTATCAATTGGGGCAGAAAAAGCCGTTCTTTCACCACATCGTCGCCGATCTGGTGCAGGCGATGGGCGAGGCCTATCCTGAACTTACCGCCGTCAGCGCGCGCGTGGCTGGCGTGTTGCAGCAGGAAGAAGAGCGCTTCGCCGAGACCCTCGAAAACGGCATGAAAGTACTCGAAGCCGCGTTGACCCGCGAAGACAAAATGCTCGACGGCGACACCGTGTTCCAACTGCACTCAACCTACGGTTTCCCCGTGGACTTGACCGCCGACATTGCACGCGAGCGCCATGTGCGCGTCGATTACGCCGGTTACGAAACGGCGATGCAGGAAGAGCAAAAGCGCAGTCGCGAAGCGTCCAAGTTTCAGCAGGGCGGCACGGTGGAATACTCCGGCGAGAAAACCGTATTCAAGGGCTATGACACGCTGGCTGTGAGTGATGCGCAAGTGGTCGCGATTTACCGCGACGGCGTGAGCGTGCCGTCCATCACCAGCGGCGAAGCCGGCATTGTGGTGCTTGACCACACGCCGTTTTATGCAGAGTCCGGCGGACAAGTGGGCGACGCGGGCGAGCTCGATGCGGGTAACGGCACCTTTGTTGTGAGTGACACGCTGAAAATCCAGCCTGATGTATTTGGCCATCATGGCAAGCTCGCTGCGGGCGCACTGGCCGTCGGTGATAAGGTCGCGGCCCAAGTGGATACGGCGCGTCGCGCACGCACCATGCGCAATCACTCGGCCACACACTTGATGCACAAGGCGCTGCGCGAAGTGCTGGGCGCGCATGTGGCGCAAAAAGGCTCGCTGGTCGATGCCGACAAAACGCGTTTCGACTTTTCGCACCATGAGCCCATGAGCGACGAGCAAATCCGCACCGTCGAAGCCAAGGTCAATGCCGAAGTGCTGGCCAACGCCGCGACGGCAGCACGTGTCATGAAATTCGATGACGCGGTAAAAGCCGGTGCCATGGCGTTGTTCGGCGAGAAATACGGCGACGAAGTGCGCATGCTCGACATCGGTACTTCGCGCGAACTGTGCGGCGGCACGCACGTGGCGCGCACGGGTGACATCGGCTTTTTTAAAGTGGTGGGCGAGACGGGCATCGCGGCGGGCGTGCGGCGTATCGAAGCGGTGACTGCGCAAGGCGCGCTGACTTGGGTGCAGCAGCAAGAGCAGTTACTTGACACCGCTGCCGGCGCGTTGAAGACCAACCCGCATGAGGTGGGGCAAAAAATCGCGCAAGTGCTGGACAACGTGCGTAGTCTCGAAAAAGAACTCGCACGTCTGAAATCCAAACTGGCTTCATCGCAGGGCGACGATCTCGCCGGGCAAGCCGCCGATGTAAAAGGCGTCAAAGTACTGGCCGCCACCATGGACGGCACCGACAGCAAAGGTTTGCGCGAGGCGATGGATAAACTTAAAGACAAACTTAAGTCAGCGGCTATCGTGCTGGCAGCCGTTGAGGGCGGAAAAGTCACGCTGATTGCCGGCGTGACAGCGGATATCATCGGCAAGGTGAAGGCGGGCGAGATGGTGAATCACGTGGCGCAACAAGTTGGTGGCAAAGGCGGCGGGCGGCCCGATATGGCGCAGGCGGGCGGCACGGATCCCGCAAAGTTGCCGGAAGCGCTGGCATCAGTGCGAGCATGGGTTGAATTAAAACTTCAATAAAATCAATTAGTTACGCATGTGATGGTAATGGCGAATGCCAAGGCCCACAAGCTCAGCGACCGCCTCGGCGCAGTGCCTATCGCAATTGGGAGATCACACCATGACTGACGCACGCAAATCGATGGCGCTTGTTGCCGCGCTTGTTGCCGCACTCGCCGCAGCATTACCTGCCACCGTGCATGCGGCAGACGCCGCCAGCGACTACCCCAACAAGCCGATACGCTTGATAGTGCCCGCGCCTGCCGGCAGCGGCCCGGATGCCAACGCGCGTGTGTTGACGGCAGCGTTGAGCCGCACGTTGGGACAGCAAATTCTTGTGGACAACCGGCCCGGTGCCAGCGGGATTATCGGCACCCAGATTGCAGCGAAGGCCACGCCCGACGGCTACACGATGTTGCTCGGCATGGCGTCAGTGTTCGGCAGCTTGCCCGGCTTGTATGAAAAGCTGCCGTTTGATCTGGATCGCGACTTCGTACCGATCAGCATGATTGAACTCATCCCCTGCGCGCTGGTGGTCAACCCTAGCGTGGGCGTCAAAACCGTGGCGGAGCTGATTGCGCTGGCCAAGGCCAAGCCGGGGCAGTTGACGTACGGCTCATTGGGCAATGGTAGCTTTCACCATTTGTCGGCGGAGTTGTTTAAGTCGCTGGCGGGTGTGGATATGCGGCACATCCCCTATAGTTCAGGCGGGCCGTTTGGGGACTTGCTGGCTGGCCAACTGCCGTTGATGTTCGACACGCTGTCGCCGTTTCTGGCCAACGTCAAAGCGGGTAAATTGCGCGCACTGGCGTTGAGTGGCAAGCAGCGTCGGCCCCAAGTGCCCGATGTTCCCACCTTTATCGAAGCCGGAATGCCGGGATTCGATTCGTCGGCTTGGTACGGCCCGGTAGCACCGGCGGGCACGCCGCGGCCCGTGATCACGCGCATGCGCTCGGCCATTGTGGATACCTTAAAACAAAGCGAAGTCACCGACCGGCTTACCAATGTCAGCGCGGGCTACGTCATGGGCAACACGCCCGAAGAATTCGCGGCGATTATCCAAACCGAGCGCTCGAAGTGGGGCCGGGTAATCAAGCAGGCCGGCGTGAAGCTGGCACTGTAGCGCGTTGTTTCTGCACCGCTTAATGTTGAGCCCCTATGATGTTGATCCCCTATGATGTTGATCTCCTATGATGTTGATCCCGTATGACACCAAACCCGTTTGACGATTTGCAGCCCGGCCTCAAAGCCACCGTTGAAATCGTGGTCGGCACGCGCGATACCGCCGCCCACGTTGGCAGCGGCAAAATAGGCGTATTAGCCACACCGATTATGGTGACGTTGATGGAAACGGCCGCGCTGCAGGCGGTGGAGCGTTTCATGCCGCCGGGGCAGCAGACCGTCGGCACGCGCCTCGATATTTCGCACACCGCAGCCACGCCGGTTGGCATGCGCGTGCGCGCACACGCCGAGCTGACGCAGGTAGAGGGCCGCAAACTCACCTTCAAGCTGCACGCCGAGGACGAGGTTGAAACCATCGGCAGCGGCGTACACGAGCGCTTAATCATCAGCGTGGATCGCTTTGATCAGCGTATGCAAAAAAAGATGTTTAAAAACAATTAGTTATATTATTCTCGGCGCTCGTATTTTCGGCGCTCGTATTCTCGGTCAATCCAACCCCACGAACCCCCACAGCACTGACTTCAGGAGACCGCCATGAAGCGACTCGTTTTGCCCAGCTTGTTGTGCCTAGTCGCGTTACTGGTGTCGTGTGCAATACCAACGTTTACGCGCACGGCACCGCCGGCGCAGTCGCCCACCCAGGTGCCTACACAGTCGCCCACCCAGTCGCGTGAACGCGAATTACTCGATTGCGCGCTGGCCGCGCTGGGCGGTGTGGATGCTTTGCGCGCGCTGCGTTCGGCGTCGATCAAAGGCACGGTCAAACATTGGGAGCCGGAGCAATCGTTTGCGCCCGGCGGCGAAGCGCGCTTCGCGGCGGAATCTCATTTTGAAACCACCTTCGATTTTGTCAATCGCCGCGCGCGCACCGATTGGGAAAAGAGATTGGCTTACCCGTCGCCGCGCACCTTTAATTTCACCGAAGTGATAACGCCTGATGCGGGCTACGTCGTGGGTGTCGACAGTAACGGGCGCAACGCACAAAGTCTGAGAGCCAATCCGCCTGCGCACACCATGTCGGGCCTGCGACTGGCGGCGGCGCTGCGCGAACTGCGACGCACTTCGCCGTTGCTGCTGTTGGAGATGCGCGATAACCTGGCGCGCGTGGCGCGCGGGGCAGATGTCAGCGCGGGCGGCGTGTCGTATGCGGTGCTCACCTACACCATAAGCAATGTGACGTTCACCGTGATGCTAGATGCGCAGTCGGCCTTGCCGGTGCGCATACGCACACTGGATTTCGACAATATGTGGGGCGACGTGAATTTTGATCTGGTGCTGTCGGACTGGCGTCTGCTGGCGGGGGTGCGCGTGGCTACGGCCCAGCAGTACGAGTTGAACGGTCGCGTGGTGGCGGATATCCGATTGACGCAATTGACGCCCAACCCGCAGATCAATCCGGCGGGCATGGCCGTGCCCGACAGTCTGCGCGCTGCCGCCGCCAAGCCCGCCACGGGCAGCGTGCCGTATCAATGGGTCATCCGCCGGCAATATATCGGCACCTATCTTGATTCGGACAACACGAGCTTTGACACTTTGGCGGCGGCTAGTCTGCGCTTGCAGGAGCTTGCCCCCGGCGTGCAGCACGTCGTCGGCGGCACGCACAATGCGCTGGTGGTGGACATGCGCGATCACCTGATTGTGTTTGACGCGCCGGTGTCGGATGGGCAATCCAACTGGACCATCCGCGCGGCGCAGGCGCGCTACGGCGCGAAGCCGGTGCGTTATCTGGTGCTGACGCATCATCACATGGATCACGCGGGCGGCTTGCGGGCCTATCTTGCGCAAGGCGCCACGCTGGTGGTGGGGCGCGGCGCTGCGGCTCATTACCGCCGTGTGCTGGCTACACCGGCGACGCGTAATCCGGATTTGGGCGCGTTTGATTTTTCGAAAGTCAACATGATCGAAGTCGCCGATCGCCACGTGATGACCGACGGCAGCCGTCAGGTGTCGGCGCACCTCACAGAAAATCCGCACGTGGAAAGCATGTTGATCGGTTACGTGGCCGATGCGCGCATCGGTTTTGTGACGGATATCTGGAGTCCGGGTGCCGCACCGTTGCCCAAGCCGATCAGCACGCCGCTGGCGGCGCTGGTAACCGCGGCTCGGCGCGCAGGCCTATCGCCGTTGCGCTTTGCGGGTGGTCACGGCACCACAGCGGAGTACGCGCCGTTGGCCGGCTTGGCGGGA
The DNA here is from genome assembly GCA_043743335.1 of Burkholderiales bacterium. Taxonomy (GTDB): domain Bacteria; phylum Pseudomonadota; class Gammaproteobacteria; order Burkholderiales; family SG8-41; genus UBA5216. The sequence continues at coordinate 15,128 of JAYTWR010000041.1, forward strand.
GCGAAATAAGATGGCCTTGAAAAAGCTCAAAACAACGAACACGGCGGCCTTGCACACGGCGTCCAAAATTCGCCGCATGAAAGCAGAAAAGTTTGTCCACTTTCTCAACCCCGGTGCGATTCGCTACACGAAATCGCTGGGCGACGCGGCGGGGCTGGAAACGCTGGGCGTGCATCTGGTGCGCCTGAAAGCGGGTGACGTGAGCACGGAGTATCACTTTCACCATCAGGACGAAGAATGGGTCTACATCCTCAGCGGTAACGGCATCGCGGAAATCGGCGGCAAAAAAAGCAAAATCGGGCCCGGCGATTTCATGGGCTTTGTCGTGGGTTCAGCACCGCATGCCATGACTAACCCCTACACAAGGGATTTGGTGTATCTCGTCGGCGGGAATCGCTGGCCGATGGACGTGTGCGACTACCCGCGTATCCACAAGCGTCGCTATCGCATGAACGGCGACAATGTCTATGTGGATTTGGCCGCGCTGACGCCGCTGAATACCCTTACGCGGCGGCGAAAGTAGTCAGTGCCGCAGGGGTTGGGGAAGCCTAAAACGGCAGTTCCATCCCCGGCTTCACGGCCAGCAGCGCACGGCGAAAATCGGCCTGAATGCGTTGGATGGCGGCTTCGCTATCCGCTTCAAAGCGCAGCACGATCACCGGCGTGGTGTTCGAAGGCCGCGCCAACCCGAAACCGTCGGCGTATTCGACGCGCACACCATCAATGCGGATGATGTCCTGTGCGCTTTCGAATTTGGCGTCTTTTTTCAGCGCATCCATCAGCGTGTAGTTTTCGCCTTCGGCCGTATGTATATGAAGCTCCGGTGTGCTGACGGCATCGGGCAGGCCTTCCAGTGCGGCGCTGAGATCGGGCACGCGCGACAGAATTTCGAGCAGGCGCGCGCCTGCGTAGAGTGCGTCGTCAAAGCCGTACCAGCGCTCTTTGAAGAATACGTGGCCGCTCATTTCGCCAGCCAGCGGTGCGCCGGTTTCTTTCAGTTTGGCTTTGATAAACGAGTGGCCGGTTTTCCACATCAGCGGTTTTCCGCCACGGTCGCGTACCCAGTTGAACAGGTTGCGTGTGGATTTCACGTCGAAAATAATTTCCGCGCCGGGATTGCGTTTGAGCACGTCATCTGCAAACAGCATGAGTTGGCGGTCAGGATAAATGATTTTTCCGCTTTTGGTGACCACGCCTAAACGGTCGCCGTCGCCGTCGAACGCGAGGCCCAATTCCGCGTCACCGCTCTTCAGCGCCGCAATCAAATCCTGTAAATTCTTGGGTTGCGACGGATCGGGATGGTGGTTGGGAAAGCGGCTGTCCACTTCGCAAAACAGCTCTTGCACGTCGCAGCCTAGGCGACGATACAGCTCCGGCGCGAACGCGCCTGCGACGCCGTTGCCGCAATCGACGGCGATGTTCATTTTGCGTGCGACCTTGATATCGCCGACGATGCGACTGAGGTAGGTTTCGCGGATGTCGTGCGTGCGATACGCGCCGGCGCCATGCGTGAGATCGCCGCGTTCGATGCGCGTGCGCAGCGCCTGAATGTCGTCACCGGCCAGCGTGTCACCGGCGAGCATCATTTTCAGACCGTTGTATTCGGGCGGATTGTGCGAGCCAGTGACCATCACGCCGGAATGCGTGTTCAAGGCATACGTGGTGAAATACACCATCGGTGTCGCGACCATGCCGACATCCACCACGTTAACCCCGCTGGCACGCAAGCCCCGCGACAGCGCTGCCGACAAATCCGGCCCCGACGCACGGCCATCGCGCCCGATGGCGACTTCGGTTTGCTTGCGCGCAATGGCTTCCGAACCGATGGCATGACCGATGTTTTCTACAGCTTCGGGCGTGAGCGCGGTTTGTACAATACCGCGGATATCGTAGGCTTTGAAGATTTCGGGCGGGGCAAGTTTTGACACAAAAAATCCTTTAAAAACAATTAGTTATATTGATATCACGGTGCGGCTGTGAAGTGCTGCAACAAGCGCTGTGGTAGCCACGTGATGTTACCCGGAAAGCCGCCGCTGACAAAGCCGACGTGTCCGCCCCCGGCGGGGAAATCCCGCGTGACGTGCGCCGAGACTTCTGCTGCCGCCGGCAGAAACCGCTCCGGCAAAAAGGGATCGTTACGCGCATTGAGCAGCAGCGTCGGCAGCGCAATGGTTTGCAGAAAAGGCTTGCTGCTGGCGCGCGCGTAGTAGTCGTCGACGCCGTTGAAGCCGTGCAGTGGCGCAGTCACGAGATCATCAAATTCATAGAGCGTGCGCGCGGCCAGCATGGCGCGTTTGTCGCAGAGTGCGGGGTAACGCTTCATCTTGGCGAGGGTTTTCGCTTTTAGCGTGACCAGAAAGCGTCGCGTATAGATCAGGCAAAAGCCGCGGCCTAGCGCGACGCCCGCAGCGGCCAGATCAACCGGCGCGCACACCGAAGCAGCGCGGGTGACGACGCTGCGCGCGTTCTCGCCTTGCTCGCCCAGCCATTTGAGCAGGGCATTGCCGCCCAGTGACACCCCGGCAACATACATCGGCCCGGTGCGCATGGAGCGCAGGCGGCGCAGTATCCAGTCGATCTCGGCGCTGTCGCCGGAATGGTAGGCGCGCGGCAAGCGATTGAGCTCGCCGCCGCAGCCGCGAAAATGCACCACCACGCCACGCCAGCTGCGTGCGCTGACGGCGTGCATCAAACCACGGGCGTACTGGCTGCTGGAATCGCCTTCAAGGCCGTGGAACAAGACCACCAGTGGTGTTTCGTCGTGCTGATCGAGCCTGAGCCCCTGACCGGGGCTGCCGGTGCTCTCCAGCCAATCGAGTTCGATAAAGTCAAAATCGGGTGTTTCCCAACGATCACGCCAATACGTCACCTGCGGGCGCTGCACCCAGGTGGCGTGGATGGTTTGCGCGTGGCCGCCGGGAAGCCAGCGCGGCGCACGATAAGGCGTGCCCGAAATTGCTGAATCGTCAGAATCGACTGATTCAGTAGCGGATGGAAAAGAGGACATACCAGCGGATACTCAGGCGTGCGGTGGCTCGCGCAACCGGGTGACGGTGTAGGTGTGGATTTCCACACGAGCGTCCCAGAAATTCGGTGGCAACCCGGCTTTTTGTTTCAGCGTCGCCAAGAACATCGCGGGATCGGCAAACGAGTCCCACGCGTGTGGCAAATAGGTGCTGCGATGATTGCCGTACTGAAAAATCACACCGTGTACGTGCGGTTGTAGTTGCGCCAGTGCGGTAGCCTCATTAGCGAAATGCAGGGCATTGAGCGCCGACAACAGCAAAATCTCTATGTCGATATCCCGGAATTCAGCCGCAGTCAGCGGCTTGAAGCGCGGGTCTTTAAACGCTGCGGCGCAAGCGTTGGCTTTGATGTCGTCGAGCAAAGGGCGGTGCGCCAGCAGTGTGCCGATGCAGCCGCGCTGCTTTTTGTGCAAGCGTAGCGTGACAAACGACGCACCCAATTCGAGTAGCCAAGGCGCACTTTCGTCGGCGGTGTGGGTGGTGCCGAGTTGTTGCGCAATCGCGGCGCGTGCGATGGGCAGTAACGCTGTCCTTGCAATGCCGGGGGCTTCAGTGGGTTGCATGCGAAGGTCTCCACGTTGCGCGCGAACGCGCCGCGTGGATGCCACAAGCCGTGCGCTGCAACTACTTGCCGATGCCCAGCGAGCCGAGCATTTCCTGCAATGAATCCTGCTGCGGGATTTGTCCGCCGGGCGTGAGTTTGTCGACCAGCCCCGGCAGTATTTGCGATAGCCCCGATGCGGTGTCGCCATGCGACATGCCGGCTTGCTGCGCCAGTTGCGCGAGGATGCCACCCATGCCACCGCCACCTGAGCCACCGAGGGCACCTTGCAATTGTTCGGCCGATACGGGCAGATTTTGCCCGGTGCCGACCCACGAGCTGGCCACATTGCCCAAGCCGCCTTGGGTCAATGCGCCCACCAGCGCGCCTAATCCTCCGCCCGCACCGCCGCCTTCGCCTTTATTGGCAATCATCTGAATGACCGCATTGATCAACGCCGCTTGCCCGGAATTTTGGCCTTGCGCCGCGCCGCCGCCTAGTACGGATCCCAGTATTGAATCGAGTAAGCCCATGTCAGTTCCTTTTATTGAGGTGAGTTAATACACGGGCATTATAGGGGGGAAAGCGACGCGTTTTGTGTCAGGACTGCTAAAATCGCCCGATGAATCACATCGCGCAATACCACACGATGCACCCGCTGCACCCGCTGCATCCGCCATGCCGGACATCTACGCGCTGATCCCTGCGGCCGGTGCCGGCAGCCGCATGGGGAGTGAAATTCCTAAGCAATATCAATTGCTTGCGGGTGTTCCGTTGCTGCGACACGCGGTTGATGTGATGTGTAAGCACGAGCAGGTACGGCAGGTGTTTGTGGTGTTGGCACCGGGCGATGTGCATTTCAGGCAGCACGATTGGCGCGAATGCAAAGACCGGCTGGCACCGCTGTATTGCGGTGGCGCTACGCGGGCGGCGAGCGTGTTGAACGGCTTGATGGCGATGAGCGATGTCGTCGAGCCGGACGATTGGGTGATGGTGCATGATGCGGCACGACCGTGTCTCACGCCCGCGTTGATCGACCGTTTGCTGACGGCGCTGGCGGATCATCCGGTGGGCGGGTTGCTGGCGCTGCCGGTGGCTGACACGCTCAAACGCGCCGATGCGTCTGCGCACGAGCCGTGTGTCACTGGCACCGTGCCGCGCGACCATTTGTGGCAAGCGCAGACACCGCAAATGTTTCGCTATCGTCTGCTGGTGCAAGCCCTGCGCCGCGCGACGGCTGAAAGCGTGACGGATGAATCCAGCGCCATTGAGCGCATGGGATTACAGCCGCGCTTGGTGACGGGCAGTCCTGCCAACCTGAAAGTCACTTGGCCTGAAGATAGGGCGTTTGCAGAAAGTCTTTTAAAATCAATAGCTTAGTAATATATTACAATACGGGTTTGGATTCATTCCGGAGATGTCATCGTGATGTTGAGTTGGCGAACCAGTAGCGTTGTGAAGCTTGCCGTGGCGGCGCTTGTGGCAGGCGCTTCGCCGTGGGCAATTGCGCAGCAAAATGCGGCGGCAAAAGCGCCACGCACATCCACCGTGACCCCGGCGAAAGCGCACGTCAAAGGCCCGCCGCGCGGCCCGGTGGAAAAATTCGATTGCAAAGTGGGCAATGAAGACCAGCACGCGCGTATCGCGGTGTTGGCACAGGGCGGCGAAGTGCAAAGCGTTGCGTACTACAGCAAATGGAAGCCGCGTACCTGCTCCATTCATTTGCAGCGCGGTGATTCCTACAGCAAGTGGAACGATACTGGCACAACCACCACGGTGAACACCGAGTACGGCGACTTTTTGATTCAGGTGAACAAAGGCGATTACCATTTTATCTTTCGTGAGGTGGATCGCATGCATTACTGCGGCATGATGGGTAAGCTCAATGGCAGCATGACGGTGACGCGTGGTGCCAAGCGCACATGCACGGTCGATGGCATCATGGAGCGCAGCGAGATCGAATTGATGAAGGAAAAGAGCGCAGCCGGCCCGACTGAACCGGTTCAAGGGAAGCCCCATGCTACAGACTAAAATCCACGCGTTAGCACCTGTCGCGCTGGCAGCCTTGCTGTTGGCCGCCTGCGCACAACGCGGGCCAGTGGTGCAGCCGGATGTACGCCAGCCGCCCACGCCGCAATCGCAGGAACCCGAGCAGCCCGCCGCGGTTGAACCGCCGCCTGTGCCGCGCATCGATACCATGGCCGACGTGCAGGGCGACAAGCCGCTGCCGCCGTTGGCCGGTGCACTGGAGCGCATCGATTGCATGACCGGTGAGGAAGATCAGCACGCGCGTATGGCTTTTGAGGCGCGCGGCGGACGTGTCGCCAATTTTGCGTACTACAGTAAATGGAAGCCGCGTACCTGTGCGTTTGATTTTTCACGCACCTCGCCCAGCACCAAGTGGCGTTTGACACCTGACGGCGCCACGCGGGTGCATACACCGCAAGGGCGATTCCTGATCCGCACGCTACCGGACGCCTACGTATTTGAATTCGAGCAAGTGCAGCGCGGAAAATTCTGCGGCATGCCCGGTGACTTCAATGGCGTGATGATCGTCAAGCGCAAATCTGTGCGGCCAGAATGTACGGTGGCCGGTATCATGGATATCAACGACCCCTATTTGGAGCATCTGCGCTAGGGAAAATAAGCGTCATTTGAATCGCGGAATTTGGGTCGAATGATGGATTTCGTAAATGCGGAAGTCTTTGATATAATTGCAAGCTAAGCGCCCGTAGCTCAGTTGGATAGAGTACCTGGCTACGAACCAGGGGGTCGTGGGTTCAAATCCTGCCGGGCGCGCCATAAAATCAAGGACTTAGGCCACTCTGCGGTTATTTCGGAGTGGCCTTTTTCTTTGCTGCAAGACTTTGCAAGACTGCGGTATGGGCGGGATATCGTCGTCGCGCCGTGGGACACCGCCGACCTGTTTGCTTGTGTGGCCGACAAGGCGCGCGGGCAGGCAGGACGCGTATATCGCAGCCGCGATACTGGATCGACATGGGCGCAAGTCGATAATCCGGTCAAGATTACCTCGCCTGAGCAGCTACTGAAGATACGCGACGCGGGGGCTTGAGCGCCGCCATGCCGCGCTATCGACAGTTCGCGAGACCCGCAGCTATACTTCCCGCTGCTGCAGTGCGCGACCATCTTGGGGTTTGATGGCGCTCAACGCCTAAAACAAGCATATTATTTCTGACTTCCAACGAGGACTGAGCCCATGCGCCTGCCCGTATTGCCCCCCGAACAATTCACCGCACGCCAAAAGGAAGTCAGCGCCAAACACATCGCTCGGCGTGATTACCTTGGCGGTCCCTACAAAGTTTGGATACACAGTCCGGACCTGTTTGAAAAGGCCTCGGCCATCAGCAATTTCATGCGCTTCGATTGCGGGCTGCCGGTGAAACTGCGCGAGTTCGGCATTCTGGTCATGTCGCGTTACTGGGATGCACAGTACTCGTGGAACGCGCATGTGGACAAGGCCATCGCCGCTGGCATTCCCGAGGATGTGGTCAGCGATTTGGCCGCCGGCAAGAAACCCAACTTCAAAGCCGACGACGAACGCGTCTACTACAACTTCGCCATGGAATTGCTGCAGGAGCATTTTGTCAGTGACGCGACCTTCAACGAGGCACGAGTGCTGTTCGGCGAAAGCACGCTGGTCGATCTGATCGGCTCTGTTGGCTATTTCACCATGTTGGCGATGTGCCTCAACAGCGCCCAAGTTGACTTGCAGCCCAATCGCAAGCCGCCGTTTGCCAATGTCAGCGGCTATCGCAAAACGGGTTGAATGCGATGCCACCTTGTTTTTACACGCTGCGGAAAAGTCTACACCGAACGTACTGATCTTATCCATTCGGCCAATCCACCGAGCGACACGCGAGAGCCCAACATGACTGATACACCGCAATACACGCCACCGGACGTCTGGGTTTGGGAGAAGGGCGACAATCCCAATTGGCGCTACGGCAACACGAATCGTCCTGTCGCGGGCGCGACGCATGAGAAGGCGTTGCCGCGCGGAAAGCATCCGCTTCAGCTCTATTCGTTAGGGACGCCCAATGGCGTCAAAGTCACGATCATGCTGGAGGAGCTGCTGGCGGCGGGTCACAGCGCAGCGGAATACGACGCCTGGCTGATCTGCATCGGCGAGGGCGATCAGTTTGGCAGTGGATTTGTCGGGGTGAACCCGAATTCCAAAATCCCCGCGCTCATGGACTATAGCGAGCAGCCGCCGCGACGCGTGTTCGAATCCGGCGCGATCCTGCTCTACCTGGCGGAGAAGTTCGGCGCCTTCCTGCCCAAGGACCGCGGCAAGCGCACCGAAGCGATGAACTGGCTGTTCTGGCAGATGGGCTCAACGCCCTATGTCGGCGGCGGTTTCGGGCATTTCTATGCCTATGCACCGGTGAAGATCAAATACGCCATCGACCGTTTCGCCATGGAGGTAAAACGCCTGCTCGACGTGCTCGACCGGCAGCTTGCGGATAATCGGTTTGTCGCCGGTGACGAATACACGATTGCCGATATGGCGCTCTGGCCGTGGTACGGCAACGGCATGATAAACGGCGCCTCCTACGACGACCCGCGCAAGTTCCTGCAGACGCACGAATACAAAAACCTAGCGCGCTGGACGCAAGAAATCGGCGAGCGCCCGGCCGTTAAGCGCGGACGCATGGTCAACCGCACCAGCGGGAAGCCTGAAGAACAATTGCACGAGCGGCATGACGCCAGCGATTTCAGGACGAAAACGCAAGACAAGATCGCCACGCGCGGATAACCCCATGGCTCGCAAACGTGTCCTGATTACCGGCGCAGCCGGCTACCTCTCGCGCCAGCTCTTGCCCGTGTTCCGCGAGCGTTACGATCTCGTACTGCTCGACCGCAAAAAACCGAACGATATCGACGACATTATTGAGGTCGATCTCGTCAACCCCGACATCGACAGCTATCGCGAGCACTTCAAGGGCGTCGATGCGATCGTTCACAACACACGCAGCACTCGCCCCGGCGTGAATACCGGCGCACCGCGCCAGTGGCTCAAGAGCCGGCCGCTGGGCGATCTGCAGGGTTACTACGTCGAGCGCGATTCGCTCGACATGGTCTATCACGTGTTGCGTCTCGCGCAGGAAGAAGGCGTCACTCGCGTCGTGACGGCGAGCTCGAACCACGCCACCGACTGGTACGAAACCAAACTGCACGACGGCCGCATGGATACTTGCGATCACACAACCTATCCGCTTTCGGACAACTTCTACGGCTGGGCCAAGATCGCCTATGAGAATCTCGGGTTTATTTTCGCCACCGGTCGTTTCGGCAAGCCGGTCGAGAACATACACATCCGCATCGTCGTGCCGCGCCCGGTCGATGGCGCAAAGCTCGCGAGCAACCAGACCACCTACAAGCGTGATCTGGCGGGCTACATCAGCGAGCGCGATCTGCAGCAGCTCTACATGAAATCCATCGAGACGCCCGACATCCGCAACGCCGACGGCGTGCCGTGGCACTGCTTCTATGGCGTGTCCGGCAATACGCGCTCATGCTGGAGCATCGCCAACGCCCGGCAAGTGATCGGTTATGCGCCTCAGGATGACTCCGAGCGCGTGTTCGCCGACGACATTGCCCGCTATGTGACCAGCAACGGGCGCACCAAAGGGTAATAATGGGTTAGACACGAATGGCACTGACTTAACCGATAACTAATTGATTTATTTGAGTTATTTTTATTTTATCAATTGCTCGCATGAGGGCGGGATATCGAAGACTGGCACAGTTTAGTGTTGTGGTTGATAAAGGTTGATGAAGTTAATAAGGGTTGATAATGTTCTCACCCTCTCACCCTCTCACCCTCTCACCTGCTCACAACGCTAAAATCTCGGCCAACCGCAGTTCATCCAAGCTGATTTCCTTTTGGTTGCGTACCGCAATGCCCAGCGGGGTGTACTTGATAAGGTTGTTGTCAATGCCCACCATCGCATTTTTGTGGCCATCGAGCAGGGCCACCACGGCATTGGAACCCAAGCGGCTGGCCAGCAAACGGTCGGCCCCGCTCGGCGAACCGCCCCGCTGCAAGTGGCCGATGACCGCCACACGGGTGTCGTAAGCGCCCACCCTCGACTTTAGTTCCTCTGCGATTTCCTCGGTTTTCCCCAATTTATTGCCTTCGGCAACGATAATGAGGCTGAACAGTTTTTTGCGAGCGGCCGAGTCGGTCAGCACTTTGGCCAACTCGTCGTAGGTCGTTTCCTTTTCCGGCAACAGCACCAGCGTAGCACCGGAGGCAATGGCTGTGTGCAGTGCCAAAAAGCCAGAATTGCGGCCCATCACTTCGATGAAAAACAGGCGGTCGTGCGACTCTGCCGTATCCCGGATTCTGTCCACGGCTTCCACCGCCGTGTTCAGAGCAGTATCAAAACCAATCGTGGAATCCGTGCCGTAGAGGTCATTGTCAATGGTGCAAGGCACACCAACCACGGGGATTCCATGCTCACGGTGCAAAATTTCGGCACCCGTAAAAGTACCGTTTCCGCCCAGTGCTACCAACCCCTCGATTTTGTGTTTTTTCAAAATGGCAGCCGCCTGTTTTCGGCCTTCCTGCGTAGTGAATCGCTCACTTCGTGCCGTTTTCAAGAACGTGCCGCCCCGTTGGATGATATTGCCCACGTCACGGGTCTCCAGCTTGGTGACGCGCCCGTCCATCATCCCCTCGTAGCCGCCGGTTATGCCGTAAACTTCAATATCGTGATAGGTGGCAGTGCGGACGACCGCCCTAAGCGCAGCATTCATACCAGGCGCATCGCCGCCTGAAGTGTAAACTGCTATTCTTTTTATGTTCCGACTCATAGCGTATTGATTTGTAGCCCGGAAATTTTTTCCGGGCAGTTATTCTCGCAAAAATTTTCGGGCTACTTGGCTTCCAAATGGTATTTCACCAAGTTTCCAATCGGTTTTTTGATAAAAACGCCTGCGTGCAGCCCAAGTTCTTGCAGTGCTTCTTTCAATATTTCCTGAAAATGGAAACCCACAGAACCCACAAAGCTTACGGGCAGCGTCTCGTGCCCCTCGTACTTGCACACATGCCGTGTCAGGAACTCGGTGAAACTTTTTTTCACCAGTTTCCGACCGAATGGTTGCGTTTGGTGTTCGGTGAAAAGCTGCGTGAACGATGCCAAATATGCCACTGCTATACCACCGCCATACATTTTGTCAAGGATGTCTTTACGTCTATTCGGGCAAACTTCTTCGATGATGGGCTGTAATTCTAGGGGCATTTCCCGATAGAACAAAGCCTGTAAGAACCGCTTGCCGAATTGGCGCCCCACTGCCCTCGTCGCCGAGCAGGAAGCCGAGGTTCGTCACGTTGTCCACCTCCTGCTTGCCATCGTACAGCACCGAGTTGGAGCCCGTGCCGAGTATGCCGACGATGCCCGGCTCGTGGCGCAGGTCGCCCGTGCAGCCCCCAACAGGTCGTGGTGTACGGTGAAATTGGCTTCGGGCGTCATGGCAGCAATGGCGGCACGGACAATGGCATTCCGGCCACGGTCCCAACAGCCTGTGCCGTAGTAGAAAATATCACCGGTCAGGTCGAAGGGCAACCTTGCAACCAGTTCCTGTTGGATGATTTCCGAAATGCCTTCCCCCGAAACATAGTTCGGATTGAAGCCAGTGGTGGTGATGGACAGTTGCTCGCCGTCGTCCTTCACGACGACCCAATCCGCCTTGGTAGCGCCTCCGTCTGCAATGATTAGCATGGCGTCTTTAATGATGGAGGCAGTTGCGAAATTACCGAGCCGACGGGAATTTCGCAACTGCCTCCCTTTTTCGCATAAACGCCAATGTATCCGCACGCCCGCGAACAGTCAATTTCGCAAAGCCAAGCGATTGTATCAACGCAGCACGCAAACCCCGCTAAAGCGAACGTGCTTAACTGTCTGCTTTACTACCACTTCGGGGCCACTTGTCCCGGCGCGGTGAGCACGAATCAATGAGTTCCGCGAATTACGACGGCTCTAATCTATTTTTTTATGTCAGAATTCGATCTAAATTAGTTTTAAAGGAATTGAAGATTTTATATTTCTTAGACTGGCTGCGAACTTCTACTTGGACTACGGCCTGTCTTAAGATTTGTCGTTTGGACCCATGGTGCGCCACCGGCCTCAGTGGGGGGCAACGTGTAGGCGAGGCGCGCGCAGCCCGGCGCTGTGAAATTGGGCCTGGGCGATAAGTGCGCATACTCTACACCAGCACCGAAGTATATCCGGCGCTTAAGACGGGTGGCCTTGCCGATGTGAATGCAGCCTTGCCCAAAGCCTTGATCGATGCTGGTGCGGATGTTCGCCTGCTGTTGCCAGCATTTCCGGATATCGTGCGGGCGGCTAACGACCTTCAGCCGGTTCTGCATCTGACGCCGCCGTTTGGTGGTGCGCAGGTGCGAGTGTTGCGCGGATACTTGGCGGGCGTTCCGGCCTATCTGATAGAGGCTGGACAAATGTATGCTAGTCTTGGTAATCCCTACGTGGACGAAAACGGCAGAAATTGGCCTGACAGCCATCTAAGATTTGCACTGCTTGGCTGGGTCGCGGCATGCTTCGGCCTTGGCGAAATGGACGGGTGGCGCGCTGATATCGTACATGCGCATGATTGGCATGCAGCTTTGGCGCCAGCGTACTTGGCCGCTTGCGAAGGTGACCGTGCCGGCAGCGTATACACCGTACACAACCTCGGCTATCAGGGGGAGTTCGCCGCAGAAACGTTCGATGAGCTGGCTATGCCCGCACATTTTTTTGCGATGCAGGGCCTTGAGTTCTACGGTAAGGTGAATTTTATGAAGGCAGGGCTGCATTTTGCGGATCGCGTCACAACCGTGAGTCCCTCCTATGCGCGCGAGATTCAGACACCCGAGTTTGGCTGTGGCATGGATGGACTCTTACGCTCACGTGCTAATGTGCTGACCGGCATACTGAATGGCGTCGACTACTCGATCTGGAATCCGGCGCTCGATGCCGATATTACAAGCCACTATAGCCGTGACAATTTGCGAGGCAAATCCGGTTGCAAAGCCCGCCTGCGCGAGGAACTGGGTTTGGCTTCGAGTCCGGGGCCGCTGTTTGGCGTGGTGAGCCGGCTTACCACGCAGAAGGGCCTTGATCTGGTATTGCAGGCGCTTCCCGGTATTGTGGATCGAGGCGGACAGCTCGCGCTGCTCGGGTCTGGTGACGCTGACCTCGAAACAGAGTTTCGCGAGCAAGCCGCAAGATATCCCACAGCGGTGAGCGTCCGACTCGACTACGATGAAGCGCTGGCGCATCGCATCATCGCCGGCAGCGACGTGGTGCTGGTTCCATCGCGCTTTGAGCCCTGTGGTTTGACTCAATTGTATGCGCTGGCCTATGGCTCGCTGCCTTTGGTGCGCCGGGTTGGCGGCCTCGCCGACTCGGTACGCGACGCTGACACGAGTGCGCTCGCCAATCGCAGCGCTACGGGCTTTGTGTTCGATGAATTCAGTGTTGACGCGTTACGCGAAGCGCTCAACCGCGTCTTTCAATTGTGGACTAAGCCGCAGAAATGGGCGGACGTACGCCGGACAGCGATGCAGAAAGACTTTGGTTGGGCACTCGCAGCACGCCGCTACCTGGAGATTTACCGGGATTTGCGGCCACAGGCATGATCATTGCTGTCACCCCGCTTGGGAGGGCACCCCGTCGTACGGCATGGACCCCTGCGTTAGAATGCACGCTCGTCAAAGCAGGAGTTTTATGGATACCGCAGTGAAGCCCGAAAATAGTTCGAAAGTTGCCACGCAAATGAATGATGTCGAATCGTTGCGCGCATCAATTTCGAAACATTTGATTTATACGATCGGCAAGGATGCCTTTGCTGCATCCAAGCGCGATTGGCTCTACGCACTGTCTACGGCGGTGCGCGATCTGCTCATCGAGCGGTGGATGGACACCACTCGCCGTACCTACCAGCAGGATGCCAAGCGGATCTACTACCTGTCGATGGAATTTCTTCCGGGGCGGACACTTTCCAACGCCTTGATTGCCTTGGGTTTGCACGATGCGTGTAGCGAGGCACTGCGCGAACTGGGACTTGATCTTGACGAACTGGACGTGCTGGAGCCAGACCCTGCGCTGGGCAATGGTGGCCTGGGCCGCCTTGCCGCTTGTTTTCTCGATTCCATGGCGACCATGGGCCTACCCGGTTACGGCTATGGCATACGCTACGAATACGGCATGTTTGCGCAACGTATCATTAATGGCCGGCAGGTCGAATATCCGGACCATTGGCTGGTCTCGGGTAATCCGTGGGAATTCGCCAGGCCTGAGGTTAAGTACACCGTTCAATTTGGCGGACGCGTGGATTACCGTGACGGACATGCGCACTGGATCGAGACTAACGATGTGTTTGCCATGGCCTATGACACGCTTGTGCCCGGCGCCGACAACGTAGGCGTTAACACGCTTCGATTGTGGTCCGCTACCTCAACCGAATCGATTGACCTGTCGCATTTTAATCAGGGTAACTACACGGCGGCGATCGAACGTAAGAATCATTCCGAGAACGTTTCGCGTGTGCTTTACCCCGATGACAGTACCGATCGTGGCCGTGAATTGCGGCTGCGTCAGGAGTATTTTTTTGTTAGTGCCTCTTTGCAGGATCTGTTGCGGCGTTATTCCGAGAAGCACGCTGGCGTGGAACTGCTGGCAGAAAAGGTCGCCATCCATCTGAATGATACCCATCCGGCGATTGCAATCCCTGAGTTGATGCGGCTACTGGTCGATATTCAGCATATTCCCTGGACGCTGGCATGGCGGCTTTGCAACAGAATATTTTCGTACACCAACCATACGCTCATGCCGGAGGCCCTGGAAACCTGGCCTGTCGGTATGCTGGAACGAGTGTTGCCGCGGCACATGAAAATCATTTTCGATATCAACGAAATGTTTCTGGATCGGGTACGGCAGGGACATCCTGAGGATACTGAGTTGTTGAGGCGCATCTCTGTGATCGATGAAGATCACGGGCGACGTGTCCGCATGGCGTATCTGTCGGTGATCGCCAGCCATAAGGTTAACGGGGTGTCCAAGCTGCATTCGCAATTGCTGCAGGATACCGTGTTTACCGATTTCAACCGCATCCTGCCCGGACGTTTTATCAATTGCACCAACGGTATAACACCCAGGCGCTGGCTCGCCTTGGTTAACCCAGGGTTGGCGGGGCTTATCGACCGTCAGATCGGCGCGCAGTGGCGTACCCGTCTGGAGGCGTTGAGTGAGCTGGCCGGGATTGCCCAAGACGACAATTTTCTGGCCTCCTTTCAAGCGGTGAAGATTGCCAACAAGCGCAGGCTGGCCAACTATGTAAGCCAGGTTACCGGTGTGGCCATTGATCCGGCCTCGTTGTTTGACGTGCAAATCAAGCGCATTCACGAATACAAACGGCAGTTGCTCAATGTGCTTCATGTGATTACCCGATATCAACGCATACTCGCCGCGCCCGAAAGGGACTGGGTGCCGCGAACCGTGATATTTAGCGGCAAATCCGCGTCTGCGTACTTCATGGCCAAGCTGATTATCAAGCTGATCAACGATGTTGCTGCAACCATCAACGCGGACCCCGGCACCGGTGGCCGGTTAAAAGTGGTATTCGTGCCGAACTATGGCGTTTCGGTCGCGGGGCTGATCGTCCCCGCCGCAGACCTGTCTGAACAAATTTCGACGGCGGGAACCGAAGCCTCGGGCACCGGTAACATGAAACTCGCATTGAATGGCGCGCTGACGATAGGCACTGAAGACGGCGCCAATATTGAAATCCGCGACGAGGTTGGCGCGGACAACATTTTCCTGTTCGGGCTTGATGCCGATGCCGTGCGGCGTACGCGCGAAACGGGTTACCGTCCGCGCGATATTTACGAGTCGAATCCGGAGCTTAAAACGGCGCTGGATATGATTGCATCAGGCGCTTTCTCTAGCGACGAACCTCATCGCTTTATGCCGATTGTGCATTCGCTGCTTGACCATGGGGATCATTACTTGTTGTTGGCCGATTATGCGCAGTATGTGGCGATGCAGGACAGCGTGGACGTGCTGTATACCAATAGCGACGCCTGGACAAGGATGGCCATTTGCAATGTTGCTTCGATGGGCGCGTTTTCAAGTGATCGGACCATCGGCGAATACGCGAGCAATATCTGGGGTGTAAGATCGCTCGATCGGTGAGTCGGCGCGCGTGCCGGTGGCCATGCTGAGTCGCAACGACGTCGAAGCGCTTGCGGGCGCGAAGCACGGTGATCCTTTTGCCGTTCTGGGTATGCACCAGCGCGAAGGCGCCCTTTGGGTATGTACGGTACAGCCCGATGCAGTGGCCGTAGCGGTCGTCGATGCGTCTTCGGGGCATGTCGCTGCGAATCTCAATCGGGTCCATGCAGATGGGGTGTTCGCCGGGAAGATCGCGCGCCGTTTGAGTCTGTTTGCCTACCACTTGCGCATCACGTGGGAGAAGGCAACGAGTGAAATTGAGGATCCGTACCGGTTCCCGCCGGTGTTGGGCGATACCGATGTTTGGTTGCTGGCCGAAGGCAAACATAGGCGGATTTACGAAAAGCTGGGCGCGCATGCCGTGACCATGGAGGGCGTGGGGGGATTCGCGTTCGCGGTTTGGGCACCGAATGCGAGCAGAGTTGCGATAGTAGGAGACTTCAATCAATGGGACGGCAGGTGTCACCCGATGCGCTTGCGGCGTGAATGCGGCGTGTGGGAATTGTTTCTGCCCCACATCAACGCCGGAGCACGCTACCAGTACGAAATTACGGCTGCGGACGGCACGCTGCTCCCCCTCAAAGTGGATCCGTTTGCTTTTGCGACGGAGGTGCGTCCGGCTACCGCGTCCATCGTTGGCTTACCCCCGTGGGCGTTGTGTGATGATGCAGAGCGCGATGCTCAGTATGGTGCCCACTCCGATGTGAAGGCGGCGGGTATCCCATCTGCCGCACGACATCGGCCGGTGTCCATCTACGAGGTACATGCTGGCTCTTGGCGGCGGGGCGAACACGGACGATTCCTGTCCTGGCGGGAACTGGCCGATCAACTGCTGCCGTATGTGATTGAGATGGGCTTTACCCACGTCGAGTTTATGCCTGTCATGGAGCATCCGTTTGACGGCTCTTGGGGTTATCAGCCGACCGGCCTTTATGCGCCGACGTCGCGCCATGGTCCGCCGGCGGAATTGGCGAAACTGATCCAGCGGTTCCATGCGGCAGGTATCGGCGTCTTGCTGGATTGGGTGCCAGGACACTTTCCCGCCGATGCGCACGCGCTGGCGAACTATGATGGTTCCTGCCTCTACGAACATGCCGATCCGCGTCTGGGTGTGCATCCGGATTGGAACACATTGATCTACAATTTCGGACGGCGCGAAGTACGCAATTTTCTAGTAGCCAATGCACTGTTCTGGTTGGAGCGTTATGGTGTCGCCGGGCTGCGGGTCGATGCGGTGGCATCGATGTTGTACCTGGATTACAGCCGCTCGCCGGGGGCATGGTTGCCCAATATGCACGGCGGCCGCGAAAATCTCGAGGCAGTGTCCTTTATTCGTGAAACCAATGAGCTGATTGGTGCTGGATACCCCAGCGCGGTTGTGATCGCCGAAGAATCCACTGCCTGGTCTGGCGTGTCGCGGCCAGTCAGTGATGGCGGTCTTGGCTTCAACTACAAGTGGAACATGGGCTGGATGCATGACACACTGGATTATATGCAGCGCGATCCGGTGCACCGCCACTACCATCACGACGCATTGACGTTTGGTCTGATTTACGCGTTCAACGAAAATTTCATTTTGCCACTCTCGCACGACGAAGTTGTTCACGGCAAAGGTTCGCTACTGAATAAAATGCCGGGAGACCGCTGGCAGCGATTCGCCAATTTGCGTTTGTATTTCGGATTTATGTGGGCGCATCCGGGCAAGAAGCTGCTGTTTATGGGTGGCGAGCTGGCGCAGGAAAGTGAATGGAATCACGATGCCGCACTGCAGTGGGACGCGCTCGCCGATGCGCAGCACCTCGGTGTGCAGAGGCTGGTGGCCGATTTGAATCGCATCTACCGTGAAACACCCGCGCTGCATGAATTGGATTGCGAAGCACGTGGTTTCGAATGGATAGACTTTAGCGATCGCGATCAGAGCATTATCGTTTTTCTGCGCCGCGGGTTGCAGGAGGACGCGTTGGTGGTGGTGGCTTGTAATTTCACCCCGGTGCCGCATACGGGCTATCGCATCGGTGTGCCACGCAGTGGGAATTACACCGAGATCATGAATACGGATTCGTTGTGGTACGGCGGATCCAACATGGGTAACGCAGGCGGTGTCGAGGCGGTGGCAGAATCATGCCATGGCCGTGCGTATTCAATGTTGGTGACGCTGCCGCCGCTGGCCTGTACCATATTCGCGTGGCGCGCATAGTGGGTAACGAACCATCGGATACACCCGAAACTGAGTACGAACATGAGCGCGAACATGCGTGCTAGTGTCAAGCCGTACCTGGACGCGGGGCGGCCCGATCCATTGGGTGCAAGCTGGGATGGCGGCGGCGTCAATTTTGCGCTGTTTTCGGCTTTTGCCACACAGGTGGAATTGTGTTTGTTTGACGCCACTGCATTGCAAGAGATCGCGCGCGTAGCGCTGCCTGCATGCACCGGTGAAGTTTGGCACGGCTACTTGCCGGGCGCGCAGCCCGGACTTGTCTACGGGTATCGTATGCACGGCCCCTACGCGCCGTACCAAGGCATGCGATTCAATCCGCACAAGCTGCTGATCGATCCGTATGCGCGTGCGTTTGCAGGAAACTTCACCTGGTCTGATGTCCACTATGGCTATCAGGCAGGGCAAGCTGGCGTGGACCTGTCATTGGATGATCGGGACAACGCAGCGCACATGCTCAAATGCCGTGTGGTGGATGCTGCCTTTGACTGGCAAGATGATTGTCATCCTCGTACCGCAATGGCTGAAACCATCATCTATGAGACGCATGTCAAGGGTTTTAGTATGCTGAACCCGGCGCTACCGGAAGCGCTACGCGGTACTTACGCGGGATTGGCGCACCCGGCCTCAATCCACTATTTGCAGCGCCTGGGTGTTACCGCGCTCGAGTTGCTGCCAGTGCATGAATTTATCGACGAGCGGCGGTTGGTGCAATCGGGTCTGGTCAATTACTGGGGCTACAACTCGGTGGGGTTTTTTGCCCCTGCGGCACGTTACGCCGGAGCCGGGGATCCCTTATACGAATTCCGCGCCATGGTTAAAAGTCTGCATGCGGCGGGGATTGAAGTGATTCTCGACGTTGTCTACAACCATACCGCAGAGTCCGACGAAACAGGCCCTACGCTCGCGTTTCGCGGCATTGATAATGCGAGCTATTACCGGCTGCGAGACGGCCGCTGGTATGACGACGTTACCGGCTGTGGCAATACGCTGAATGTTGGGCATCCGCGTGTGAGACAAATGATCATGGATTCGCTGCGCTGGTGGGTCAGCGAGATGCACGTCGATGGTTTTCGTTTTGATCTGGCCACTGCGCTGGCGCGCGATAATAATGGCTTTAATCCGGACTGCACTTTTCTGGATGAACTGCGTGCAGACCCCGTTCTGCGTGACACCAAGTTGATTGCGGAACCGTGGGATGTGGCGACCTGTGAAACCGGACGGTTCCCGCTTGGCATTGCGGAGTGGAATGACCGTTTCAGAGATGCTGCTCGTGGCTTTTGGGTGACAAGGACTACCAGTTGCGGCGAATTAGCGACGCGTCTCGCTGGGTCAAGTGACCTCTTCCGTCACAATGGGCGCATGCCGCAATCGAGCATCAATTTTATTACGGCGCATGATGGCTTTACGCTCGCCGATGCGGTCGCCTACGACCGCAAACACAATGGCGCGAACGGACAGGCGAATGCGGACGGCAACAATGACAATAGAAGCAACAATTGCGGCGTCGAGGGCGCCACCACGGATCCTCATGTTTCTGCACAACGCGCGCGTCTGCAACGGGCATTGCTCGCCACGTTGATGATTGCGCAGGGTGTACCCATGCTACTGGCCGGTGATGAAAAAAGCCGGACGCAAGCAGGCAATAACAACGCTTACTGTCAAGACAGTGCCACGACCTGGCTAGACTGGGAGAACGTGGACACGGATTTGTACGCGTTTACGCTAAAGCTGATCGAATTGCGCCGCACCCTGCCGGCGCTGCGCCAAGGCAACTGGCTCGATGGTTTGCCGATTGGTTTGCCGCTTGGTTTGCCGATGTCGCCCGGCGAGCGCGACATTGTGTGGTTTGGGCGCGACGGCAAAGAGATGGCGCAAGTGCAGTGGGAGGACCGGACAAACCGGTGTTTCGGATTCAGGCTGGGGCGCGGCTACGCACAAGCAGTGGCTTTGCTGGTGTTCATCAATGGGGGCGTTGAAGACGTCGATTTCGTGACGCCGACGGCACCTGGCGCTGGCTGGGAATCACGGCTCGATACTGCGCGTCCGCATCAGCCGGGCATGAGGCCAAATGCCGTGGCACCGCTGGTTTCAGTGTTGGCGCATAGCCTGCAAGTGTTGACCTCTCTCCCGAGCGCGTCGTGAACGAAGCACTGATGATTCTGGCTGAAGCCGCAGGCATCGAAAGCGGCTATTGGGATGGTCTGGGCGCCAGGCGGGAATTGCAGGAGTCCACTGCGGCGGCATTGCTGTCCGCGCTGGATATTCCATCTGCGCATGCCCATTCGCAGCGCGATGTACTCTCTGACGCAGCGTTTTTGCGCCCATTGCCGTCTTGTGTGGTGGTACGGCTTCAACCCCCTTTATCCATGGTAGTGGCATTGCCATTCACGCTGCGAGAATCAACGTTGACGTGGGAACTCACGTTGGAAAACGGTCAGCATTTGCGTGGTGATTTCGTGGCGGCAAACCTGACGCAATTGGAAGAGCGCGAAATTGAAGGCACGCGCTATGGCCGCTTCACCTTGCCGCTACCGGACAGCATAACCCCTGGCTACCATCATTTTTTTCTGCCGCCGTTAGCCTGTGATGCGCCCTTCATTGCCGGGCCGGCCCGTTGCTATATCCCTGAATCCATAGCGCGTGGCCAGCGGCACTGGGGATTGGCCATTCAGCTCTATGCATTGCGTTCTTCACGCAACTGGGGCATTGGTGACTTCGGCGATCTCGCTGTGCTTGTGGTAAAGGCCGGTCACGCCGGTGCTGCATTTGCCGGTCTTAATCCCCTGCATGCACGGCATTTGTCACGCCCTGACGAGGCCAGTCCTTACTCGCCGTCGTCGCGGCTTTTTCTCGATTCCATTTATATCGATATCGAGGACGTAGAAGACCTGCCGGCGTGTCCAGAGGCGCGTGCTGCCATCGAAGATCCTCAGTTTGCAGGGAAAATTGCTGCAACGCGAATGGAAAGGCTTGTTAACTACCCCTTAGTTTTGGGACTCAAGTTATTGATTTTACGGATTTTGTTTCGCAGCTTTCTACAGCATAAGGATGATCCGGAGAATAGCCGCGCCAATGATTATCGTGTGTTCCGTGACACTGGCGGCGAATCCCTGTTACGTTTTGCCGAATTTGAAGCCTATCGGCTTTACCTGCAAGAAGTAACCGGGCGAACAGCGCCATGGCCGGAATGGGCGCAAGCATTTCGGACGCCCGGCGGAAGTGGCATGCAACAGTTCCGCATTGACGGCGCGGAACTGATCGAGTTTCAAGTCTATTTGCAGTGGCTGGCGGCTGTGCAGTTGCGCAAGGCCGCACGCGCCGGGCGCATGGCCGGCATGGCTATTGGGCTGTACTGTGATCTTGCTGTCGGCGCGGCTGCGGATAGCGCCGAAGCCTGGAGTGAGCCGCACATCTTTGCTCATGGCGTGAGCATCGGCGCGCCGCCGGATATGCTCAATCGTCAGGGTCAGGCATGGGGATTGACGCCGTGGAAGCCGCGCGAATTGGCGCGCGAGGGCTACGCACCGTTGCGCAAGTTGTTGGCGGCCAATATGCGAACCGCAGGCGCTTTGCGCATTGATCACGTGATGGCGCTGACGCGCCTGTTCTGGATTCCCGCGGGAATGCACGGTGACGGCGGCGGCTATATTCGAATGCCCCTGGAAGATATGGCCGCAATCGTGGCGCTCGAGAGTCTGCGCAACCGGTGCATGATTATTGGGGAGGATCTGGGGGCTGTACCAGATGGCTTGCGCGCACGGCTTCAAGATTGGGGCTTCCTGTCGTACCGTGTCATGGTGTATGAGCGTCACTGGCAGGGCGATGGGCGATTTTGCCGGCCGGAGGAATATTCGCCACAGTCGCTTGCGATAGTTGCCACACATGACATGCCAACGATGACCGAATTCTGGTGTGGCGGCGACATCGCGCGGCGTGCGGCGCTGGGCATGGTTACCGGGCAACAACAACACGATGAGGATTTGACGCGGCGCCAAGCCGAGCGTGAGGGCCTGTTACGGCTGCTGGGGGACATTGGACGCTCACCGGGCAACCCCACGGATGCTGCGGATGTTATCGAGGCATTACACGCGGCCATCGCACAAACCCATTCGAGCTTGGCTGTGGTGCAGTTGGACGACCTTATTGGCGAAGTCGAACCTATCAACATACCGGGCACCGACCGGGAGTATCCCAACTGGCGGCGCAAGTTGACGCTAACGATAGAGGAGATCAGCGGCAGTGAGCGATGGTCAAGGCTGACGATGATCATGCGTGAAGCCGGCCGCTGCTGAACGGGCCCGCCTTATAAAATCAAGAAATCACAACGCGGAAAATCCGGCAATCACAACGCGGGCAGTCGCGCCGCCAACGCGGGACGCAGGTTAGCTCAATTTATCCAGCATGGCCTGCGTGACCAACGTTACGCCATTTTCGGAGCGCTCGAAACGGCGACTATCGTCAAGCGCATCTTCGCCGATAACCATGCCTTGGGGAATGGTGCATCCGCGGTCGATCACCACACGTGTCAGCCGGCTGTGTCGGCCAACGGTAACGCTTGGCAACAATACTGCTTCCTTTAACTGGCAATAGGAATTGACGCGGCAACGGGAAAACAGCAACGAGCGATCCACATGAGAACCGGAAATGATGCAACCACCTGACACCAACGAATCCACCGCCATGCCACGCCGGTCATCCTGATTAAAAACAAACTTGGCCGGGGGAAGTTGTTCCTGGTGGGTCCATATGGGCCATTTTGAGTCGTACATATCCAGCGTCGGCTCGACACCTGTCAAATCGATATTGGCCTCCCAATAGGCATCAATGGTTCCCACATCGCGCCAATAGGGCTCGAGTTTCTTATCGGTCGCAATGCAGCTGTCCTGAAATGGATGCGCGGCAGCAACGCCCTCGGCCACCGCGCGCGGAATAATGTCTTTGCCAAAGTCGTGGCTGGATGTGTTGTCGGCCAAATCACGTGCTAACGTCTGGTACAGGTAAGCTGCGTTAAAAACATAAATACCCATACTGGCCAAGGAGACATCGGGATTGCCGGGTATTGTCGGCGGCACAGGGGGCTTCTCAACAAATGCAGTAATGCGGCCTGAAGAATCTACCGCCATGACACCGCAACTTCGCGCATCGGCAACTGGAACCTCGGTACACGCTACGGTGCACTGCGCCCCTTTTTCGACGTGGTTGGCGAGCATGATTGAATAATCCATCTTGTAGATATGGTCGCCCGCGAGTATCAGAATATATTCGGGGTTGTCTCCCTGAATAATGTCGAGATTCTGAAACACTGCGTCACCGGTGCCGCGATACCACGAGTCCTCGGAGATGCGCTGCTGCGCGGGCAGCAGATCAATGTGTTCGTTCAGTTCGTTCTTCATGAACGACCAGCCACGCTGCACGTGACGCAACAAGCTATGGGACTTGTACTGCGTGGCCAAGCCAATGCGGCGGATACCCGAGTTTACGCAGTTGGATAATGTGAAATCAATGATGCGAAATTTACCGCCAAAGTACACTGCGGGCTTTGCTCGCGTGTCGGTAAGCTGCTTCAGGCGGCTGCCGCGCCCGCCTGCGAGCACCATCGCAAAACATTTGCCCGGCAGCTTGAGCCGCTCTATCCAGTCAGTGCGTTTCATAACGCCCCTTTCTTAAACTTCAACCGCCGCGTAAGTATCACTGTTTCCAAATCTCTGAAAATACTAACACGACCATGAGCACGCTGGGATCAAGACCGGCTTGTTGCTACTGCCCACATGGACTTGGACTATCAGCGGACTGTATTTGCGAGTACTCTCAATAATTTATCTGCGGAAGTGAGGGCACCATGCAAATGATTCGGTTGGGCAATAAACCACCGGTTACGTTGGCGCTGGAGGATGCGGTCGTACAGGCCGCCCGGGTATTAGGCGTAGTTACCGAGCGGGACGTAATGAAAAAGGTCGTGGCGCTAGGTCGCGATCCAACCAGCACTCGCGTGCGAGATATTATGTCGAGCCCGGCGATGACTATAGGCTTAAAGACGACTGTAGCTGCTGCTGCGGCTTTAGATGCCCAGCAATCGTGCGGGGTTGTCACACAGAATCATTTCGCGTTCGCGGTGGGTGAGGCCGGGTATCGATTCGACAAAATCAACGGGCTGCTTTTCTGCCATGGCTTGCGGGAAATCCGTGCCAGTGACGATGCGGTCTACCCCGACCAAATCAATCAGGTTGCGCATCACCTTGGGATGGTGCGTGATGAGATCGTAATGAAAGCGGCGCAGATAGTGTTCGGCCGGATGTTTCATGTGCTTTAGCGTGGGGCTGACCTTGAAGGCGAGATCCATGCGTCCGATTAGCCAGGGAAAGGTGCCTCCGGCGTGTGGCAAAAATACTTCGAGCTTGGGGAACGCATCTAGCACGCCACCGCACATCAGGCTAGTGGCGGCGTAACCGGCCTCTTGGGGATTGCCCAGCGTGTTAATCATGAAGTAATCCTTCATGCGCTCGGGGCCGGTGGGATACAGGTTCGTCAGGAACAGCGGCAGACCTAGGCCTTCGCAGCGTTCGTAAAGCGGCCAAAATTCTTTCTCGTGCAGATTTTTGCCGAGTATGTGCTCGGCAATGAACACCGCGCGCATACATTTGAACTTGGCCATGCGCTCCAGTTCCTGCATCGCGAGTTTTAAATCCTGCATGGGCAGGATGATGCAGCCGACGAATTTATCCGGGTATTTGTTGTGCGCCTCGACACAGGCGTCGTTGTGCGCCGCGGCCAGCTCCAGCCCGAAGCCCGCCGGTGCCCAGTACATCAGCGGGTTGGTCATCGACAACGCATAGGCGTCACACTTGCGCTTTTCCATGTCGCGCAGAATGTCATCCAGATTAGTCATCGACTTGCGCATCACCGAGCGCTGTGTGCAATCGGGCACCGATATCACCACGGGATTGCCCTTGTCGTCCTCGCCCATCACCGCGCCGTGCGCCGGCCCCTTTTTAATCATGAGATCAACAAACGCCTGCGGATACCAGTGCATATGTGCATCGATGACACGGCGGTATTTGCGCGCACCGGCAGGGGCGGCGGATTTTTCATCGAGGGGCGGGTGGTACAGGTCGTGTTCGGACAAGGCTTGCTCCTTTCGTTATTCATGAATCCCAGTGCGACTGGGGTTATCCGCGCGTGGTCATGCTACGCCGCTACAATATCATGCCCTTCAGCGGTTCTGCATTGCACTGCGCAGGTTCGGTACTAGCGCCAGTGCGTCACGCGGTAGCCAGCGTGGAGGCACCATGGTTGCACCCGTCGCGAGAATGACCCTGTCCGGTTTGAGTGCCATGATTTTGGCGGTGTCGGCTTCGACGCCCAGATCAAAGCGCACACCGGCGCGCTTTGCAGCAGCGTGTAGCCGTCGGCCGGCACACGGGCTACGTATTCCGTGCCAATGCCGCCACCCGGCACAAAGCCGACAACAATGCGCATCGGTTTGGCGGGCCACGTTTGCGCGGGCGTGGGTGCGGCGGTGAACAGTAAAGCGCTCATGATGTGCGCGCGGATTGCGGCGACAGGCATTGAACGCGCCTTCACGGGAATTTTACCTGCATTAGAATCAAGGTATCGTTTGATGCGCTGTCATGAATGACCACGATTGCTACGATTGCCACGATTGCCACGATTGCCAAGAGAGGCTGCTTTGCCATGATCGCCACCGATGCCATTCAAACCCTACGAACCCTACGAACCCTACGAACCATAGACCGCTTCGTCACGCATGTATCCACCGTGCCGGCGAACTTCGGTCAAACCGTGGGCCTGCATGTGCGCGAGAAAGTGGCCGCTGCGGCATCAGCAGGCAGCAAGTCGCACGTGGTACTGTTCGTGCATGGCGGCTTTTCGCCGTCGAACGTGGCCTACGATCTTGAATACCAGGACGACTACAGTTTCATGGGCGTACTGGCGCGTGCGGGTTACGACGTGTTTGCCATGACGCACACCGCGTACGGCTCCTCACCCAAGCCGATGATGGATGACCCGTGCAACGTGGATGTGAGTTCGCAGCACCATTTGATCCCGCACATCCTGAAAGAAAAAACTGCGCCGCGTTACCCGTTCAAATTGGTGTCGAGCCGCACCGAGCACGACGAAGTCGAAACCGTCGTCAAGTTCATTATGGACTTGCGCAAGGTTGAGCGCATCAGCATGATTGGCTGGTCTACCGGCACGCCGCGCGCGGGCGGCTTTGCGGCCATGCACCCTGACAAAGTGGACAAACTGGTGCTCTACGGCCCTGCGCCGTATTTTCCCAATGACACGCCGCCCAATCCCTTCCCGGAGCCGGGCGCGCCAGTGATCCTGCAAAGCTGGGACATGCTGATGGAAAAGCGCTGGCAGAATGATTGTCGAAGCGAAGGGCAGATCGAGCATCCCGACATTCGCGAGTTCATGTGGAAAGCACTGATGAAAGAAGACGGCCTCGGCGCGCACTGGACCGCTGATGGCCGCGGCATTATGCGTGCACCCCATCGCATGAACTACGGCTGGCGCGCCAATATCGGCAACATCAAAGCGCCGACGCTTTGCCTACTGGGTGAATTTGATAACTACGTCAATCGATTTCCCACGTGGGGCGGATTGAAAATGGACAACCGAGCCTTCATCAAAGTGGGTTGTGCGTCGCACTTCATGCAATACGAGCGGGTGCGTTTTGTGTTGCACAAGGCTACGCTTGAATGGCTGGCGAAGGGCACGGTGGAAGGGCAGCGATTTGCGCAATTGCAGTCGGACAAGGACGGCGAGTTGTCGCCGTTGGTACGGTAGATGCCATGCAACGTGTGCTTACCTTGATCGGACCGCTGCCTTTCCTCGCGTTGGCTATCGTCGCTGCGGGTTGCGCGCTGGGCGTGGCGGTGTTTGTGTATGAGTGGCTCAGCGTGTGCGTGGCGGATGTGGCGGGTGTGGCGTCATGGCTGCGCTTTCCGTTATTGGGCATCATCCTAGCGGCGAGTTACTTCGCCTATGGTTTGTCGCTGCTGCTGATTGCGCCGGCGTTTAACTTTGTGCTGGGCGGGTTGCTGAAGCCGTATCGTGGCTCGGCGGTGTCAATGGCTGCCATGCGTTGGTATGTGCATTGCACGATGACGCTGGTGGTGCGCTATTCGTTTTTGGAGTTTGTTACGCCGTCCGCGTTTGCTACTTTGTACTATCGGCTGATGGGGATGAAAATTGGTCGTAACGTGGCGATTAACTCCACTGCGATTGCAGATCCGTCGCTGATTACTATGGAAGACAACGTCACTATCGGGGGTTCCGCCAGCGTGCTCGCCCACTACGCGCAAGGGGGCTATCTTGTCATTGCGCCGGTGAAAATCTGCAAAGGTGCGACCATCGGCCTGCGCGCGGTAGTGATGGGCGGTGTGGAGGTTGGCGAAAAAGCCAAGGTGCTGGCGAGTTCATTCGTGTTGCCGAACACCAAAATTCCGGCAGGCGAAACGTGGGCAGGCATCCCCGCGCAACGCATCGAGCTGGATCGTACCAAGCCCGCGCGCGACGCGGCTGATGTGGTTTGAGCGGAGCGTCGCGCGGTGTTCGACATCCCTGACATCAACACGATCGCGCTGCGCGTAGCGCTCATCGGTGGCAGCCTGTTCCTGTGGTTTCTCACGCAAAAAATGATCGGCGCGCGCAAGCTCGAAGACGGTACTATTTACGATCATCTGCACGTGGTCACCGCGCCGTGGAACGCTTGGCTTAATCAACATACCCGACCCGCCAATGTCATCTTGATTGCGAGTTCGTTTTGCGTGGACGCGGTGACGTTGTTTGTTTTGTTTTACGCCGTACTGGGGCCGTCATTCACGCCGTTTTGGGGCCTGTTTGGCCTGTTCGCGCTGCGGCAACTGAGCCAGGCCTCGGTGGCGCTGCCGGTGCCGCAGGGCATTATCTGGCGCGATCCGGGTGTGCCGTCGTTGTTCGTCACCTATGGCGTTGGCGCGGACTTTTTCTTTTCCGGGCATACCGCGCTGGCGGTGTATGGTGCCATGCAGTTGTCGGCACTGCATATACCGGCGCTGACGATATTGGGTGCCGTGGTTGCGGTGCTACAGGGGGTTGCGGTGATTGCGCTGCGTGCCCACTGGACGATGGATGTGCTGGCGGGTTTGTTTGCGGCCCTGACGGTGGGGTTGTTGGTGTTGTAGCTATTTGCGAAACGACGGATCAACCGCATCCAAGCGATGCAACAACGCCGGCCATTCCAGCAGCCCATGCCGTTGCTGCTTGTGGCGCGTGCCGCCGGGTTGATACGCGCTCCAGCTTTTTTCGATGACTTCATCCGACAGGCGCGTCATTTGCTGGTTGCACGACAAAAACATCACTTGTAAATCACAGGCGCGCTTTAGCCAGAACATATTGTTAAAGCACTGCGGAATGTTCGCGCCGCAGGTGAGCAGGCCGTGGTTGCGCAGAATCATGATGTTGTTGCTGCCGAGGTCACGCACCATGCGTTCGCGTTCGTCCATGTGCACGATGCTTTCGTAATCGTGATACGACACGCCTTTTACCCAGCGCATGGACATTTGCGCAATCGGCAGCAAGCCGCACTGCATCGAGGCGACGGTCATGCCGGTGAGCGTGTGCGTATGAATGATGCAGTCTACGTCGTGCCGCGCGGCGTGGATGGCGCTGTGAATAATGTAGCCTGAGCGGTTGACCTCATAACCCTCGGCGGGGTTGAACAGAATGTTGCCTTCGATGTCGATGCGAATCAGGCACGAGGCGCTGACTTGATCGTAAAAGATACCGTAGGGATTGATAAGGAATTCATTCTGCGTACCGGGTACACGCGCCGTGATGTGATTGGAAATGTGATCGCTCATGCCGTAGAGATCGATCAAACGGTAGCACGCGGCGAGGTTGACGCGGGTTTCCCACTCCTGCGCGCTGACGTGATGGCGCACATTGATTTTAGGTTGGATGAAGGGCTTGATCACGGGGGTGGTCTCGGTAGTTTCAATAAGCGGTTTTGGCGATGCGGCCACTGGCTTCAACGAACCAGCGTTCCGATGCGAACGCTTTGTCGTTCAGGCGCGCGAGCATCCAATCCGCAACCAGGGTTTGCGGATGGGGCCCGAGGTGGGTGGAGGGCACATTGCCCACGGAATGGCGGGAATCCTGATACACCACCAGTTGTTTGGGGCAATTTAAGGTGCGCAGCAGGCGTTCGGTGTGTTCGAGCGGGCTCAATTCATCGGCTTCACCGGCGACACACAAATACGGCGCGCGGATTTTTTCCGCGTGGCCTTCCCATGTCAGCGTTTTGCAGAATTCATTAAAAGCCTGCTCATCGGTGTAGCCCGACATGTACATAAAGCGACGCTTGAAGGTAGGCGAGGCTTCTTCAAAGATGGTGTGGCAAGTGGGTTCGAGGCAGGTGGAGGTGACCGCGCAGGCTTTGAAGCGCGGTTCGTGCGCGGCAGCCAGTGTGCCGAAAAAGGAACCGAAGCTGCTGCCGCCCACAGCGATGCGCGAAGCGTCGAGTTCCGGGCGCGCAGTCATCCAGTCCATCACCGCTCGGGCGGCCTCGGCCCAGTTGGGCACGCTGACGTGTATATCGCTGACCGCGCTCTCGTATTGGCCGGGGCCTTCGAGCGTTAACACGGCAATGCCGCGCGAGAGCCAACGGTCGCCGTAAAGCGCGACGTTGGCTTCCTTGAAGCCATCCATGCCGGGGATCCACCAGATCGCCGGGAGCTTGTCGCCGACTTTATAACCGGGCGGCAGGTGAAACCAGCCGGGCAGGGCCTTGCCCTGAAACGGTATCCACGCTGCTTCAACGGGGTGATCGGCGAACGTGGCATAGCGGGTATAGCAATCGCGCTTGGACGCGTTCAGGGCGAGGTTTTCGGCGCTGTTTTCGTCGTGCGGCCACTGCGAAGCCGCATACAGAATGGCGGCGATAAAGTAGTTGTTGCGTGCGCCGACGACTTCACCGGCGTCTTCAGCGGCGCGTGCTTTGGCCTCCCGGCGCTGCGCGGCCGTTTTGAAGGCCGGCGAAATATCAGCGTACTTTTTCACGCGGTCGCGAATGCCGGCGAAATCGGCGTTGGCCTCCGGCCCACACGGCGCGTTGTAAGTGACGGTGCGCGGCTGATCCCAGTCCACGCCCACAGAGCGAATGACGTTATCCAGCAGCCAGCGTTGCTCGGTCCAGCGACGCAGCGAGATGGGTTTGTGGATGAGATTCATGAGTTTTCTTAACTAGTTGTTTTTAAAGGGAAATTTAATTTTCTGTGCGATTGAACATTTAGCAAAACGGTGTCGCAGCCCACTGCCGACAATGAACGGTGGGGATGATTTTATAGTTTACCCTACGCGCTATATCCGGTGGCACGTGCGCGCGGCTGGCGCATGTGCCGAATGCCGCAAGGGGCGCAAGGGCGTTAACATCCGCATCTTGCCGTGCCATCATAAGCAGACGCCAAAGCATCAAAAGGAAGGCCGCATGAACAAGGTATCTACAGGATTATTGTTTTGTTTGAGTATTCCGGCGCTGGGTGCCACGTTTGCTCCGGTTGCGTGGGCGCAAAAGAGTGCTGCCGACTATCCCGTGCGCCCGATCCGTGTGGTCGTGCCGTTCGTGCCCGGCGGGCCTATGGATGTGATCGGCCGTTTGGTGGCGCAAAAAATCTCTGCGGTGTGGGGGCAGAATTTTGTGATCGACAACCGCGCTGGCGCGGGTGGCATCATCGGCACCGAGGTGGTGGCGAAATCGCCGTCGGACGGCTACACCATGCTGCACACCTCAAGTTCGCACTCGCAGTTGCCGGCGTTCAACAAGTTGCCGTATGACCCCATTCGCGATTTTGCGCCGGTAAGCACCGCCACGCGCACCATTGGCTATGTGCTGGCGGTGCATCCGTCGATTCCGGTGAATTCCGTGGCCGAGCTGGTCGCGATGGCGAAAAGAAGCCCCAACAAGTTGAACTACGGCAACACCGGTCACGGCGGCGTTCTTTATGTCGGCATGGAAATGTTTAACGCGGCGGCCGGCGGTCTAAAACTGACCACGGTGCAGTACAAAGGCATCGGACAGATGGTGACAGACTTGGCGGGCGGTCACATCGACTTGGCTTTTCTGACGGCCTCTAATGCCGTGGGGATGGCGCGTACCGGCAAGATCAAGGCGCTCGGCTTTAGCGGCACGAAGCGCTGGAAGCAACTACCGGAGATGCCGACTATCGACGAAGCTGGCGTGAAGGGTTTCGAATACTACGCGTGGTTTGCGTTTTGGTATCCGGCCAATACGCCGACGGATATGGTCAACAAATTCCATGGCGAGTTGAGCAAAGCGGTGGCGGCACCCGATGTCTTGCAGCGCTTTGATGAGCTCGGTTTCGAGGCCTTAATTCTCAAGCCCGATGAGTTCGGCAAGCTGGTGCAAAAAGACATCGACGTCACCAAAAAACTCGCTGCGCGCTTAGGCGTGACCCAGCAATAGCGTGGCGGGCAACCGAGAGGTCGCCGACGCACGGCGCGTGTTCGAGATCGTGCGCGATGGCGGCGTGGCACTGATTCCGCTGGATGTGGCCTATGCGCTGGTGGCGCGCACACCGCACGCCGTGCGGCGCGTTTATTCAGCCAAGGGCAGGGAGCACGGCAAACCGCTCGGGTTGGTAGGCGGGCAGGCAGCGCACGACACGCTGCATGTGCTGGCCGCAGAGCAGCGCGCCATGGTGAGCGCCATTACGGTGGAACACGATTTGCCGCTGTCGGTGGTGGCTCCGTTTCTTCCCGAGCATCCTTACTTAGCCGCGCTTGATCCTTGGGTGCTGAGCAGCAGCACCCATGAAGGCACGTTGAATCTGCTGCTCAACGCGGGTGCGCTGCGCACTGAATTGGCGCGGCTGTGCTGGGACGCCGGTGTGGCGATGACGGGGACTTCAGCAAATCTGTCGCTGACCGGTAGCCGGTTTAGCGTGCAGAGCGTGGATCGATCGATAGTCGCGGCATGCGATGTGGTGATTGATTATGGTATTTCGCGCTATCACAATGCCGCGGGGCGTTCCAGCACCATCGTGGATTTTGGTGCAATGCGCCTGCTGCGACATGGCGTATGTGGCGATGCCATTGTGCAATTGTTGCGCCAGCGGTTTGGCGTAAGACTTGCGCCGCCGGCATAATTAATCGCTATGTGAATCGGTATGGCCGATTTTTTTGGAATAAAATACGGCTCTTGCCTACCCCAAAAAACAGCAGGGGAAAATGCCGTGCGGGACGCAGGGTAATGGCGACGGAAAGTCCATGGAATCTCAATTAAATCAAATAGTTACGAAAACTCCGCAGGGCGTGAATGCGACCCGCGTTGGCGATGGCTTGTTGCCCAAGTCGCACGCGGTGCTGAAGCTGTTCGATAGCGCAAAGCCGGTTTCTGAGCTGAAAAAGATCTGCGCGGGCGCGGGTATTTCGGCAGCGGAATTTGCCGTGGCGCTGAAAGAGTTAAAAAAGCTGGATTATCTGCGTGAGGTCGATCCCGCCGCGGAGGCCAACGCCGTGGCTGAGGCAGAGGCGGAACGCAGAATGCTGCTGACACTAGATTTCACGGCAGTGACCAGCGCACCGGGTGCCAAAGCGCAGCTCGCTAAGAGAGTTCCGGTGGCTCCGATGGTTCCGGCAGCCCCGGTAGCCCCGGCGAAGGTGCTGGCCACGCCAGCCTTAGCGTTACCGATGTCACCGGTGTCACGGATGTCACCCAAGGCCGCAGTGTCCGCCGGGCCAGCGGTGCAAGGGGCTGCTGTGGTTACCGCCCCGACGCCGACGCAATCTGCGTCGGCGACTCAAGCGGCCACGGAACCCAGCGCGGAAGACCGCGCCCGCGAGGCGAAAGCGGCAAGACTCAAGCTGGAAGCGGAAGTTCGTCAAAAGTTGTCCGTGGCGCTGCGTCCGAAGATCGAGGAAGAGTTGCGTGCGAAACTGCGTACGGCGCTGGAAGAAGAGTTGCGTCCCAAGCTGATTGCAGCGTTGCGCCCAGGTGTTGAAGCGGAATTGCGTTCATCGGTGACGCAGGAATTGACGCCGCGTATAGAACTGGAATTAAAGGCGCGCTTTGCCAAGTCGCTGGCGGCGCAAAAAGCGGCGGAGCGGGCTGAGATGGCTCCGCCTGCTGCACCAGCGCCTGCGCTTTCGTCTCCGGCTGCGGTAGCCAACAGCGCCTTTGAACGGGTGCTGGCCAGCCTGAATATGCCCGTGTTTAGCACCGACACAAACGGCGTCTGCACGTATTGCAGTCCGGCTTGGGCGCAGTTTTCCGGCTCTACGGCGTCCGACACCGTGGGCAAGCCGTTGAGCGAGTTTTTTGTGGCGGCGTCCCAGCGTGGCGTCAGCGTCTTTTTGCATGGCATTGCGAACGGTACGGCGCTGCGTTTTGAGTATCAAGGCGCGCTTGCACGCAAGCGTGGCGACCCTTTGTGGGTGGAAATCAGCGCGGCCCCATTGTATTCGGCGAGCGGTGAACCGGTAGGGGTATGCGGTTCGCTGCGCGATGCGGTGGAGTGGCGTCGCGTGTCGGAACAAGCCGAGGCCGATGGCGTGCGTTTGCTGCTATTGGTGGATCAGATTGACACCGGTGTGGTGGTGGAAGACCGCGACGGCAATATTCAGCAGACCAATCCCGCGTTGTGTGCGTTGCTGTCGCTGGACGCGGCACCGTACTCGCTGGAAGGCATGCCGGTGACGGATTTGCTGGAACTGGCGTCTAAGGGCTTTATCGGCCCGGAGGGCTTTTTGCGTCGCGTCGCCGAAATTCGCGCGGCCGGTGAAGATGCCAAGGGCGAAACCTTTGTTATGGCCGATGGTCGGGTGATTCAGCACGATTATTTGGCCGTGACGGTGGGCGATCATGCAGCCGGCTACGTGTGGTTGTTTAAGGCTACAGCCCGGGCGCAGATGCGTCCAGCGCCGTGATGCAGATACGTGAGATACCCTGGCGGCGGGATTTTTGGTAAGGTAGGCGTGTCTGGCCATACGGTCAACGAACAGACTTACCCAGCAGAGTTGTGAGAGAAGCCGCACATGACGCTACGTGCACTGATTATTGATGATTCCGAGGATTTCCGGCTGCTGGTCAGCCAATATCTCGCGCTTGAGTGGGGCGACGCAGATATTACCGATTGGGATCCGGTCACGCAGGGCGATATCGACGATAACTACGACCTAGCCAAATTCGATGTGCTGCTGCTCGACTATGTGCTCGGCAACGCCGACGGGCTCGATTGGTTAAAGCGGCTGAAACGGCGTGACGATTGCCCGCCGGTGATCTTTTTGACCGGCGCGGGCAGTGAGCGGGTGGCGGTTCAGGCCCTAAAAAACGGCGCGTTTGATTATTTGCGCAAACATGATTTATCCAAGGCGCGCCT
Organism: Burkholderiales bacterium; assembly: GCA_043743335.1. Classification (GTDB taxonomy): domain Bacteria; phylum Pseudomonadota; class Gammaproteobacteria; order Burkholderiales; family SG8-41; genus UBA5216. The sequence continues at coordinate 49,573 of JAYTWR010000041.1, forward strand.
GATCGAGGCGGTCAAGGCCGCACTCGATGATCGCAAGGCTACCGAGATCACGCAGCGCCTAGCGCGCTCCAAGGCTGAATCGGAGTTGGCCAACACACCGGCAGTCGCGCGGCTGGCCAACAGCGATGCACCGGGGGCGCAAGTCGTGGAAATCAACGGCTATCGCGTGGATCGCAAAATTGGTTCCGGCGGCATGTCCACCGTGTATCTGGTCGAACGCATCGCCGATCAGCAGCCGGTGGTGTTGAAAATACTCGATTCAAAGCTGTGCGAAGACAATGAATTCCTGATGCGTTTTATTCAGGAATTCGGGCTGATTGCCAAAATCGAAAGCCACCACATCGTCAAGATTTTCGATCAGGGCTTTACCGACCGGCATGTCTACATCGCGATGGAATATTTCGCCAACGGCGATTTGCGCGCCCGTATCAAGCGCGGCGTCACGCCAGCGGAGGCGCTGGATTTGCTGCGGCAAGTCGCGTTGGCGCTGAAGGCCATTCACGAGTTTGGCATTGTGCACCGCGATTTGAAGCCGGAAAACATCATGTTCCGCGCCGACGATAGCTTGGCCATTGTGGATTTTGGCATCGCCAAAATGATTACCGATACCAACAGCTTGACGCAGACCGGGCATATTTTGGGCACGCCATACTATCTGAGCCCCGAACAGGCGCAGGGCGATACGCTCGACGGGCGTTCTGATCTTTACAGTGCCGGCGTGATGACCTTTGAGATGCTCACTCGGCGTCGTCCCTTTACCGCGACCACGCCGATTGCGTTGGTCAACAAACATATTCACGAGCCCGTGCCGCGTTTGCCCGCCGGCATGGAGCGCTATCAGGAACTCATTGATACCCTGATGGCGAAAAGCGCCGACAAGCGCTTTGCCAACGGACAGCAGTTGCTGGATTATTTGAAGACCTTTGCCGCCTGACAGGCTGCACCGCACATAAAGCCCTTACTTTCGTACACGAATGCCATGACTGAAAAAATTCGGGTTGAAATCAGCAAAGATCTGGAAGTGCTGATTCCGCGTTATCTAGACCGGCGCCACAAGGAAATCGTGACGTTTCGCACCCTGTTGGCAGCGGCGGATTTTGAAGCCCTGCGGGTGGGTGGCCACAGTCTCAAAGGCAGCGGCGGCGGCTACGGGTTCCCCTTGTTGACGCAGATAGGATCAACCATCGAAGAAGCTGCCAAGGCGAAAGACGCTGCGGTCATCGACGCCGCTTTAACCCAATACGCCGACTACATCGAGCGCGTTGAAGTGGTTTACGTCTAGGGGGTATGCCTGCGGGTGGGGGGGGCTACTGTGCCGCGCTCGCAGCGGGACTGCGGTAGACCAGCCGGTAACCCTTGTGATACACCGTTGACAAATCAAAGCCGTTTTCCGGCGTGAGGCCCAGCTTGGCGCGCAAGCGGCTGATGTGGGTGTCAACGGTGCGCGTGACGATGTTGGCGCTGGTGTGCCACACGTTTTCCAGTAATTCTTGGCGTGTCAGCAGCCGGCCGTGATGGCGCAGCATATAGAGGGCCAGTTCCATTTCGCGATCGGTCAGATCGACAGCCGCGCCGTGGGCCGTGACCCGGTGGGCACTGATGTCAATTTGGATGCCGCCCAAGCTGACTTGCGGTTGCGCCTTGGCGGATGCGCCGCGGCGTAACACGGCGTTAATCCGCGCCAGCGTTTCACTTTGCCGCAAGGGTTTGATCAGGTAGTCATCGGCACCTTTGTCGAGCGCCGTGACCAGACTGTCTTCTTCGGCACGCGTCGTAGCGAACATTACCGGTAATTTGCCGTCGAGTGTTTGGCGCAGCCACATCAGCACGGCCAATCCGTCGTCGTCCGGCAGCATCCAATCCAGAATCACCAGATCGGGCGCGGATTTTTCCACGCCCAAGCGAAACGCCGCCCCAGTCTCGAAATGCGCCACGGTCATGCCAGCCTGAATCAACCAGCGTTCAAGCAGCCGGGCTTGCGACAAATCGTCTTCCAGAAATGTGATTCGAAACGGCATGGCGGCTAGGGAAAGGCTAAGGAAGCTCCGGACGGGTGACCAATTGGCCACGGAAACATCGAAACGCGTTTGTTTTTACTGATTTTTTTACTATCATACCGCGTTGCGAGATAACATATAAGCTGTCGCGACTATTGGGGCCGCTACTGGCAGGGTATGCCAACGGAAAACCAGTGAAAATCGCCGCTTTAGCCGCTGTTAACGTCAAATTAAAGTCAAGAATATGAGTGAAAAGTCAAATCTGGCGGGCGTCAAGGTGATGGTGATTGATGACAGCAACACCATCCGTCGCAGCGCAGAGATATTTTTAAAACAAGCGGGTTGTGAGGTCATTTTGGCCGAAGACGGTTTTGATGCCTTGTCGAAAATCGTCGAGCACTCGCCGGAGATTATTTTTTGCGACATCATGATGCCGCGTTTGGACGGTTACCAAACCTGCTCATTGCTGCGTCAAAATGAGACCTGGCGCAACGTGCCCTTTGTGATGCTGTCGAGCAAAGATGGCCTGTTTGACCGCGCGCGCGGTGCGATGGCGGGCTCCACCGAATACCTGACCAAGCCGTTTACCCGTGAAAGCTTGTTGCAGGCCGTGGACACCCATCGCCTGAACAAGCCCGCAGGCCAAGCGTGAACACGGCAGGTTAAACGATTCGATTGCGATTCGATTGCGATTACAGAATGCTCATGGATTCCTGACATATGCCTATCAAACGAGTGCTGGTGGTTGACGATTCCCCGACGGAACGACATTGCCTGAGCGAAATTCTCACCAAAGCGGGATATGAGGTCGCGTTTGCTTTCAACGGCGAACAGGGTGTGGCCAAGGCGCGTAGCGACAAACCCGATCTGATTGTGATGGATGTGGTGATGCCGGGTCTTAACGGCTTCCAAGCATGCCGTAGCATTACCCAAGATGCCGAAACAAAGCACATTCCGGTCATCCTGTGCACCACCAAAAATCAGGAAACCGACAAAATCTGGGCCCTGCGGCAAGGTGCCAAGGCCTACGTGACCAAGCCGGTGGATGGCACGGATTTGCTGAAAAAAATTACGGCGCTGGGGTGAAATGGCGCGCCACCTCGGACTCCGCGAATTTCAGGAAAATCTCGCGCGGCGCCTGGCCAGCGCTAAAGCGCAAGATACCCTGCGTTCGCGGCTGGCTTTTGAATCCGGTGGTCGATTGTGGTTGTTGCGTTTGCCCGATGCCGGCGAAGTGATGCCCGTGCCGTGGCTGTGCAAAGTGCCGCTGACGCAAAGTTGGTATAACGGCTTGGTGAATGTCCGCGGTAGTTTGCACGGCATGGTGGATTTGGCGGATTTTTGCGGTTACGGCGTGACGCCGCGCACCTCCGAGAGTGCGTATCTGCTGTGCGGCCAGCGCCATGGCCTCAACGTTGGGCTACTGGTGCGCAAAGTGGTCGGCTTGCGCAATGCGCAGGAGTTCAACCCCGTCAACGGTGTGCGGTCTGACAAGCCGTGGATCAGCGCCATTGTGGTGGATCACGATGACCGTGAATACCGTGAAATTAATATGGCAGCCTTGATACGCGATCCGGTGTTTATGAATATCGGCTTGGTGGGCAGCGTGGGTGGCCAAGCCCCGGTCGGCAGCACCGCATAGTCAGCATCAATAGCTTCGGCTTGGTGAAAACAAAGAAAACAATCACATGGCGAATTTTCGGGGAAGTGTAATGGCGAATCAAAACCGGTTGTGCGCTCTGCGTCCTCAATCTTTGTTGTCTTCGGCCGTGCGGCGGCAGCGTGGCTTGGCGGATTTGAAAATTCTGATCCTGCTGGGGGTGATATTTCTGGTGCCCGTCGCGATCAGCACTTGGTTTCTGGTGCAAAAGCAGCGCGCTGAAATCGCCTTGGTTGAGCAAGAAGTGGCCGTATCGGAATATGTGGGCACGCTGCGCAGCGTGGTACAGGCATCGGGCCGCGAGCGCGGCGGGCAAGCCAAGCCCGGCGAACTCAACAATGCCATTGCTGCCGCCGAGGCCGTGCAGTCGCGTGCGGGCGCGGTAGCGGACGCAGCCGGCTGGACAAAAGTGAACGCCGCGTGGGCGCGGATCGCAGGCGGCACTGAAAAGCTGGATGCCGAGCAAATGCGCGAGGCTTATGCAGGTTTTGACAATGCGCTGGCCGGGCATGTGCTGGAAGTCGCAGCGCGTGCGCCGGGTGCGGTGGATCCCAAAGCACACCGCCAGTCGCTGGAAACACGCGCGGGCGAGCTGAAAGAATTTTTGTTGCGCATGCTCGGCCTGACCATCATGTGCGTGGCGGGGGCGTTGATCGGGTTTTTCCTGTTGGGTCGCAAGCTCGTCAGCACCACGCGCGAGCGCGACATGACGGCACGCCGTGACGCCGACGAAAACAAGCGCAATCAAGACGCCATTTTGCGCCTGATGAATGAAATGGCTTCGCTGGCGGACGGCGACCTCACCACCAAGGCTACCGTATCGGAAGACATCACCGGCGCCATTGCTGATTCGGTCAACCTGACCGTCGGCGAACTGCGCAATCTGGTGTCGGGCGTGAACAAAACGGCGGACGAGGTGACTACCAGCGCGGCGGGTGCGAGCATCGTGTCACAGCGTTTGTTGACCACCGCTAGCAGCCAGGGCGAAGAGCTCAGCAAGGCGGGCGACTCCGTAGAGCTGATGACGCAATCCATCGGTGAAGTGTCGAAAAGCGCCGGCCAGTCGGCGGAAGTGGCGCGCCAATCACTGGTGACAGCCGAGCGTGGCTCGCAGGCGGTGCAAAATTCCATCAAGTCGATGAACCAGATTCGCGACCAGATTCAAGAGACCTCCAAGCGCATCAAGCGGCTGGGTGAATCGTCGCAGGAAATCGGCGAGATCGTGGAATTGATTTCTGACATCACCGAGCAAACCAACGTGCTGGCGTTGAATGCCGCGATTCAGGCGGCAACGGCCGGTGAAGCGGGTCGCGGCTTCGCGGTGGTGGCGGAAGAAGTGCAGCGCCTCGCCGAGCGTTCCAGCGAGGCGACCAAGCAGATCGGCGCTATTGTCAAAGCCATTCAGGCGGACACGCAAGACGCGGTAGCCGCCATGGAGAAAAGCACGCAGGGGGTGGTCGAAGGCGCGCAATTGTCAGACGCGGCGGGCAGTGCGCTGTCGGAAATCGACACGGTGACCAAAGAACTCGCCGAGCGTATTCAGAACATCGCCGTCAGTACCGAAATGCAGGTGGATATTGCGCGCGAAGTGGCCAAGAGCATGCACAACTCGCTTAAGCTGACCAGCGAAGCCACCATGGGCACCAACGAAACGGCAGCGACGATTAAAGAGCTCGCAGCGCGCGCACGGCAATTGAAGGCCTCAGTGTCGCGTTTCAAAGTCTGATGTGTTTTGGTAGCGCTGCATAAAAACGTAATAAAATCAATTAGTTAGGATATAATTCATGAACGCAGCAGCACCCGCGATGATTCAGTCGATGGCCACGGTACGGGATGCCGTCGGCGAGGCATTGCGGGCTACCGGTGCAGCGCTGGCAGCGGGTGGCGGCATGGCGGTGGCGGAGGCGCAGCGCTATTGGCGTCCGGCGCATGCTGCGATGCAAATGGTGAATCACCCCGCGCTGTTGCTGTTCAGCACGGCGTTGGGGGCGGTAATTCCGCTGGCCAATACGGCTGCAGCGTTTGCCCAAGGCAGCGACGCACAGCTTGCTTTTATGCATCGGCTCATTGCCGGGCAGCCCGATCAACCCATGAGTTTGTGGCCGGCGTATGAGGCCCTGCAACGAGCGCGCGGTGTTGAACATCCGAATCAGGCTGAGCTGTTTTTCCCCAACGTCTTGCTCGGGCCGGGTGACAACCCGGCGGCCACACCACTCAATGCCGAGGAACTGCGCGGCGCGCGGCGCGTGTTTGAAGCAGGGCTGCTGCAGTGGTTGCGCAAAGGCGATGTTGCCGGGCAAAAACAAGTGGCTGCTGCGGTGCGGCGTATTGAGGGTTCGCTGAACAGCAGCGCTGACCGGCGGCTGTGGTGGATTGCGCGTGGCGTACTCGAAGCGGTGCAGCAGGGGGCACTGGAGGCCGACGCGTCGGTGCGCCGCTTGGCTACGCAATTGAATTTGCAGTTGGGGCGTTTAGTACAAGGGCCGGCGCCGGTGGCGGGCAATTTGCTGCGCGATGCGCTGTTTTTGGCAGCGCGCGCCCAGCCGCAGGCGAATACGCCGCTACTGGCTGAAGTGCGGCGCGTTTACGCATTAGATGGCGCACTCGATACGGCGGCCGCGCCGACGGCGGGCGGGTTTAGCGCAGAGGCGGTTGCAGCCGCACGGCTGAGCGCAGACGGATTGCAGACGCTGTGGAGCCATTGCGCAGCAGGTGCTGGCGCTTTTGCCGAATTCGCGCAACGCACGCAAGCGCTGGCTGGCGCGTGCGAGGCCTTGGGCGAACCGGCGCTGACAGCGTTGGTGATGCAACTGGCCGATGCTGCCCGGCAGCTCACGCAGCCGGGCGCACAGGTTCACGATGCCACCGCGCTCGAAGTGGCGTGTGCGCTACTCATGATAGAGCCGGTGCTCGCGGCGAATCATGCGCCGGAGGCAGCGTTCGCTGAGCGTGCGCGCCATATGGCGGCGCGCGTTAAAGTGAGTTTGGATGCACCGCAAGCCTTGCGTGATATGCCGCCCGCGCAATTGCACGACGCGCAGGCGCAGCAGCAGCAAACAGCGCAGTACGCGGCGGTTGTGCACACCGAAGTGGCACGTGCGCTGCAGGATATTGAATTGACGCTCGATGGCTGGTTTCGCGATACCAGCGCACCCGGCGCAATCGCCGGTTTGGACAAACCGTTCCGGCAGGCTGCAGGCGCATTGAGCGTGCTGGGGCATGCCGACGCAGCGGCACTGTCGGAACAGTGCCGTTTGGACGTGGCGCAATACGCGCGTGGCGCGGCTTGCGGTGAGACCGAGCAGCGCGCGCTAGCGGCGCGGCTGGCGGCATTGAGTGCGTTTGTCGAAGCCGCCAAACTGGGGCCGACCAAGCTGGTGTTGCCCGCTACAGCCGCCGCAGCCGCAGAAGCGCCGGTTGAATTGCTGTCGCTGGATTTGGCGCTTGACCCTGTGGCGTCGGCGATAACGTTGGCCCCGGTCGTTACGCCACCAGTGACGGTTTTGGTAGACAGCGCCGGCGATACCGATCCTGAAATGCTGGATATCTTTCTGGAAGAAGCCGTCGAAGTGCTCGGCACGATTGCCGATACCGCGCCGCAAAGCCGCGCACAACCGCAAGATCAGGAACTACTCACCACGCTGCGTCGTGCGTTTCACACGCTCAAAGGCAGTGGGCGCATGGTGGGGCTAAAGCACATCGGCGAGGCCGCGTATGCGATCGAGCAAGTGTTTAACGAACTGTCGCCGACGCAGCGCCCCGGCACGCCGGATTTGTATCGCTTAGTTGATTACGCGCACGGCGACTTTACGCGCTGGATACATGCGCTTCGCGAGCACAAGCGGGCGCAGGTTAATTCATCTCAACTAATTGATTTTGCAGAGAAATTTCGTTCCGGCACAGCACTGCCTGACGTGCTGTCTGACGCGCGGCCCGCAGCCGCGCCCATCGTCAGCGACACCGTGCAGGTGGGTGATATCAGCATCAGCCGCAGTCTCTACGACATCATGTTGCCGGAAGCACAGCAAAATGCGGCAGTGCTGCAAGCCGAAAATGCGCAACTGCACAGCGGCGCGAAAGTCAGTGAAGCCTTCTTGCGCGCCGCGCACACCTTAAGCGGCATTGCTGGCACGGCCGGGTTCGACGCGATTCGTGCGCTGGGCGCCAGCCTAGAGCGCGTGCTGCAAAGCGCGACTGATCGGGATGTAGCACCGCCTGATGACGCACGCGCACTAATGACGCGCGCCGTGGCCGCGCTGTCGGCGCAGGTGGCGAGCATCGGCGTAACACAAGCGCCCGCAGCACACATCGATTTAATTCAGGCGTTGAGTGACGTAGGTTTGGGTCGCTCGGTCGCAGCCACGCCCGTGGTGCAAGAGATTGTCGTGCCCGCAGTCGAAGCGGCTGCGCCACAGCCGGTGGGGACGACACTGAATTTTATGGCAGAACCCCCCGCCGCAGCGCCTACGCCCGCAGCCGAAACCATGGCTCAAAGTGGCATGACGCAATTGATGACCTCGCCCGCCGAAGGCGGTGGTATTGAGCGGCGCGCGTATCGTTTGAAAGACGATATCGATCCGCAATTGCTGCAAATATTTCTCGAAGAAGCCGCCGAGCTGGTGCCGCAGGTCGGGCAGGATTTACGCGACTGGCGTGTGCGCCCGGATGACCAGCTCGTGCCGCAGTCGCTCAAACGCCTGCTGCACACGTTAAAGGGCAGCGCGCGCATGGCAGGTGCGATGGCGCTGGGCCAGTTGACGCACAGCATGGAGTCGCGCATCGAAAACGCGCAATTGCTGCCGTCGATCCCCGCGCTGTTGTTTGATGATCTGGAAACGTCGTTCGACCGCATCGGCACGCTGATTTCGCGTTTGCAGAGCGACAAGTCCGTGGATGCGCCCGTCACCGATGCCGCACTGCCGGCGCTACTGTCGCCCGCCATGGACGAAATGTCGCGCACCATGCATATGGCGACGGCCAGTGGCGACATGACGCAAGCGATTCCTGTGCAATCCGTCGCAGGTGCCGCAGGTGCCGCAGACGCCACACAGGCCTTGCCCGGCCAGCCGGTGAGTATGCAGCGGCCGCTCATTCGCGTGCGCGCCGATTTGATAGACCGCTTGGCCAATCAGGCCGGCGAGGTGAGTATCGCGCGGGCGCGCGTGTCGGCTGAATTGCGCAGCGCGCGCGGTTCACTGCGCGATTTGACCGAGAACATCGGACGCCTGCGCGCGCAATTGCGCGAACTCGAAATCGCTGCTGAAACGCAAATGCAGTCGCGCTTTACGCCGCAGCCCGAAGCCAACGGCGAAAAATTCGACCCACTGGAATTTGACCGTTTCACGCGCCTGCAAGAATTAACGCGTCTGATGGCCGAGAGCGTCAACGACGTGGCCACGGTGCAGCACAACCTCGCGCGCGATCTGGATGAAGGCGAAAAAGCCCTCGCCGCGCAGGCGCAAATGACACGCGATGTGCAGCAGGATTTGATGGCCATCCGCATGGTGCCGTTCGCCAGTCTGTCAGACCGGCTGTATCGCGTGGCGCGGCTGTCTGCCAAAGAAAACGAAAAGCGCGTGGCGTTTGACATCACCGGCGGGCACGTTGAAGTCGATCGCGGCGTGATCGAGCGCATCGCCGCACCGCTGGAGCATTTACTGCGCAACGCCATTGTGCACGGCATTGAACCGGCAAAGCAGCGTGTGGCCGACGGCAAGGCTGAAGCCGGCGCACTGACGCTTGAAGTGCGCCCGGAAGGTAACGAAGTCGTGATTACGCTGTCCGACGACGGCGCGGGCTTGAACATTGAACGCATCCGCGAAAAGGCCATCGGCCTTGGACTGATGCGCGAGAACGAGCGGTTGACCGATCAGCAAATCGGCAACTTTATTTTCCGTTCCGGTTTCAGCACCGCAGGTGAGGTCACCACCGAGGCCGGGCGTGGCGTGGGCATGGACGTGGTGATGAGCGAAATCACCGCCCTGAGCGGACGCGTGGGCACAGCCTTCCAGCGCGGCAAGGGCACCACCTTTACCATTCATTTGCCGCTGACGCTCTCCGTATTGCAGGCGGTGGTGTTGCGGCTGGGCGGCAACTACTACGGCGTGCCCACCATGATGGTAGAGCAGGTACAGCGGTTGAAGGCCGATGTGCTGGGCGCGTCGCATGCGACACAGGTGATTGAGTGGCAGGGCACGCGTTACCCGTTTCACCACCTCGGCGCGCTGCTGGAATTGGGCACGGGCTTTGACGAAGCGGCGGCACCTCCTTATGGCTCAGTGGTGCTGCTGCGCAGTGGTGCAAACCGCGCCGCCATTCAGGTGGACGATATCGTCGGCGGGCAGGAAATTGTCATCAAGAACATCGGCGCACAACTGGCGCGCGTGCCGGGAGTCACCGGTGCTGCGGTGTTGGGCTCTGGTGAAACCGTGCTCATCCTCAATCCGGTGGTACTGTCGCAACGCCATATTGAAGCGCTGGCGAATGCCACGGGCGACAATACGGCCGGTGCGCCGGGTGCCGCAGCGGAACCTGAGCGCCAGCGCAGCGTATTGGTGGTGGACGATTCGCTGACGGTGCGCAAGATTACCGGGCGCCTGTTGAGTCGCGAAGGCTACATCGTGCTGGTGGCCAAAGACGGCGTCGAGGCGCTGGAGAAAATGCGTGATCAGGTGCCAGACGTGATGATTACCGACGTCGAAATGCCACGCATGGACGGCTTTGATCTCACGCGCAGCGTGCGCGCCGAAGCCGCGTTTAAGGGCTTACCGATTATCATGATTACCTCGCGCACGGCGGATAAGCATCGTCAACACGCCAGCGAGCTGGGCGTGGATGTGTTTCTCGGCAAGCCGTATGAAGAAAGTGAACTGCTGGGGCATATCGCAACGCTGGCCAAGCGCTCGATAGTGGCTTAACTACGGCGCTTAACTACGGCGCTTAACTACCGCGCTTAACCACGGCGCTTAAGATTGATGCCTAAAACACTATTTAAAATCAAATAGTTACAAGTATTGTCGAAGCGTCTTGAATCCGCTCGCGCGGCCCCCATCTGTGATTGCATAGAGACCATACAAGGCGGGCTGCGATGCGATTCGACAAATTCACCACCAAATTTCAACAAGCGTTTTCCGATGCGCAAAGCGCGGCGGTGCGCCACGACAATGCGTATATCGAGCCGCAGCATTTGCTGCATGCGCTGATTCAACAGCAGGACGGCGGCACCACATCTTTGCTCGGACGTGCGGGTGCCAATGTGCCCGCGTTGCGCGGTGCGCTTGCGCAAGCGGTGGAGCGGCTGCCGAAGGTGGAGGGAACGGGGGGCGAAGTCAATGTGTCTCGCGAACTCGCCAATCTGCTGAACGTGACAGACAAAGAAGCGCAGAAGCACGACGACCAGTTTGTTGCCTCCGAAATGTTTTTGCTGGCGCTGACACAAGACAAAGGCGAAACCGGCCGGTTGCTCAAGCAAAGCGGCGCGACGCGCCCTGCGCTGGAGCAGGCGATCAACGCGGTTCGTGGCGGCGAAGGCGTGCAAAGCCCAGAGGCGGAAGGCGCTCGCGAGGCGTTGAAAAAATATACGACGGATCTCACCGAGCGCGCAGCGTCCGGCAAGCTCGATCCGGTGATTGGGCGTGATGATGAAATCCGCCGCGTGATTCAAATCTTGCAACGGCGCACGAAGAACAATCCGGTGCTGATTGGCGAACCGGGCGTGGGTAAGACGGCTATCGTTGAAGGCTTGGCGCAGCGCATCGTTAACGGCGAAGTGCCGGAGACTTTGAAGAACAAACGCGTGCTGTCGCTCGACATGGCCGCCTTGCTGGCCGGCGCCAAATACCGTGGCGAGTTTGAAGAACGGCTTAAATCGGTGCTCAAAGAAATCGCGCAGGACGAAGGCCAAACCATTGTTTTTATTGATGAATTACACACCATGGTGGGTGCGGGTAAGGCCGAGGGCGCTATCGACGCAGGCAATATGCTCAAGCCCGCTCTCGCGCGCGGCGAGCTGCATTGCGTGGGCGCGACCACGCTTGATGAGTACCGCAAATACGTCGAAAAAGACGCTGCGCTGGAACGCCGCTTCCAGCAAGTGATGGTGGACGAGCCCAGCGTCGAAAGCACCATTGCCATCCTACGCGGTCTGCAAGAGAAGTACGAGCTGCATCACGGCGTGGATATTACCGACCCGGCCATCGTGGCGGCGGCGGAACTGTCGCATCGTTATATAACGTCACGCTTTTTGCCGGACAAGGCGATTGACCTGATTGACGAGGCGGCGTCGCGCGTCAAAATGGAAATCGATTCCAAACCCGAGGTGATGGATAAACTCGACCGGCGCTTGATTCAACTGAAAATTGAGCGTGAGGCCATCAAACGCGAAAAAGACGAGGCGTCGAAAAAGCGGCTGGAATTGATTGAAATGGAAATCCAGTCGCTATCGCGCGAGTACGCCGATCTCGAAGAAATCTGGAAGGCCGAAAAAGCCCAAGTGCAGGGCAGCACGCACATCAAAGAAGAAATCGAGCGTGTGCGTGCCGACATCGTAAAACTGCAACGCGAAGGCAAGCTCGACAAAGTGGCCGAGCTGCAATACGGCAAGCTGCCGCAACTTGAAGCGCAGCTAAAGCAAGCGGAAAAGAGCAGTGGCGAGATCAAGCACAAGCTGCTGCGCACGCAAGTGGGCACCGACGAAATTGCCGAAGTGGTGTCACGCGCGACGGGCATCCCCGTGTCGCGCATGATGCAGGGCGAGCGTGAAAAGCTGCTCAAAATGGAAGAGCGCTTACATGGTCGTGTGGTGGGGCAAGACGAAGCCGTGCGCTTGGTGGCGGACGCCATACGCCGTTCGCGCGCCGGGCTGGGCGATCCCAAGCGGCCGTATGGGTCATTTTTGTTTCTCGGCCCCACGGGTGTGGGCAAAACCGAGTTGTGCAAAACACTGGCAGAATTTTTATTTGATGCCGAAGATCATTTGATTCGCATCGATATGTCGGAATTCATGGAAAAGCATTCCGTTGCGCGGCTCATCGGCGCGCCGCCGGGCTATGTGGGCTATGAAGAAGGCGGCTATCTCACCGAGGCCGTGCGCCGTAAGCCGTACTCGGTCATTTTGCTCGACGAAATCGAAAAAGCGCACCCGGACGTGTTCAACGTGCTGCTGCAAGTGCTCGACGATGGGCGCATGACCGACGGCCAAGGCCGCACGGTAGATTTTAAAAACACGGTAATCGTGATGACCAGCAACATGGGCTCACACATGATCCAGCAAATGCAGGGTGACGATTACCAAGTCATCAAACTCGCGGTACTGGGCGAAGTAAAAGCGTATTTCCGCCCGGAGTTTATTAACCGCATCGACGAGATTGTGGTGTTCCACGGCCTTGATGAAAAACACATTGCCTCGATAGCAAAAATACAACTCGCGTCGCTGGAAAAACGCCTCGCCGCGCTCGACATGAAAATCGATGTCAGCGAGGCAGCCCTGCGCGAACTGGCAGCAGCAGGCTTCGACCCGGTGTACGGCGCACGGCCTTTGAAGCGCGCGATACAGGCGCAACTCGAAAACCCGCTCGCCAAGGCCATACTCGAAGGCAAGTTCGCGGCGAAAGACGCGATACGGGTGGACGTGAGCAAGGGCGGCGGGTTTACGTTTGCGAAGCAAACTTTGCCGTGAGGGTCACGGCAGCGGTGCGTGAGCGCCGTTGCCGGGGTCGCTTGGCCCTATTGCAATTGCTGCATGGTGATTAAAAAATCCTTGCAGGTATATCTGGCGGGCTTCGGTGTTGCGGTGTGCCCTTGGGTTGCCATTCGCGGCCAGCGTTCTTGAAGTCGCCGATCAGCTCCTCCTTCGTTTGAAGCGGTCAGTGATTACTTCTATCGCCATGAGCTTTCTGATGGCCTGCCCATCGTGCCACCGACCATTGAGAAAGTTGAAGCGTTTCTGCGCAACGTGGCGGGCTTTTTGCCGCACAAAAACGACAAGGCCGCCTTCGGCAATACGTGGCGCGTGGTCATTGCCGAAAACGAAGATACGGTGAAGAAAATCGGCTGGACCAACGTAACCGGTTATCCACCGGCGTTATTGCGTTAGTCTAGACCGTCAGATCCGAGCGCAGCGGGTTCGCAGCGAATAGTTCCTTCCACAGGCGCGGCGTGAGTTGATGCGCCAGATGTGCCGGGTGCTGGCCCACGCGCTGCAGGATATCGACGAAATAGTCGTAGGGATTGATGCCGTGTAGCCGGCAGGTGACCAGCAGACTCTGCACGATACCCACTTGCTTGGCACCCAATTCAGTCCAACAGAACAGCCAATTCTTTCTTCCCATCGGAATCACGCGCAGGGCTCGCTCCAAATGGTTGGTGTCGATCGCCACATCCGGGTCGTTCAGATAAACCTCCAGCCCCTCGCGGCGTTCGCGGGCGTAAGCCAGTGCTCCCAGAAACGGGTTGCTCGGCAGTAGCCCCTGCACCTCGAATTGCTTATCAACCCAACTGAAGAATTTGTCCACCAAGGGCTTGGCGTAGGTCTGCCGCACTTCGCGCTTGGCTGCCCCCGTCAACTGCTGCTTACCAATGGCGTCCTCAATCGCATACAACGCCCCGATCATATCCAGCGCCTCGCCTGCGCGCTCAGGCTCGATGTCGCTCGCCTCAATGACCTTGCGTCTGGCGTGAGCCCAGCATTGTGCATGCGTCAAGCCGAGCTTTTTCGCATACTGGGCGTAGACCGCATAACCATCGGTTTGTAGCACCGCCCTCACCGGTGGGTCCAGCCCCAGCGCCTCCTGCACATGGCGCGCAGAGCGGCTCGGGTAATACAGGAAGCAAATCTCGTCCAGTTCCCCATACACCGGCCAGAAATACGCCTTCTTCATCTTCCCCGGCCCCGCCTGTCCCGCCTTGATCGGCGTTTCATCCATCGCCTTCACCCGGCTTGCTCTCACCGACTCGAGCAACGCATCAAACACCGGTTCGAGCAGCGCCACGGTCTTTTGCATCAATTGCGTCAACCACGCTCGGCTGACCGCGATGCTGCACTCACGTAAACGCAGATGCGCACCGATGCAGTGGCTGATGGTAGAGCATTTTATCGATCATCATGCCGACAACGAAGCTGACATCGGCACGGCTGCCATCGAGCACGCCCACCGGGGCCGGCGGGCACGACAACACTTGGGTGTCACGCCGCTTGATCACAGGGCGCACATACTTCAGAGCCACGTAGCTGCCGGGCCGCTGCGCCAGCCGATGGCTGACCTTCTCGCCGATGACCTCATACGCATCGGGGGTGAGACCGTCTGCTTGCGGCACAGCGTTGTTTTGTACAAGAGAAAACAACAAAATCCGCTATGAAACCGCACTCTTTTTGTAGCGCAATCTCACGCGCTTCGGTTCGATGCCTTCGAGTAGTAATTTCAATCCCGTCCAGTCCATTTCGCGCGTGCTCATGCTATTCCAGTTACTCAGTAGTCGTCCGCGCTCGAGGCGCTTGGACCACACGCAAAGACCCGTGCGATCAAAGTATAAAACCTTCAATTGCGTGGCGCGGCGATTGATGAAGGTGAATAAATGACCCGACAGTGGATCCTGCTGCATCGTGTGGCGCGTCAGCGCATATAGGCCATCAAAGGATAGCCGCATGCTGACCGGCTCACCATACACAAACACGCGCACCTGTCCTTCGGGGAAGAACATCAGTGCCTGGCGATGTGCAGCACCACACCGCCGCCCAGTTCTAGGCGCAATTCGATACCGGCCGCAGAGGGGTTCGAGGTGTCGTACGCTCGCGATGGAGAAAGCATGGCGTGGGCTGTTTTGATCGGCCCCAGATCGAGAAACGAGGTGGCCACAGCCGTGGATTTGTGCGCTGGCCTAGCAGCAACAGCCGCGCCAAGCCGCTTACGCCAATAATAAAGTGTCGCTTCGGCTAGATTTTCGTCGCGGCAGAACGCCACGACACTCCGGCCACTGGCAGCGTGGCGCGCTATGCGCTCACGCCAGATGGATTCGTTCTGCGCTGTCCTTATTGCCCATGCTGATGCGTTCATACATCCCCCTTGTCGCTCAAGTTCCGGGGATTGTGCCCGCCTGTCGCTCGCATTTATAGAACACCGCTGGGTTACCGGTTACGGACCAACAGCAACGCCGATGTTGGTTTTTACCCCGACGACAGCACGGTGATGATCTCGCGCATACGGGTGGCAATCACATCTCGTCGCTATCCGGCGCGACCGCACAGGAGATGATGCCCTACGTCTGCGACGCCGTGGTGCAGCAGTATTCTTGGCAAATCATGTTCTCGGTAGGCCAAGGCTATGACACGCTGCGCCCGCAGATACTGCTATCACCGCTAATCGCAGAGACCATGGCTGCATCCGGCTGGCGTAAGCGCGATTTCCAGAAACAGCTCTTTGAAAACGCGCGCATGACGGCGCATCACTTCGAACGCATGCTGCGCGACTGGACACAAAAGCCCACGTGCAACCTGAAAGCAGAAGTAGCAGCAGGCCGCAGGCTACTAATTGTTTTTATTGGGTTTTTCATTACTGCGCAAATACCCCCAAGCGGTCACACCGGCAATCACCAGTGAGGCAAACGCCCAGCCGTAACTCTGTGTGAGCAAATACACATTAGCAAACACCACGGGCCCGATCATCTTGCCGATGTTAAGAAAAACGAACACACCCGATAACGCACCGCTCATGTTGCTTTGGGGCGCAAGGCGCCCAGCTTCCGCCAGCACCGTACCGGCCCATGCGCCAGTGCTAAAACCCAGCACCGCAAACAATAAGTAAATCGCGATTACCGGCCAACCTGGCGCTATCCACAGCGCCGTCACGCACGTGGCGATCATCAGCAGTGCATTCCAAGCCAACACGCGCGCAGTGTTTTGCATTGCATCGCACAACCAACCGATGGCAACGCGCCCCACGGCGCTGGCGATCTGCACAGCGGTTAGCACGCCGCCTGCGGCGAGAAGACTCATGTCAAACACTTTCACGCACACCACCACCGTATAGGCGCTGACGCAAAACTGCGCGCCGCAAAAGGCGGCCCCGGCCATCGCCACACGGCGTAGCGGCACATTGCGCCATATCAGTGCGATATTAGCCAACGGGCGAGCCGCCACCACCTGCGCATGAGCGTCGCGATCATCATCCCATCCTGCGCGCCCGCGTTGCATCATTAATATGATGCACACCAGCAGGGTGGCGCTTAGCAACATGGCCCAACGCCAGCCGAAGGCCAGCGCCACAGCGGGCGAAATAAGCGCTGCCGCCATGCCGCCGATGGGCACACCGGTTTGTTGCAGCGAGAAAATAAAGTTGCGTCGCTCCGGCGGCGAAAAGCGCATCAGCAAATGCGAAAACGATGGGCCGATCAAGCCATAACCAAAGCCGATCACAATCGCGCCCACGGCCAGAAAAACAGGCGTCGGGATCATCATAAACAGCAGCCCCGCCGCCACGCAGCCATGTCCGGCCTGATTGATGCGCGCACCACCAAAG
Source organism: Burkholderiales bacterium (assembly GCA_043743335.1). GTDB lineage: Bacteria > Pseudomonadota > Gammaproteobacteria > Burkholderiales > SG8-41 > UBA5216. The sequence continues at coordinate 66,741 of JAYTWR010000041.1, forward strand.
CGCCGCGTGACATTGCTAAACCACGTTAACGTGACCAACTGTCCGACGCACACCAGCGTGATGAAATAGCCGATTAACGAGGCGTCGATGCCATATTCACGCGCGACTTCAGGGGCAATGGCCGGCAGCACCAGCAACGCCATCGAAGCCATGATATGGCCGGTGAGTAAGGCGCCAACCAGAAAAACCAGTGACAGCGGACGTGCGGCGGGTGACGAGATCGATTCAGGCATGTGTTGAATGTACCTGAATTGGCATTCAATAAGTGACCTACAACTTGATATTCGCCGCCTTCACCAGTTTGCCCCAGCGCGGCAGGTCTTCGCGGATGCGTTCGGCGAATTGCTCTGGGGTGTTGAGCACGGGCTCCATGCCCTGACTGGCGAGGCGTTGCGACACATCTTTGTCGCCGATGGTTTTGACCAGCGTCATATGCAGCTTGGCGATGATGTCGCGCGGCGTGGCGGCGGGCGCGATTACGCCAAACCACGACGTCGCATCAAAGCCGGGGATGCCGGCCTCGGCAACGGTCGGCAGATCGGGCATGAGGGTCGTGCGCTTGTTGGCTCCCACGGCCAGCGCGCGGATGCGACCGGCTTTGACGTGCGGCAGCGAGGTCAACACCGGGTCAAACATGAGCGCGGTTTCACCGCCGAGCAGGGCGATCATCGCGGGCGCTACGCCCTTGTAGGGGATGTGCAGAAAACTAACGCCGGACATGTTTTTGAGCATTTCAACGCCCAAATGCGAGACTGAGCCTGCGCCGGCGGTGCCGAAGGTGAGTTTGCCGGGGTTGGCGCGGCCCAGCGCAATCAATGCCTTGAGCGTGTGCGCGGGTATCGACGGATGAACGTCGAACACGAAAGCGCCCGCTGCGATGATGGTCACCGGGGCAAAATCCTTGATCGAGTCGTAGCCCACTTTGGCATAGAGGTGGGGCACTATGCACAGCGTTGCCATGCTGCCGAGCGCGAGTGTGTAACCATCGGGCGCGGACTTCGCCACGTACTCAGTACCGATGCTGCCGCTGGCGCCGATGCGTTGCTCCACCACCACCGGCTGGCCGAAGGCTTCGCTGAGTTTTTGTGCGGCAATGCGCGCGTTGAAATCCACGGCTGCGCCTGCGGCTGAGCCAGCGATGATGCGTATGCTTTTGGCGGGGTAGGCGGCTGCTTTGTCTTGGGCGAGTGCAGAGGAGACCGTCAACGCCGGCAGCAGCGTGGTGAGTTTTAGCAAGTGGCGCATGGCAGGGGTTAAAAAAGTGTATTAAATCAATTAGTTATGCAATGTTCGGCGAGACGTATTTCAACTCAGGCGAACCAAGGATGCGCAGGCAGCAAAGTGGAATTTGTAGGATGCCGGTGACGAAGGAACCGCATCGGTCGTGAAGCGCGAATGATACGGTTCCTACGTCCGATCTTTTGTCCCCGGCATGCGACACCGCTACGCCCCCGCCACCCTGTTGCACAGTGTGCGCACCTGTGGGAGCGCTTCCACATCCCAGCAAGCGGCAAGAATTTTTTCTGCGGCATCGGCAGCAAAAACCGTCTGCAACTGGCCCAGCGTTTTGGCACTGATGTCGTCGTCGGTCAGCGGACGTTTCACGCTGCCGCGACAATGCGCTACGCTGACCTCCAACTGGGTGCCGTCTTTCAACACCACACGTACGTGTGCGGCTTCGCGCCCGACGCTGGCGTCATCAACAAAACTGACCTTGCGCCGCAGCGCGCGGATGGTGGGATCGCCCACCACGGCGTTGGAAACTTCGGCGATGCCGCCGGCCTTATACACCAGCGCCGCCGCCGCCCAGTGTTGCAGGCTGACCAGCGCCTGACCGCGATCTTTGGGATCCACCAGATGGGTGAGCTTGCCGGCGAGCGGATTGAGGCGCATGTCGATACGTTCGATTTGTGCGGCGTCGAACGATTGCATTTTGACGATCTCAAGGCACGCATCAATGATGGGGTGGATCACCACGCCGGAGGGGTAGGGCTTATACGCCAACGTGGCAATCTCGAACGACTGCCCTAGCCGTTCGATGGCGGCAGCCAGATTGGGTTGCTGCGCGAACGATACGGCAAAGCCCTTGGGGCCTTCGAGCATGGCGTCAGAGCACTCAAAGCCTTGTGCCGCCATCAGCGCCGCTTGCAAGCCGCAGCGGGCAGCGTGGCCGGGCGTAAAGTGACTGGCCATCGTGGATTGCGCCTGGCGCAGCCCGGCGGATTGATTGGCGGCGAGGCCAATGGCGGTGGCCAACTGCGCTTCGTCCAACGCAAGAATTTTGCCAGCGGCGACTGCGGCCCCAATGCCACCAACCAAGCCTTGCATGGAAAGCCCCACCGCGCTTTCGGCGGGCGGCACGCAGAGGATGTTGCCCACGCGGCACTGGATTTCCACGCCGAGTATCAGCGCGTGCAGCAGGTCTTTGCCAGACACCGGCTGACGTTCGGCCAACGCGAGTGCGGCGGCGGCGACCGGGCTGGTGGGATGAGCCACGGTGACAAAGTGCGTGTCGTTGAAGGCCAGCGCGGCGGAACTCATGGCGTTGATCATGGTGGCATTCAGGGCGTCGAGCTTTTCGCGGCGACCGATGATCGTGGTGTCGGCTGCGCCGTTAAATTCGGCAAGGAATTTCACCATCAATTCAATATCGTTTTCGCGCGACGCGCCGGCAGCGCAACCGATGTAATTGACGAAGGCGCGCAGGCCTTCGTGTTGCACGTCCGCGGGCAGGGCTTCGTAGCGCGATGCTGAGGCGTAACGTGCCAGCGTGCGGGTGATGTCTTTCATGTGTGCGCTACCTGCGGCGGATGCGTGACAATGGATTTCAGTGCGGGCGTCGGCTGCAATAGCTTGCCGGTGTCCGGCAGCGGGCGGCGCAGCGCGGGGATCGCGTTGAAGGCTTGCTCCATGGCGTGCGCAGCCCCGAGCAGTTGGCGATCGGCACGGAAGCCGCCGACAATTTGCAGACCGAACGGCATGCCGTGGTGGTCGGTACCGCACGGGATTGAAATCGCCGGGTTGGTGGCGAGGGTGATGACGTAGGTCAGCGCGAGCCAGTGGTAGTAGTTGTTGAGCTGGCGGCCATCAAGTTCTTCAAGATACAACTGCTGCCATGGAAACGGCGACACCGGTGTGGTGGGTGCGAGCACCAGATCGTAGTCGCGGAACGTTTGCTGAAAGCGGCGGAAGATGCGCGTTTGTTCCATGTGCGCCCATGCGTCGTCGGCGAGCGACATACCGGCGCTGAGTTCGTAATTGGCGATGATATTGGGGCCGAGCGAGGCGCGATGGTTTTCATACGCGTCGCGATAGCGGCCTGCGTAGCTGACGGCGCGTATCACGTCAAAGCAGCGATCGGCATCACCGAAATCAAACGTGACGGCATCGCAGCTACGAAAGAGATGCCGCATGGCCGCGATTTTGTCGCGGAACAGGTTGCGGATATCGTTGCCCACCGGGCACACGTTGAAGTCTTCGGTGTAGGCCACGCGCAGCGTGCTCGGATCGACGGGCATGGGACTGGCGAACAATGCGCCATCGAGCGGGAACGAGAGCGGATCGCAATCGTCCATGCCCGCTTGCGCCGCGAACAGCAGGCTCGCGTCGGCGACGGTTCGGCCCATAGGCCCGACCACGGAGATGGGCGTCCAGCCCAGCGGACGGCGTTCGGCGGCGACCATGCCGGGCGAGGGACGAAATCCCACTACGCCACAGATCGACGCGGGGATGCGCAGCGAGCCACCAGTGTCGGAACCGGTGCATATCGGCAGCAAATCCGTCGCCAGCGCAGCAGCAGCAGAGCCGCCGGACGAGCCGCCGGCGTTGAGTATGGGATTAAACGGGTTGCCGGTTGCGCCCCACACGGCGTTGCGGCTGTTCGCGCCCGCGCCGAATTCCGGCGTGTTGGTTTTGCCCACCACAATGGCACCCGCCTTGCGGATGCGAGCGACCATTGCGCCGTCGCGCTCAGGGATGTGGTCGCGGTACAGCGGCGAGCCGTAAGTGCTGAGAAGCCCGGCGGTGTCTTCGAGGTCTTTCACACCAGCGGGTAAGCCATGCAGCAGACCCAAAGTATCACCGCGCAGCACCGCGGCTTCGGCGGCCTTGGCCTCGGCGCGTGCGCGCGCAAAGCCGGTGGCGGTGACGGCGTTGATGGCGGGGTTGATGCGCTCGATGCGGGCGATGCAGGCTTCGAGCAATTCGACGGGCGAGATTTCTTTGCTGCCGATGCGACGACGCAGTTCGGTGGCTGTGAGGGGGGTGAGGGTGTCGTTGTTGTTCATGGCTGAGGCTTCAAAAAAATAGTGTGTCAATTCGGTTTGAACAAAATCAACACCTTCCCTCACCCCGGCCCTCTCCCGGTGGGAGAGGGGGCAAACCCACACTTGCGACGTCGCAATGGTGCCGCGATTGGGAATTCGTGTTTGCACCCCTCTCCCATCGGCGGAGGGGTAGGGGGTGGGGGTGAGCGAGATTTTGACGTTGCGTTTGCGCAGACGATAACCCAAAATTTACGGTGAAATACTGGACGGCAAATGCACGACCGCACGCCCCTTACTTTTTGGCGTACTGATGCCCGGCCATAATGGCTTTAACCGCCTCAATGCCGCGCACCTTGAGCAATTGTCCGACGCGCTCGTCTTCCTCGGCGAGCAAGGCTTTGGCGCTGCGCACTACGTCTTCGAGGCGGTCGGCGGGGAATTTCACTGCGCCGTTTTCGTCCATGTGGATGATTTCACCGGGGGCCACATCCATACCCGCAAGGCTCACCGGCACCTGCACGGCATGCACCGCTTGCGGGCCGTGACCGGCGCAGACGCCGCGCGTCAGATACTGAAAATTCATCGGGCGAATTTCATGCACATCGCGCGACGGGCCATCGGTGACGCAGCCTATTGCGCCGCAAGCCCGCATGGAGGACGTCATGTTGCCGCCGGACAACCCCACCTTGTCGGCCATTGCCGCCGGAAACTTTTGTTGCAGGCACAGGATCGACGGCTTGCTGAGTTTGTCCATCGCCTCAAGCACGGTCAGCCAGCTATGGCCTTTGTAGTGGGTATCGGGTAAGCCGTAGGTGCAGGTGACCGCATAGCCCGCGATCGGCCCCATCCCCGGATACCAGCACGACAGGGTATTGTTGGTGTACCAGTTTTCGTTCCACGGGTGATAAATTTCAAGGCAGTGGGGGCGACCTGGGTAAGTGGCCATCACATTGGTGATGGTGGGGGTGTCGATTTTTTTCAGTTCTGCCAGCAGTTCCATTTCAGTCATGGTCGCGCCTCGGTCGTCGTGGGAGTGGATGGGTGCCAGTATTGCCGAGCGTCCCTGCGCAGTCAATTGGGCTCGATTGGGCCAGAGAGAACACCGAGGACACTGAGGAAAAACAGGGAATTGGCCTGATGCGTTTGCTCACCCGTTGGCTCACCAACTGGGTAATCAGGTGAATCCCGGTAGTTCATATTGCGACTTCGCAGGTGGCGAAGTCGTCGCGCGCATGATGTAATCCGTGTGTACCTCACGCCCTATGTTCAGTCTGATCGTATCCTGCCTGTTCGATGACCGCCTTATATAAAACCCGTAGCGGATTATTGACACGGTGTTGTGCCGTGTTCGGGGCAGTGTGCCTTGCAGGCACGGCTCACGCGCAGTCCTATCCCGTGAAGCCCGTGCGCATCATCAACCCCTTCAGTCCGGGCGGTTCGCTTGATCTGGTGGCGCGGCTGTTGGCGAAGTCGCTGTCGGCTGATTTGGGCCAGCCGTTCATTGTGGAAAACCGCCCCGGCGCGGGTGGCTCGATTGGGGTGGAGCTGGTGGCGAAGGCACCGGCGGACGGTTACACCTTGTTGATGGTTCAGAGCAGTATCACGGTGAATCCGAGTTTGCAGCGCAAAGTGGGCTACGATCCGGTGCGGGATTTTGCGCCGGTGTCGAAGGTGTCGTCGTACATGTTTTTTGTCGCGGCGCATCCGTCGCTGCCAGCGCGTAACGTTAAGCAATTGATTTCATTGGCAAAATCCAAGCCGGGGCAAATCAATTTTGCATCAGTCGGTGTGGGTTCCGGCACGCATCTGGCGGGCGAGTTGTTCGGTCACATGGGCGGGGTGAAGCTCGCGCACATTCCGTATAAAGGCACTGGGCAGGTGATGCCGGATTTGCTCGGCGGGCAGATTGCGCTGACCTTTGGCAGCACGTCGGTGGTACCGCATGTGAAGTCCGGCAAGCTGATAGCATTGGGCGTCACCGGGGCAAAGCGCTCGCCGGTGTTGAGGGATACGCCGACGGTGGACGAGTCCGGTATTCCGGGTTACGAGGTCACGGCGTGGAATGCCTTGTTCGCACCGGCGGGCACGCCGCAAGCCATCGTTAACCGACTGAATGAATTGACGCGTAAAAATATTGCGCACGCGGAAGCCAAATCGGTGATGGATGCGCAGGGTCTCGATGGCGACACAGGCACGCCGACGGCGCTTGCGACACTGGTGAAAAGCGAACTGGCGAAGTGGGCTGGGGTGATCAAATTGGCGGGCATCAAGCCTGAGTGAACGGAGAATCATTGTGGATCAAGCACACGCAACATGGGATCAAACAACCGAAGCGCTGGTCGCGTTTGCGCAAAAGTCGTCATTTGCCACGCTGTCACCCGAGGTGGTGCAAGCCTGCAAGCTGCGCGTGATTGATGCGTTTTCGTGCGCGCTGGCGGTTTACGACAATCCCACCAGCGTGCTCGCGCGCAAGGTGGCCGCGCGCAGCCAGACGGAAAATCCCGCCACGGTATGGGGTAGCCACATCAAGACCACGCCCGAGGCCGCAGCGTTCGCCAACGGCGTGATGACGCGACTGCTGGATATCAGCGACACCTACCTCAGCAAAAGCCGCGGGCATCCGAGCGACATGATCTCCGGCATTTTGGCGGTGGCGGAAACCGTGCATGCCGACGGCCCCTCGGTGATTAACGCTATTACGCTGGCGTACGATGTGTATTGCAGTTTTTGCGACGCGATTGATATCAATTCCAAGGGTTGGGATCAGCCGGTGTACAACGTGCTGGGTTGCGTGTTGGGCGCGGGCAAGCTGCTGAAGCTCAATCGCGAGCAAATGGCCAACGCCATTGCACTGGCGCTGGCACCGAATATGTCTCTGGCGCAGGCGCGGCGCGGGCACTTGTCGAACTGGAAAGGTTGCGCCGGTGCAAACGCCTCGCGCAATGCCGTGTTCGCGGCGCAACTGGCGCAAGATGGCTTTACCGGCCCCTCGGCGGTGTTCGAAGGTGACGGTGGCCTGTGGCAGGTGATCGGCAAGCACGATTGGCCGCTGCCCAGCAGCGGGCACCTGATCACGCAAACACACATGAAATGCCTGCCGGTGTGTTACCACGGCCAGTCGGCGGTGTTCGCGGCCATCGCGTTGCGCGACAAGGTAAACGTGGCCGATATCGACGAGATTGTGGTGGACGGCTACCAAGCGGCCTACATGATGATGGGTGCCGACTCCACACGCTGGGCACCGGCCACGCGCGAGACGGCCGATCACAGCATGCCCTATGTGGTGGCGATGGCGCTACTCGACGGTGCGGTGACGGATGCGTCGTTTTCCGCCGAGCGCTTGGTTGATCCGGCCATGGCGGCGTTGATGGCCAAAATTAAAGTGCGCAGCGATGCGCGTATCAGCAGCCTGTATCCCGAGGGCGCACCCGCCCGCGTGACCATTCGCACCAAGGCCGGACAAACCGTGAGCGAGGAAGTGATTTACCCGCGCGGTCACGCGAAAAATCCGCTCAGCGAGGCTGACGTAGTGGCGAAGTTTCACGAATTCACCGCAGCGCGGCTGAACGCGGCGCAGCGCGCGCAGTTACTGGATACGCTGGCGCATCTGGAACGCGTGGGGGATATCAGTAGCGTCATCCGCCAGTTGTCGGCTTCAGTGGAGTGAATGTAAGTGATTGAATTTAAAGAGATTTCATATGAGGCCGTGACGGTGGGCGAGGCATTCATGTCCGATGATTTCCTTATCAAGCCTGAGGATGTCGAGACCTTTGCCTTCGCGGTGGACGATCACGACCCGTGGTATTTCGCCGATGCGCCGGATTCACCCTATCAAGGAAATATTACGCACCCGGTGCTGATGGGTAATCAGGCGTTGTTCATGCGCCACGGCAAATATATCGTGCCGGCAGGGTTGCACGCCAAAATGCACTACGAGTTTGTCGCGCCGTTTCGCGTCGGCATGCGTGTGCGTACCCGCGGCACGCTGATCGACAAATATGAAAAGCGTGGCCGCCATTACATGGTCACCGAGTTCGCCACGCGCGACGAAGACAGTGGTGAGGTGCTGGTGCGCGGCCATTTCACGCAGATGCTGTTACACCAATCGGGAGTGCATCAGCATGCCAAAAACCGCTGACACGTTGGCGTTAGCTTTGCCGATGCCCGGCACGGAACTGCCCGCACTCAAGAAAACCATCAGTCAGCGGCAAATCGATTGCTACTCCGGCGTGCGCCCCCGGTCGATACACACCGATGCGGATTGGGCGCGGCAAAAGGGATTTCCTGCGCCGCTGGTGCAGGCGTTAATGGCCACCGCCTACGTATCGCAGATGATGGTGGCTTGGTTGGGCACGGGCTTTATACAAGGCGGCAAAATTACCGCATCGTTTATCAAACCGGTCATCGTGGGTGAAACGCTCACCGCGCGCGCCGTCATCAAAAGCACCGAGGCAATCGACGGCCGGCCGCACGTCACCGTCGAATGCTGGTGCGAAAATCAGCATGGCGTAAAAACGCTGGTGGGTTCGGCCAGCGGGTTTGCGGACCAATTGCGCCACGTCAAACTATAAAAACGATAAGCAAAGGCAGCAAATTCATGGCATTGGACGAAACCGGCAGCAGCGGGCTGCTCGACATATCACAGCTCATGGCACCGCGCAGCGTGGCGATGGTTGGGGCCACGGATCATCCGTCGTCATTCGGCGGGCGCGTGTTTCAGCAAATGACGGGTTTTGGTTATGGCGGGAAAATTTATCCCGTCAATCCAAGGCTTAAGGCCATCAACGGCTTGCCATGTTTTCCCAGCATCAAAGATTTGCCGGAAGTGCCCGATCATGTCGGCATCGTGGTTTCCACCGAGCGTATTTTTGATGTGCTGGCGGATTGTGCGTCGATCGGCGTGCGATTCGCCACCGTGTTCAGCGGCGGCTTCGCGGAGACCGGCACAGAAGAGGGGCGCGAACGTCAGCGGCGTTTAATTGAATTTGGCAAGCAGTCGGGCATACGCTTTATGGGGCCCAACTGCAACGGCGTGATTAACTTTGTCGACGTGTTTGCCATGACATCGACAGCAGCGATACGCGGCCCACGCGCGGCGGCGGGCGACGTGGGGGTGGTGAGTCACAGCGGAGGTCTCGGCCAAAACAACGTGATGTGGCGCGCGATGGATAGCGGCTTGGGTATCAGCTACGAGGCGAGCTGCGGCAACGAAGCCGATATCGACACGTTGGATTTCGCGCGCTTCATGGTGCATTCTGAAAGCACTAACGTGGTGCTGCTGGCGATTGAAGCCATCAAAGACGGCGAGAAATTCCGTCAACTCGCGCACGAGGCTGCCGAGCGCGAAAAGGCGCTGGTGGTGTTGAAAATAGGTTGCACCGATGCGGGCAGTCGCGCGGCGGCCTCGCACACGGGGGCGATTGCGGCGGACAACGATATTCTCGACGCCGTGGTCAAGCAATACGGCATGATCCGCGTACACGAATGCAACGAGCTGTACGAAACGGCGGTGTTGCTGCGCAAGCGGCGCTGGCCGAAGGGCAGGGGGCTGGCGGCGGTGGCCCCCACCGGCGGTAACATTGTCAACGTGGCGGATGCGGGTGCGAAATTCAATTTGCAGTGGCATCCGTTCACGCAGCAAACGCAGGACGCGCTGGCGAAGCTGATGCCGGGTTACGGCAAAGTGGCAAATCCCACAGACCTGACATCGCTCGCTACCGGCGATCAAAATTTTTACCGCAACGCGCTGCAAACCATTGCCATCGATCCCGGCGTGGACGTGTTGATTCCCATCATCGCGTCGCTGGCAAAAAAAGACATCCTGCGCAATGCCGATTATGTGCGCGACTGCGGCAAGCTCGCCGCGATACTGTGGGTAGGCCACTGCCATGACGATCACACTTTCACGCCCAAGGATCTGGTGCGCATGGGGCTGCCGGTGTTTCGCGATGCCACGCCGTGCGCGCGCGCCATACGCGCGGCGTATGATTTTGGCCAGTATGTGCAGGCGCGAAAATCCGGTGCGCTGACGCCGGAGCGCCCAGCGCGCGTTGACTATGCCAAGGCCGCAGAGCAGTTCAAGACACTCGGCCGCAAAATTACCGAGCGCGAAGCCAAGCAATTGCTGGCGTGTTACGGCATGCCTGTGACACCGGAGGCGCTCGCCACCAGCGCTGCGCAGGCCGTGGAAATTGCGGCCAAAGCTGGCGGCACAGTGGCGCTCAAAATTGATTCGCCTGACATTGCACACAAAACCGAAGCGGGCGGCATACGCTTGGGTGTGGCGGGTGCAGCGGCTATCACCGACGCGTTCGAGTCGATAGTGCAATCTGCCAAACAATATGCGCCGCAGGCCAACATCAACGGTGTGCTGGTGCAGGAAATGGCGCGCACCGGCGTGGAAATGATGCTCGGTGTGATTATGGATCCTGTGTTCGGTCCGATCATCGTCACCGGGCTGGGCGGCATACATGTTGAGGTGTTGAAGGACGTGGCCTTTCGCGCGGCACCCGTCACACCGCGGCAGGCCAATGAAATGCTCGATGAACTGCGCGGTGTGAAATTGCTCGCTGGCGTGCGCGGCATGAGCGCACGGGATCGCGACGCAGTAGTGGATGCGATTGTGCGGCTGTCGTGGTTCGCGCATGATTTCCGCCACGAGATTCTAGAAATGGACATCAACCCGCTGATGGTTTACGAAAAGGGCGCGGGTGCGCGCGTGCTGGATGCCTTACTGGTGCGCACTGCCGAGGGATGATGTTTCATAACTATCTGTTTTTAAAGGGTATTTTTTATCGCTGAGCATGGCTTGGCCGATGCTTTGCAGTGCGCGTGGTGGTGCCCGTGGCAGCAGGGGGCGGCACGGACATCATCGCGCGCTTGACGATGAGCAAGTTGAGCGAGGCGGTAGGGATGAAGGCGGATTGATTGACTTTGACTATATGCAAAGCGAAACGCGATGACTGATCCACAAACCCTGTCGCAACAAGTGGCACAATTTGTCGCGACTTGCGTGTATGAAGATATTCCCGCACACGTGCGTGAGCGCGCCAAGCTGGTGATGCTGGATGCCATCGGCGGGGCGTTTGCCGCGTCGCGCTACCCCTTCGCGCCGGTGGCGATGCAGGCCTTGAGCAGTTTGGGCAGTGGCGACAGCGCGGTGATCGGTATGACCACAAAGCTCGCATTGCGCGACGCGGTGGTGATGAACGGCATCCTCGTGCATGGGCTGGATTACGACGATACCTATCTGCCGGGCTCGGTGCACTTGTCGGCGAGTTGCGTGCCAACCGTGCTGGCGATGGGCGCGCAGTCCCGTGCCTCGGGCACGGAGATGCTGATGGCGACGCTACTAGGGCTGGAAATTTCAGCGCGCATTACGGCGGCGGCTCAGGGTGGTTTCGTCAATGCTGGGTTTCACGCGACGGGTATCGCCGGCGCTTTTGGCAGCACGGTGGCGGCGGGGCGGTTGATGAAGCTCGACGCGGCGCAGCACACGCTGGCGCAAGGCGTTGCCCTGAGCTTCACCGCCAGCACGTTGCAACCGCTGCAGGAAGGCTCGTGGACCAAACGCGTGCATCCCGGTTGGGCGGGGGCTTCGGGCATTACGGCGGCGGCGTTTGCGCGGGCCGGTTACGTGGGGCCTGCGCAAGCCTATGAAGGGCGCTTCGGTTTGTATACGTGCTTTCTCGGTGCGCACGCGGCGGGCGCGCAACCGCCGTTGATCGTTGCCGGCCTCGGTAATCAGTGGGAATTCACGCGCACATCCATCAAGCTGTTTCCTGCGTGTCACCAGTTGCATGCGTTCATGAATGCGGCGATCAAGTTGTCGAAACAGCAGACGTTCAGTGCAGACAACGTGGCCTCGGTGCGCACACTGATTGCGGATGCCGCCGTACCGCTGGTGTGTGAGCCGCTGGCGAGCAAGCTCAAGCCTGCCAGCAGTTATTCGGCGCAATTCAGTCTGCCATATTCGGTGGCGTGTGCGCTCGCGCGCGGCAAATTCGGGCTGCCGGAAATCGAAGCACCGGCGTATACCGATGCGGCCTTGTTGGCACTCGCGAATAAAGTCAGCTATGAAATTGATCCGAATCCCGGCTTCCCGAAATCGCGTTCCGGCGAGGTGATCGTCAAGATGAAAGACGGTCGCGAGCTGGGTTGCCGCGAGGATATACTGCCCGACGAGCCCGCGAGCGCCGAGGCTATCATCGCTAAGTTCATGCAAAACACCACGGGTATTTTGTCTGCTGCCCAAGCAGAGCAACTTCGCGACAGCGTGCTTGCGCTGGAGCGTGTAACGGACGGTGCAGCTTTTGCGGGAATGCTCGCGCAGTAATCAATTCAAAGCGTCAATTCAAAGCGTCAATTCAAAAAATTGTCTCTATTCAGCCTCTATGAAAGTTCAACATCTTCCCTCACCCCTAACCCCTCTCCCGAAGGGAGAGGGGAACAAACCCTCGCCCTCCGGGACAAGGGCACACTTGAAGCGGAGCAGAGGGTGGCGCGCAGCGCCGGGTGAGGGAAGCTGTTGACTTTCCATAGAGGCTGAATAGAGACAAAACAAGGAACTATTTGATTTTATTTATTTTTTTGTAACTGTTCAGCTTCATCGTAGGATGCTGGTGAGCGTAGCGAACCGCATCGTTCGCGTGACGCGCTTACGCAAGGCCATATCACGATGTCAGCACGACGACCGATGCGGTTCCTTCGTCACCGACATCTACATTGAAGCTGAACAGATACGTTTTTTTAAAAATAATTTCGGTACGTGCCCAGTATCTTTTACGTCCCATACCGCACTGGCGACTTCGCCTGTTTCAGCGCCGCCAGCGCGCTATAGCACGCCAGCCAGGACGTCTTGGGGTTGTCCGACGACGGCACGTTTTCGAACTTGATGCTGATGTTGCCGGTTTTGCCGCGCATTTCGATGTGATGTGTGTTGTCGGTCAACGTCGGATCGGCGATCACCTTTAGCCGCGTGCGGTCAAAGCCGATGCCGGCCAGACTCAGCACCGCAGCGATATTCACACTGGCCGGAAAATGCGGCACACCTTCACGCGCGGTGCCGTCGAACAACACGACCGCCGTTTTGAGTGTATTCATGTCGATGCCCAGCTTGTCGACATAGGCAATGCCCATCCAAGCCGCAGGCGGCTTGGCTACTGAAATCGTCACGCTATCCATGCCCGACAACGCGGCGGCTTTCAACGCATCCAGCGCACCGATGCCGCCGGAGGGCACATACAGCAGCGCGCCGGTTTGGTGAGCCGCCGCCTCCAACCGCGCGCGCAGCGCATCGTCGCACAGGGCACCGCCCGACAGCACAATCAGCGCAATACCGCGTTCGAGCAGCGCCACGCCAAACTCGCGCACCGCTTCGTGTGATGCCGCTTCGACCACCACGTCCGGCTGTTGCGCCAGCAATTCGTCTAGCGCAGTCACGTAAGCGATGCCGTTCTCGTCGGCGAGCGGTTTGCCGCGCGAGGTCTCGCTACGGCCCACGACGGCCACGACTTGCGCGCCGCCCAAATCACCGCGCCGGATGTGTTCAATGAATAAGGTGGCGATTGTGCCGCCGCCGATAATGGCTACCCGCATGCCCATACTCCCTACAAAAGTTATGGGCATTGTACCGCTGATTGCGTAGCGGCGAGCGGCGAGCGCCGGGTGCGGCCCGCGCAGTCGCTACCCTGGTGGCGTAGCCCGCGCCACGGGCGCTACCCAAGGCTTGGGTTTGTCAGCGCGCTCGAAGAGCGGTAGCGCTTCTTTCAGATGCGCCTCGATTTCCTTGATACGGCTGGGGCCCGACGGGTGCGTAGACAGCCATTGCGGTGGCGCACCCTTGTTGGCCGCGCTCATTTTTTGCCACAGCGTCACGCCAGCGCGCGGATCGTAGCCCGCCCGCGCCGCGATATCGAGACCGACCAAATCGGCGTCGGTTTCGTCGCCGCGCGAGAATTTCAGCGACAGCAGGTTGGCACCGGTATTCACCAGCCCATCGTATCTGCCGCCGGTAGCTATCGACAAACCCACTGCGCCGATTTTGGTCAGCGTGTTCTTGCCGGCCTGCTCACGCGCGTGTTCACGCAGGGCGTGGGCGATTTCGTGGCCCATCACCATCGCCACTTCGTCGTCGGTAAGTTTGAGTTGCCGCAGGATGCCGGTGTAAAACGCGATTTTGCCGCCGGGCATACAAAAGGCATTGATCTGATTCGAGCCGATCAAATTCACTTCCCACTGCCAGTCTTTGGCGCGCGGATTAAAACGCGCGGCAAACGGAATAATGCGCTTGGCAATGCCGCGCAGGCGCAGCAGTTCCGGATAATCGTCGGGCGCCAACGCTTTTTTCTCTGCCATTTGCTGCTTGAGTTGCAGATACTGCTGCGCTGCCTGCTTTTCCAGACTTTCGGCAGGCACCAAGTTGCGCAACGCCGAAGCCTTGCCGACGTGAACGCCGTCGTCTTTAGGCTCGTCTTTGGCCGCCGCGCCGGACACAGCCACCAGCAGCAGCAGCACCGGCAACACCATCTTGTTTCTCACGGGCACTCCTTTTCCGCAGCCACCTGCGATGCACACATTAACGTGTGTGAGCGCCGTGCGTAGACAGCTTTTACCGCCAGACAGAAATATAGTTAACTATATATAACCAATTGATTTTATTGAATTTTATAGCAAAAAACTAAGTGACCGCACAACCGGCCACCGTCGCCTTGGGCATTTCCACCGTTTCAATAATCTTTGCGCCGTTTTTAACCGCCGTCATTTCCGCGAGAATGGCGATGGCGATTTCCGGCGGCGTTTTGCTGCCGATTTTCAGGCCCACCGGGCCGCGCAGACGCGCGATTTCGCCCGCCGACAAATCAAAGCCCGCCAGCCGCTCGCGACGCGAGTCGTTATTCTTTTTGGAGCCAATCGCGCCGACATAAAACGCGGGCGATTTCAGTGCTTCAAGCAACGCCATATCGTCGAGCTTGGGGTCGTGCGTCAGCGTCACCACCGCACTGTGGCCGTCGAGATTGAGTTCGGTCACCACATCGTCGGGCATGCCGCGCTTTAGCTCCGCGCCAGGCACGTCCCAGGTATCCGCGTATTCTTCACGCGGGTCGCACACCACCACGTTGTAGTCGAGCGCCTGCCCCATCTGCGCGAGGTATTTCGACAACTGCCCCGCGCCGATAATCAGAATGCGCCAGCGCGGGCCGTGAATGGTGACAAAGGCTTTGCCGTCAAACGTGAGTTGATCGGAGTTCACCGCCGGCGCGATGGTGGCGAGACCGCTGTCCATATCGAGCGTACGTTTCACCAGCTCGTGGCGTTCTACATGCGCCAGCAGATTGTCGATGCCGCTTTCGGCTTTTAAGGGTTCCAGCACCAGCTCCAGCGTGCCGCCACAGGGCAAGCCGAAACGTTGCGCTTCTTCGGCAGATACGCCGTACTGCGTGGTCACCGGCTTGTCTTGCACCAGGTCGCGGTTACGCACGCGCAAAATCATGTCGTCCTCCACGCAGCCGCCGGAGACTGAACCCACCACCATGCCGTCTTCGCGAATCGCGGTTAGCGCGCCGATAGGGCGCGGTGCCGAACCCCAGGTTTTCACCACAGTGGCCATCACCACGCGATGCCCGGATTTCATCCAGTCGCACGCCGATTTGAGCACTTGCAGGTCTACGCTATCCATGATTTATCCTTTATTTACCCTTTAAAATCAATTACTTAAGTGATACGCTGTATTTCATTATACCGTACGCTCGTAGCCTAGGAATCGCGCGTTTCATGGCCGCCCGATCACCCGTTTCCACTTCTCGTAATCGGCCTTGATCACCGCCGCGAATTCCGCTGCCGAGCTCGCTGCTGGCGTCAGGCCTTGACTGCGCGCAAGCCGTATCACCTCGGCGTCAGCGAGCGCATCGCGCAGTTCTTTGTTGAGCCGGGTCACAATGGCTGTCGGCGTGCCGGTGGGCACCATGACGCCAAACCAGAATGATGCGTCGTAGGTCTTAACCCCGGCCTCCTGCATCGTCGGCACATCGGGCAAGCTCCCCTCGCGCTGGGGCGTGGTGACGGCCAGCACGCGCAAGCGGCTGCGCATACTGCCGGCACTCAACGTGCTGACAAAGCCTGCCGCCATTTCACCGCCGATCACCGCGGTCACCAACTCCCCGCCCCCTTTATACGGCACATGGTTCATTGTCACGCTGGACAGATTTTGCAGCATTTGCGCAGACAAATGCCCGGCGCTGCCCACGCCCTGCGTGCCGTATTGCAATTGCCCGGGCTTGTCTTTCGCGAACGCTAGCACCTGCGCTACCGTGGTGTGGGGCGCATCACTGCGCACAATCAGCGCGTTGCCGAAGGTAAACGTGCGGCCTACCGGCATAAACGCCGTGTCGGCGTTATACGGCAGATTGTGTTCAAGGATGCGGTTAATCGTCAGCGCGCCGGGGCTCGACCACAGCAGCGTATATCCATCAGGTGCCGCACGTGAGGCGATTTGCGCGGCAATGCTGCCGCCTGCGCCGCTGCGATTTTCTACCACCAATGTCGTGCCCAAAGCCTCGCCCATGCGCAGCGCCATCAAGCGCGCGGAAGCATCTGCGTTGCCGCCCGGCGGAAAGCCCACAATCAGGCGTATGGGTTTGCGCGGGTAGGCGTCGCGCGCCTGCGCCCAAGCGGTGCCGGGTAATGCGGCTGCCAGTGTAGCGGCAACAAAGAATCCACTTAAGTAATTGATTTTAAACAACATTTTCTATATGGCCTGCACCTGACTGGCGTTACGCGCTGGCGTCAAAATGCGTATCGGGTTACCCGCCAAAAACGCGCCGATGTTCTCCACCACGTCGCTGAACGCCACCTGATAAAACTCCTGCACATTGTGCCCTTGATGCGGCATCAGCACCACGTTGGGCAATTTGCGCAGGGGGCTATGGTCCGCCAGCGGCTCGTGCGTAAACACATCCAGCCCCGCGCCCGCGATACGCTTGTCGCGCAACACCGCGATCAATGCGGTCTCGTCAATGATCGGCCCGCGTGCAGTATTCACCAAAATCGCACTGGGTTTCATCAGCGACAACGCGTGCGCATCGACAATGCCGCGCGTGCGCTCGCCCAGCACCAGATGCACACTCACCACATCGCTCTGCGCGAACAACTCGTCTTTTTCCACGCGGCGCACACCGTGCTGCGCGGCGAATTCAGCGGTGAGATTCTGGCTCCACGCGATCACCTCCATACCGAAAGCCTTCGCCACCGGCACCATATAGCGCCCCTGACGCCCCAATCCCACCAGCCCCAGCGTACGTCCGCACAACACAAAACCGGCGGTATTCTGCCAGCCGCCCTGCCGCATTTTCGCGTCCTCGAACGGAATATGCCGCGCCACCGCCAGCATCAGCCCCCACGTCAGCTCACTGGTCGCCTTGCGATACGTGCCACGCAATTCGGTATACGAAATCACAATGCCGCGCTCAGTAGCCGCAGCCGCATCCAGCGTGCGGTTGTAAAGCCCCGTGATCGCGAGCATTTTGAGATTCGGCAATTGCGCCAACAACTCACGCGAAATCGGCATGCGCTCGCGCAGCGTGCAGATAATGTCAAAAGGTGCCAGCGCACGCGCGGCATCTTCTGCGGCGATGGCTTGGTCGAACACCGTGATGTCGCAAGTCTTGGCGATGTGTGACCAGTCTGCAGAGACTTGCGAAAGACGCAGATAGTCGTTGAGGATGGCGATTTTCATGGGGGAATATTACAGGGGTGTTTGGCGCTTCACGATTAGCCGTTGAATACCTTGCGTGCGGTTCGTTATCGATCCGCCGGATGATGCACGCCGTCGTTTGTGGACACACCGGCAATATCGAACGGATCCACGCCATCGAGGCAACCGACGTTGAAACCGTACTCTTGCGGATTCGAGCGGCGTTGGTGATGCGTATAGATGCCGCAATGGGAACAGAAATAATGCTTGGCTGTCTTGGTATTGAATTGATACAGCGTCAACACGTCTTCGCCTGCGATGACTTTTATACCCGACAGCGGCACAGACGCAACGATAGCGCCCTTTCTGCGACAGATCGAACAATTACAGCGTCGAGGATTCACAATCCCGTTGGGTAGATCGAGCTCCAACACTACCGCGCCACAGTGGCACGTCGCTTTGTGCTTTGGGGAAATGACGGTGTCTCCGACCTTCTTGATCATGACAAGGCGCTCCGGTGTGTGTAATACACGGTGGTCGTTCGATTCGGCGTGGCGCGCAAAGCTTACTACGCCTTACGATTGGGGTGTCGTCGCCGACGCTACCGCAGGCGAAACGACTATGCGATTACGGATCGCGCCGCTCAACCACCAGCGCCATCAACCCAATCAACGCCCCCCAAGCGCAAAACACGTAGCAGTAGAGCAACGGCACACCCAGCACCAAGCCGTCGCGCGCAAAGAGTTGCAGCAGCGGGTAGTTGAACAACAGCACGCCCAGCAGAAACAGTGCCGCGAGGCGCTGTCCTTTGAGACTGGGTGGGGTCATCGGCGCGAGGTTACAGCGGCTGTTTCAGTTGATCGAGGATTGCCGGGTTTTCCAGCGTGGAAACGTCTTGCGTGATGGCTTCGCCCTTGGCGATGGAGCGCAGCAGGCGGCGCATGATTTTGCCGGAGCGCGTTTTTGGCAGATTATCGCCAAAGCGAATGTCTTTGGGCTTTGCGATGGCACCGATTTCTTTGCCTACCCAGTCCTGCAGTTGCTTGATGATACGTTTCGCCTCATCGCCGCTGGGGCGCGCGCCTTTGAGCACCACGAAGGCGCAGATCGCTTCACCGGTTAACTCGTCCGGGCGACCCACCACGGCGGCTTCAGCGACCAAGTCTTTGTTGGCGACCAGCGCGGATTCGATTTCCATGGTGCCGAGGCGATGGCCCGATACATTGAGCACGTCGTCGATGCGCCCCATGATGCGGATGTAGCCTTCTTCGTCGTAGGTGGCACCATCGCCTGCCAGATAATACTTGCCTTGAAAGTCTTCAGGATAGTAGGTTTTTTTGAAGCGCTCGGGGTCGCCCCAAATCGTGCGCAGCATCGCGGGCCACGGCTTTTTGATAACCAGTATGCCGCCTTTACCGTTGCCGACGGATTGCCCCGTTTCATCGACTATATCCGCCATGATACCGGGCAGCGGAAACGTCGCCGAGCCGGGTTTGGTGGGCGTGGCGCCCGGTAGCGGCGTAATCATATGGCCGCCAGTTTCGGTTTGCCACCAGGTATCGACGATCGGGCAGCGGCTGCCGCCGACGGTTTCGTGATACCAGATCCAAGCCTCTGGGTTGATGGGTTCGCCCACAGTGCCGAGAATGCGCAAACTGGTGAGATCGTATTGTTTGGGTAAATCGCCGCCGGCTTTAATCAGCGAGCGAATCGCAGTCGGTGCCGTATAAAATACCGTAACCTTATGATTTTGAATCATTTTCCAGAAACGGCCTGCATCGGGATAAACTGGCACGCCTTCAAAAATAATCTCGGTCGCGCCGCATGCCAACGGGCCGTAGCACACATACGAGTGCCCGGTGACCCAGCCCACGTCCGCTGTGCACCAGAACACATCGCTCGGCTTGTAATCGAACGTCCACTTCATTGTGAGTATCGTCCACAACAAATAGCCCCCCGTGGAATGCTGAATGCCTTTGGGTTTGCCGGTGGAGCCGGAGGTATACAAAATAAACAGCGGATGTTCAGCATTCACCCAAGTCGGCTCGCACACCGCGGATTGGCCTTGAGTCAAATCGTGCAGCCACACGTCGCGCTGGGCGTTCCACGCCACTGGCGTGCCGGTACGCTGGTAAACCACAACGCTGTGAATGGAATCGCAGCCGCCGAGCGCTATGCCTTCGTCCACCGCGGGCTTCAAGGGGATTTCACGTCCGCCACGGAATTGCCCGTCGGCGGTGAGCACGGCCACGGCACCCGCGTCGATGATGCGCTCCTGCACACTCTTCGCCGAGAACCCGCCGAACACCACCGAGTGAATCGCGCCGATGCGTGCACACGCCTGCATACACACCACCGCCTCAATCGACATCGGCATGTAAACAATCACGCGGTCGCCTTTTTGGATATGGCGCGCCTTCAGGCCGTTAGCGGTGATGCACACCTGCCGGTGCAGCTCGCGATAAGTGATCGTGCTGACCTTGCCGTCGTCCGCTTCAAAAATAATCGCGACTTTGTCCGGCTGCGTTTTCAGGTGGCGATCAAGGCAGTTGTATGAAGCATTCAACTCGCCGTCGTGGAACCACTTGAAAAACGGCGCGTTGGATTCATCCAGCGTTTGCGTAAAGGGCTTTTGCCACAGCAATTCTTTGCGCGCGAGGTTCGCCCAAAAGCCTTCGAGATCCTTCTCCGCCTCAGCAAACAGTTTGCGATAGGCGTCCAAGCCGGAAATATTGGCCTGCTTGACGAAAGCATCACTGGGCGGGAACACGCGGCTTTCGTGCAATACCGATTCGATGGCGGATGACATGCAAGACTCCAGATTTGATAATTTGATATTTTGATTCTGCTGCACGCAGCCCCCGCTACCCTTCCAGCTCGATCCCCAACATCAAAAACGACAAACCTTTGCCGTGCATGTCTTGCGCCAGCGACACCGTGACGCCGCCGCCCAGCGCGTTTTCGATGACGAAATTCAGCGCCTTGAGCTTGGGTAGTTCGTAGCGCGTGACCGGGCCCTTGGCGATTTCGCTGTAGGCTTGCATGACACGCTCCGGCGTTAATTGCGCGCGAAGTATTTGCCAGGCGCGTTCGTCATAGGCGGTCACGGAAATGTTGGAGGTGTTGCCCTTGTCGCCTGCGCGCGCGTGGCCGAGGTCGTACACTTTAATGCTCATAGCGTGCCCTCCACCGTGACGGATGTTTTGACCATGCTACGCGGGATCAAAATGGATTTCACTGCCAGCACTTCGCGTATCGCGTTGGAGCCGCCGCCACCGCCGGAAGGACCGTTGACGTGCAGCGTGCGCACTTCAAAGCCCACCGCCAGCGCGGCCTTGCGGTCGGGGCTGCGTGCGGCGATGCGCAGGCGCACTTCATACGGTTCAGTGCGGCCCCCACCGATACTACCCATGCCGTGCAGGCTTGACATGCCGATGTAGTCAACGCGGATTTCGGGGTAGGTGAAGCCGCGCTTTTTCAGCCGTTCGCGCACGATTTTCTCAGCAAGCTTCGCGCGCGCGAGTGCGTTGGGGCCGGCATAAGAGACTTCGCCGTCGCCGATGTAGCCATCGTGGTAGCCCACGACGACTTTGTAGGTAGCCGTGCGCGGCCGTGCTTTGGCACCCGTAACGCGCACGCGGTGTTTGCTTTCCGGAGCAAATTGAACGTCGGTGATGTCGAGGATGCAGTCGGGCGTGATGTAGCCGGTGGGGTCGTGCATTTCGTAGAGGATTTGCTCGGTGCAGGTCATGGCATCGAGGCGTCCGCCGGAGTCGTCGAGCTTGCCGAGCGTGAGGTTGCCGTCTGCAGTCACGTCGGCGTAGGGAAAGCCAATGTTGACCGCATCGTCGCAGTCTTTCTTGCCGGGATCGATAAAGCAGCCGCCGGTGAGCTGCGCTGCGCACTCCATCATGTGTCCGGCAAGGGTGCCGACGGCCAGCTTAGGATAGTCGTCGTAAGCCCAGCCGAGGCCGTGCATCATGCTACCGAGAAAAAGCGCGGGGTCGGCCACACGCCCCGTCATCACCACCGGTGCGCCGGTGGCCAGTCCGTCGCGGATTACATCGGCGCCGAGGTAGACGTTGGCCGACGCCATGCGCGGTATCAGCGCCTCGACCGGTGAGCCGTCTTCCATCAGCGGCAGTTGCGGATTTTTGCGCACGATGTCGGCCACGTCGTCGCCAGTTATGACTGCCACGGGCAGATCGGCAAAGCCCAGCGCCTTGGCCTCGCGCCGCACGGCACGCGCCGCGCCCAGCGGGTTGGCCGCACCCATATTGGTAACAATGCGGATGCCGTTCTTGACGCAGGCAGGCAGCACGGCCTGAAAGCGCTCAACGAGGTACGGCGTATAGCCTTTGTCGGGGTCTTTCAGGCGCGTGAGGTTTTCGCGCGCAATGGTGCGCTCGGCGAGGCATTCGAATACCAGATAGTCGAGCTTGCCGCGCTCGGCCAAGTCGACGGCGGGTTCGATACGGTCGTCGGAAAAGCCCGCGCCGGTGCCGACGCGGATGGTGCTTTTGGTGTTGGGCATGAATTCCTGCTGCAAGGATAGTGGTAGAGGGAAAGTCTAGCAGCTTCACGCGGCGTGCGTGCAATGCTTACTTTGGCTACGGACGTGTTTATCTGAACGTGATGGTTTGCACATCTCCCCAAGCGCCAAATCGGGTAAAATCCGCAATCCGCTGACAGGGCTAACTCGAAAAGTTCGCTTTGTCATTGTTTTTAAAGGGTTTTTTGTTGTTTCAGAACAAGGATTCGCGATGACTGCGCCTGATTACGTTAAAAACAAGAAATTGGCCGCGTGGGTGGCCGAAGTCGCCCAGCTAACCAAGCCGGACCGCATCTACTGGTGCGATGGTTCGCAAGCGGAATATGATCGCCTGTGCACCGAGATGGTCGCTTCAGGCATGTTGATTAAACTCAACGAGCAAAAGCGCCCCGGCTGCTTTTTGGCGCGCTCTGATCCCGATGACGTGGCGCGCATGGAAGACCGTACTTTCGTGTGCAGCAAAAGCAAAGAAGACGCTGGCCCCAATAATAATTGGGAAGCGCCCGAAGTCATGCGCGAGAAGTTAAAGAAAATCAGCGATGGCTGTATGCGTGGCCGCACTATGTATGTCATTCCGTTCAGCATGGGGCCGCTGGGTTCGCACATTTCGCACATCGGCGTGGAACTGACCGATTCGCCTTACGTGGTGGTGAGCATGCGCATCATGACGCGTATTGGTCGCGCGGTGATGGATTTGCTGGGCACCGATGGGTTTTTTGTGCCGTGCCTGCACTCGGTGGGCTACCCGCTCGCGCCGGGGCAAAAAGATTTGGTGTGGCCGAGCAGCAAAGAGCACAAATACATTGTGCATTTCCCCGAAGAAAAACTCATTTGGTCATTCGGCTCCGGCTACGGCGGCAATGCGCTGTTGGGCAAAAAATGTTTCGCGCTGCGCATTGCGTCCATCATGGCGCGCGAACAGGGCTGGCTGGCTGAGCACATGCTGATTCTCGGCATCCAGCCACCGGGCGGCAAAAAGCATTACATCGCGGCGGCATTCCCCAGCGCCTGCGGCAAAACCAACCTCGCGATGTTGATACCGCCCAAGGAACTGGCTGGCTGGAACGTCACCACCATCGGCGAAGATATTGCATGGATCAAGCCGGGCAAAGACGGACGCTTGTATGCGATTAACCCGGAGGCTGGCGCGTTTGGCGTGGCACCGGGCACGTCTGAATTTACCAACCCGAATTGCCTCGCCGCGCTGAACAAAAATACCATTTTCACCAACGTCGCCCTCACAGCAGACGGTGATGTGTGGTGGGAAGGCCTGTCGCAAACGCCGCCGATGAATTTGATCGATTGGCAAGGCAAGCCGTGGGACCCGGACAGCGACAAGCTCGCGGCCCACGCCAATGCGCGTTTCACTGTGGCGGCGTCACAGATTCCGTGCATCGACAAAGATTGGGAGAACCCCGCGGGCGTGCCGATCAGCGCGTTCCTGTTTGGCGGGCGTCGCACGACGACGGTGCCGTTGGTGATCGAAGCCAAAGACTGGACACACGGCGTTTACATGGCCGCGACCATGGCCTCTGAAACCACGGCGGCGATTATCGGTAAGCAGGGTGTGGTGCGGCGCGATCCGTTTGCCATGCTGCCGTTCTGCGGCTACCACTTTGGCGACTATTTCAGCCATTGGCTGAAAGTCGGCAAGGCGCTGACAGAAGCGCCGAAAATTTACGCGGTGAACTGGTTCCGCAAAGACGACAACGGCAAATTCATGTGGCCGGGTTTCGGCGAAAACATGCGCGTGCTGAAGTGGATTATCGAGCGCTGCGAAGGTCAAGGCGGCGCAACCGATACGCCGGTCGGTCGCATGCCGCGCTTTGAGGATATGGAGCTCAAAGGCATTCCCGGCTTCTCGAAAAAAGCGTTTGAAGAACTCACCAAAGTTGACAAAGCCTTGTGGCAAGCCGAGGTGAAAGATCACGAACGCCTGTTCGGCGAATTGTCCGCGCGCATGCCCGCCGAAATGGCAGAGCAGCGCAGGCAGTTGGAAAAAGCGCTGTAAAAGGCGGTGACATCAGGTAAAAAAGCCGTGGTGCTGCACCACGGCTTTTTTTGGGTCATAATTTGAGCAGGGTAATTTTAGGGTGATAATGACTTGAAGAAAGTAAATATGAAAAATTCAATAAAATCAATTACTTACGTGATATCTCTCTGGTGCGCAGCACTACAGGCCGCGCCGTTTGCGTATGTCGCCAACGAGCGTACCGGCACGGTGTCGATTATCGACATTGCGACCGACAGTGTGGTCGGTGACATGCCTGCCGGCAAAAAGCCGCGTGGCATGACAGCCACCAAAGACGGCAAGCAGCTTTATGTCAGCGATCAGCCGGCCAACGCGCTGCAGGTGATCGACATTGCCTCGCGCAAAATCACCGGCAAGGTGGATCTCGGCGAATCGCCCGAAGGCGTTTACGGATCGCCCGACGGCAAATGGCTGGCAGTCGCCGTGGAAGAGGACAACTCGGTGCATTTCATCAACACGGCGACAAGCAAGCGCGAATTTCAGGTGAAGACCGAAGGCAAAAATCCGGAACATGCGGTGTTCAGCGCCGACGGCAAGTGGGTGTATGTCAGCGCCGAAGATGCCGATATCGTCGATGTGATCGACGTGGCCGCACGCAAACAGGTGGCAGCGATCAAGGTCGGTAAACGGCCGCGCGGCATTGGTTTCACGCCGGACGGCAAGTTGGCCTACGTGGCGTGCGAGCTGTCGGATCAGGTACACGCCATCGACGTGGCCACGCGCAAAGTGGTGGCGGTGATCGCGGCGGGTGTGCGCGCAAACGGCATCGCAGTGCATCCCAACAGCAAGACGGTTTATGCCACCAACGGCGGCGACGGCACCGTGATGGTGATCGACGTCGCGAGCAACACCGTGGTGAAAACCATCGCCGTTGGCCTGCGGCCGTGGAATATGGCGATTACCGCCGACGGCAACAAGCTGTATGTAGCGAATGGACGCTCCAACAGCGTGTCGGTCATCGACACCGCGAAGCAGGAAAAAATAACTGACATCAAAGTGGGTGAGTTGCCGTGGGGCGTTTTCATCCCCCAGTAAACAAAAGGGTCGAACCATGAGCATCACGGTATCGGCCGTCACGCCGAGTTTTGTCGCCGAGATTTACGACGTAGACCTGACGAAGCCGGTTCCCGACGCCGATTTCACTGCGATTGCCAATGCATTTTGGCAATACGCCGTGCTGATTTTTCCGGCGCAGGATATTACCCAGCAGCAGCAACTTACGTTCGCCGAGCGTTTCGGGCCGATTGAGCGCGAACGCACGCTCGACCCCAAGGCCACGCCCAGCCGCTTTGACGGCGCGTTTGCGGATATTTCCAACCTGACTGCCGACGGCAAAATCTGGGGTGCGGATAGCCGCCAGCGCATGTATAAAGCCGGCAACAAGCTGTGGCATACCGACAGCTCCTTCAAGCGTCTGCCGTCGCTGACGTCACTGCTGCATGCGCGCACGACGGTGCCCATTGGCGGCCACACCGAGTTCGCCGATCAGCGCGCAGCGTACGACGCTTTGCCCGAAGCCGACAAAAAAGCATTTGAGCGCCTGGTGGTCGAACACTGGATCGCCACCTCACGGCAGCGCAGCGGCTTTACCGAGTTTAACGAAGACGAGCGCAAACGCCTGCCGCCGGTGCCGCAAATGCTGGTGCGGCTGATTCCACAGAGCAAGCGCAAATCGCTGTATGTGGCGTCGCACGCCGGGCGTGTATTCGGCATGCCCGACGACGAAGGCCGCGCGCTGATTGACCGGCTGATTGATCATGTGACACAGCGACAGTTTGTCTACACGCATCGCTGGCGCGTCAACGAACTGGTGATGTGGGATAACCGCTGCACCATGCACCGCGGCACGGATTACGATGATTTGCGCTACGTGCGCGACATGCGGCGGGTCACGGTGAGCGATATTGCCAATAGCTGCGAGCAGGCCGGCGTGGCGGTGGCGGCGTAATCACCGAGGTGTGTCGGCTGATGCGTTCGCTTTGTAACTAATTGATTTTATTTACTTTTCTGTCAATGCCGCAGTCACTGCGCGCTGCGCCAGCACGGTAATCAAGTGCGCGCGGTATTCCGCGCTGGCGTGAATGTCGCTGTTTAGTTTGTCGGCGGCGACTTTTGATTTTGCGATAGCTTCCGGCGCGAATTTCTCGCCGAGTTTCTTTTCCATGTCTTTCACGCGAAACACGCCTGCGTTGCCCGCACCGGTGACGGCCACGCGCACATGGCCTGCGCCTTCGCTGACGAACACGCCCACCAGCGCAAAGCGCGATGCCGGGTTTTTGAACTTGATGTACGCCGCGCGCTTGGGCAACGGAAACGCCACCGAGGTAATGATTTCGCCGGGCTTCAATGCGGTCTCAAACAAGCCGGTGAAAAATTTGTCGGCGGCTATCGAGCGCCGGTTGGTGTGGATGGTCGCGCCCAAGCCGAGCACGGCTGCCGGGTAATCCGCCGCCGGATCGTTGTTGGCGAGCGAGCCGCCGAGCGTGCCCATGTTGCGCACCTGCCGGTCGCCGATGCCGGCGGCCACGCGCGCGAGCACAGGCGCGCCCATCAGCACATCTTTCGACGTGGCGACTTCGCTGTGGCGCAGGCCCGCGCCGACGGTGAGCACGGCACCCAAAAGCTGGGTTTCGCGCATGTCGGCAATGCCGCCGATGTCCACCAACGCGGCGGATTGCGCGAGTCGCATTTTCAGCGTGGGGATTAGGCTTTGTCCGCCGCCGAGCAGGCGTGCGTTGTCGATTTTCTTCAACAATGCCGCAGCGTCTTTGAGCGTGGCGGGGCGGTGGTAATCGAATGCATGCATGATTTTCCCCTGACTATTTGTTTTTACGCGAGGTTTTGGATTGCAGCGCACGCCACACGGTTTCGGACGTGGCGGGCATGGCGATATCTTTGATACCCAGCGCGTCAGTGATCGCGTTAATCACCGCGGGCGGCGAGCCGATGGCACCCGCTTCGCCGCAGCCTTTGACCCCCAGCGGGTTGTGCGTGCAGGCGGTGACTTTGGTGTCTACCTGAAACGATGGGACATCATCCGCGCGCGGCATGGCGTAATCCATATAGCTGCCGGTGATCAACTGGCCGCTTTGCGGATCGTAGGCGCAGCCTTCGAGCAGCGCCTGGCCGATGCCTTGCGCGAGGCCCCCGTGTACTTGGCCTTCGACAATCATCGGGTTAATGATGTTGCCGAAATCATCCACGGCGGTGAAGTTGACTACTTTGGTGGCGCCGGTTTGCGGATCAATCTCAACCTCGCAGATATGGGTGCCTGCGGGATAGGTGAAGTTGGTCGGATCGTAAAACGCCTGTTCGTTCAAGCCCGGCTCAAGTTTATCGAGCGGGTAGTTGTGCGGCACGTAGGCGGCGAACGCCACTTCGGCGATGGTTTTTTGCTTGTCGGTGCCGGCAACACGGAACACGCCGTCTTTGAAATCGATGTCGTCGTCGGTAGCTTCCAGCAAATGCGCGGCGATTTTTTTGCCCTTGGCGATGACCTTGTCGATCGCTTTGATGATGGCCGAGCCACCCACGGCGATGGAGCGTGAACCATACGTGCCCATGCCGAAGGGAATGCGGCCTGTGTCGCCGTGTACGATATCCACGTTTTCAAGCGGAATGCCGAGCTTGTCGGCAACCACCTGCGCGAAAGTGGTTTCATGCCCTTGCCCGTGGCTGTGCGAGCCGGTGAACACACTGACGCTGCCGGTGGGATGAAAACGCACTTCGCCCGCTTCAAACAGGCCCGCACGCGCACCCAGCGCGCCAGCAATATTGGACGGCGCCAGCCCGCAAGCCTCGATGTACGCGGAGTAGCCCAGCCCGCGTAACTTGCCGCGATCCGCCGCTTGCTTGCGGCGCGCTTCAAAGCCCGCAACATCGGCAAGCTGCATCGCGGCGGTGAGCGTGGCATCGTAATTGCCGGTGTCGTAACAGAGGGCCACCGGCGTCTGATACGGAAACTGCGTGATGAAATTGCGGCGACGGATTTCTGCCGGCGAAATGTTCATCTCGCGCGCGGCGGTTTCCACCAGCCGCTCGACAACATAGGTCGCCTCAGGCCGCCCAGCGCCACGATAGGCGTCCACCGGCGCGGTGTTGGTGAACACGGCGGTGACTTCGCAGTAAATGGCTGGCGTGGTGTATTGGCCTGCGAGCAAGGTGGCGTACAAAATCGTCGGAATGCACGAGGCAAACGTAGACAAATACGCGCCCATGTTGGCCGTGGTATGCACGCGCATGGCAAGGAACTTGCCGTTTTTATCGAGCGCAAGTTCGGCTTTGGTGAGGTGATCGCGACCATGCGCATCCGTCAGAAAAGAATCCGAGCGCTCGCATACCCATTTGATCGGGCGATTCACGCGCTTGGACGCCCAAGTGATGACGGTTTCTTCGGCATACAGATAAATCTTCGAACCGAAGCCGCCGCCGACATCCGGCGCAATCACGCGCACTTTATGTTCGGGCAAGCCCAGCACAAACGCCGTCATCAGCAAGCGCTCGACGTGCGGGTTCTGGCTGGTGACATGCAGCGTGTAGGAATCGTCCGCGCGCGCATATTGCGCGAGGGCGGCGCGCGGCTCGATGGCATTGGGAATCAAACGGTTGTTGGCAAACGCCAGCGTGGTGACGTGCTTGGCGGAAGCAAACGCCTTGTTCACCGTGTCTTGCACGCCGATAGACCACACATAGCAGGTGTTGTCGGGCACGCCGTCATGCACTAGCGCAGCACCTGGCTTGCGCGCATCGCCCACGGCGACTACGGCGGGCAATACGGCGTAATCCACTTCAATCAGCGCAGCGGCGTCCTTGGCTTGATGCAGTGATTCAGCAATCACCACGGCCACCTGATCACCGACATGCCGCACCTTACCCTGCGCGAGACACGGATGCGGCGGCTCTTTCATCGGCTGACCGTTGACATCGGTAATCAACCAACCGCAGGGCAGGCCACCGACTTTGGCGGCAGCGAGATCGTCGCCGGTGAAAATGCCCACTACGCCTGGCGCGACTTGCGCTTTGGAAAGATCAATGCTGCGTATCGTGGCATGCGCGTGCGGCGAGCGCAGAAAATACGCGTGGGTTTGTCCGACAACTGAAATATCGTCGGTATACGTGCCGCCGCCCGTGATGAAGCGTTGGTCTTCTTTGCGCTTGATGCTCTGACCGATGTAGGGAACATGAGGAGCGTTCATGGTGTCAGCCTTTCATGCCGACAGCGCCGGCGATAACCGCTTTGACGATATTGTGATAACCGGTGCAACGGCAGATGTTGCCGTCGAGCTCTGCGCGCACGGTTTCCTCATTCGGTGTGGGATGTTTTTTCACCAGATCAATCGCGCTCATCACCATACCCGGCGTGCAAAAGCCGCACTGCAAGCCATGATGCTCACGAAACGCCGCTTGCATTGGATGCAGCTCACCGTTTGCGCCGCCAATGCCCTCAATAGTCGTCACGTTAGCACCCTGCGCCTGTGCCGCCAGCATGTTGCAGGCCTTCACCGCACGGCCATCCAAATGCACCGTGCACGCACCGCACTGGCCCGTGTCGCAGCCGATGTGCGTGCCAGTGAGGTTCAGTTGCTCGCGCAGGAGCTGGGCGAGCAGCATGCGTGGGTCTATGTCAGCGATGATGACTTTGCCGTTGACGGTAAGGGACAGAGGGAGGCTCATGAGTGCTCCGGAAAGCAAGAGGTGAAAAACGAAACCCGCATCGTGCAGCGTGGTGAGTTCATGCTAGCGCAAGCACGTGGTGCATGCAATATCACACGCGTCAGTGGCGCATAAATTTATCAATAAAAACAATTGGTTAGGAAATATTTGACTCGGCGCTGCATTGTCTTTCGCATGAGTTTCTCTTAAAGCGTTCGTCGTTTAGTCGAGCTTGATCCCGCTCTCTTGCACCAGCTTTTTGAACTTAGCCTGTTCCGAACGGATAAACAGTGAAAATTCCTCTGGCGTATTGGTCTTGGGCGATGTGCCCTGCGTCGCCAGCACCTGCGGCAAATCGCTGGCTTTGGCGATCTTGTTGATTTCATCGCTCAGGCGTTTGACGATGGCAACCGGCGTGCCCGCCGGCGCGAGAAAACCGTTCCACAGATCAATCTGCATAGCGGGGCCGCCGGATTCGGCCATCGTCGGCAGGTCGGCATAAGACTCCACACGCTTGGCCCCGGTAGTGGCCAGCCCGCGCAGCTTGCCACCACGCACATGCGCAATGACCGTGCCGATGCCGCTAAAAGCCGTGTTGACCTGCCCTGCGAGCAAATCCACCGTCGCGGGCGCAGCCCCCTTGTAAGGCACATGAATCAGACTGACGCCCGCCGCCTTGCCGAACATAAAGCCAGCCAGATGTTGAATGCTGCCGCTGCCCAGCGACGCGTAAGTGACCGTACCAGGCTTGGCCTTGGCCACGTGAATCAGTTCCGGCACGCTGCGCGCCGCCACGGAGGGATGTATCACCAGCACCAGCGGATTTAGCGTGCAAATTGAAATGGGTGCAAAGCCTTTTTCCGCATCGTACGGTAGTCGGCTATACATATACGGGTTGATGCTGATGGTGGAAATATTGGTTTGAATGAAGGTATAGCCGTCGGGCGGCGCTTTAGCGGTGGCCTCCATGGCGATGATTCCTGCAGCACCGCCGCGATTGTCGACCACCACCTGCTGGCCCAGTGCGTCGCCCAAACGTGACGCATACGAACGCGCAACAAAATCCGCGCCGCCGCCGGGTGGCACCGGCACGATCAACCGCAGCGGGCGGTTGGGAAACGGCTGCGCCCCTGCCACAGATGACGTCACGATGAGCCAAACCGCAATAGCCACCCACCTTGGTCGATGTCTCACCATCAATCCCCCCGACTGAGTTTCTCCACCGGAAACGGCACCGGCTGGCCCGCAAAATGCGCGGCCAGATTAGCCAGCATTTTACGCCCGCGCTCAGCGCGCACTTCAATCGTGTTGGTGCCGATATGCGGCGCCATCACCACGTTGTCGAATTCACGATACACCTGCGGCACACGCGGCTCGTCCCAGAACACATCAAGCCCAGCGCCCGCGATGCGCTGGTCACGCAGCGCCTGTGTGAGCCCGGCTTCGTCGACCACTGCACCGCGCGCCACGTTGACGAGAAACCCTTCTTTACCCAAAGCATCGATCACGTTTGCGGTGATAAGACCCCGCGTTTCTGATGTCAGCGGGCAGCATACGATCAGCACATCCACTGTGCGCGCCAGCACCTCCAGATTGTCGACATACAGGAACGGCACATCCTTGCGGCGCGGGCCGAAATAGCTCACCGCCATACCGAACGCCTGCACGCGCGTGGCGACGAACTGGCCGATACGCCCCAGCCCCACGATGCCGCATTGCTTGCCGCGCACTTCATAGCCGGGGCGAGCGATGCCCTTTTCCCACAGACCGGCGCGTATGAATCGGTCGCCGCGCGTGACACCGCGCATCACGTCGATCATCAACCCCAACGCAAGGTCGGCTACCGCCTCGGCGATGTTGTCCGGCGTGCGGGTGCAAATGATGCCGCGTGCGTGCGCTGCGGCTACATCGAGGCTGGTGCGCGGCGCCCCAAAGCAGGCAATGATTTCCAGTTTGGGCAAGGCGTCCATGGTGGCCGCATCGCAGCCGAACAGACCCGTGGTGACAACGGCACGCACCCTAGGCGCAACTGTCGTCAAGAAGGCATCGCGATCGGGCACGGTCCACAGTTTATGCACCGTATAACGTTCCTCCAGTGCCGCCAGCGTCGGTGCAAAAATCGGCAGCAGCACGACAATTTCAGGCTTGGCGTCTGGGTTCGCGGCATTCATACGCGTCTCTCATTCGCCTTTAATGCCGGCTTCCTTGATCACCTTGCCGAAGCGAGCCGCCTCGCTCTTGATGAATTGGCCAAACTGATCTGCCGTGCTGGTCATCGGCTCGACGCCGGCTGTGGTGAAGCTTTCACGGGTATCCGGTGCGCTAACGGCTTTGACGATCTCCGTATTACTTCAAGCGCTTCAAAATTTTGATGCGCTGCACGTTATCACCGGCCAGATGCGTCCACACCATTGCGTCGCGCACGAGTTTGTCGGCGCGCGCGTTAATCATGCAGCCTTCCGGTCCATGAATTTGCAGATTCAAACGCGTGACCCGCTGAATGATATCGGTCGAGTAATTCATCACGAAACCGGCGTTGGCTGAATGCTCGCCCGCATCGTGCTGCCAAGCCGTGCGCAGCACATAGGAACGCAACGCCTCCGTCAGCATGTGCATTTCGTGTATGCGCAACTGCACCAACTGATGCTCGATCAAATATTTGCCCGCGCGCTTATGGCTGCGTGCGAAGGCCATGCCCATTTCTACCGCGTCGTCGCACACGCCCAGCGCATTCGCAGCCAACTCTAGGTCACCAAAAATATCGCCGCCGGTGGTGTCACCCTTGCCGGCCTTGACCGACCCCGTACCCACCGCGCCCACGATGTTTTCTTGCGGCAAGCGCGCGTTTTCAAAAATCAGTTCTGCATTTTGATAGAACCGCCAGCCGCGCTTGTTGAACACCTTGCCGATGCGAAAGCCCGGCGTGCCTTTGGGCACCATGAACAACGTGCCGCCCTGCTTGATATTCACATCTGGGTTGGTGCGCGCATCCACAAAAAACAGCGAACCCACACTGCCGTTTGCGATAAAACATTTTTCGCCATTGAGCACCCACTCGTTGCCATCTTTCACCGCTTTCAAACGATAACCTGCTTTGGGATCGTCTTCCGGCGGCATGCGATTGTCTGAGCCGGAATTCGGTTCGGTAATGCCGCGCCCCATGACATAGCGGTGGTCCGCCAGAAACGGTTTCAGGAAGCGCTCTTTCTGATCGTCCGAACAGGCAATGGTCATCAGATGACTCCACTTCCAGTTCTGGCTGAACGCCTTGGACATGGCGCTGTCGCCCTTGGCCAGTTCCGCCATCACAATCGCCTGCGACACAAAATCCGCACCCGGCCCACCCCAATCTTTGGGCACAGCCATCGTGCGAAAACCCAGCTTGGAGCCGGCTTCGATAATGTCCCAATCCCACGGCTCAAACCCGCCTTCGATCTGATCGCGTGCGACCGACGCGGGCCGCAGCACATCGGTCGCGAACTTGCGCGCTTCTTGCTGCCAGTGACGTTGTTCTTCGTTGAGTGAAAAATCCATGGTTGTTTCCTGTTTTCTTGTGCGCTGTGGCTTACGCTGCTTTGCGCTGATAACCCGCTACCGACTCCGCGATTTGCAGTTTGGCAGCGCCATCCGAATCTTCTGAATGCGCGATGATAAAACCGTCGTTCACATACTTCTGCAGCGGCATGTCGCGCATCACGCCCATTGCGCCGAAACATTCCGCCGCCAGCAAAGTGACTTCGTTCACGGCTTCGGCAGACGCCACGCGTGCGATCACGTGCAACGGCAATTGCGACACGCTGCGATCAGCCACCGCTTCCGGGTGATCCAACGCCCATGCCGCCTTCCACACCGTATTGCGGCAAAGTTCAAGCTTGATGGTGCAATCCGCAATCTTGGTGCCGATGGCTTGATGCTCCATGATGTTGCGCCCGCCCTGGCGGCGCATCTTCGAATAATCCACTGCCGCTTCGTAGCTCGCGCGCCCCACACCCAGACTCACCGCCGCCATCGCCACTTGATGGCGCGCCAGCAGCTTGCCATCGGCGAACGGACACTCGCCTTCTTTACCCAGCAGATTGGCGGCCGGCACTTTGCAGTCTTTCAATTCAATCGCCGCCGCCGTGCCGTGGTGCCAGCGCGTGAGCGTGTTATCCGGCCCGCCGAAAGCGGTCAGCGTGTTCGCCACGGTGAAACCCGCCGTGTCGCGCGAAATCAAAAACGTCGACAACCCTTGCATGCCTTTTGTGCCCGCACCGGTGCGCACCTGCACGGCAAACAGCTTCGCCAGCGGCGCGTTTGATACCGCTTCCACGCGGCCATTGATGACCCAATCACTACCCTGCTTCACCGCAGTCGGTGCAACCACGTCGTCTTCATACGCATCGCGATGATACGTCCAGCCGAGCCCCGCTTCAGCAGTCGTGCCCGCGAACGCGAGGTGATAGTTATCGTCGTCCACAAACGCCTTCACATGCTGGGCCTTTTGTTCAGCACTCATCAGCGTGTCGAACAGCGTGCGCCCTAGCACGGCTGTGGTGCCGAGTATGGTGGCGATATCGACTTCACCTGACGCCAGTTCTTCCAGCACGATGCACGTCGTGAGGTTATCGGCACCTGCCCCTCCCGCGTCTTCCGACAGCGCCAGGGTGCGTATACCCAATTGCGCCGCCTTGCCCAGCAGATCGCTCATCACCGGTTTTTCAAAGGGCTGCAGACGATCCGGGTGTATCGCGGCAGCTTTCATTTCCCGTTCAGCAAAATCGCGCAGCGTGTCGCGCATTTCGAGTTGCTCCGGGGTCAGTGTAAGATCAAACATAAGTAATTGATTCCTTTGAATATTTTAGTATTGAGGTCGTCAGCGCCCGCGCAGCCAAACGAGGGCGTGACTATAGCGGGAACGCTGTAATCTGGAAAGCGCGCGCCCGCAGTACAGGAACGCAATATAGGAACGCAATTTAGGAACGCAATTTAGGAACGCAATAAATCGCCGCCGATTTTTGTTTAGTAATGCGATTTAAAGCTGATGCCTTCGCGCTTTTCCAGTTCATCCAAATCAATAAACGAACGCTGGGTCGCCTTGTCCACGGTGAACTGCATTTTGCGATTGGTTTCGTTGCAGGCGCGAATGTCGATCAACTCTAGCGCCTCTTTCACTTCCCATTCGTGCGCGCCTGCGATGCCCGGCGGTGCGTAGATGATGCTGCCGGCTTCAACGTCGTATTCCTTGCCGTTGAAATCGCGCACCGTGGCGTGGCCTGAAATCACATAGTAGGTCGCTTCAATTGGATGCCAATGCAGTTGTTCATAGGTGCCCGGCAAATAGCTCGCGCGGCCAAGACGCACACGGTCGGTCATGAACACTTCCGGCCAGCCGATCAGTCGCGTGTACGTTTGCCCGTCGGTCACGCCGCGCATGCCCTTGAAGTCTTTTTCGTTGATGACGCGCAGGGTTGATTTCACTTCCATTTGGTTGCTCCTGAAAAATTATTCACCGGTAAACATGGGTTTGCGCTTCTCGCGCCACGCGCGATGCGCTTCGTCTTTGTCTTTCGACAACTCCAGCACCATAAAGCGATACGAATCCGCCAGCGACGAATCCTGCATGTTCGATATATCCATGCCGCGAATCAGCGACTCTTTGGTCAAGCTCACCGCCAGCGGCGGCAAGCCGGCGATGTGTTCGGCGATCTCCCAGGTTTTGGCTTTGAGTTCCGCGTGCGGCACCAGCCATTGCGCGACACCCAAGCGATACGCTTCCTCACCCTTCAACGGAAAACCCATCGCGAGCCGCATGCCCATGCCTTTGCCAGCATAGCGTGCCAGCCGCGAACCACCGCCGTAATTGGGAATAATCCCCAGCGCCACCTGCGGCAAACGCCACTCGGATTTATCCGAGGCCACAATCAAATCGCACGCCAGACTGATAATCGCGCCCACGCCGATGGCGTAGCCGTTGACTGAGGCGATCACCGGCTTTGGAAAATCCCCCAGCAAATTCGCCGGAAACAATCGCGGGCGGCGAATTTTTTTCACGAACTGCTTGGCACCACCAGTAGTGTGTGAATTCGGCTTTTTCAGATTCGCCCCAGCGGAAAACGCACCACCCGATTCGTCGCCCGTCAAAATCACCACACGCACGTCGTCGTCATCCGTGGCCTTGTCGAGTTCTTCAACCAGGCCGGTGTTGAAATCCTCGTCCCACGCGTTGCGCACGCTGGGGCGGCTTAGCGTCAGCGTGAGAATGTGGCCTTTTTTCTCTGCCAATAGCGGCATAGTGCGCTCCTTAAATAAATTTTTTGTCTCTATTCATCCTCTATGGAAAGTCACAAGCTTCCCTCACCCGGCGCTGCGCGCCACCCTCTGCTCCGCTTCAAGTGTGCCCTTGTCCCGGAGGGCGAGGGTTTGTTCCCCTCTCCCTTC
>JAYTWR010000042.1:0-18797 GCA_043743335.1 Burkholderiales bacterium
CATACCGTTCAAAGCGTGCTTCCAATCCATTTCCCATGACAATTCTCCCTGAATGTACGATGATGGCGGGAGAATGACATATTTATTAACACAGTACAACTACTGGGGCCAAGACCGGCTGGATTTTCTGGATGAGGCGCTGTCGACGTGAGAACAAGTCTTGTGGTTGCGTTGATGTTGGCTTCGGTCACGGGTTGCGCGTCAGCGCAATCCTATCCTGACAAACCTATCCGCCTTGTCGTGCCGTTCGCTGTCGGCGGCGCACTGGATGTGGTGGCGCGTATTGTCGGTGCCAAACTCACCGAAAGTTGGGGCAAACAAATAATTATCGACAACCGCCTCGGGGCTGGCGGGAATATCGGTGCGGAGTATGTCGCAAAAGCGGCTCCCGATGGCTACACCCTGCTGATGTCGTCAGTAACCACACAAGCCATCAACATGAGTTTATTCGCAAAGCCGCCTTACGATTTCGAGCGCGATTACACCCCTGCGAGCATGGTGGCCTCCGCACCGCTCACACTGATGATCCATCCTGCACTGCCCGCAAAATCCGTGCGCGAGTTTATTGCCATCGCCAAAGCTCGGCCCGGCGAACTGAATTATTTTTCTTCGGGTGTGGGCACCGGCACACATCTGGCCGCCGTGATCTTCGACCAGAGAGCAGGGATACGCACCACGCATGTTCCCTACAAGGGCGCAGGACAGGCGATCTCGGATTTACTCGCCGGACAAATGCAATTCGCGTTCACCACTATACAAATCGCGCAGCCGCACCTTGGCGCAGGACGGCTGCGTGTGTTAGGCATTGGTTCCACGAAACGCTTTCCGCGGCTACCCGAACTGCCCACCATCGCCGAAAGCGGCATCAATGGATATGAGGCCGAACAATGGTACGGCGTGGTCGCACCACGCGGTACGCCACTCACTGTCATTAACCCACTCTCCGCAGAATTACGTGGCATTGTCGCCGGCGCGGATGTGCGCGAGCGATTTCTGAGTCAGGGCATCGTGCCGGTCAGCTCGACACCGGAAGTGTTCGCCGCGACCATCACGCAAAACGTTGCGCAGTTTGCGAAAGTGATCAAGGCACTGAATTTGAAGGTGGAGTGAACTATGCCCGGAATCCGCGTTGACGTGGCAGCACCCTTAAATCGGGCATGATCGTTGGGTACGCCCACTCCTGCGCGCGGCACGCTACTTCCCCTCCCACCCGCCCCCCAAAGCCTTAACCAAATCCGCCACCGCCACCCGGCGCGCTCGTAGCGCATCCAGCCGATTCAATTCGGCCATCAGCAAGTTGCGCTCGGCGTCAATCACATCCAGTTGGCTGGCGAGGCCGTTCTCGTTGCGTATGCGCGCGAGGCGCAGGGTGTCGCGCAGCGCGGTGACGCGCGCGGTCTCGGCTTCGAAAATTTCGCGCGAGCGGGTTTGTGCGGACAGCGCCTGACGCACTTCACGGAAGGCTTCCTGCAGGGCTTTTTGATATTGCTCAATGGCTTGGCGTTCGCGCGCGCGGACGGCTTCGACTTCAGCGCCGAGGCGACCCGCCTGAAAGATCGGTTGCGCCAGACCAAACGCTATCTGCCAGATGCGTGCGGGCGCGGTGAGCAAATCACCCAGCGCACCGCTTTCGCCGCCAAGGTAACCGGTGAGCGAAATGCGCGGGAACATCGCGGCGCGCGCCACAGCAATACGCGCGTTGGCGGCAATCAAACGCTGCTCGGCCTGCACAATATCCGGGCGGCGCAGCAGCATATCCGACGGCAAGCCCTCGGGCACGACGGGCGTGGGCGGCTCGATGCTGTCGGCGTTGCGCTGCACGTTGGCCTCGGTAATCGCACGCGGGCTGCGGCCCAGCAACACCGCCAGCGCGAGTTCCTCAGACGTGCGGCTGCGCTCCAGCGCAGGCAGTTGCGCTTGTGCGGCGGCGACCTCGGCTTCGAGCTGGCGCAACTGAAAATCGCTGGTGAGGCCTGCTGTGTTGCGCACGCGTTGCAGCTTGAGATTGTCGGCACGCAGCGACACCGTTTGGCGTGTCACTGCCACCTGCGCATCGAACGCCTGCAAATTGAAATAGCCGCGCACCACATCAGTCACCAACGTTAGACGCACGGTATCGCGCGCCGCTTGCGTCGCCAACAGGTCTGCACGTGCGGCGGCGCTGGCGTTGCGCAGGCGGCCCCATAAATCGAGCTCATAGGAAAAATTCAGTTGCGCACGCGCGTCATTGCGCTCAATCGCACTGGCAGGCAAGGGGAACGCCCCCAGCTCCGATGCGCGCGTGCGATCACGTTGCAACGTGGCATTGAGAGCGGGGTAACGCTGCGACTCGGCCGCATTCGACAGCGCACGCGCCTCATCCACGCGCGCCACGGCCAGCGCCAGATCGCGATTGTGTTGCAGGGCCTCATCAACCAGCGTATCGAGTGCTTTGTCGTTGTAGAGCGTCCACCAGCGTTCGACGGGAATCGGTGCGGCCTTGGATTCGCTCGCGGCTGCCCCCTCTTTCCCCTCCACGAGCGCGGGCCACGTAGCAGGCAACTCGGCAACGGGTCGCTTGAACAAAGGCAAAGAGAACGGCAACGACTGGCAGCCTGCCATCAAAGACAAGCACAAAAAACTACATAAAATCAACTGGTTACGTTGCATCGCGTGACGCCTTCGCCAGCGCTTCGCGACGATGCTGCTCGACTTCATCCTCAATCTCTTTTGTAGACCGCTTGTCCGACAACTGGCGATCCACGATCAATTGGTAAAACCACGGAATAAAAAAGATCGCGAGAAAGGTCGCCGCCAGCATGCCGCCCATCACACCCGTGCCAGCAGAATGCCGCGCCCCGGCACCCGCACCCGTTGAGAAGGCCAGCGGCATCACGCCCAAAATAAACGCCAGCGAAGTCATCAAGATCGGCCTGAAGCGCAGGCGCGCGGCTTCAATCGCCGCGGCCGAAGTGGAAAACCCTTCGTGCTTTTTCAGCACCGCGTATTCGACGATCAGAATCGCATTCTTGGCGGCAAGACCCAGCAGCGTCACCAAGCCGATCTGGAAATACACGTCGTTACTCAAACGCGCGATGCCCGCCAGCGGCGACAGCAGCCCTTGCAGCCACGGCACGCCCTGCGCCATGTAGTACGGCATGGGCAGCAGGTTGTTGATAAATATCGCCGCTAGTGCGCCGAAGGTGCCGAACGGCAACGCCAGCAACACGGCCAGCGGCAACGACCATTTGTCGTATTGCGCGGCCAAAATCAAAAACACCATCAACGCCGCCAGTCCTAACGCCATCAACGAAGTGCCGCCGGAGCGCTTTTCCTGAAACGACGCACCGCCCCAATCAAAGGTAAATTCCGGCGGCAGGGTTTCGCGCGCGATTTTCTCCATACGCTCAATGGCTTGCCCGGAGCTGATGCCCGGCAAAGCCGAACCAAATATTTTCACCGCCGGCAGATTGTTGAACCGCTCCATGGAATCCGGCCCCGACGAATACTGCACCGTTGCTAGCGAACCCAGCGATACCATGCGCCCTTGATCGGAACGCACAAACAGCGCGCTGATGTCGTCAGGCCGTTTGCGATACGCCGGCTCGGCTGACATCAGCACCTGCCAGGTGCGGCCGTATTTGTTGAAATCGTTGACGTAGTAATTGCCCAGCGTTGCGGCCAGCGTACCGTACAGCTCATCCAACGACACACCGGCGGTTTTGGTTTTTTCGCGGTCAGCATCCACATACAACTGCGGCACGTTGGCGCGCCACAGCGTGTTAACGAAGGCGAACGAGCCTTCTTTCGCCACCGCACCCAACAACTGCTGTGTGACTTCAAACAGGCGCGGTGCGCCGCCTTCGCCGCGATTCTGCAAATAAAACTCAAAGCCGCCGGCGTTGCCCAAACCAAAAATCGGCGGCGGTGCAAAGCCGAGGATCAGCGCCTCTTTGATATGCCCGGTCTTCATCAAAAACTCGCCGACCAGTTGCGGCGTGGCGACTTTGCGCTCGTCCCAATGCTTTTGCGTGACAAAGATGGTCGCGGCGCTGTTGCGAAAGCCGCCGCCGAGAAAATCCCTGCCCGTGAACGCTACCGCGTTTTCATTCGCCGGGTTTGACTTAATGATATCGACCACTTGATTCACCACTGTGTCGGTGCGCTCCAGCGTTGCACCATCGGGCAAAAACACCGCCGCGATGTAGTAGCCTTGATCTTCGTCCGGCACCAGCGAGCCGGGTGTGGCGCGCCACAGGCCGAAAGTAATCGCCACCATGCCGATGAACAAAATCGCGCCCACTGCGCCACGCCGCAGCAT
The DNA here is from genome assembly GCA_043743335.1 of Burkholderiales bacterium. GTDB lineage: Bacteria > Pseudomonadota > Gammaproteobacteria > Burkholderiales > SG8-41 > UBA5216. The sequence continues at coordinate 4,301 of JAYTWR010000042.1, forward strand.
CCAGGTCACGCCATCCACGTAACGCCCGGTCATGCGCAGAAACCAGCCGTTAAACCAGCGAAAGAATCGCCCCGGCTCGCGATGGTCACGCTTCAAAATCAACACGCACAGACTCGGCGTCAGTGTCAGCGCCACCAAGCCCGAGATCACCACCGCAATGGAAATGGTCACCGCAAACTGGCGGTAGAGCTCGCCCGTCAACCCGCCCAAAAACGCAATCGGCACAAACACCGCGCACAACGTCAGCATGATCGCGATCACGGGGCCGGTGACCTCCTGCATGGCCTTGAACGCCGCTTCGCGTGCGTGTAAGCGCTCTTCGTGCATGATGCGCTCGACGTTTTCGAGCACCACAATGGCGTCGTCCACCACGATCCCGATGGCAAACACCATGCCGAACAGCGTGAGCGTGTTGATCGAGTATCCCAGCAGCGTCAACCCCGCGAACGTGCCGATCAATGACACCGGCACGGCGGCGAATGGAATCAGCGTCGCGCGCCAGTTTTGCAGAAACAGAAACACCACCAAAAACACTAGCGCCATTGCCTCAACCAGCGTAATCACCACTTCGCGAATCGACACCTTCACAAAGCGTGTGGTGTCGTACACCACGTGATGCTGCAAGCCCTGCGGATAACTCGCGGCAAGACGTGTCATCTCGGCTTTGACACGATCCGCAGTGTCCAGCGCATTGGCGTTCGGTTGCAGAAAAATGCCGATCAGCGTGGCGCTCTTGCCGTTGACGCGACCGATAAATTCATAATCTTTCGATCCTAATTCGACGCGCGCCACATCTTTGAGCCTCAACACCGAGCCATCGGGATTCGCGCGCACAATGATGTTTTCGAACTCCGCTGGCTCACTCAACCGGCCCTTGGTCGTAATGCTGTAGACCAGCTCCTGCGGGCCGCCGGTGGGCGGCTGGCCGATTTTGCCTGCGGCGAACTGTGCGTTTTGCTCGTTCACCGCGCGGATCAAATCATTGGCAGTCACCTTCAACTGCGCCATACGATCAGGCCGCAGCCAGATGCGCATGGCGTAGTCCTTTGCACCAAAAATCTGCACGTTGGTCGTGCCTTTGATGCGCTTGATCGAATCCAGCACATTCAGCGTGACATAGTTGGAAATGAACAAGTCATCGTGACGCCCCTCTGGCGAAGTAAATGCCAGCACCTGCAGAAACGACGACGAGCCTTTTTCCACCGTTACACCCAGGCGCCGCACTTCCAGCGGCAGACGCGGCTCGACTTGCTTCACGCGGTTGTTGACGTTGAGCGCGGCGGTATCGACATCCGCGCCAATGTCGAACGTGACGCGAATTTCCACCACGCCCTGCGCAGTAGACGTCGAGTTCATGTAGAGCATGTTCTCGACGCCGTTGATCTGGTTTTCCAGCGGCGCGGCCACGGTTTGCTCTAGCACCTGTGCCGACGCGCCTGGATAAAACGCACGCACCGTCACCACCGGCGGCGCGATTTCAGGATACTGCGCGATGGGCAGGATGCGTATCGCAGCCAAGCCGGCGATCACAATAAAAATCGACAACACCGCCGCAAAGATCGGGCGGTCAATAAAGAAGCGTGAAATCATGGTCTACTGCTTTCCCGCAGATTTTTCCGGCGCGGGGGACGCGGATTTTTCCGGCGGCTTGCTGGTGCCTGCGGGCGCTGCTGGCGCTGCAATCTGCACCGGCGCGCCGGGCCCGATTTTCATCACGCCATCGGTAATCACGCGCTCGCCGGCTTGCAGCCCGCTGTTGATGACCCAGCCGTCGCTGGCCCACTCGCCGACTTCCACCGGGCGCGCTTCGGCCTTGTTATCCGCGCTCACTACATAGAGAAATTTGCCCTTGGGGCTTTCCATGACTGCGCGTTGCGGCACCACCAACGCATCCGGCCGCACGGCCCCTTCAAGCACAAGGCGCACGAATTCCCCTGCACGTAACATATTGTTTTTATTGGGAAATTCGGCACGAGATTCCGTTGTGCCGGTTTGCGTGTTGACGCGCACATCGGTGTATCCGAGCGTGCCCACGCTGTCGTATAAGCGCCCATCGCCGAGCTTCACCCGCGCCTGAAATTTGCGCCCCGCCGGCAAGCGCAAGCGGCCCAGTTCGACATCACGGCGCAGCGCGAGATGCTCACGATCGGCTACGCCGAAAATCACATACATCGGGTCGGTCTGCGTCACGCTGGTGAGCAGCACATTGGGGCCCGACACCAGCGCACCTTCGGACACCACCGCACGCCCGGCGATGCCGGCTATCGGCGACGCCACGCGGGCATACGCAAGATTCAGCCGCGCCTCGGCGACACGTGCGCGCGCACTTTGCACTTCGGCAGCAGCCACCTGCTCGGCCGAAAGCGCATCGTCGAGTTCTTTCTGACTGACGGCTTTGGCCTCGCGCACCGGCTTAAGCCGCGCCGCCTCACGCTGCGATTGCGCGTGGCGCACTTCGGCCACGGACAAATCCGCTTCGGTCTTGGCCAACGCCACCTGAAAGGGTGCGGGGTCGATGGTGAAGAGTTGCTGGCCTTTGGCCACCGCCGTGCCTTCAGGGTAATGGCGCTGCTGCAAGATGCCGGTGACGCGTGCGCGAACTTCCACTTCACGATAGCCCGCTGTCTGCGCCACGTATTCGTAGCTCACCGGCACGTCACGTTTTTCGACGGTCACCACCGACACCTGCGCGGGCGGCATACCACCACCCGGCAGGCCACCGGGGCCACCCGGGCCACCGGAGCTACCAGAAGGCTTATCGCAACCGGCGAGCACCAGCGCCATGGCTGGCAACACCAACCGCAATCGCAATCGCAATCGAATCGGGCGGAGCGCAAAAAGCATCATCGTGGTTTACCTGTGGGGATACGCGTGCCGCGCGGCAAGCGCTCGCACGGGGATAGCCACGATTTTACATCGCGGCCTGTAGGCAGCCCGCGCTCATTGCCGCATAATCCGCGTGAGATTTCCTCACAGGAGCCTGTATGCCGAGCTACCCTTCAGCCGTCGCACTGAGCCGTGCGGAAATGGCCGCGCTGGTGTTCATGGCGGTGGCGCTACCCACCATCATCAAACTGCATTTGCTGCCGGCGCTGTTCGCCGGGCTGCTGGTGCACGAGTTGGTGCATATGGCCGCGCCGCGCATGTTCGGCGTCGATAGCCTAGGTCGCGCGAAAATCATCGCGTTGACCTTGCTGCTGACGCTGATCGTACTGGTCGTCGGCAGTGCGATCACTGCCACGGTATTGTTCTTGCGCAGTGATGCGGGCAACCTGTCAGTGCTGCTGGAAAAAATGGCTGAAATTCTCGACAAGGCGCGTGAAACCCTGCCAGCAGCGATGCAAGAGTGGCTACCCGTGGACGCTTCTGACCTGAAAGATCAACTCGTCGGCTGGCTGCGTGAGCACGCCAAAGAAGTTAAATCCGTGAGCGGCGAAGTCGGCCACGGCTTGGTGTATGCGCTGATCGGCACCGTGGTCGGTGCCATGATTTCACTGCGCGAGGTTCATACCGGCCAAGCCGCCGGGCCGCTGGCGCGCGCGATTCAACAATGCACGGTGCGGCTGGCGGATTCGTTTCGCCGCGTGGTGTTCGCACAAGTGCGTATTTCGGCGCTGAATACGGTGCTCACCGCGATCTATCTGGTCGTGTTGCTGCCGAGTTTCGGCGTACACCTGCCGCTGGTGAAGACCATGATTTTAATCACGTTTTTGGCGGGCCTGCTGCCGGTGTTGGGCAACCTGATTTCCAATACGGTGATTGTGGTCATCAGCCTGAGTTATTCGCTACACGCGGCGATGGCGGCGCTGGCGTTTTTGGTGATTATTCACAAGCTCGAATATTTTATTAACGCGCGCATTGTGGGCGCACAAATTCAAGCCGCCGCGTGGGAGCTGTTGCTGGCGATTTTGGTGATGGAAGCCACCTTCGGCCTGCCGGGCGTGATTGCCGCGCCGGTGTTTTATGCGTATTTGAAAGCGGAGCTGATGGCGCGAGGGTGGGTGTAGTGGGCGCAACGCCGATGAAAAATACCGCATAAAATCAATTACTTACGATGCCATATTACCGCACCACCCAAGGCTTGAAATAATCCGTGCGGTCGGCGGAATACACCACGTAGTGTTTTATTTTTTTGTCGTGCAGTACGTGCAACGTCACGTCGTTGCCGGCTTCGCCGCTGCCCCACAGGCGCTCGTAAAACTCGCTTTGCGTGCCGATGGAGTGCCCAGCCACACCGAGAATAATATCGCCGCGCTTGATGCCGGAACGATCCGCCGGGCCGTCGGGCAAGGTGCGCGTCACCACCACTTGGCTTTCGATTTCTTCGGTGTAAATGCCCAGCCAGGGTCGCGCGGGCGTCTGCCGGCGGCCATGCGAGATTAAGTCGCCGAGTATCGGTTTCAGCAGATTGATCGGGATAAACATATTGCCGGGAAATGCCACGCCGCTCGCCAGCGTGTCACTCACCCACAGCGAGGCGATGCCGAGCAGGCTGCCGTCGTCGTCCAACAACGCCGCGCCACTGTGTTCGCCGCGTGGCGGTGCGGTGAAAATGGCGTCGTCGATCATGTATTCCCACCAGCCGGTGAAGCGGCGCCGCACCGATACACACGCGGGCGTCACGCCGCCCGCCGATTCATGCGCGGCAATGCGCACGCTCTGCAACGCGCGCAAGTGCGACGAATCGCCGAGCTTCAGCGGTTGCGACGTAATGCCGGGCGCAGCACGCAGCAAGCCAAAACCGCTGGCGTGATCAAAGCCCAGCACGGTGGCCGGATGCACGCGGCCATCCGGCGCCATGGCTAGGATTGAACCCGCTTCAATCACGAGGTAACCCACCGTCAGTATCAAACCGCTGGCGTCGATGACCACGCCCGTGCCTTCACGTTCTGCGCCCAGCGTATCGGCGCTACGCGCGCCCTTGATCGCCTTGATACTGAGCTTGACGATACCCGGCGGCAGTTGGGTATCGCGCCCTGCCTCGGTATAGGGCGCATTCACGGCGCGCCAAGTTGATAAGGCTACGTTAAACAAAACAGATGATTTCAAAGACTTTGCCATACTTTCGCTCGATGGTTGACTCAGCGCAGTGCCTCGTAGCGCACGTCCAGTATTTCAATTTGCCGCACACCCGCCGGGGTGCGCAACGGAACCGTATCACCGGCGCTGTGTTTAATCAACGCGGCGGCGATTGGCGAAATCCAGCTCACGTGCCCGCGTGACGTATCCACCTCATCCAGCCCGACGATGGTGACCGTATGTTCCGCACCCGCGTCGTCGGCGTAATCCACGGTTGCGCCGAAAAAAACCTGCGCCGTATCACCACGCGCAGCGGGATCGACGACCTCAGAATTATCCAGCCGCTTGGTGAGATACCGTATACGGCGGTCGATCTCACGCAAGCGTTTTTTGCCGTACAGGTAATCGCCGTTCTCGGAGCGATCTCCATTGCCCGCTGCCCACGACACCACTTTAACCAGCTCGGGGCGCTCGGTGTTAAGCAACTGCGTCAGCTCGGTTTTCAGACGCGCGTAGCCTTGCGGCGTCATGTAATTTTTGACACCGCGCGGCAACGCCGGCAATGCGTCATCATCGTCATCGGTTCCAACGGCAGCAGCAGCGGCGGCGGTATTCATGGCTATAGTTTAGCGCATGCCGCACAACAAGTTTGTGGCGTGACGGGCAGTGAATTAAAATCCCCTGTAATTTCAAATACTGCCGAATTCCTTACCGATACGCCACGCGCCATGCTTGACCAACACGTCGTTTTTGTCGATCTGGAAACCACCGGCGCGACCGCCACGCATGATCGCATTACCGAAATCGGCGTAATCGAGGTCAATCGCGGACAACTCGTCAGCGAGTGGTCTACGCTGGTGAATCCGGGCATGAGTATCCCGCCCATTATCACGTCGCTCACCGGTATATCCAATGCCATGGTCACGGCGGCGCCCAGTTTTGCCGAGATCGGCCGCGACGTATTGCAGCGGCTCGAAGGCAAGCTCTTCATCGCGCACAACGCGCGCTTCGATTACGGCTTTCTCAAAAACGAATTCCGCCGCTGCGGCCTGACTTTCAACGCACGCGTTCTGTGCACGGTGAAACTCTCGCGCAAGCTGTACCCGCAACACGCGCGGCACAATCTCGACGCGCTACTGGAGCGCCACGCACTCGATTGCGAGGCGCGCCATCGTGCGCTGGGTGACGCCAAAGTGCTGTGGCTGCTGGCGCAGAAATGGACGGCGGAACGCGGCACGACGTTGGTTAAGGCCGCAGTGGATGTGCTGGTCAAATCGCAAACCGTACCGGTGGGATTGCCCGATCTCGCATTTAACGACATCCCCGAAACGCCGGGGGTGTACTTGTTCTACGGCGACAACGATGTGGTGCTGTATGTGGGCAAAAGCATCAACATCCGCGCGCGCGTAATGTCGCATTTTTCGGGTGACCACCGGGTCAACAAAGACATGCAAATCGCGCGTGAAATCAAACGCATCGACTGGAAGCAAACCGCCGGTGAGTTGGGTGCGCTGCTGCTGGAATCAAAGTGGGTAAAGCAGCTCGCCCCGGTGCACAACCGGCAGTTGCGCCGCAATACGCAATTGTGCGCGTGGCGCTGGTCAATGCAAGATATCAACCGCGCACCCAGCCTTGCCACCGCAGACGATATTGACCCGGCGAATTTCGGCGACCTCTACGGCTTATTTCGCTCGCGCGTAACCGCGATCGAAGCGCTGCGCGAGATCGCCGCCACGCACGGCTTGTGCACCATCCTGCTCGGTTTGGAAAAACGCGCCGCGCCATCATCGCCGTGTTTCGCGCATCAAATCAAACGCTGTCGCGGCGCGTGCGTGGGGTTGGAATCCATCGAGCAACATGCGCTACGTGTGCAACAGGCGCTGGGCAGCCTGCGCACACTGCCGTGGCCGTTTGAAGGCCGCATTGCCATACGCGAAAACACCAAGGACGGTGACTGTGCCGAGCTGCACGTGCTGGATCGCTGGTGCTACCTCGGTACGGTGCGCAGTGAAGCGGAGTTACACGAACTGGCGGATGTGCGCAGCGCGCCGGTGTTCGATGTGGATACCTACAAAATACTCAAGCGCTATATCGCCAAGCCGCCCAAGGGCGCTTCCATTGTGCGCCTGGCAGCGTAGCGGGCAGACTACTGCGGCGCGGTATCCAGCTTTTCGGTGACCGCAGCAGCGCGGCGGTCGATGTGACTGTGCCAGTGGTAAAACGACGGCGACGATAGCAGCACCTGCGGCGGCTTGCGCACCTTGGTTTCGGCAAAAGCAATCTGGCCGTCGCGGAAGGTGACGGTGCCGCTGGCGTTTTTCATGATGGCTTCGCCCGCGTACGATCGGGCATAGGCGCCCGCCAGCGCGTCGCCACGCGGCGCGAACTGTGGGTTGATGTAGGCGACATCCTGATCGGCACCGCGCAGTGTCATGGAGGCGTCCGGCGTGTTGACCACGAAACCGATGTTGCGACCTTTCGCCAGCGCGCCGGATGCGACCCGCATCGCGCCGCGCGTCAGCGTGAATTGCGCACGATTCTGTGCAGACTCGCCCGCTTCGGTATAGCGATACACGTCGACACGCAATTCGGTGTCGGGGCGCACGGTGATTTTGGTGCCGTCCATCATGGTCAGTATCGCCCAAGCTTTGTCGCCGGTGCGCACCACGTCACCCTCATCCACATCCAAGCCGTAGCGCGGCGCACATTCGGCCTTGCCGGAAAATACATTCACCTGCCCTTCGATAGTGCGCACCACACCCACTTGCGCCAACACTTGTAGCGGAAGCGCTGCGGTCAGCCATGCCATGTACAGCAGCACGCGCGGCAATATATTTCTATGAAAATTATGGATTGTCATCAACATGTGGCAATGATACCGCTGTTTTACCCGGCTTGCTTGGCACGGCGGCTGTTGCGCGGGCCGCGCAGCGCGGTAAACTCGCACCTCACCGTTTGAGGAGATGACCTCGCATGTTTTTCCGACCCACCCCGGTTTGTCTGCTGTCCCTGTTGGGAATTTTTGCACCGCTGTCCGGTGCGCAGGCGCAGAGTTACCCTGCTAAGCCGATACGTTTCATTATTCCGTTTCCGCCCGGCGGCCCCACCGATTTGATGGGCCGCACGGCTGCCGACCGTCTGGCGCGCGCTTGGAATGTGCAGGTGGTGGCCGACAACCGCGCGGGCGCAGGCGGCAACATCGGCACCGAAATGTGCGCGAAATCGCCGCCCGACGGCTACACGCTGTGCATGATGACGGTGGCGCAAAGCATTTCGCCGGCCATTTACAAAAAGCTCGGCTTTGATCCGGTGAAAGATTTCAGTCACGTGACCTTGATGGCCGTGATGCCGAGCCTGCTCACCGCGCACCCCACCCTACCGGTGAAAAACCTCAAGGACCTGGTAGCGCTGGCCAAAACCAAGCCTGGCGAAATGACCTACGCGTCCACCGGCAACGGCACCAGCCCGCATATGCTGATGGAAATGTTGAAGGCCATGACGGGCATCAACGTCATCCATGTGCCGTATAAAGGCCAAGCGCCCGCGGTGGTGGATCAAATCGCCGGGCAGATTCAAATTGCGTTCAACACCGCCACGACTGTGCTGCCGTATGCGCAAGCCGGCAAGCTAAGGCCCATCGCCATCTCGACCAAAGAACGCTTTCCGCCCATGCCGGATTTGCAAACGGTGGAAGAAGGCGGCGTAAAGGGTTTTGATGCCAGCTCGTGGCAGTCCGTGGTGATGCCCGCGAACACGCCGCGCGATATCGTCAACAAGGCCTATCAGGAGCTGTCTTCCCTGCTCAAAGCCAAAGACACGCGCGACCGCTTTCTCGCACAGGGCGCGCTGGCGTCCGGCATACCACCGGAGGAATTCACCGAATTCGTGAAACGCGAAATGGACAAGTGGGCCAAAGTCGCCAAGTTTGCCAATCTCAAACTTGACTGACCCCGGCGTGCCGCTCGTGCGCGGCAGCGGTTTTATGGCACGGCGCACCGTGGGGGGCATCGCGCTGGAATTCCCGGTACTGCGCGCGCCGGGCGCGGCTTTGGGACTGGGTGCCTTTGCCCTGCTGTGCGGTCTGATGCCGGCCATCGGCCTGTCGGCGCTGCTGCCGCTGGATCAGGCCAACGCTTCAGCCTTGGTGTCGCTGGCGCTGATCGGCGGATTTGCGGCACCCTTCATCATGGCGAGTGTCGTGTTTGCGCTGCTGGCGATTTACCTGTTGGCCAATTCACTGCACGTTGAAATCAGCAGTGATGGCGCGCGCACGCGGCGGCGCGTTTTTGGCTGCGTGACGCAACGCCGCTTTGTTGCCGCCGTGGACATCGCCGACATTGAGCCGCGCATCGGCGCACGTTATCAAATCAATTAGTTACAAACAAACCGTTTCGAACGCATCATCTGTCGGCACTGCGGCGAAGCGTGCCGCAGCACGCTCAGGCGCTGTAAGCCGCTGGCGTCACAGAACCCTTAATCTGCGTGCGGTGCATGAGCCGCCGCTGATCGGGCGGGAACGGATCGCGGCGGTGCATGGTGGTGCGGTTATCCCACAGCACCAAGTCGCCGATTTGCCAGCGGTGTTTGTAGAGTCGGTGTTCCGCAGCCGGGTATTGCCAAAGTTCTTCGAGTAGTGCTTCGCTTTCCGCCAGCGGCAAGCCGGAAATATACGCCATGCGACGGCGGCCCAAGTACAGGCACGCATCGCCCGATTCGGGAATGCGGATCACCGCCGGATGCAGGGTGCCCGGTGCCTCAGCAGGATTATTCGTCGGCTTGACGCCCGCGCGCAGGAAGCCGCCGGAGTTGTAAGTGCCGTCATGTTTGACTTGCAACGTGGCGACGCGCTGCTTAAGCGCTGGCGGCATATCTGAGTACGCGCCGATCATGTCGCAAAACCAAGTGTCACCGCCGCTGGCAGGGATTTCGCGCGCTGTCAGCATCGAGGCGAGCGGCGGTTTAGATTCGTAGCTCATGTCGGTGTGCCACACCGCTTCGCCGTCGCCCAACGCGCCGATCGGGCGGCCCACTGTATCCTTGACGTTGGACACCACGTAAATATCCGGATAGCCCTCCGGCGATTGACGTCCGTGCTCCTGATTGGGCGGCGAATCCAGTTGCCCCAAGCGCCGCGAGAACGCCAGCAGGCCGTCATCGGACACATTTTGCTGGGGAAACGCCAGCAACCCGCGATGCTGATGCCAAGCCTGTTTCACCGCAGCAAATTGCGCGTCGTCCAGATTCCCCAAATCAACGCCGGTAATTGCAGCGCCGAATTGCGGCGTTAAACGTGTAACATTCATATCGCACCTCTTTGATTTACAAAGGTTTAGTGTGTCAACCAAAACATCATACGCTGGCCAGCATCGCCAGTTCTGCTTTCACTGCGGCTTTGACGCGCTCGTGCTCGCGGGCAAGTTTGGCCGCCAGCACCCGTGCAGCATCGCTGTCGCCGGCACGCCCTGCGATCTCCATCTCCGCGCATAATCGCGCCATCACGGTCGCGCCGATATTGGCGCTGCCCGACTTGAGTGAATGCGCCAGACGCCCTGCGGCGACCAAGTCGCCCGCTGCTACGGCCTTGGTAGCAGCAGCCACATCCTTCGGCGACTCTTCGATGTACAACGTGAGTATGCGTTCGAGCAGATTGGGCGCATCCTTGCCCTGCAACTCGTTGAGCTGCCCCAGCACACGACGATCCAGCACCACGTCGGCCGGTAGTTCCAGCGACTTGGTGTTGGTGACCACCACGGTGGCGGCGCGGCTTGCCGCGGGCAACCAGCGCTCGATCACATCTTGCATTTGGCGACGGCTGAACGGCTTACCCAAGTGCTCGTCCATACCGGCGTTAAGGCACTCCTCGCGATCCTGCGCCAATATGTTAGCGGTCAACGCAATAATCGGCACGCGCTTGCCCGACGATGCCTCGAGCTTGCGAATTTCGCGCGTAGCTTCATAACCATCCATCTCCGGCATGTGGCAATCCATCAAAATCAGGTTGACCTCATTGGCGTGCCAAGCGGCGACAGCCTCTTTGCCGTTGTTGGCCACTACCACGTTATAGCCCATTAGACTCTTCAACATGCCGAGCGCTACCGCCTGATTGACGAGATTGTCCTCCACCAGCAGTATCAGGCTGTCACGCTGGCTCGGTGCCGCTGTGTCATCGGCGGTCTCCGTCTTGGGACGGCCACGCATTTCCATGGCCATACTTTGACCGCTCATCACTTTGACCAGCGCGTCGTACAGCGCAGACTGACGCACGGGCTTGACCAAACAGGCATCCAGCCCCGCGTCGCGCGCTTCGCGGATCACGGCGTGGTTACCCACCGGCGTCAACATCACCAGCTTGAGCTTGGCAAGGGCCGCATCCGCCTTGATCGCACGCGCCAGCGCAAGCGGACTGTCAGCGGCATAGCCCAAATCCATCACCACAATATCGAACGGCGCACCGCGCGATACCGCCTGCTTCAGGAAATCAAGCGCCTGATCTGGCGTCTCCGCGACACGATGTACCATGCCCCAGCCGCTAATCTGTGCCGTCAAAATACCGCCGCTGATCGCGCTTGCCTCCACCAGCAGTGCGCGCACACCCAACAGCCCCTCCAATACCTCGCGAACAACCACACGCCCGGTCGCAGACTGCTTGGTAAACGTCGCGGTAAACCAGAAGTTCGCGCCCTTGCCTAGAGTGGATTCCACCTGCACGCGACCCTGCATCATTTCCACCAATTGCTTGCTGATCGCCAGCCCCAAGCCCGAGCCGCCGTGATGGCGGGTGGTTGAGCCGTCAGCCTGCGCAAACTCTTCGAAAATACGACGCTGCGCTTCGTCCGATATGCCCGGCCCCGTATCCTTGATATCGAAGCGTAAGGTCACTTGATCCGCTGCCTCCTGCACGCTCCGCACGCTAATCAGCACCGAGCCTGATTCTGTGAACTTGATGGCGTTACCCGCGAGATTGGTCAACACCTGCCGCAGCCGCAGCGGGTCTCCCATCAACTGCAGCGGCAATCCGGCAGGGACACTGCACGCAAACTCCAAACCCTTGGCATGCGCGCGTTCGGCCAGCATGTCCACCACATCCTCCATGGTGCCGCGCAAATCAAGCTCGATTTTTTCTAGCTCAAGTTTGCCGGCCTCGATTTTCGAAAAATCGAGCACATCGTTAATAATGCCCAGCAAATTATTGCCGGAACGGTGCACGGTCTCCGCGTACTTGCGCTGCGTGCTGGTCAGCCCGGTCTCCAGCAGCAGTTCGGTCATCCCCAACACGCCATTCATGGGCGTGCGAATTTCGTGGCTCATGCGTGCGAGAAAGGCGCTCTTGGCGTGGTTGGCGGATTCAGCGACGGCACGCGCTGCGCGCAGCGCTTCGTCGTTGCGGTTGCGCTCGGTGACATCGCGCGCCACCGAAATTTTACCGACGAATTGACCTTCTTCACCCAGTAGCGGCGCCACGGCCACCTGAATTTCTATCGGCGTGCCCGCTTGGGTCGAAGCCAGCGCGTCGTAACTGAATTTTTCGAGTTTCAGCAGGCGTTGCATGCGGTCTGCTTCGGCGGCTTGCTCGCTTTGGCTTAATTGGCGTTCGCGGCCCATCATTTCTACAGCCGCGTAGCCGAACAAGGCAGTGGCGCCGGGGTTCCAACTGGTTACCAAGCCTTTGATGTCCGTGGTCCAGATGGCCTCGCTCGATTGTTCCACAATCGAGGCCAACAAGCGGTTTTTGGCCTCGCTTTGCCCCAGCGAGATCAGCAGGGTTTCGGTATTGGTCGCCATATTGTTGAAGGCTTCGCCAGCGCGGCGCACTTCGGGCGCGCCCTGCGCATTAATACGCACAGCGTGATCGCCTTGGCTAAAACGATCCGCGCCATCGGCCAGCTCACGCAGCGTGCTGAGATTGCCGCGAAAAATCAGCCAAATGAACTGCAACATCAAAAACAACGTGGCGATCACAATCTGTAGCTGCTTGACAAATTGTTGCCACAGATGGTTTTCGGCACCCACCGGGTACATTTTGCCGTGCAAGGTGCCATACGAAACACCCCCAGCGGTAACCTCTAGTTTCGTATCGTCCGCAACTTCGATATCAATGATCTTGGTGAACCATTTAGGTGCCGTGGGTACCACTGATCGATCAACGGCCTTGAGCGTGCGGCCCGCTGAGTCAGTCCACCACAACGAATCAACCTCAAGCCGGAGAACCTGCTTTTTGAGTATTTGATCAATCGCGGCGTAATCACCCACCAGCGCGTGATCAGCGACCACCGGTGCCAGATAGTTCAGCAGTTCAGTCATGTCGCGCTGCAGCCGCGCCGTGTTGTCACTGGCACCCTCGACCACCAGCAGCGCCGACTGCAGAACCCCCCCGGCAACCACAGCAACACCCACTGCCGTCATCAGCCGGGCGACCAAGCCCCATTCCGCCCAAAACTCGAACCACCGTCTTTCCATTGCCTGACTCCGAAACCGCGGGTTATGCCTACGGCCGTTTGACCAACGTGGTTTTAAAGAACGACCGGTAACTGTCGTAATCGCGGTCTTCCGCGGCCACGAACCCCGGATCGCCACTGGCTTTGATCAACGCCGCCGAGGTCTGCAACACTTTGAGACCTTCCGGGTCCTTGCTCATGCCGACTAACGCTTCCCGGATAGCCGCCACGTGCGCCGACGGCACGCGCTTGTGCACCATGATGCAAAGATCGGGATACAGCGGCGAAGTCCACAGCGCACGATAGGCAAAACCTTCGCGGCGCGCATAGCGCTCAAGCACCAAGCCGTTAAGGCCGGCTGCGGCGATTTTGCCCACCTTGAGCTGCGCCACAGATGCCTCTTGGTTGCCGGTGAAGCTGATCTTAACCTTCACCTTGGCGCGTAGCAGCGCATCGAGGGGGACATGGTAACCAGCAAAGGCATCGGACGACACGAAGCCTACCTCTGTGCCGTCCAAATCCTGCAACGAGCGGAAAGGGGAATCACTGGGCACCACAATCTGCGCCTGAATACCGACGCCGTTAGGGCGCGCTATGACTTGATAACCGAGTTGATCGCGCTCTGGCGTGAAAAGGTGGTTGGTATAAACAAAGTCATACGCGCCTTTTTCGGTCATCAAATTGCCTTCGCGCGCATTTTTGGCCAGCTTCAACTCCAGCGGTAACCCGCTTTTTTTGCTGAGGTAAGTGAAAATGGGGTTCCAGTACTCGGCCGTGAGCGCGATGGTGCGCTGGTTCAGCACATTGAACGCGTACGGCTTGGTCTGCGCCACGGAGCACAAGGGCCACGCGGCAACCAGCGCTAGAAACACGGTAGCCCAGTACGCTTTAATTAACCTCATTTCTACCTCAAATCAACAAGTTACAAATAATACCCATAGTAATAACTAGTGCCTGACAGAAAACCCCCAATTTTTGAAACACGCAGCCTCAATTTTCAGCACCGCACGTGCTGATTTTTGTTTTTTTGGCACGAGTGCCAA
>JAYTWR010000043.1:0-3666 GCA_043743335.1 Burkholderiales bacterium
CGCGCTGATAATGGCGCTGTTTGATCAGTTAGAAGCCATGAGCCAGACGATAAAGGTCATGCAGGCGCGCATCGATGAATTGGAGGGGCGATTGCGCAAAGACAGTCACAATTCCAGCAAGTCTCCGTCCTCAGACGTGTATGGCAAGAAGAAGAAAAAGACCAGATCTTCGCGCGAGCGTAGCGGACTGAAGGCGGGCGGGCAGAAAGGCCATGCGGGTTCGACACTGAAGTTTGCCGAAAAACCCAATGTGGTTGTGGAGCATCCCATGCGGTCACACTGCGACCAATGCGGAGAAAAGCTACAAACCCTTGATCTGACCCCGATCCGACGCCACTTACTCAATCAAACGTCGCAAAACAATTGTTCAAGAATGTAATCTAAAAAACTGCCGACACAGAAAAATCAAGTTAACGGCGGAGTTTTCAATAAAGCAGGTCAAAAGCGGTCACACGAATCCCGATTCCAAACCGGTCATCCGGCTGCATGGATCAGCCACAACAATCACTGCCTTTGCCGTGCTCCTGAATCGGTGGGCAAGGTACGGAACCGTAGGAGCAGTAAACGCAACAGTCACCTGCCTTAGGCTTGAGCAATGCGTGGCATTGCTCGCATTCGTAGAACCATTGGCAAGCGTTGGTGGGCATCATTTCTGTCTTAATGTGGCCGCAATGGGGGCAGGTTAGTGCCGACTCCAGAACTATTGCGGTCATTTCGTGTTCCTCGCTAGTGCCGACGGATAGCCTGCCTCCTTCGTGGCGCGCGTCAGCGCTTCAACATTCGTCTTGGCGTCATCAAAGGTGATGGTCGCCTGACGCTTATCGAAATGGACTTCGGCCTGACTGACACCCGGCACCTTGGTAAGCGCCTTCTTTACCGTGATCGGGCAGACTGGGCAATCCATCGTGGGCACGGATAAGATGACGGTTTTTGGGGCAGCCCAAACCGGAATGGCGAAAACGCATAGCGTAGCAACAGCGAGAGGCTTTCTCATGGCATTCTCCTTTCAGTAGAACCAGCGTGCGATGTACGGGAATCCAACCGCGGCCGATACTAGGACAACCACAGCCCCGAACAGGAGTTTGTAGGTCCGGTTTACCTGTGGAACGGCGCAGATCTCCCCGGGCGCGCAAGCGGTCGCGGGACGCCAGATACGCCGCCACGCATAAAACAGAGCTACCACCGCGACACCTATGAGGATGGGTCGATAGGGTTCGAGCACTGTCAGATTGGCGATCCAAGCCCCGGAAAAGCCGAGCGTGATTAGCACCAGCGGCCCGAGGCAGCATGTCGAGGCGAGGATAGCGGCCAAGCCACCGGCTAGCAGCACACCCCGGCCGGCGAAGGGATTCATTTTGTTTGCGGATTTGGAGTACATGACCTAAGCTTACTTCCGTACTTAAGTACGGAGTCAAGCAATATGAGCGCCTCATTGGAAAACCGTACCATCGGTGCCTTGGCCGTTGCAGCAGGCGTCAATGTCGAAACCATCCGCTACTACCAGCGTAAGGGCCTGCTGCCTGAGCCGAAACGGCCTATGGGCAGCATTCGTCGCTACGCTGAAGCTGAACTGGCACGTCTACGCTTTATTAAAGCTGCGCAGCGACTCGGTTTCAGCCTGGATGAGGTAGGCGAACTGCTGATGCTGGAAGACGGTACACAGTGCGACAAGGCGCGCAATCTTGCCGAACATAAGCTTCACGACGTGCGCGAGAAACTCGCTGATTTGAGACGCATTGAGTCGGTACTTAGCCGTCTCGTGGCACGTTGCGGTTCGCTACGAGGCTCCGTGAAATGTCCGTTGATTTTGTCTCTGCAGCAGGCCTGAAGAGGGTTTTGCATGAGCATTGGCTTGAGCCAGGCATCTTGACATTTCATACGCTGTCGATTATTCGCAACCTATTGAATATAAAGACAATTTAAAATTTCATGTGAATTGGAATAAATAGCTCATTCGGGTCGTCTATGGGGTGCAGGGCGTAACCCGATATCACACTTCAACCTTTAAGGATGCATCTCATGAAACGTACTATCATTTCGCTTTCGTTGTTTCTTGCCGCCACGGGCACTGCGCTGGCCGGCCCCGCCACCGATCAGGCTAATGCGCATTTCCAGGCGATTGGCGCCGGCGATGTCGCGTCGATTTCAAGCACTTACGCCGAGGGCGCACAGCTCAATTGGATAGGCGGTCCGCTGGATGGCGCGTACACCGGCGCCGGCGCGATTCGCGGCGTGTGGGAGAAGTTTACCAAGTCGCAAGGCCCGCTCAAGGTGAGCGTGGACAAACTCGACGAATCCGTCAACCCGAAAGGCGCGACGGTAACCGCGAACGTGCAGTTCGAAGGCAAGCAACCGATCAAAGTGCGGTACGTGCTCACCTACCGCGAAGGTAAGCTGGTCAGCGAGACTTGGCAGATTGACCCCAAGCTCATGGTGGGCAGCTACTAGGCGCTACGCATATCGCGTGTTTATCCCGGCGCCAAATGTGTTGAGTGACGCTTGGATATTTTCTCCATACCATAGATGATGAAAGGATTAATCATGCATTACGCTAAAAAGTTAGTTTCGGCTGTTTCAATGGCTGCCCTCTTTGGGCTGTCGCATACCGTGCTTGCGGCCGACGCGCCGGCGAAAATGGCCGACGGCATACTGGTCAATGCAACAGGCATGACACTGTATATCTTCGACAAAGATCCCGCCAATGGCGGCAAAAGCGTCTGCAACGGACAGTGCGCGGCGCTGTGGCCGGCCCTGGCCGCCACAGCGGACGCGACGCCGGCCGGCGCCTACTCGGTCATCACACGTGATGACGGCGCGAAGCAGTGGGCGTACAAAGGCAGGCCGCTTTACTTTTGGGTGAAGGATCAGAAGCCGGGCGACAAGACCGGCGATGGTGTCCTGGGCGTCTGGCACGTCGTCAAGGAGTAACACGGGCATGCAGGACATAACGCCGCAGATCGTCGCTTGCATTCCGGCGCTGCGGCGTTATGCGCGCGGCCTTGCGGGTAACGCCCATGACGCGGACGACCTGGTGCAGGACGTGCTGGAGCGTGCGTGGACCCGTATCGCGCTGTGGCAGCGGCGCGGTGATTTGCGCGCATGGTTGTTCAGTATTTTGCATAACCGCTTTATCGATGGCACGCGCTCAAGGAGCCGTTCAGTGGAAGAGCCGATGGGCGACGAAGAGATTATGGCGCCCACGCGCGCCACTCAGGCAGACATGCTTGAGGTGCGCGATCTTGGCGCGGCGCTGGCGCGTTTGCCGCCGGAGCAGCGTGAAGTGCTGCTGTTGGTGGCCGTCGAGCAGATGAGCTACGAACAGGTTG
Organism: Burkholderiales bacterium; assembly: GCA_043743335.1. Lineage (GTDB taxonomy): Bacteria > Pseudomonadota > Gammaproteobacteria > Burkholderiales > SG8-41 > UBA5216. Next base: position 3,327 of record JAYTWR010000043.1, read on the forward strand.
CCGAGGTGTTGGGTGTGCCGATGGGCACCGTGATGTCGCGCCTGGCGCGTGCGCGCGAGCGGCTGCGCGCGATCCTCGAAGGACGAGAAACTGTCTTCAGACTGAAGGTGGTGAAATGAGCGAGAGCGACAGAGTGCCCGTGACCGAAGCGGATTTGCACGGCTATGCCGACGGGCAATTGCCCGCGGCGCGGCGGCCGTTGGTCGAATCGTATCTCGCGTCCCGGCCTGATGAGCAGGCACGGGTAAAGGCGTGGATGGCCGATAACGAAAGCCTGCGCGCGCTGCTGGATCCGGTGCTGCACGAGCCTATTCCCGTGCGCATGCCGCTGAGTTCCGGC
>JAYTWR010000044.1:0-22267 GCA_043743335.1 Burkholderiales bacterium
CGCTTCGACGCCGCTTTCTCGCGCTACCAAGGTGTACGGACAATTCCTTGGACGGGACTTCAACCCGCTAGATTCACTGCTGTTACTGCGAACGGTCAAGCACGGTATAACGTAACTAATTGATTTAATTCATCTATTTATGACTACTCTACTGCTCCGTAGGATGCCGGTGAGCGTAGCGAACCGCATCGTTCGCGTGATGTGCGTATGCAAGGCCATATCACGATGTAAGCACCACGACTGATGCGGTTCCTTCGTCACCGACGTCCTACTGCGAAGCTTAACAGTGATGAATTATTTTACGCAACGTCCCGATAGGCACACGCCTTCAACCGAGTGAACAGGATTCGTTCAGGCGCACGCTCAATCAGTTTCATCGCGAAGCATCCGCCAATGCAGTTGCCCATGAACAGAAATTGCTTGATCCCCAGATGGTCCATCAAGCCCAACGGGTCGTCGGCGCGAGTTCAAGCCGCTGCCGGGCACGAGCAGCAGCGGACAGCCGCGCCCGGCTTCCTCGTAGCGAATACGGACATTCGACTTTTCGTAAAACGGCATGGCATTTTCTCCGCAACAGGTTGGTATGACTTGCTTAAGCCAGCGAGAGCTGTCGGTAGCCCGCGGCCGCGACAGCATCGCAATGTTCCCGATAAGCGGGGTGCCCGCCACTGTAACGCATGATTCTGGGCACTTGCCTGCCCTCGACATTGCGGTTGACGCCCGTCATCCACGAGCCGATCTCGTTCATGAGTTGCCCTTGCCCCAAGGCCAAAACGTAATCCGTCCATTCGCGCACACCATGGGCAGTGGCTTCAACGCGAGTGAGTCCGTGCTGCGTGGCGTACTGAATGACGCCGGTCACCCATTCGACGCTGTATTCTGCGCAGCGCGTGTAGTTGCCAAGCCCCGCATGCGGCCCCATCGCCATCAGCAGGTTGGGAAAGGCTTCGACGAACACGCCCAGATAGGTTTGCGGCCCGTCGGCCCAGCGATCTTTCAGGCGCACGTCATTCACGCCGCGAATATCGATGCGGTCAAAGGCGCCCGAGATAGCATCGAACCCAGTGGCGTAGATGATGATGTCGAAGTCGTACGCCTGTTGGCTGGTTTGAATGCCGCTCGCCGTTACCTGCGCAATCGGTGTTTCATTGATATCAACCAGTTCGACGTTCGACTGATTGAAGACCTCGTAGTATCCGGTCTCCAGCGGCATCCGGCGCATGCCAACGCCGTGGTTCTTCGGAATCAGTTTTTCGGCGACCGCCGGGTCATGCACACGGCTACGAATCTTGTTGGCGACAAACGCGCTGGCCAGCGCGTTGGCGGCGCGATCTGTCAGCATGTCACGAAAATTACCTTGCCACACGCCGAAACCGGGCTCGGCATAGCGTTTTTCCCAGAAGGCGGCGCGTTCTTCCGGTGTGGCTTCCAGCGTTGCGCGCGGGTCTGTGGCATGGATATAGCAGCCGGGTGTGGTGCGACACAGTGCTAGGATTTCGGGGTAGCGCGCGCGTATGTCGCGCATCTCCACCTTGGAAATCTTGCCATTGTTGAGCGGCGCGCACCAGTTCGGATTGCGCTGGAAAATGGTTAGCCGATCGGCGGTCTTGGCGATCTCCTGAATCGCCTGCACCGCAGTGGCGCCGGTACCGATGATGCCGACGCGCTTGCCGGCAAAATCGATACCTTCCTTCGGCCAGTTATGGGTGTGGCACGATTGGCCTTTGAACGACGTGACGCCGGGCAGGTTGTTCGGCAGGGTTGGTGCCGAGAGAATGCCGATGGCGGTAATCAAAAACCGCGTCGTATAGCGACCACCATCCGCCAGAATAATCTCCCAGCTTCGCGTGTCCTCACGATAGTGCGCTGCGGCTACGCGGGTGTTGAATTGGATATCTCGGCGCAGATCAAACTTGTCGGCGACATGATTGAGATAGCGCTCGTTCTCGGGTTGAGAAGAAAAATGCTCGCTCCAATCCCACTCATCGAGCAGCGCTTGCGAGAAAAAATAGCCGTAGGTCCAGCTTTCAGAATCAAATCGGGCACCGGGATAGCGATTCCAATACCACGTGCCGCCCACGCCGCTGGCGGCCTCCATGGCGCGCACCCGCAGGCCGAGTTCGCGCAGTTTGTAGAGCTGATAGAGCCCGGTGACACCCGCACCGATCACCACTGCATCGAAATCCAAACGCGCTGTAACCCCGCCATGCGCGGTCGCCGCTGCTACGGTATCCATATTGATCCTCCTGCGTTGAGACCATCAGCGTGCCTGCAATATGCGCGTGAGGCTATGGCTGTTGCACCAACCCCAATTGTTGCACCATCCCCATATCATCGCGCACGGCCGCGTGCGCTGCGATCAAACCGTCGCGGATCAGAAAGCTGTGAAACTGCAGCACCGTTACGAATTTCCCGGTGGGTGCCACGCCGTTCAACATGCCGCTAAACGCCTGCGGCAATTTGGGTCGCCCGCGATGGGTACCGGTCATTTCCATTTTGCACACCACGCGGTCGCCTTCGGCAACGCTTTCGAGGATGCGGTAATGAAAATCAGGGAACACGGCGTATAGCGTCTCGAACACAGCTTGCATCCCCGCGCGGCCTGCGGTGTGGCCGTGGTTTTTTGCATCGTGCGTATAAAACGCGGCAGCGGCAGTCGCATTCTGCCGGTTGTGGCCTTCGTCGATCAGCCGCTGTATCAGGTGCTTGTGGGCTTCAAGCGACATGGCGCTATCCGTCGAGTTCGGGATAATGCCGCATCAGATCATGCGTGCTGAAGGGCGGGCGCGCGGGCGAAGCGATATATTGGGCGAATAGTACAGTTCGTATTGCATGTCATGCTTGCCTGTTGTTGTTGTTGTTTTACGCCTTGAGTGCTACTCGCCCTTGATGTTCGCTGACTTGACGAACTGCGCCCAGCGCGGGATTTCCTTGGCCACGAAGGCGCTGAATTTTTCAGGATTGCCGGCCGTCACAAAATACCCTTGGCCGGCCATGCGCTCACGCACCTCGGCCGTGGTCAAGCCCGCAGCGGCTTCGGTAGCCAGTTTGCTCACAATCTCGCGGGGTACTGCCGACGGCGCAAAGAAACCAAACCACGTGGCGTATTCGTAACCAGGCACGCCGGATTCCGCGATAGTCGGCAGCGCCGGCAAGGTGGGGGTGCGCGTCGCGCTGGACACCGCCAGCGGATGCAGCCGCCCGCTCTTCAGGTGCGGCATCGACACCGGCAGATTGGAAAGGATCATCATGATTTGCCCGCCCATCAAATCCTGCAACGCCGGGCCTTCGCCCTTGTACGGGATCAACATCACATCGATCTTGGCCATTTGCTTGAGCAACTCCGTGCCGATATGCGGCGTTCCACCGGGCGCGGAGCCGAAGGTGATTTGCCCAGGCTTGGCCTTGGCCAGGGCGATCAGTTCTTTTGTCGAGCGTGCTGGCAGTTGCGGATGCACCAACAACAGCATCGGTGATTCGGCTATCGCCGACACGGTGGCAAAATCACGCGCCGTGTTGTAGCTCACCTTGAACATGGCAGGCACCACCGCCTGCGTGGTTTGCGAGCCCACCAGCAGGGTGTAGCCGTCCGGCGCAGATTTGGCGACATACTCCGTACCGATGATGCCAGCGGCACCCGGACGATTTTCGACAATGAACGACTGCCCGCTGCGCAACGTCAGTTGTTGCGCCAAGATGCGCGCAGTGACGTCAACACCGCCACCGGCAGGAAACGGCACCACCAAGCGCACGGGCTTGGACGGGTAGCTTTGCGCCGCCGCAAACAAAGGTGTGAGCGCCGCAATCAGCGCCCCACGCCACAGTTTAGTTGTAACTAATTGATTTATATCAGTTTTCTTATTCATGTTATTCGCCTTTGAGGCCTGCCGCTTTGACTACTTTACGCCACTTCGTGATTTCGCTTTGAAAGAAGCGAGCGAATTCCTCGGGCGAATTGCCTACCGCATCCGCGCCGGCGTTCGTCAGCGCTTCTTTCAATCGTGGCGCGGACAGGCTTTCTTTCAACGTGCTGTTGACGCGCAGGATCAACTCGCGCGGCGCAGCACGCGGCAGCAACAGCGCATTCCATCCAGCGGCGTCGTAACCCGCGACGCCGCTTTCTGCGATGGCAGGTATCTCGGGAAATATCGCCGATCGCGCAGCAGAAGTCACCCCCAGCGCGCGCAGGCGTTTGGCTTTGACGGTGGACACCACCGCAGCCACCGGGGCGAAAGTCATCGACACATGCCCACCCATCACATCCGCCACGGCAGGTGCGGCGCCTTTATACGGCACGTGGCTGATACCCGCGCCCGACAGCATATTGAACAGCACCAGCGCCAGATGATTGGAGCTGCCCACGCCCGCCGAGCCTGAGTTCAGCACACCGGGTTGCGCCTTCGCCAGCGCGAGCAATTCCTTGATCGATCGCGCTGGCAGAGACGGGTGCACCACCAGCAGGTTCGGCATGGTGACTACCAAACTCACCGGCGCGAGATCCGTGGCCGGATCAAACGGCAGCTTCGGATACAGCGTTGTGCTGGTCGATAAGGCCGTGGTGCCCATCAACAAGGTGTAGCCGTCGGGCGCGGCGCGCACCACCGCTTCAACACCGATACTGCCACTGGCACCGGGGCGGTTGGAAACGATGACGGCTTGCTTCCACAACTCGCCCATCTGCTGCGCCACCGCGCGCGCGACCAAATCCACTGAGCCACCTGCGGGGAACGGCACGATGAGGGTGACGGGCTTTTCGGGGTAGTGCTGGGCGTGGGCCAGTAGCGACCCTAGCCCCAAACAAATCGCACAGGCTGCGTTAGGCCACGCTGCACGCATTCCGTTACCCCAGTCACTCTCCCAATAGGAAAGCGGCTTTTGACCCTTCTCCCGCCGGGACAAGGCGACACTTAAAGCGGCGTAGAAAGGCCGAGGATGAAGGAAGGTTCTTGCGTAACCTGCTGCGACCTGCACGCGTACCCCCAAGGTTACTTCGGCGGAATAATCGGCAGCAGCAAATACGTCGCCTTGTCCCCGCCCGAATGCACGGTGCTGACGCCGCCCTGGTTGTAATCGGCCGGGAAGTGCGTGAAATGCTGCGTGCCCACGCCATCCGCCGGCGAAATATCGAGACGCAGCTTGTGCCCTTTTTTGAACACCATGCTGGTAGCGATGATCTCGACTTGGCACTCCACCGGCACACCGGGCGTCAACGGTTCACGCCGCTCGTGTGAGTGATACGGCCGATACGGCAACGACTTCGCCGGATCGAGTTTGCGGTGCGAAGCGCGCAGCCAACCCTTGGTCACGCACTGCAGCGGCTCGCCCATCTGGCCCATTTCCATCACGTCGTTCCCCGACGGATCGATGTTGCGAATGGTGGCGAAAATATCCATGTCTTCTTTGGTGCTCGACACCCACACATTCAGCACGATGTGCCCGGTCACTTCGGTGTCGGCGGCCATCGGTGCCGTTTCAAACGACACACCGCGCGGAATTTTCCCTGGGCGCGATGGCGCCGCCGCACCAAAACTTGCTGTCGCGGCAGTCGCAGGCAACTGCGTCACCAATTCACCCTCGGCACTTTTCGCGTTGGCATCCGGCTGCCGGTCGATGCGCAAATACATTTTGCTCCACTGCGTGCGCGGAATCGGCCAGTCGTCTTCAAAGCGGAATGCTGAACGCTGCATGCCGCCGGTGCGGATTTCCAGCTTGACCGGCGGCTCGTCCATGATGCCGGTGTCGATGCCCTTCAACCAGTGATCCAGAAAGCGCAGTTGGTCTATACGCCCTTCTTCGGCGTAGAACGCATGAAAGTGGGTGCCGCTGTGAATGCGCAATTTCTTGTGTTTGGATTTCGCATTCAGCCAAGCCTCGGTGTTGCCGCGCAAGTGCATGCCGAAGCCACTCCAGTTGCCGGCGCTCAACATCGGCACTTCGATTTTCTCCCAGCGCGCGCTCGCCATGCGCCAGTACTCGGAATCGAGATCATTGCGCATGAAGTTCCACAACAGATTGTTGTCAAAGGCATCGGGGTTGTGGTTGCGCGGCGAATCGAGCAGATTCCACGCCGTATTGCGATTCGCCCAACTGGAAATAAAGCCAAACGCAAAAATACCGCCGTGATACGCCTGATCGCGATACTGATCCGCGCGGCCTTCCCACGGAATAATGCACTTGAGCGACGGCGGCTGCAGACCCGCCACCTTCCACTGAAATGCCGCCAGATACGAAATACCGCAGGTGCCCACGTTGCCGTTACACCAAGACTGCTGCGCCACCCACTCGATGCAGTCATACGCATCGAGCGATTCCTGATACGAGCTCGGCTCTGATTTGCCGGGGGATTTGCCGGAGCCGCGCGTATCCACGCGCAGCATGGCGTAGCCACGCGGGCACCACCATTCGGGGTTCACCGTCTCCCAGTTCATATGGGGGTTAGGTTTTTCTTCGAGATCAGGCGGCGGCACCCACAGCTTGTCTTTCAGGTAGGGGCCGAGCGACATGATCACCGGAAATTTCTCGCTGCTACTTTCCGGGCGAAAAATATCCGCGCAGACTTTCGTGCCGTCGCGCAGCGGAATCCACACGTCTTTCTCGACGATCATTTTGTAGTCTTTGGGTTGGGACATTTCGCCCTTTGTCACTTTGGTAGTCATGATTGCAGTTTCCTGTGCGATAAAAGAATTCCCTCAGCCCAACCCCTCTCCCGGTGGGAGAGGGGCTATTCCCCGCGCGCCCCGATGGATAGCCGGACGCTTTGCACCCCTCTCCCACCGAGAGAGGGGCCGGGGGTGAGGGAAAATGTGAGCGTGCTGCGATATTTATATTGCTAGTTAAGTTGCGATTTAAGTCGATTTAAGTCTTATAAGACGGGTCCGTTTTATCCAGCATGCGAATCAATGCGCGCCACTCGCCCTTGCGCTCCTGATAACCGGGGCGCTCGAATTGCCGCGCGACATTCTCGGCGATTTCTTGCGAAGGAATAATCAGCTTGGCACCGCCCGCCATTGCGGCGATCTGCGCCTGACACGCCCGCTCAAGGTAATACATATAATCCAGCGCCTCGCGCACGCTTTTGCCGCAGGAGAGCAGCCCGTGGTTGTGCAGAATCAGCGTCATCTTGCTGCCGATATCCTTCACCAACCGTTCGCGCTCTTCCAGATTCAGCGCCACGCCTTCGTAGTGGTGATAGCCCACATTGCCCGTGAGCCGCATGGCGTGTTGCGAGATCGGCAGCAAGCCTTGCTCCTGCGCCGATACGCCTACGCCCGCCGCGGTATGCGTGTGCATCACGCACATCACCTCGGGCCGCGCGGCGTGTATGGCGCTGTGAATCACGAAACCCGCCTGATTAAATCCCAGCCCGGTGGGGTCATCGACGATCTCGCCATCGAGCGTAATCTTCACCAGATTCGAGGCCTTGACCTCGTCCCACATCAAACCGAAAGCGTTGAGCAGAAAATGATGCGCCGGCCCCGGCACGCGCGCTGAGATGTGGGTGTAAATCAAATCGGTCATGCGAAAGTGCGCAGCAAAGCGGTAGCAAGCGGCGAGATCGACGCGCGCTTGCCACTCTTCTGCGCTGACGCGGTCACGCACCGACATTGCTTTGGGATGATTCATGTCTACCCTCGTAACTAATTGATTTTATTCAGATTCCAGTAACGTGCGCGCCTAGTTTGTCGGCCACCCAATCGGTCATGTAATCCACCACCAGCGAGCTGTTATCCGCGCCGCAATGTTCCGCGCCGCCATCGAGCAGGCTGCACACTTTCAACTCGCGCTCTGGGCTATTGACCGCTTCAGCATAGGTGCGCTCGGCATGCCACAGCGGTACTTGGCGATCGTTCTCGCCATGCACAATCAACAGCGGGCAAGTGATTTTATCGGCCACGCCCTTCAACGTCATCTTCTTGACGATTTTCAGCGTGTCTTCAATAGTGTCGCAGCCGAACACCCAATTCACGTGCTCGGCGTAACCCGGCACCGACGGCTCGCCGCGCCCGCCAATGCGATCACTGACGCAGGCGTGATAATCGTAAATCGCGCCCCACGCCACGGCGCAGGCAAAGCGCTTTTCAAACGCCGCCGCGCGCGGCGCATAGTAACCGCCGAGCGACAACGCCATGATGCCGATGCGCTTGGGGTCTACATCGCTGCGCGTTTCGAGATAATCAATGCTCGCGCCGGCGGGCTTTTCGGTATCCGGCCCGCTGGGCAAACCTTGCAGCCGCAGGGCAGCGCCCACGCCGGGGTGATCCACAATCAACAGTGACACGCCACGCCGACGAAATTCATCCCCCACCGCTGCGTAAATAATTTCCTTCGTTACATCTAGGCCATCGAAATGCACCATGCACGGCGCGCGCCCTTTGACCGGCGCTTTCATGAATATCGCTGGCAACTTGTGTTTGCCGAATTTCACATCGACAAACTCCACCGGCTCTTTGCGGCAAATCAGGCCGCGTTTATAAATGGCAATACCACGCTTGTAGGCATCGAGTCGGCGCGGGTCTTTATGGCTGGGCATACGCTCGGCGAGCAAATAGTAAATGCCCGCGCGCAGGTATTTGCGCCCCGCCGACAGCGGATGACCGGCGGCTTCATCCGCCTCGCCCAGCCGCTGTACGCGCTCTGCTACACGCATCCAGCTCTCAAACCATGCGCGCTGCTGCGTGGGGTCGCCTGCTAGCGCCTTAGTGCCCGCGATTTCTTTTAACGGGCGACACGCCTCATCGACCTCAGCAATCTGTCCGCCACGATTGAGCGCCGACATTACCGCCAGACTCCACGTGTAGTTATTTGGAAAATATTCGTACATGGCACTCTCCCTGTAGACGTTTCTTACTGTGCTTCAATCCCGGCCTTTTTCGCAATGCGCTGCTGCAACGCTAAATCCTCCTGCAAAAACTTTGCGAACGCCGCTGGTGTGGATGCCACTGCGATCACACCCAGCTCATCCAGTTTAGCTTTCATTTCCGGTGTCGCCGTCGCGCGTTTGATTTCCGTCTGAACCCGGTTGACGATAGCCGACGGCGTTTTCGCCGGATACCACAGGCCATACCAGCCGGTCATTTCAAAGTCAGGATAGCCGATTTCCTTAAACGTCGGCACGTTGGGCATCACCGGCGAACGATCACCGCCCGTCAGCGCCAACGGCCGCACACGCCCAGCCTTGATAAAAGGCATCACGGAAACCGTTGAAATAAAAGTCATTTCCACCTGACGGCCCATGACGTCGGTCAGCGCGGGCGCGCTGCCTTTGTACGGCACGTGATTCAACTCAATGCCGCCCAGCACATTCAGCAACTCACCCACCAGATGCGTCATATTCCCGACGCCGCTAGAGGCATAACTCATTTTGCGTGGATTCGCTTTTGCGAACGCCACCAACTCTTTGATCGACTGCGCCTGCACACCCGGATGCACCACCAGCAACAGCCCGTACGAACGCGCTATCTGCGTAATTTGCGCGAAATCACATTGCCGGTAAACGAACCAGTACTAATCAGCATGGTGTAGCCGTCGGCCCGCGATTTAGCCACCATGTCGGTAGCGATAATGCCGTTGGCGAGCCGTAAGATGAATGCACAGTCCGCGAGCTCGGGTGCGCTTAGTGAGGACACGTCTGGAAAAAGGTAGCTCTGTAACTAATTGATTTTATTGAATTATTATTATTATTATTATTCGTTCGATTCCAGCTTTGCCTCTTTCACCACCTTCGTCCACTTGGCGATTTCGGCGCGCACATGGGCCACCAATTCTTCGGGCGTAGACGATTGCACATCAATGCCTTGATCGTCGAGCCGTTGCTTAAGTATCTGGGTAGCCAGCACCTTGCGCAGGTCCGCGTTGATTTTTGCTTCCAGCGGTTTGGGCAGCTTCGGCGAACAAATGCCATACCAGCCGTTCACCTCATAACCGGGCACGCCACTCTCGGCCATGGTCGGCACATCCGGCGCTTTGGCGCTGCGCTTGAGCGTCGTCACCGCCAGCCCGCGCACCTTGCCGGATTTGATCGCCGCCAGTGGCCCGCCGGGCAGGTTGCCCACCGACAGCGGAATCTGCCCGCCCATCACATCGGCCAACGCGGGCGCGGCCCCCTTGTACGGCACATGCACGATGTTGATGCCCGCCATCATATTCAGCAACTCTATCGAGAGATGCGGCGACGCTCCGACGCCAGACGAGCCATAACTCAATTTGCCGGGGTTCGCCTTGGCGTGCGCAATCAACTCCTGCAGCGTTCGCGCCGGCAGCGAGGCATGCGCCATCAACACATTAGGGTTGCCGCCCACGCGCGACAGGAAGGAGAAATCTGCCACCGGGTCATACGGCAGTTTTTTCACGCGCGCGGGCGTGATGCCGTGGGTAGCGACATTGCACAACATCATGGTGTAGCCGTCGGGTGCGGCGCGCACTGTCAGCTCCGTGCCGATGCCGCCCGCCGCACCGGGGCGGTTGTCGATCACCACGCTCACACCCCACAATTCGCCCAGCGCCTGCCCCACCAGTCGCGCCGTCATATCCACCCCGCCGCCGGCGGTATAGCCAACGATAATGCGCGCTGGCTTGGTCGGGAAAGGTTTCATCGGCTCGGCAGCCTGCGTGGCAGCCGGTAACAGCATCACGGCCAACACGTACGGCCAAGTGGTTTTTTTCTTCACGTTTGCTCCCCCTAAAATCAGGCCGCAATTATTGCACAGGCGGCGCAGCATAGACGCCGGTCCGGTGTGCTGCTGCAACCCTGAACACGCTTGTGCTTTTATGGCACCGGTGAAGTCGCAGGCAAAAATGCTATGCCGCGACGAACGGTGGCATCACTTCACTGGCGAAGCGGCGCAGACTGCGCCGCCCGCGTTCGCCACCGCCCGATCCGCCACCGTTGATCAACAAATAGCCAGCACCGGCCTCGCGTAACGCCTCGATCTTGCGTGCGATTTCATCCGGCGAGCCGTACATCGCACTGTTCAGGTTGATCTGCACGGGATCGCCATCGGCGCGATCCGGCCCGCCCAGCACCCGGCCGTCGGGCGTGGTGGCCAGCTTAAGTTGTCGCAGCCGGTTGGCCAGCCGCCGTTCCAACGCTTCCTCGCGTTCGCGTGCATCGTCGGTGACAAAAAAAGCGCGCGTTACGCCGACGCGCATCGGGTCCCACGGCTCGCCCTTCGCCTCGACGGCCTTGCGAAAGATCGCGATGTTCTGCGCCACTTGATCCGGCGAAGCGTATTGGCCCAGCAGCAAATTGAAGCCGCGCCGCGCGACATCCTGAATCGAGCGTTCGCTGCCAGCGCCCATCCACACCGCCGGATGCGGTCTGCGGAACGATGGTGGCTCGACGACGATATCCTTGAAGGTCCAGAATTTTCCGTGGTGCGAAAAGCGTTCGTTTGAAGTCCAGGCTTTCAGAATGACCTCTATCGACTCTTCGAACTTCTCCCGCGCCTCTTCCATGGGCAGGTCAAAGCCGACAAACTCGTTGTAGCGGTAACCAGTACCGATACCAAAATCCAAGCGCCCGCCCGACAACAAATCGAGCGTCGCCGCCTGTTCCGCTAGCAACACCGGGTTATGCCACGGCAGCACCATCACGGCGGTACCGAGCCGCAACGTTTTCGTTCGGGCCCCCAGCCAAGTCAGCAGAGTCAGCGTCGCGGAAACCTGACCATAGCCGGTGAAATGGTGTTCGACGACAAACGTGCCGTGAAAACCCAGCGCCTCAGCTTCGACGTTATAGTCGATGAAGTCGTTAAAGCCTTCTGTGCTGTCAAACTCATCGCTGCCGCGCTTTGCTGAAGCGCTGCCAAATAATCCGAACCTCATTAAATTCTCCTCGCCGCGTTGGTGGCACGCCAAATAGCGGCACGTAAATCAGACGGGGCCGATGCGCGAGATCACACAGGCCCGCCCGATACCACGTTTGCCCAGGACCCACGACCAATGACCGCTGTCTCGCGAACACGGGGCCGGTCGGGTGATGCTACCAGATGAGCGCTTTGGAACGCTTTGCTTCAGCGCGGTTCAATGGACGGCGAAGACTCCCAAGGACGGTTCTCGCCCGTTACGCGAATGGCGAGCCGCAAACACGGTAAATCCGCGCCGCCTACGCCAGCACTTCCGAAACCTGCTCCTGCCGCAGCATTTCGTAAACAAACGATTCTAGCTCCGGCCCCAGTGCGTCGCGCACGGACAGCATGCCGATGGGCTTGCCGGCTTCGACGACTGGCACATGGCGGAAGCGTCCGGCATGCATGAGCTCCAGTGCCGTGCTGAATGATGCGTTCGGGCCTATGGTTTGCGGGTTGTGGGTCATGACATCCGCCAGTGTGGTGGTTTGAGGATCACGGCCTTCGGCGACCACGCGGTTTAGCGCATCACGTTCGGTAAACAGGCCGACGAGCGCACCGCCTTCCACCACCAGCATGGCACCGATACGGCGTTGCTTCATCACCTGCGCCGCCTCACGCACCAGCGTTTGCGCCGGAGCGGTTACCGGCACTTGTTGTGCAATGATGTCTCGTATCGTGCGATCCATGATGACGCTCCTTAAAATTGGAATTCATTCGAGATCAGTCAACCGGCCGTCCACAACCACGAGTTCATGCTACGCCCGCGCCCACACCCGGTCAAACAAAAGCCTTTACGGCGTGACATGAGCGATTATCATTCGACAACGTCAGGCTACACGCTAGACCGCCTTGGGGAATTCTCGGGATTAACAGCATAAGTAATTGATTTTATTTAAATTTTTTAAGCGTGTTGATTCCGCACCAGCGCTCCGGCACAGGGCGCGGGCCAGCAACGGGTCGGCGCCGACGCCGAGCGGATGACGCCGGGCGCGATGAAAAAATTTATTCCCACAGACATGGCAAAATGGGCGAAAGTGGCCAAAGATGCCCATCTGAAAATGGAACCCTAGTGGAGTGATGACATGAGTGATACCCCCGCCCCATCTGTACCTGCCATACCTACCCTACCGTCGGACATCGGCGGCAAACCCGCTGGATCCGTCGATACCGTTGACCATGGCATGAAGCACTGGGAGCGGCAAGCCAATGCGCTCCGCTCAGTAGTGCAGATGGCCAAGATTACCTGCACCGACGAGCTGCGGCGCGCCGCTGAAGACCTTGGCGACCGCTACAAAGACATGCACTACTTCGAAATCACCACCAGCGCCATGCGCACGGTGCTACTCGAAAAAAACCTATTCACCGAACAGGAACTTACAGCGAAGATGGACGACATCCGCGCGCGCTTTAATGTGCCGGACGAAATGGAATCGCCGATCAAAAAAACGGTGCAAAAATGAGCGGCAGCGCATCGTTGAAGTCCACTTACACACCAGCACCGGTGTGCCTGTACCACATTGGCGACAAAGTCAGCGTCAAACGCTTGTTCCCGCCGGGGCATCGCCGCACGCCGCTTTACATCCGCGGCAAGCAAGGCGTAATCGAACGCATCTGCGGTGCCTACCCCAACCCGGAAGAACTCGCGTACGGCTTTGACGGTCTGCCGGAAAAGGTACTGTATCGCGTGCGCTTTTTGCAAACGCAAGTGTGGCCCGGCTACACGGGGCCGGCGAACGACATTATCGAAATGGAAATTTACGAGCACTGGCTCGAACCCGCAGGAGCACAATCATGACCAATCCGAATCACGATTACTACGCACGCAGCCATCACGATCACGCACACGACCATGGCCACGACCATGACCATGATGATCACGCGCCCGTCAATGAACACGACAACGGCCCGCCCGGTGAATACGAAATCATGAGTCGTGCGATGCAAGAACTGCTGGAGCAAAAGGGTCTCATCACCGCCGCCCAAGTCGCCAAGCGCATGGAACGCTTCGATGAAGAATTCCCCTATCACGGTGCGCAGGTCGTCGCGCGTGCATGGGCCGATCCCGCATTCAAGCAACGCCTGTTAGCCGATGGCCGCGCGGCGTGCGCCGAGATGGGCACGATGCTCGAAGCCGAACGCCTGATTGCCGTAGAGAACACGCCCGCTGTGCATAACGTTATCGTCTGCACACTGTGCTCGTGTTACCCGCGCGCGCTGCTGGGCATGCCACCCACTTGGTACAAAAGCCGCAACTACCGCTCGCGCGTGGTGTTCGAGCCGCGCGCCGTACTGAAAGAATTCGGCACCGAACTACCTGACAGCGTAGCCGTGCGCGTGCATGACTCCAACGCCGATATGCGTTACTTGGTGGTGCCCATGCGCCCGGCAGGCACGGAAGGCTGGAGCGAAGAAAAACTGGCCGGCATCATCACGCGCGATAGCTTGGTGGGCGTAACGGTGCCAGGTGCGCCTTAACACCCCTCTAAAAACTCTATATAAAACAATTACTTACGGATTACCCCCCTTGCGCTCTATAGATGCCGCTTGGGTCGCAAAGCGGGTTGAGGATTTCGACGCGACCGGTATACACCGCCAGTGCACGCCCGGCGATTTCGCCAGCGGCGCATGGTTTGAAAGCGAGGCTGCGAAGACCGGCGCAACCGTGTCGCGCATGCGCGTGCCCACGCACAGCACCCTCGTTGACGCCGCTTACGTGGCATGCGATGGCCAGCGCGTTGAGGGATTGCCGATGTTTGATGCGCCCTCGTGTGAGGGCGTATCTGGCGCATTGTGCAGGGTTGGTGAAGACGGCGACATCGGCCTAGCAGAGTTTCCCTCCAACGCCGCATCCATCAAAGGCCAGCCGCTGGAGCAACTGCGGCGCACCACCCACCACAAGGCGCTGATCATCGCCACCAAGGTCACGGGGGATTCGCTGGCACCCATCAACGCACAGTTTTTCAACACCTTAATCGGCCCGCCGGTGTTGCTCGTGCCGGGCGCGCAGTTCAAAGCGCTTGCACAACAGGCGGCGCGCCATGCCCACGCCCATGTCGTCAGTCGTTACCGGCGCGAGGCTATGGATAGCTACAACATCGAAGCGCGCGTAGTAGCGAATTCGGGCACAGCGCCGAATGAAACACCGCGTGAGTTGCCACTAGCCGTAGTCACCCCGCGCACCGGTTGGTGGGAATCCACCGCCGAGCGCGCGGGTGGCATGGTGGCGTGGCTGGCAGCGCTGGAAGCGGCGGCACAATTACAACGCAACGCTCAACTCAAACGCAACGTGCTGGCGTGGGCCACCTGCGGCCACGAGCTGGGGCACATCGGCCTGCAAGAACTCACGCGCTTGAATATGACCACAGTCACCGATGCGCAGTACTGGCTGCACCTCGGTGCCAATTTGGGCGGCGCAGGCAACTTGACCATGATGGTGCGCGCCACCATCAAAGCCGACGCCGAAGCCATGCGCGACTTACTGGTGGCCGAAGGCTACCCGGCGCAACACATCCTCGTCGAGCCCGACAGCAAACTCTCCGGTGAAGGCCACGACCTGCATCAACTCGGCGCAAAAGTGCTGTCGCTCGCCGGCAGCAATCTGCATTTTCACGCCGCCAGCGACCGCTGGCCCGGCAATGTCAATGTGGCGGGGGTGGTTAGTATCTCGCGCGCAGTGGCGCGGTGGGTGGCGCTACAAGTATCCGCAAGCTAACCGGACTCCAAGCGCTCTACTTGGCGCAAACTATCGGCAGCTAGTGAACAATCAGCATCAGACGAACACGCCCCTTCGGGTTACGCCGTGGGTGCCGTCGGCGCAGGAAACCCCGCCAACTCATCATAAAACGAAATAATGTTAGCGCTGTCCCACTCGCCGCGTCCTTTAGACATTTCCGAAGCCAACGCCTGCGCATGGAAGCCGATCAGCGGCAGCGGGCAATTCAATCGCTCGCCGAGCGCCAGCATGGCACGCACGTCTTTCAGATAAATTTTTAATTTGCCTGCCGCTGGATGAAATCGCTTTTCAACCATGCGATAGCCTTTTTGATCCATGATCTTCGAGGCAGCCGCAGATTTTTTCAGCACTTCCAGCGCTTGCAGTGGCTCGATGCCGGCCTTGCGCGCCAGCGTTAACCCCTCGGCCAAGGCCATGCGATTCAACCCCAGCACCAGGTTCACACACAGCTTCATGATCGCGCCATTGCCGTTGGCCCCCATGTGCATCCACTCGCGGCCCATGGCTTTGAACATCGGTTCGCAGGTGGCATACGCATCCTGACTGCCGCCAACCATAAAGATGATGTCTTTGACCGCGCACATTTCGCTGGTGCCGCTAACCGTGCAATCCAGAAAGCGCACGCCCACCGTGGCAAGCTCCGCTGCCAGCTCAGCGGATTGCTCGGGATCAGCCGTGGTGGCATCGAGCACAATCAAGCCCGGCTTGGCATTTTGAAATAACTTAAGTTGGTTGCGCACCACCTCGTCAACGATCTTGGAACTGGGCAGCGAGAACATCAACACATCCACCTGCCCCGGGATTTGATCGGGTGCAGCCACGGTTGTTGCGCCGAGCTTCACTGCCGCAGCCACGCGCGCTTCATCCGGGTCGTGCACGACGACCGAGAAACCCGCCTCCAACAAATGCTTGGCCATGCTGCTGCCCATCAAACCTACGCCTATAAAGCCAATACGCAATGAATTCATAAATGTCCTTTGAAAATAGCCCGTATCAACGTTGCATTCTGCCCCAGCGGCACCGCAACAAAGCTGCCGAATTGCACCGCCGTAGTGGTTTGCCCTTCTAAACCTTGTTTGCTGAACGCAGCCTTGATCCGTACGAACGCGGCTTGACATCCACCCGCCTCGTGGGCCAAGGTGTCGCAAATCACACATGAGGTCCTATGCCCCGCATTCCCTTTGTCACCGCCGCCGATATCGCCCCCGCTGAGAAGCCCGCTTTCGATGCGTTTGTTAAACGGCGCGGCACCTTCCCCGACAATGGCCCCTACGCCACCATCGCGCATCTACCCAAAATAGCACAGTTACTCGACGAGCTCCGTCTCGCCCTGCGCGATGAAGCTAGCCTAGCGCAGCCCATACAAGAACTGGTGATGATCACCGTGGCGCGCGAGATGGGCTGCGGCTACATCTGGCATGCGCACGCAGCAGCGGCGCGCAAGAAGGGCGTGCGTGGCGACATCATCGACAATCTGCGCGAGCAGCGCCCGCTAACCGGCCTGGATGCCGATCAGCAAGTGGCGGTGGATTACACACGCGAGTTATTGCGTGATCGCAAAGCAAGCCGCCCCACGTTTGATCGCGCGACGGCGTGCTTTGGTCAGCGCGGCACGATCACGTTGACCAACCTGGTGGCCTGTTACGCGGTGCTCGCCTACAACATGAACACCTATGAAGTGGTTGCACCAGCGGGCGGAACCGAAACGCCGCTGCCGGTCTGAGCAGGCGCTTGGCCTAGCGCGCCGTAATCACAGATCGCACAGATCGCACAGATCGATTGTGGTGCGCGGTCACTCTAAGCCGCAGCGCGACACGCCCGCTACGTGCGCTACGTGCGCTACGTTAATCCGCGCGCAATTCACCTAGTGCGATGCGGTGATACGCCCAGCGAGCCTCAAGCTATAATTACAATAATTCCTTTAAAATCAATTAGTTATAAATAATCTATCGATCAGTTTTCAATCAGTTTTCAATCAGGCTGAATCCCCGCCTCCTTGATAGCCTTATCCCACACCGCATACTGCGCACGCAGATAAGCACCCAGTTCATCGGTAGTCATAGCCTGCGGATCCATGTGTTCGCGCTCCAGCAACTCACGGCCATCGGGCTTGGCCAACGCCGCATTTAACTCGCGATTCAAACGCTCGGTGATGGCCTTGGGCGTTTTGGCGGGTGCGGTTAGCGCTGCCCACGTGCGCACGGTCACCGTACTCAGGCCCGCTTCATCGGCAGAGGGCACATCGGGGAAATTTTTTAAGCGCTTGGGCAGCAAGATCGCGAGCGCGCGCAATCGACCGTCTCTGACCATGCCGGCAAAACTGGTGGAGCCAAACAGCAACTGCACACGGCCTGCGACAAAATCACTGGTCGCTGCCACGTCGCCCTTGTACGGCACGTGCACCATGTCGAGTTTATGCGCGGCAGCAAACTGCGCCATCATCACCTGTGCGGTGATATTGCCGGAGCCGTAGGTTAATTTGGCGGGCTGCGCACGCGCATGGCTCACCAACTCGGAGACGCTTTTCACCGGCAGGCTGGGGTGCACCATCAACAGAAACGTAATCCGTCCCACAAACCCCACCGGTTCAAACGCCGTGAGCGGATCAAACGGCGGCTTCTTGCGCAAATGCGGCAGGGCCGACAACGCGCCGCTCGACCCGAGAAACAACGTGTGCCCATCGGGTGCGGACTTAATCACCATATCGGCACCGATGGCGCCATCGGCCCCTGGGCGATTGTCCAATACAAATTGCTGGCCCAGCGCGGGCGTCATCAACTGCACCGTGCGGCCCGCGATATTCATCGGCCCGCCCCCACCGGGGAAGGGGATGACCACGCGGATGGGGCGCGACGGATATTGTTGTTGCTGGGCGTGCGCTACGCCCGCCAGCATCAACATCGCACTGCATAGCAACGACAATGCGCGCATGATGGGTGTGCCTACGGTTGGCTAACGGTGCGGATGTACCACGGAAACACATCCCAGCTCACCACCTTCTCGGTGCCATCAAACAACGCAGCAATTTTGCCGCCGCCCGCCTTGTAGGAAAACTGCTTCACGTTGTCCGGCGGATTGGTGGTGGGGTTGCGCATAATGTCGATCGCTTGATCGGTCTTGAAGATCTGATACTTCGACGGCTCGCCAGGGTTAAAAAACTTGACCTCCGCCGCACCCTTGCGCGCCGGCCCGCGCACATACGCCACTTGCAGCGACATGTGCTCGCCACTGGCTGCGGCGAATTCCCAGTTCTCCGCGCCTGTCAGCACACCATTGCTGGCAGTGGCGTTGCGCGACATCTTGGCCGTAGTGGCGCGCTGGTATACGCCAAACGCGCCCGGCGCGTCGGCAGCGTTGTCAGTAATGCCGTGAATGATCATCTGCCCCATGTTCTTGGTGCCCGTCTCACGCACCGGTATCGCCAGATACACCATGCGTGTGGCGTGCTGCTGTGCCGTCTTGCCGCCATCAGCCATGATGGCCATGCGGTCAATAAAAATCATACGCAGATTGCAATCTTTGGCCGGGCCTTCAGTGGCGATTACCGTTTCCCAACCTGCGGGCAGCAGCTTGGCCAACGCGGCGTCGTTGACCCGAAAGTCAATTTGATAGCGATGCTCGGCGGCCTGCTCCAGCACGGTTTGCGCCATGACCAGCGGCGCACACACCATCAACCACACAGCGAATACCCAGCGGGTAATACTTGACCTCTGTTTCATGATAGTTCCTTCAGTGGATTAAATTACAGTGAATAACAAAGCGGGCTCGCGATTGACGGAGTCGCTACCCCGTGGGCCGGAAACCGAAAATACGCTCAAAACGCTTGGCAAATCCCTCCCACGCATCCGGATTGATCAATCGCGGTGGACGCTCGCCGCGCAGAATTTGCGCGATTTGATCCGCGTTCCAGTCAGCCATATTGTTGCGCGAATCGTGCGTAATGCCGGCGGTGTGGTTGGTGGCGATGACGTTCTTCATCGTCAACAACGGGTGATCGAGCGGCGGCGGTTCGTCTACCCAAGTGTCTATCCCCGCGCCGGCAATGTGCCCGGACTTCAGCGCAGCAGTTAAATCCGCCTCGTCAACAATACCGCCACGCGCCGCATTGATCACAATCGCACCGGGCTGCATGGCCGCCAGTGTGCTGCTGTTGATCAGGTTGCGGGTATCTTTGTCGTAGGGGCAATGCAAGGTGATAAATCGCGCCTCCTGGATTAGGGTCGGTAAATCCACCTGGGTCGCGCCGCGCGCCTCGCACTCCGCTGCCGTCAGATAAGGGTCAACCGCAAGCACGCGCATTTGCAAACCCAGCCCGCAGATGCGCGCGACACGCCGCCCCACGTTGCCCAACCCGACAATGCCCACCGTGCGGCCCTTGGCGTTCCAGCCTTTGAAAGCCTCGCGCTTGATGCCGCGCTCGGTGCGCAGTGAGCGATCGGTCTGCGGAATGTTCTTGGTGAGCGACAGCATCATACCGACCACGTGCTCGGCCACGGCATCGGCATTGCCGCCGGACTGATTCACCACCAGCACACCGTCAGCGGTGCAGGCCGCTACATCCACCGTGTCGTAACCCGCGCCGCTGGTCGATACCACCAACAAGTCGGGGCAGCGCGCGAGCAGCGGCGATTTAGCCTGATATTCCTCTGGTGCCTCCTGCCGTGTGGACGTAATACAGTACGCGTGTGACGCCGACATCGCGCCCCAGTTATCCGCCTGCGGCCCATCAAACGTCAGGCGATGCAGCGTGATTTCCTTGTTTTTATCCAGCGAATCAGCCACGTTCGGCGACTTGCCGTCGTTGAACCAGAATACGGTTTTGTGGGGCTTGGTAGGCATGGGTGTTCCGTGGTGAAAATGGTAGCTGGGCCTTGCGCAGATTGAATTTTGACACAAGGGCCGCGCTGTCGGTCAGCGAATTCGCGCTTGCGCCCCGGCGTAACGCTGCGGTTCACTGGGGCTACTATTGCTGATATTCTTTGCAAATGAAAGTCAGCGAAGCTATTGCATTTCAAATTGAGGGTTTGCGTGAAGATGGCGTTCTCGTTCCGCTGCCGTCGAGTTGTGTCGAGTATGTGGAGATTGCCGCATAATCGATTGAAATCCTGAAAGAGCGCCAATGGCGAAATTGGCTTCTGGCTGCATCCCTCTGCGCGGCGCGCTGCTCATGCGCCATCGCTGCTGAACAACCGACCGCGCGACGCGAAGCGCGGCGCGGAATATCAAGTTGTTGACTTCCATCGGTCGGCCATGCCGAATTGAGCAGGTGGGCAAAGCGTAGCGTACCCACGCACATCATGGCATGGAAGAACGCGGACGGTGGGCGGGCTACGCTTTGCCCACCCGCACTAACCACCCCGGATACGATCAGAACGTTACAGAGGAAGCTGTATACCAAGGCCAAGCAACAGACCGTCTTTGTTACACGCTCGGTGGTCGAGTGCGCAGACGCGACATCCTCAGCCGCGCTAACAATCGTAGGACGGACAAATGCGCATGCTTTGGCGTGAAGAACATCGGAAAGCCGTGTGCGGGAAAACCGCATGCACGGTTTGATGAGGGAGGGCAGGCGAAAGCGTGTTCTCTACTCTACCTATTGCTTTGTTGCTTTGTGGGTGAGAGGCACCAGCGCTCATGCTTTGGGAAACAGCAGCGACTCATACTCGCGGGCACCGTGCAAAATGTGAATGACGTCGATCCGCTCGTTATGGATGCAGTAAAAAATCAGATAATTTTTGTACACGCTGCGCCGGATGCCGAATTATTCATAGCGCGGCACAAGAGGATAGGCGCGTGGCATGTCTGCCAGTTTGAAGCATTGATCGAGTAGCTCATCGACGAACGTGAAAGCGCGTGGCGGATTGTGTGGCCGTATAAAGTCTCCGATACTCGCTAAATCTGCTTTTGCTGCTTGGGTGATAACAACATTCATTGCGACTTGCTTTCCCCACCGATGCGGCTGCGCAACTCTGCGCGCACGGTACCAATGTCCTGCACGCGCCCAGCCTCGGCATCGGCCAGGCCACGCGCTATCGCGGCATCAAGCTGTCCCAAGTGCCGGTCACGTTCAATCATGCCGCGTAAAGCCTCGCGGATAATTTCACTGTTAGAGCCATACATCCCTGAATCCACTTTCTGACGAATAAAATCGGCCATTTCTGGCGGTAGGGTGATCGAGAGTTTTTGAGCAGATTGCATGAACCTCACCTTTTGCGAAAGCAGTGCTACTCACCATAAGTAGCATTAAATGCTATTTAATCTTATCTATGCCGAATTGAAGATGCAACGACAAACTGACGAGATCAAGATAAATACATTATCGATCAATAGCGTACGGATAAAACTCCAATGAATTCAATTGCTTGCAATGCTCGCTCTTAAACGCGTCGCTCGCCGCTTTTCTTTGGGCAACGTCCGTTTGTTTGATGATGTTGTGGGTGCCGATAACACGCTGTGTCACGGCCAGCGCGGCGAGGAAGGCTTGACAGGCAATTCTGTAGACACCTCGCTGCTTCCTTCGCCCATCAACGAATTTAATTCGAGCCTGGCCCCTTAGAATTGAGAACCGCCCGCATCCGGAGCAGGGTTACCGCGCTTGCTTGGGGCTGTTGAATCTAGCCAAGTACTACGGGCCCGAGCGTCTGGAAGCGGCTAGCCGGCGCGCATTGGCCATGGGCTCGCCCAC
>JAYTWR010000045.1:0-5841 GCA_043743335.1 Burkholderiales bacterium
CGCCCGCTCAACTTCAGCCAACACGGCCGTCAGGCTCATACCCTGATCGCGCAGCGTCAACGTGGATTGCGCCACGGCCACCAACTGCTGGCAACTCAGGGCGGCAAACGCCCTGGGAACAAAAAACCCTGTAAAAACAAAGAGTAAGATCAATACCGCCCGTGGCATGGTGACGTATTGTAGCCTACCCACTCGCGCCCGCTGTAGTAGTAAAATACACGCTTTCCAACCGCCTTCGACGACCTTGGCCAAACGCTTGCGCTCGCCGCTCACCTTGTTCCGATCTTTGTTCGCGCTCGTTGCGGGTATCGCGCTGGGTGGATTCTGCGCGCCCGCCGCAGCGGATATTTGGGGCTATGTCGATGCCCAAGGCGTCGCGCACCTGAGTGATCACCCAGTGCACGAAGGTTACATGTTGTTCAAAAAAGAAGTGCCACGGCCCGAAGCAGAGACGTTCAGCCCGCCGCCACTGTATGAGCGATCCGCTGGTACCGGCGCAGCTATTCAGGTCAATGCCGCCCTGCGCGCATCAATCGCCCCGCTGGTTGAGCGTGTTGCCCGCGAATACGATCTCGATGTGGCGCTGCTGCACGCCATCATTACCGTCGAATCCGGCTACAACCCGCAAGCCAAATCGCCCGCCGGGGCCATCGGCTTGATGCAGTTAATGCCTGATACTGCCGCGCGCTACGCCGTTAAAAACATTTGGGATCCGCTGGAAAACCTGCACGGCGGCGCGCGCTACCTGCGCTTCCTGCTGGGCATGTTCAAAAATAACCTTGATCTCGCGCTGGCCGCCTACAACGCAGGCGAAAATGCCGTGGTGCAAGCTGGCTACAAAATTCCCAATTACGCCGAAACCAAGGCCTACGTGCCCAGCGTGCTGACGCAGTACGATCGTTATCGCGTGTCTGGCGGGCCAGGTGCGGGTGCAACCCCGCCCTCATCCTCATCCCCGTCCCCGTCCGCTTTGGATCGTCAGCGACTGATCCGCTGATTCTTGCCACGACTCAGGTCGGCTCATCCAATCCCACGGTCGAGCGCCAATCCCTTTTTGGTGATTTGAACAGCAACGGCTTCAAGCTCACCAGCAGCATGAGCAGACCCAGCCCGAGCATGACCGCTGAAATCGGGCGCTCGACGAAAATAGCGTAGCTGCCTGCGCTCATTGCCAGTGACTGGCGCAGCGACAATTCCAGCATCGGTGCCAGCACCAAACCCAAGGCGACGGGCGCCAGATCAAAGCTAAGCTTGCGCAGCACGTAACCCACGCCGCCCATCGCCAACATGATCCACACATCCACCACGGAGTTGCTCACCGAGTAACAGCCGAGGATGCAAAACGCCAAGATGCAAGGATATAGATACGCATAGGGTATGCGCAGCAGGCTGACGAACATGCCCACCAGCGGCAGATTGAGTATCAGCAGCACGACGTTGCCCACGTACATGCTGGCGACGAAGCCCCAAAACAAATCCGGCCGCTGTGAAATCAACATCGGCCCCGGCGCGATGCCGTGGACCATGATGGCGGCGATCATCACGGCAGTGACCGGGCTGGTGGGGATGCCCAGCGCCATCATCGGGATGAACGCGCCGGTGGCTGCTGCATTGTTGGCGGACTCCGGCCCCGCAACGCCTTCAATAGCACCGTGGCCGAAGCGCTCCGGCGTTTTCGATATGCGCCGCTCAATGCCATACGCGATGAACGACGAAATAATGTGCGCCGAGCCGGGGATGATGCCAATCAAAAACCCGATGGCGCTGCCCCGTGCGATAGGGCCCACCGACTGTTTGAGTTCGGTGCTGGATGGCATTAGCTCACGCAACGAGGGGTTTTTCGGCAGGCTCAGTGTTTGCTGCGAGGCGGTCAACAGAATTTCCGAAATGCCGAACAAGCCCACCGCTACCGGCACAATGCCTATGCCGTCGGACAATTCCACCACATCAAAACTAAAGCGCGTGTAGCCGCTCATGGCGTCGATGCCAATCATGCCGAGCATCAAACCGAAGCCCGCCATTGCCAATGTTTTGGGAATCGAGCCGCCGGTCATGTAGGCTAGCACCAGCAGGCCCATCAGTAGCAGCGCGGTGTACTCCGGTGGGCCGAAGCGCAGCGCGAATGTGGCGAGTGTGGGTGCCAGTAGCATCAAGCCCACGACGCCGAGGGTGCCTGCGACGAAAGAACCGATCGCTGCAATGGCAAGCGCCGGCCCGGCCCGGCCCTGTTGCGTCATGGCATAGCCGTCAACGCAGGTCATCACCGAGGCCGCTTCGCCCGGCAGGCGTATTAAGATGGAAGTCGTCGAACCGCCGTACATTGCACCGTAGTAGACGCCGGCCAGCAGCACAATGGCGACAATCGGATTGAGGCCAAACGTTGCCGGTAGCAACATGCTGATACCTGCCAGCGGCCCCACGCCGGGCAGCATGCCCACCAGCGTGCCGATGAAGCAGCCAATGAAGGCATACATCAGCACCTGCGGCTGCAGCGCGACTGAAAAGCCGACGAGAAGATTGTTTAAGGTTTCAACCATTTTTTAGGATTGAGGATTCAAGTTAGGGGATTGAGCCAACTCGCGCGAGTGCCGCCGAAATCCTCAATCGTGATAGCTAAATCTTGAATCACACGCCCCACGGACTCACTGGCAGCGGCACGCGCAGCAGCGTTGCAAACAAATAGTATGTTAACAACGAGAAGCCCACGCCGACCAGCGCCACCATCCATGGCTTGCGACGCTCCATCACGCCTAAGAAAAACACCAGCAACGCGGCCATAGTGATGCGATAACCAAGCCGCTCCAGCGCGAATGCGGCGACGCCACAGGCGACAAGCAAGGCAATGGCGCGCTTGGCTTCTGTCCATTCCATCTCGGCCAGCGGCATGGATTTACCGCCACCAATCGCCACCAGCAAGCCCATTGCGCCCATGAATATCGCGAGCAACAGCGGCACGTAACCCGGCCCCGGCTCTGACAAGGTGCCGATAGGATAGGCGCGGTTCATCCACCATACGTAGAGCGCCAGTGCGAGCAGCATCACCCCGGACACTTGGTCGCTACGCAAGCCGCCTTGCACCGCCATTGGGGGATCACCCATAACTAATTGATTTTAAACTACTTTTTATCATCAACTTTGCCGACGATTTTAACCACGGCTGCCAACCGTTTCGCATCAGCATCCCAGTACTTGACGAATTCCGGCGCATCCATGTACTGAACCGGCGAGTTCACGCGCGCCATGGCGGTTTTGAAGTCGGCATCGTCAACGGCTTTGCGCACGGCGTCTCGCAATGCCTTTAACACTGGCTCCGGCGTGGCACGCGGTGCCATCAAGCCTGACCAAATGTAATACTCAATCTCTGCGCCCTGCTCTTTGAACGTCGGCACCTCGGGGTAGGCTTCGTGCCGCTTGGCACCCCAGCTCACATGCGGGCGCAGCTTGCCGGATTTCACGTGCGCGGTAATCGCCGCCGGTCCCCCGGCGGTAAGTTCGACATGGCCGCCGAGTAGCGTGGTCAGAGCCGGGCCGCCTCCCGTGGTAGGCACGTGACGCATTTTGAGCTTGTAGTGATGCAAAAACATTTCCATCGGCATGTGCAACGCACCATAGATGCCGGACGATGAATACGACATTTGCCCCTGTTTCGCGCTTGCCAACGCCACCAGATCTTTGAGGCTTTTTACCGGCAGCGACGGGTGCGACACCAGTATGGTCGGATCAGCCGAGATCAGCGCGATAGGCGAGAACTGGTCTATGGCATACGCGGGTTTACGGTCGAACAGTGCATCAGCGGCGGGAATCACTGAAATACTCGATAGCGCCATCAGTAGGGTATACCCATCCGGCTTGGCGTTGGCCACCGCCGCGTTGCCCACTGCGCCGCCCGCGCCGGGCCGGTTCACCAAAGCAATCGGCTGCTTGAGAATTTTTTCCATAGCCATCGCGGTGGGGCGACCGGTGATCTCGGCAACGCCGCCAGGCGGGAACGGTACGATTAAGGTAATGGCGCGGCTGGGGAACGACTCTTGCGCGTACGCGACACCCACGCAGGCCAGTGCCGCGAACGTGCGCCCCAACATCAGCAGAGATCTTCTTATAAGCATTTGATTTTATTAAGAAAGTTATTGATCGGCGCGCGCACCTGAAGCCTTTACTACCTTGGCCCATTTAGCAATATCGCTGTTCAGGTATTTCTCAAACTCTGCCGCGTTCATGTTGAGCGGCTCGGCGCCTTGCTCATTCCAGGTTTTGCGCACGTCGGCGCGGCTGGTGATTTTGGTAATTTCACCATTCAACCGGTCGAGTACACCGCGTGGCGTGTTCGCGGGTGCCATGACGCCCAGCCAAATCGTCGCCTCGTAACCGGCGACACCTGCCTCGGCAACTGTGGGCAAGTCGGGCATGACGGTCGAGCGCTTTAATCCGGTAGTGCCGAGCGCGCGTACGCGACCAGCTTTTGCCAATGGTGCCATAATAGTAATGGCATCGAACATCATTTCGACCTGGCCGCTCATAACACTGGTGCGCGCCTCAGAACTGCCTTTGTGCGGTACGTGAATGATGTCGGCACCGATAAGCGATTTAAAGTATTCGCCAGCGAGATGGTACGGCGTGCCGTTGCCGGACGATGCGTAGTTAAGACCTTTTGGTTTTACTTTAACCAAAGCAACCAACTCCTTAATGTACCTTGCCGGCAGCGAAGGATGCACCACCAGCAACAGATCGGAATAGTTGATAGGCGCGACAGGGGCGAAATCCTTCATCAACGCGAAGGGCTTCTTGGGAATGAGAGACTCATTGATCGTGTGAGTATTGGACATCAGCAACAGCGTGTAGCCGTCTGCGGCGGATTTCGCCACAGCATCGGTGCCGATGATTGAACCGGCACCCGGCCGGTTTTCGACGACGAATGACTGTGATGTCGGCTCCTGCAGACGCTGCGCAAGAAAGCGCGCGTAGATATCTGCTGGCCCCCCTGCCGCGAACGGCACGACAATACGTACCGTCTTGGTCGGATAAACCGGTGCGCCGCCAGCGCCAGAAGTTTGGGCAAACGCGGCGTAACTCAGCAAAGTTGAAGCAAGCATGACAAATAGCTTCATGGTGCAAATTCCTCCGAGCACTCTGTGACTACCGACATTTGGCCGTTGACTATTGACCATTCTGCCGCGCCGATGTTTTGTTGCCACCGTGAGCTTCTGCGAAGTATGGTGGGGTCGACGGTCGTCGTCAACATGCGTGGCTTGCATTGAAAACCGATAGAAAAAAAAGCCCGGTTACGAGAACCGGGCTTTTTCTTACTGCTTACTGCTGATTACAAAGGGTGCCTGACGATGTCCTACTTTCGCACGGGTAATCCGCACTATCATCGGCGCTGAGTCGTTTCACGGTCCTGTTCGGGATGGGAAGGCGTGGTTCCAACTCGCTATGGTCGTCAGACGTAGCTTGCGTGTTTTTAACCCTCAGCACAGACGCCTCGGTCAAAAACAAAATTGGAAGAAGTCGAAGGTTGGTCAACACCTGAATCAGGCATTGAATAATTTTTAAATCGTTAAATCGTATCTAGCAAGATCACTCATTCTGAATTCATTATCTGAATTCACTGTAATTTATTTCGGCAAACAGCACCTACTCAAAATTATAGGATCAAGCCGCACGGGCAATTAGTACTGGTTAGCTAAGACGATTGCTCGTCGTACACACCCAGCCTATTAACGTGGTGGTCTTCCACGACCCTTTAGAGGGATCAAGTCCCTGGGAAGTCTCATCTTGAGGCAAGTTTCCCGCTTAGATGCTTTCAGCGGTTATCTCTTCCGAACTTAGCTACCCGGCGATGCC